>CALEUL010000045.1 GCA_937921035.1 uncultured Porphyromonadaceae bacterium
CGCGAGCTGGGTTCAGAACGTCGTGAGACAGTTCGGTCCCTATCTGTTGTGGGCGCAGGAGATTTGCGAGGCCCCGACACTAGTACGAGAGGACCGTGTTGGACAGACCTCCGGTGCACCGGTTGTTCCGCCAGGGGCATAGCCGGGTAGCCGCGTCTGGTCAGGATAAGTGCTGAAAGCATCTAAGCACGAAGCCCCCCTCAAGATAAGATCTCCATATAAGGGTCGTCAAAGACGATGACGTCGATAGGTCGCAGGTGCAGAGGCGGTAACGTCTACAGCCGAGCGATACTAATCACCCAAACCCTTTCTGAAAAACTAAGAAAAGCCGGCAGGAGGCGAAAGTCTCCGATGAAAAGAGCCGCCGGCGGCGCAGCATCGAAGTCTGTAAGCGATTAAAGATTTGCGAGTGCTTCCGATATCCTTTTCCAACTTATAACGCCAGGCAAGAGCGCCTGGACGGCAACAATATTAAGGTGGCCATAGCGCGAGGGCTCCACCTCTTCCCATTCCGAACAGAGAAGTTAAACCTCGCCACGCCGATGATACTGCGAAAGTGGAAAAGTAGGTAACCGCCCCTTAGCTCCGGAGAATCCTCTCCGGAGCTTTTTTTATCTAACTACGCCTTTATTCTTCACTTCGTCTCGAAATTCTGTTTTAGAACATTATTTTTTGCCGAACATGAAAAATTTATTCAAAAAAATTTTGCAAACTGAAACTTTTGCAGTAACTTTGCACTCGCAAAGCAAAGCTGCAAGGCTCCTTAGCTCAACTGAATAGAGCATCTGACTACGGATCAGAAGGTTACAGGTTTGAATCCTGTAGGAGTCACGAAATTTTTGGTTTCATTTCATAATTAGTAGTAGTTTAGTGAGGCTCCTTAGCTCAACTGAATAGAGCATCTGACTACGGATCAGAAGGTTACAGGTTTGAATCCTGTAGGAGTCACAAAAGCGTTCCCGCGTGGAGCGCTTTTTGTTTATATAAACACTGATATTATAATCATAACGATGCCCCCTATCATAGTAAGGCGGCAAATGTTGCGTTTGTAGAGCATACCTTTCTGTTTCTCTGGAAATCTTTCATTCTCTTTTCTATGTGTTATAACTTTTGCGCTTTGCCTGGCAAGTTCAACCCAGCCTATCACAATCAGAGCAATTCCAACCCACAGTAATATGTTTGCAGTCATTTCGAATTCGTAGTTTAAGATTATAACCTTGCTGCAGCTAGGAAAGTTTTTAAAGCCGCCTGCTTTTCTTGGGCGTAAGACCTTCAAAAGTGAAAGCGCCGACAGATTTGCCGGCGCTTTCATATCGTGAAAAAAGATTATTAGAGTATATTATTGTTTTTGATTCTGCTCTGTGGCTCCGTTGACTTCTTTGGCGAGAATCTCTGCTGCGGGCACGACAAGGGGACGGCCGTTTTCATCAGAAATCACCATATCCTGACCAAGGGAGGCTTTAAGGCGAAGAAGATTTTCATAACCTTGCTTTAATCCTCTATTGATTTTGTCTCTCAATTCTTGTTTTTCTTGTTCTGACATGATTCTCTGATTCTGTTGAAAGTTTCTGAATTTAAAATCTTATCGTCATTAGCCAGCTCCAAAGGAGTATTCTGATTGTCATAAAAACTCCAGCTGTCAACAATACCGGTGAAAATATTGAAGAAATTCTCTAATCCTAACCAATAACGGCGATGTATTGTTTCGGTAGGAATATTATGGCCGCCTTCGCTAACCCTTTTGGCTACACGTTTTACAGCTATTTCGGGGGACGGCAGCCAAAAAAACAAAAGAACAACATTATAGCCCCGTTCATGTACCCGGCGGACAAGTGAAGCGTAGCTTCGTGTAGCGAGTGTTGTTTCAATAGCAAATGTTTTCCTTTGTTCTAATAATGTATTGATACGGCGAATCATAAGTTTGCCGGCTTCTATGGCGACTGATTCGGGATTGAATGGCGAAAGTCCTTTTGCAATCTCGTCGGCATTGACAAATTCACGACAACCCAACAAATCCGGTAGAACTGAATAGGAAGCCGTTGTTTTTCCGGCTCCGTTGCATCCTGCGATTATGTATAACGTGGGTCTCATGAATATTAATGCCAAAAAATCCCGCAGGCAGTCTGCTTGCGGGATTCTTATTTGCGGAGCGACCGAGATTCGAACTCGGGATACGCTTTTGACGTATACACGCTTTCCAGGCGTGCCTCTTCAGCCACTCGAGCATCGCTCCTTGCTGTTTGCGGTTGCAAAGTTAATAATTAATTTCGATATTTCAGTAACATTGGCGATTATTTCTTCAAAAATATTTTTTAGAGACCTCCGAATCCCCATGCAGATTGCAAGAGCAACCGTTTGTATGGGAGTAACGAAAAAAATCGCTATCTTTGCGTTGCAATTTTGCGCTTTACCGACAATGATGATTAAACGTTTATACACATATATGCTTCAGCGGTTTCTGCCGCTGTTCATGATGACGTTTTTTATTTGTCTGTTCATTGTGCTGATGCAGTTCCTCTGGCGCTTTGTCGACGATCTGGTCGGAAAAGGTCTGTCGGTTGACGTTATAGGCGAACTGTTCTTCTATGCAGCACTCACAATGGTGCCGACGGCGCTCCCTCTGGCCGTCTTGCTTGCCTCGCTGATGGTTTTCGGTAACCTCGGCGAGAATTTCGAACTCACGGCCATGAAGGCTTCGGGAATATCTCTGTTCCGAATCATGAAGCCCCTTACCGTATTCATGGTTTTTGTGGCACTTGGCGCGTTTTTCTTCCAGAACAACGTGCTGCCTGTGGCGCAGACAAAGATGTGGACGCTGATGTTCTCGGTACGCCAGAAGTCCCCAGAGGTTGAGATTCCCGAGCGTTCCTTCTACGACCAGATTCCGAACATGAATCTCTACGTGGAAAAGAAGAACCCCGAGACGGGAATGCTCTACGATATGATTATCTACGACCTCTCGCGCGGCCTGGACAATACGCGCGTAATCCTTGCCGATTCTGGCCGTTTCAATTTCACCGAGGACAAGACTAAGCTGTTCCTGAAGCTGCATTCCGGAGAGATGTTCGAGAACATGCGCGACAATTCTATGGGCAGCAACACTTCCAAGTTCCTCCCCTTCCGCCGAGAGCATTTCACGCAAAAAGAAGTATATTTCCCATTTGACGTGAACTTCAACCGCATGGACGAGAGCGGCGTCCGCGCACTCTATGTCGGTCAGAATATATCGCAGCTGCGCCATTCAATCGATTCTATCGGTCAGAGGGTGGATTCGATAGGAAATACTTATGCCCGCGAGATTGTGGATGTGCCTTATTTCGGAATCAGTTCCACACGCAGCGTAATGAAAGATGGAGAGATTGTAAAGGAACCACGTCCCGAGGTCGCTCTTGAAAAGCCTGTCGACGTCGACTCGCTTTTTGCGGGTCCGTCGCCGAGCCAGGCAAAATCGTATGTGGCGCAGGCTCTCGCCAAGGCCAAGCGACAGAAGCAGGAGTACATGTACCGCAGCATGGTCCTCACCGAGGAAGCAAAGCTGATGCGCCGGCATGATATCGAGATGCAGCGTAAGTTCACGCTGTCGTTCGCGTGCATAATCTTCTTCTTCATCGGTGCGCCGTTAGGTGCAATCATCAAGAAAGGCGGCCTGGGTACACCTCTGGTTATTTCGGTGCTGCTCTTCATATTCTACTATATCATCGACAACGCCGGCTACAAGATGGCACGCGACGGCAAAGTTGATGTGTGGGAAGGCATTTGGCTCAGCTCTGCCGTGCTGCTGCCGCTGGGCGTCTTCTTCACATATAAGGCCGTGGGCGATTCTGCCGTATTCAATTTCGACGCATACCGCAACTTCTTCAACCGCCTCATTGGACGCACCGTCCCGCGTGCCCTGATGATGAAAGAAGTGAGAATCGCCGAGGTCGACACTACCGTTGCCGTCGAAATGCTCGGGAATCTGCGTGCTCACGCCGCAGAGATTTTGGCGGCTGTGAACGCGCGAATGAAGCCGATGCGCTTCTTCGACAGGCGCCCCGGAACGCTGCGCGACGAGCTTAACGCCGTTGTCGACTATCTGTCCAACAGCGACGACATGTACGTGATTAATTATCTGAACAAATATCCCTTCAATCCCACATACAAGAACCTGCCTGGTATAATCGCCACTACCGACACGCTTTTGCGGCGCCTGGAGCCAACGCAGAGTTCCGACATGGATAAATGACTATGGACAAAAAAATAAAACTCGACAGCATCGCGGAAGCCATTGAGGATTTCCGTCAGGGTAAAATGGTTATTGTCGTAGATGACGAAGACCGCGAGAACGAGGGCGACCTCATTGTGGCCGCCGAGAAAATTACGCCCGAACAGGTGAATTTCATGCTCAAGAACGCGCGCGGTGTGTTATGCGCACCCATCACCATATCACGCTGCCGCGAGCTCAGGCTGCCGCATCAGGTGGAGGACAATACCTCTATGCTCGGCACCCCATTCACCATTACCGTCGATAAACTCCAGGGCTGCACTACAGGTGTTAGTGCCGAAGACCGCTGCGCCACTATACGCGCGCTTGCCGATCCTGCTTCCACGCCCGAAACATTCGGACGTCCTGGACACATCAATCCGCTGTATGCTCAGGATCAGGGTGTGCTCCGTCGCAGCGGCCATACCGAGGCTGCTGTAGACCTCGCCAGGCTTGCCGGCCTTGAGCCTGCCGCCGCTCTTATGGAGATTATGAGCGACGACGGCAGCATGGCTCGACTGCCCGAACTGAGGCGCCGTGCCGACGAATGGGGCCTGAAGCTCATTTCAATACGCGACCTCATCGCATACCGCCTCAACACCGAAAAACTTGTCGAAATGGGAGTGGAGGTAGAAATGCCCACTGCATACGGACATTTCAGGCTCATACCCTTCCGCCAGAAGAACAACGGCCTCGAGCATATCGCTTTGATAAAGGGAAATGTGGCCGACGGAGACCCTGTCCTCGTGCGCGTGCATTCGTCATGCGCTACAGGCGATATTTTCGCCTCGCAGCGGTGCGACTGCGGCGAGCAGCTGCACAAAGCCATGCAGATGATCGAAAAAGAGGGTCGGGGTGCCGTGGTATACCTCAATCAGGAGGGACGCGGCATTGGGCTGATGGACAAAATACGCGCCTACAAGCTCCAGGAGCAAGGGCTCGACACCGTCGATGCAAATCTCCATCTTGGCCACGACGCCGACGAACGCGACTACGGTGTTGGAGCGCAGATTCTGAATATGCTTGGCATACGCAAGATGCGTCTTATGAGCAACAACCCCGTCAAGCGCGTGGGGCTCGAAGGATATGGCCTCGAGGTGGTGGAAAACGTGCCAATCGAGGTAAACCCAAACGAATATAATTCGCGTTACCTCCGCACAAAGAAGGAACGGATGGGGCACAATCTCCACAACGTCGAATGAGCGACGTTTTCAGTGAACACCGCGCCCTTGTGGAGAGCGGCGACATACAGGCGGCCATCCGCCTTAGCGGAGAGGCTCTCGCAAAGGCCGAGGCTGCTTTGGCTCAGGTGCGCGAACGTCCGTGCCGCGACGACGATAAAATAGCTGCCGCACGCGAGTTCTTTGCCGTGGCCGGACTGCATTTGTCCGACCTTAATTATGTCGGCATGGAAAGCGACGAGGCCGGCCTTGCCGTCATGGTGCCCGCTACGCTGCTGATAATGAAAGTGAATCCCGAGACTGTGCCCGTGCAATATGTGTACTGGCTGCAGATGACGGTTTCGCGCCTTGCGGAACTGTTGCCCCGCTTCCGCGATGCCGCACTCGAAGAGGCTTTTCCGCCCCTTGTGGCTCTCGCAGTCGCCACTTGCGACGATTTAGCCCGGCGCATGCAGCTTACCCCCGAATTGCTGCGCAACAACGATATGCTGCGCGAAAGTCCCGATTCTGATGCAACTTTCAACGGTGAGAAAGTCGTGCCCACAATGGCCATAGACATCCTGATGAATTTCCTTGCCGCACGCGGAAGCGTAAACGCCCGATAAATCAACAATATACAAAAACAAAGGCCTCCGTTTCCGGGGGCCTTTGTTTTTGATTGGGAAATTGAATTATTTTACAAGAACCTTGCTTGCGGAAGCGCCCTGGCGACGGATATAGATGCCGGGGGTGAGGGTGTCTGCATTCACGCGGATGCCCTGCAGGTTGAAGAATTCAACGGGTGCGTTGTCGGCTGCGTTTACATTGTCAACACCTACAACGCCGGTTGTCAGCATAATGCTGCCGGTCTCGAGAGTTTCCATGTCAATCGTGAGGTCTATCTTCACGTTGGTGAGGTTTACGGCTGTGAATGTGCCCTTGTTGCTGTTGGAAAGGAATGCCAGGCCGGAATTGGTGAATTCCTGGTTGTATGCCGGTGCGTATACTTCGCCGTTCGAGCCGGTGATGGTGAATTCTCCGTTGAGTTCGGCTACGGTAATGGTGTATTCGCCTTCGCCAACTTCGGTGAACTGTTCGGAAGAACCGTTGCAGTTCAGATAGAATGCCGGAGCTTCGGCAGCGGCGGGAACCTCGAAGGTATACATTGCAGAGAAGCTCCTTTCAAGTGTGCCGCTCTTGAATATCTGGTAAACTTCAGCTTTTGTTTCGCTGACTTTGCGTACGAAGATACCGCAGCCGAAACCAGCGGGAGAACCTACGGAACCCCAACCATCCTCATAGTTGTAGTCGGATGTAGCTACGATGTTGCCTTCCTCGTCGTTTACTACGAAGTTAGCACCCCATACACCGGTGTCGGCCATACGGAATACATACTGCTTGCCGCCGAGAACAACAACGTCGAAACCGTTCTGTGTCTGGGGTGCCCAGTTTTCCGGCAGACCTTCTACAGAGGGCTTGGGCAGATAGGCTGCCTCGCTGTCCTCGTTCACATAACCGATGTTCCATGTGTCGTTGCCTGTATAGTAGTAGAAGCAGTTGGCTACGTTATCCTCGTCGATGCCTTCCATAGTCTCTACTGCGGGCTGTGCGTAGGCTGTGGTGTTGGCTGCGAAGAATTCTGCGCCTGTAATGTATTCTATAGTCTGGAATTCGCCGTTCTTGATCCATACGGGGATGGGCGCTGTCTGTGTGTTGGCTGTGAGGTAGCAGAGTCCGCCTTCCTCGCTGAAGAAGTCGCCGATGGCGCGGCCGTTCATGTCGGCGCGGTTGCCTTCCCATGTGGATTCGGTGGGACGTTCGATTGTGATGTCCTTAACAGTCTGGAGGTCTGCGCTGATAAGGGTGAACAGATTCCAGTTGCTTGCGCCGGTGGGCCAGTTGCGGTTGATGAGCATGTTGCCGGCTTCGTCGACGAACAGACCTTTGTTCATTGCGGTTTCGTTGCGGAAGATGGTGTCGACCTTTTCGCCGTCGTTGGTCAGGATGGCAGTGCCGTTAACGGTATAAATCTTACCGTTTAAGCCATTGCCGCCGCGTACGTCGGCAGTGTAGCCTTCATGCGATTTCCATTTGAGGCTGAGCGTGGGAGCGGTAACGGGAATGGGTTCTGCTTCTGCACCTTCAAGAACGATGTTGTCGATGAACCAGCGCATTGCTTTATCAGTGGGCCACTGTTCGTCGCAATTACGGATTGTAATTTTGTCGCCGGCCTTGAGGTTGCCGAGATCGAGTGTTACGTTTACCCATGAATATGCGGAGTCTTTCTCACGGACAAATTCAGGTACTTTCACAATTCTGCCATCAGCTATAACAATAAGTTTCGTAGGATCCCATTCGCCGGAGTTCCAGCGCTGTGAACACCAGTCGAAAGTCAGTTTCGCTTCATTTACGTCAACTGTAAGAGGGGGCAGAACAAGACCGGTCTGATAGCCGGTTAGACCCATTTTCAAATAATTGCGCTGAAGATAAGCCTGTTCTTGCGGCTCTCGTGGATCAAGGGAGCCATGATGAATCGCAATGAATTCATAACCCTTGGCGAGGAGAGCGTCGTAAGTGGATACTTCGTCAACCTTGTTGGTGCCGAGTTGCTGGGCAGTAGCTTTTTGATTGTTGGTCTCAATAGTCTGTCCTGCCGGTTTCTGGCTTGACCACGGTTCGAGCCACTCGAAATCCTCCTGGAAATAAACAACCTGTGCGGATGCAAACATGGCTGCTCCGCAGCATAGTGCTGTCAGTAAAGTTTTCTTCATAAAATTGAATTTAAGTTTTGTGATATTGTTAAGGTTTCGCTGTTCGTGTTTTATCCTGTGGCAAATTTAAGTACAAAAAAAATCAACTGCAAAATTTTAGACAAAAATATTAAAAAATATTTAGAAAATTATTTGAATTATTTGAATATTATTTGATATAGAACGATACCGCTTTTGGTCTGTGTCCGCATATATGTCCCGCAATCCTGCGTTCGCGCCTCCCGAAATCTCTCCATCAATTCAGCCCGGATTGTCCACGCTCAGGTTGTAGGGACTGCTGCTTTCTGAGCTGGTTATACCGCCGGACAAATAATCAGCAAAACTCGTTTTTTTCTCCGGTACATCCCCTCTAAATGCCACTTTTCTTAAAATTTACATTTTGTAGAAGTTAATTTAATGGCAGAATTTGCGCGAACCGAGGAATTTACTTAAGTTTGCAAATTAAATTAACCATTCGTTGCACATGTCTTTGCAGATGAATCCGTTCAAGCACACAATTATGGGGCTGCGGAAATGTTTCCGCGGTAGCGGAGCCGCACAGGCTGTTGCACAGGCTGCATGTATAACAGCTCTGGCTTTCTTGCTGTCGATGCTGCTTATATCCCCGTTCACGGCCTCCACTTCGGCTTTTTTTTCGTCGCCGGAACAAGAGGATTTCAAGTTTTCGGACATATATGCTCAGGTGGCCGACGACCGCCCCGTGCGCCAGTTGGACCCGAATATTGTCATACTCGACATTGGAAATTATAACCGAGGCGAAATAGCGCAGACACTCATGTATCTTTCGCTGTGTAACCCTCGGGCCGTAGGGCTCGACGTTCTGTTTGCGGCTCCACGCGATTCCGCAGAAGATGCCATGCTGATAGATGCCGTAAGGTCTATCCCCGGTATAGTACTGGCTTGCGCGGCAAACCAGGTCAATCCCGAAGGAGACTCTCCCGTATTTGCCTACGGACAGCGGTCATTCTTTACCGACAGCATTGCCGAAGGTGCTGCTGTGGATGCGGCGACAAATCTGCCCTCTAAGGGCGGGCACGGTAGGATACGTCATTTTGTAACCGGTTTTGCAACCCCCGACGGTAACGAAATTCCATCGTTCAGCGGTGCTCTGGCGAGCATGGTGTGTCCGCCCGAGGTCCTTGAGAAATACAACGGCAAGATTGCAAACACAGTGCGTTATCATTCCCACGAGTTTACTATAATTCCGGCCGGTGAGCTTCCCGGACGTGCCGACGAATTCGACGGAAAAATAGTCATAGTTGGCTCAATGAACGACGCCGGAGATATGCACGCCACGCCTGTGAATTCGTATTACCCTGGAGCGCTGATTCACGCTCATTCACTTGCCACGATGATAGACGGCATAACTTACACTATGGCTCCCGGTTGGCTCGACTATGTTACGGCCGTCCTGGTTTGCTTCGTCATTGTGCTGCTTTGTATCTCTATGAAGCACATGGGCCGTTCAATGCTTGTCCGCGTCCTGCAGATACTCCTCCTTGTAGCTGCTGTAACACTTGGATATTCATTGTTTGTGGAGCGTAACATAATATGCAATTTCTCGCATACCCTCCTCATGATTGCCTTCGGGCTGTTCTCCATCGACCTTTGGAACGGTACTGCCGCCATTGGCCGCAGCATATACAACAGACTGATCATTAACAAAAAATCCTGCATCGTCCCATGCAAAAAGTGATTCTGATTCTCTTGTGTGTCGTTATGTCGGTTGCTGCCGCATCCGCACAATATACTATCCACAACACCACTTCTGGTGTGATGCATAAATCCGGTTCGGGTACGACCGATGCCGTTAAAGGCGCTGCTGTCCGCGGTGCCGACTTCTTTATTATTCCGGAGGGCGGACAGGTTCAGCTGCTCAACAACGGAAACAAGAAGATATACTCATCCACCGGTTGCGGGGAGGTGAGTGTCTTCGACATTATGATGAACGCACGCACGGCTGCAAACGACCATATTGCCAGTGTGGCAAGCCGTCTCAACTTCGGAAAGAAATCCGATTCGGAAACTCGTACGGTGTTCAAGGAAAAAGGAATGGTAACGCGCTCCCTCGCTAACTACGACCCAGAAGCCAGCGGTGTGGAAATGGATGCCGCAACTCTGGGCAGATTCATTGCTTCGCGGATTATGAACGCCGACAGCGTCTGCTCCGACACCTTCCCGATACTATTCGAACATTCCAGAAACGCTGAATGCGGCCTGTCGTTCCGGCTGGTGAACACTCTGGAGCATCCTGTATATTTCAACATCATCAAAGTTACAACCGTCGGAGGCTTTTCCGTAGAAATATCCCGTCTGGGCCAGCCCGCGGGCAGCTATATCCTGCTGTCTCAGCAGGCTGTGGCGCGACAGGATTTCCCCGCTGTAGCCGATGGGGAGAGGCACATCCTTGTTATGGCTCCGTGCAGCTACGATGTCGACAAAGTGATGGAGGAGACTCGTAATGCTATGGCGAATCCGGAATCGCTTGGTCCCACGCACTCTCAGTTGCCTTTGTATGCCGGCGAATTATAAAACAACAAAACCTTATATCGATTAAATCAATCATTATTATCTTATGAAAAAACTGTCTCTACTTTCTGTCATTGCCATTTTGGGAAGCTCAGTTGTGTTTGCCCAGAACGATCTCCCGGTGCAGAAGGCTGTGTATACATTCAAGCACCCGGGAATGCCGGAACAGCTAGAGCCGTACACAACTACGTTCTATGTTAACGACGGTAACACCATCCGCACAATTGCCGGTGCGCTGCTGAACGAAGACGGCAACCGTATCACCGATTTTAAAGTGAATCCCGCTGGTGCCAATTTCGCCACTATTCGCGTAGATAAGAAAGGGCGCCATCAGGCTTCTGTCTATAGTTGCTTCGAACTCGAAAACAAACTGTTGGATTTCAATTCCAAGAAACTCGGAGAGCCCAGCGCAATAGCCTATACGCCCGACGCTCGCCGTATACTCCTTGCTGCCGGCGGCAACATATATATCGCTGAACCTCGCAAAGGCTTGCCGGTCGACACTATCACTGATGTGCCTGTTAAGCCCACTTTGCTCCGAATGAGCCCCAACGGCTACTACCTTGCAGCTGTCGACGGTAACAGAGTTGTTGTATACAACTTCGAGGAAAAGAAAATACGCCGCGATATCGACGCCGGCGAAAGAATTACAGACATTGCCTTCTCGCCTGAGAGCGACCAGATGGCGCTCCTTACTGCCGACGGTCTGCTGAGCCTGTACAACACACGGTCGTTCGACCTCCGCAAGATGGTGGACAACCTCGGTGAGGCGCGTGCATGCGAGTTCAACTTCGATGGAAAGTATGTGGCTGTCGTTACAGATTCAGCACACATCGAGGTGGTGAACCTCCTGCGTGATTCCGACCGTGAGACTATCACCGACGAAACTCCGGGTGCCGATGTAAACGACGTTACTTTCGTTTACGATATCGAGAACTCTACTCTGATGGGATATCCTTCGTTAAAATCCGTCGTGCTGCGACGAATGCCAAACCTTAAGCCTTTCTACGGTAAACTTATTTCCGACCAGGCCGACGCAATGATGGACGAATGGCTGAAGATGATGCCCGGCGAGACGATGGAACAGTATCGCAACCGTGTGGGCGAGGACGCTCGGCGTCGTCAGCGCCAGTTGTTCGAGGACGAGATTGCCACAGGATATGCCGGCGACATTCTCGGAGAGATGAACATGAGCCTCGGCAGCTACGACCGTGCCAACGGACTTCTTGCAATTAACTTCGACCAGATGCCCACCATCTACGTTCCCGTTCCTGAAACCGATATCCTTTCTTTCTCGGGTATTGGTGATGTGGCGCTTTCCGACGTGCAGTACGGTGTCCTTCCCGACGACTCGTTCGAAATCGTTTATGCTACTGTTACTAATACTGGAACCGGTAAATCATACATCTACGACAACCACAACCGCGCTTCTATGGACTTTGTAAATGCCGACGACGCCATTTCTATCGAACTCCTTCAGCAGCAGCAGATGGAGGAAATCAAACTCCAGGAAATACGCGAGAAAATCGTTGTGGAGGCTAAGGAACAGAACGTGATTTCCGACCATACGCACATTGCCGTGAACTCGCGAATGATTCCCGACTATGACGCCAACGGCGAGAAGATTCTCAACTATGTGGTTTCGTTCACATACGACGTCGAGCCGGAATTCACCGCAGTCGAGGATTTCCGTCCCGGTAAATATAAAGTTGAGGAGTCCGGTGCTGCATCATCCATGCTCCGCATGGTAAAAGAAGCTTTCGAAGGCGAATTCAAGCAGTATCTGAAGCAGGGCAAGAAGTTGCGCGTGAATCTGCGCGGTACGGCCGACGCTACTCCTATTGTTAGCGGGCTCGCATACGACGGAAGCTTCGGTGAATTCCACGACGAGCCCATATACAAGAATGGTGCCCTTTCAACTATCAGCGTATCTTCTAAAGAAAAAATCAAGGAAAACGACCAGCTCGCATTCGTTCGCGCGCTTGCCGTAAAGAACTACCTCGAGAAGAATATCGCTGGTTACAACGATATGGACGTTAACTACCGATACGATGTAGACGTAAGCGAGGGGCGCGGTTCCGAATTCCGCCGAATCACCGCCGACTTCGTATTCGTAGACGCTTTCTAAATCTCCGGTGGCTCTGCCCGCCTGAGTAATAACCTGCGGGAGCGTAGCAGCTCCCGCAGGAACTAACCGGATAACAGACGATGAATAACAGAAAAAACAGAAAATCTTACAGTAGCCTCGCTCTGGTTCTTTTCCTTGGCGCAGCCTCTGCTATTGCGCAGTTGGCTGCCGACGAACCGATTCCGGCCGAGGGAATGGACGCCGGCACAATAGATTTGAACGTGGCCGGTGTCGATTCTACAGCAATCGATTCTATAATCGATTCTCTTGCTGTGGAACCCGTGGATATGCAGGTGGTGCTGAACGAAGCTGCCGATTCGGCATACCGACACCTGAAGTTCATTCAGTACGAAGGTATTACAGAGGGAGAGCTGTATCCAAATGTATTTGCTACTTATCAGGCGACAGTAGACGCCTTAAACGGCGATCATCCCTCCGACGCCGATATAACGCGATTCCGCGGGGTGTTCGCTGATATCGCCCCGAGTCTTATGCGAGGGGCTGTCTACTATTCGCGAAATCAGGATAATGCCGCAATGGCAACTTTTGCAACCGCATATGCCGACCTTCGCCTGAACCCTGTAATGGAAGGAATGAGCTACGGTAAGGCCGACGACGGCGTATATCCTTCCTTATTATATGTGGCGGCTTCCGGTGCTTATAATTCCGGCGAGTTCGAGAAAGCGGTGGATTACCTCGAAGCTTATCTCCGCACCGGAGCAAAAGAGAGGCGCGAGAGCGTATACGCTTTCTATGGTCAGGCCGCGATTAAATCGGGACAGGCTTCCCGTTGTACCAACGACATGCTCTTGGCTGTTGAGGAATTCCCGGCAAACTACAATATAATGCTTATGGCGCTACAGTGCTGCCTCGATTGCGGCGAAACCGACCGTTTGCAACCTGTGCTCGACAAGGCCCTCCTTCTGCATCCCAACGACGAGCAGCTCCTGAATGTCCAGGGACGGCTCCTCGAAAACGAGGGCCAGTATGCCGATGCTCTCGGCTTCTTCGAACGTCTGTACGAACTCAAACCTAACAGCCTGAGCGTGAACCAGCATGTGGCGCTGTGCTACTACAACCTCGGTGCGAACTACTACAACAACGCCATCATGACCTCCGACGAGAAGCTGAACAAGAAATACCTTCGTCAGGCAAACGCTTATTTCTCGTCGGCGGCAGAACGTCTGAGCCGTATCGTGGAGAACGATCCCACAAACGCAAAGTATCTCATGGCCCTCGGTAAAACCTACGGCTGCCTCGGTCGAAAGGAGAACCTCGACGAAATTAACACCCGTCTGGCTGCTCTGGGCCTCGCTACAATACGCATAAACGATATGCCCGAGGCAATAACCGTCGACGGCGTTTCCGGTACTAATTCCGCACAGACAAGTGCTGCCGAGATTCCTGATTTCCAGACTTTCTCGGCTCAGTTTGTCGCAAACAGGCTTAAAACCTGGTCGCAGATTCAGGAATTCGAAAAAATGGAGGATTTCCGCAAGCGCGTGAACCAGGAATCTATTGTAGCGCAGCACAAGGCTCTGTCCAAGGAGGCCGAGAAAATGTATATCGACAAGTATGCGCGACATTTCCGCATCGCCGATATGAAACTTATGCCCTACGATGCCGAAAACGAGTGCTACAAGATTGAATCCACGATGGGCGATTTTGTTGTGAAGGTTCCTCTCAAGAACCGCGAGGCCGAAATCTTCAAATCGCAGTGGGAAACCACACGAGTGCGCGACCCTAAATACTATATCAAGGACAACCACGTGGCAATCGCATCTATTACCCTTGTTACAACCTCTGGTAAATCATACTCGTATAACTCGGAGAACGCGCTAAACTACGACTATACACCTGTTTCTGTCGACCTTGCCGCATTCCTCAACCAGAATCAGAGCAGCGGTTCCACCGGGCTCTCGGCTGCAAGGGAGCACCAGGGCACGGTTATCCGCGCACAGAGCGACGTGGATATCAACATTCCCGAAACATCGCGCCGCGCCGAAAAAACACTGGCTCTGATTATCGCAAACGAGAACTATTCAAAGGTATCCCGTGTGGAATCGGCTCAGCAGGACGGCGAGACTTTTGCGCAGTACTGCCGGAAAACTCTCGGTATACCGGAAAAACAGGTTATGTATTATTCCGACGTAACTCTCGGCGATATGATCGACGCCGTTGGCAGAACAAAGAATCTTGTCGGTGCTCTCGGAAGCAACGTGGATCTGATTGTATACTACGCCGGACACGGTTTCCCTGACGAAGGCTCCAAGGACGCATACCTGTTGCCTACCGACGGTAACGGTCAGTCTGTGGCCTCCGCATATTCGCTTAAGAAATTCTACAGCGACCTTGCCTCTACAGGTGCCGCAAACGTTATGGTATTCCTTGATGCCTGCTTCAGCGGTGCTTCTCGCGACGGCGACATGCTCGTCCATGCACGTGGCGTGGCTCTCAAAGCCAAGGCTGCCGCTCCCGAAGGAAACATGTTCATCCTTTCGGCGGCATCCGACAGCGAAACGGCAATGCCGTACCGCGAGAAACATCACGGCCTGTTCACATATTTCCTCCTCAAGAAGATTCAGGAGTCTAAAGGCAACGTTACCCTCCGCGAGCTCAGCGAGTATGTTACCGACAATGTGAAACGTAATTCAATCTCCATAAATGGCAAGACGCAGTCTCCACGCGCTAATGTGTCGGGTACACTGACTACCGAATGGACTAAAAAGAAACTGCGTCCATGATGGCGACTCGCATGGAAACCATTTATAACGAAAATATAAACCTATCAAAATGAATATTTCAAAATTCCTCTCTCCCCGAATTCCTTTTGCTGCCGCTGTTACAGTACTCGCGTTTGCCTCTGCAACGCCGGCTGTCGCGGCCGATGAAGTAACTCTTACAGGCACAACCACATATTACGACGACGGAAACCATAGCCGTAAGGACTGCGAGCGCCTTGCTGCCGAGCAGGCGCGTATCGACGCACTCGCCAAGAAGTTCGGAACAATTGTTTCTCAGGACATTCTGCAAAGCGACCGTATACGAAACGACGTGGAATCAAACGATTTCCTTGCTTTGTCTTCTACAGAAGTTCGTGGTATATGGCTGGGCGACCTGGTAAATCCCGTGTACAAGTACGCTTTGGACAGCAACGGAAACTACGTTGTGGAATGTACCGTAAAAGGAAAAGCAAGCGAGATAACAAACAAGGCTACCGAGTTTGATGCTATGGTACTTCGAAACAAGCCCGACAAACAGGCTGTCGACAACCGCTTCCGTAGCGGAGATACAATGTATCTCTATTTCAAAGGCCCTTGCGACGGTTATGTTGCTGTTTTCTTAAAGGACGAAAGCAATAATGTCGTGCAGCTGGTGCCCTACAACTCTTCATCCGACAATCAGATGATGTTGCGCAAGAACCGCGAGTATATTCTTTTCAGCCCCGCTCACCGCGAGAAGGATGTATACGGCGAAGTCCCTGAATACAATCTTACTGCCTTGGAGCAGGCCGAATACAACCGCCTGTACGTAATGTTCTCGCCGGATGTGTTTTCAATGCCACCCATGACTTTCAAAGGCGATTTGGCATCCCTTACATACGATGAATTTGCCAAGTGGGTGGCAAAAGTGCGGCGCAACGACCCCCGCATGGGTATAAAAAACATCAATCTGCAGATCGAACCGAATATGTAAGATTTCGGCCCGTTTTTCTTACTTGAATATTATAATCAATCATTAATCACTAAAACAAAACAGTTATGAAAAGAATTTTTGCAGCAATCATGGCTCTGGCAATTCTCCTGTGCCCGACTTATGCCGACGCAGCAAGCAAACAGCTCGAAAAAGCACGTAACAAAGAACTCAAGACAAAACTTAAAGAGTACAAAAAAGGAAAATGGGAAATCCTCGGATCCCATACTCTCGAAGTGGCTCTTGCTGAACACTACGATAAACTGAACAGCCTCGGAGACGATGGACAGGAATACGAAGGTATTTCAACCCAGACAAAATCTAAGAACACCGGAAAGCAGATGGCTATCAACAATGCTGTCGTTACTTATGCACAGACCGCAGGAAGCACTCTCAAAGGACGCGTCGTTTCCGATCTCAGCGGAAGTGGCGTTTCTACCGATGCCGAACTCGAAAACTTCTATGCTGCTTACGAACGCCTTGTGGAGAAGGAAATCCGAAACGAGATGCAGCCTTCATATACAATTATTCGAACAAATCCCGATAACACATATGAAATACGTACATATTTCATTGTGTCGGAATCGGCTGCTTCAAAAGCTCGTGTGCGTGCTCTCGAGAACGCCGCTAAGGAAAGCGCCGCTGCTCAGAGTATGGCCGAAAAAATGTCGGAATTCGTGCAGGCTGGTTTTGAATAAACCGCTTCTATTCCGAAATATCTCCTCCTCGTCTCATTCTTCCCTCTTCCCTTTTTATATTTTTCAATCCCCGACGAATGAAAAAATTTATCCCGTTAGTTCTTGCGGCGGCATTGTTCGTCCCTGTGTGTACCTCCGCGCAGAATGACAATACGGCCGCTAAGGACTATAAAAAGGACTTCGATGAATTCCGCAAGGGTATACACAGCGACTTCGACAGCTTCCGTTCCCGTATTCTCGAGCACTATGCCGATTTTTTGCGGGGCGAGTGGCACGAGTACGAGGCGCTGATGCCTAAGGAGCGTTATAGTCAGCCTAAGCCGACGGTAGCGCCTGTGGTAACCCCGGAAAGAACACCCAAGCCCAAACCCAAGAATAAGCCCAAACCCGAGGAGAAGGCAATGCCGCAACCCGCTCCGGAGCCGGCACCAGCCCCCGCCCCGGAGCCGGAGCCCACCCCCGTCCCCGCTCCCGCACCGGAGCCAGCTCCCAAGCCAGAGCCAACCCCCGTCCCCGCTCCCGCACCGGAGCCAGAGCCCACCCCCGTCCCCGCTCCCAAGCCGGAGCCAACTCCCGCCCCCGCTCCCAAGCCGGCCGATTTGCCTAAGCCCGAGAAAAAGCAGGAGGAGGCCGACAGGTTCTCCTTCTATACCATGCCCGTTAAAGTTCCTAAAGTGAGCTACAATGTTAAAAATACATTGCAGTCAACAGAGGACTTTGCCGACCAGTGGAGTTCGCTCAATCGACAGGATGTGGCTAAATTCGTTATCCCCACCCTGCAGAAAATTGCCCGCGACGCCGGACTGAACGACTATCTCACCTACCGCCTTGTCCACGACTATGTAAACGCCAAGATTCCCGACGCCGATAACACTTCGCGCGTGTCGCTGATGCACTATCTGCTCACAAATATGGGCTACGACGCGCGTCTGGCATTGGCTTCCGCAGGCAGAATTCCAATTCTGCTCCTGCCTATCGACCAGCAGGTATATGGTTTGATGTCGATGAAATTCAACGATAAGAATTATTACCTCTTCCTGCCGGACGGAATGCCGAACAGTGCCATATCGGGTAACCGCATATATACATGCACGCTCCCGGCCGAAGCCAGCAAAGGCAAATCGTTCGATCTTGTCATAAACGAGCTGAAGATTCCCGAAAAACCCAAGGAATTCAATCTTCAGTACGGCAAGCTCCATCTCACAGGTGTGCTCAACGAGAACCTCATCCCAATCCTATACCGCTACCCGCAGATGCAGATGGACGGCTACGCTCGTTCCAACATTCAGCCCAAACTGCGCCGCGACCTCACGCGGCAGATACAGGAACAGCTCGGAGCCCTCGCCGACGGTGCCGATGTAGAAGAACTCCTCTCCTTCACACAGCATGTCTTCGAGTACGCTACAGATCAGGCTTTCCACGGCTTCGAGAAGCCATATTTCCTTGAAGAAAGCCTGTACTATCCCCTCAACGACTGCGAGGACCGCGCTATCTTCTACTCCTATTTCCTCTGGAATGCCCTGGGAAAGAAGGCGCAGCTGATACAGTATCCCGGACATGAGGCCGTTACCGTAAAACTCGACAGCCCTGTCGAAGGTACCGCATACACCACTGGTGGCGAAACTTTCTACATTTCCGATCCAACTTATATCGGTGCCAAAACCGGTATGGTAATGGAGCAGTTCCGCTCTGTTGCGCCAAAAGTAGATTACACCTACGAATAAAAACGCAAAAATAATTTTGCAGATATAAAAACTTTGCTTAACTTTGCACTCGCAATACCACAAATGGTACCATGGCCGAGTGGTTAGGCATCGGTCTGCAAAACCGAGCACAGCAGTTCGATTCTGCTTGGTACCTCTCTGGCGCTTCCGGTTTCCGGAAGCGCCTTTCTGTTTTACGGCCTTCTTATACATTCCATTTCACATTCCATTTCAATTCCCTTTTGCGCGGCACTTTACGCCAAAAGGTTTGCGGGTCTGCGAAATAATTGCTAATTTTGCGTGGTCGACCAAAGGGCGGCCTATAATCACATGTCACCCACAACGCACAATATTATGCAGGCGAGTAAAAATTCCGTCCTGATTTTGCAGGACGGCACGACTTTCAAGGGAAAAAGCTTCGGCTATGAGGGGCCGGCGGCCGGAGAGGTCGTTTTTAACACCGCGATGACGGGCTATCCCGAAAGCCTTACCGACCCTTCCTATGAAGGTCAGATTCTTGTTACCACTTTTCCTCTCTTGGGAAACTACGGCGTCCCGGCGGAAGATTCCGGCGCAATTATGAAAGGCCATTTCGAAGGAGCCAGAATCCATTGCAGGGCAATAATTACCCAGGATTACGCTTTCCATCACAGCCACTGGCTCGCGGCCCGTTCGCTTGCCGATTGGCTAAAGGCCGAGAAAATCCCCGGCCTTTATGATATAGATACACGTGCGCTCACAAAGCATCTCCGAAGCCACGGTTCTATGCTCGGGCGAATTGTGGTAGAGGGTTCCGGAGAATGCGATTTCTACGATCCGAACGCCGAAAACCTTATTGCCAGGACTTCGTGCACAAACATCCTTGTGTATGAAAACGAGGTTGACGAACCTCGGGTCCTCGCGCCGGAAGAGAACCTCAAACCCGCTCCCGACGGCCGTAAAACCGTCGTCCTGGTAGACTGTGGCATAAAGCACAACATTATCCGCTGTCTGCTCCGACGCGGCGTGCGCGTGGTCCGAGTTCCTTGGAATTTCGATTTCAACACCCTCGAGTGGGACGGCCTGTTCATCAGCAACGGCCCCGGAAACCCCGACTTTGCCCAAACCACCGTGCAGAATATCCGCAAGGCAATGGAGCGCCGCAAACCGATATGCGGCATTTGCATGGGCAACCAGCTGCTCAGCAAGGCTGCCGGTGCAAGCACATATAAACTAAAATACGGCCATCGAAGCCACAATCAGCCCGTGCGGCAGCTCGGTACCACACGATGCTTCGTAACTTCGCAGAATCACGGCTTTGCCGTTGACCAGAACACACTGCCGGCCGACTGGGAACCGCTGTTCGTGAACATGAACGACAACACCAACGAGGGCATCCGCCACCGTTCGCTGCCGTTCTTCTCCGCGCAGTTCCACCCCGAAGCCTCAAGTGGCCCACGTGATACAGAGTTCCTATTCGACGACTTTATAGCATTGCTCAAATGACAACTTCCGATATCAAACCTTCCAAAGTACTGCTTTTGGGCAGTGGTGCCCTCAAAATCGGCGAGGCCGGCGAATTCGACTACTCCGGCGCTCAGGCACTCAAGGCCCTGCGTGAAGAGGGCATTACAACTGTATTGGTAAACCCAAACATCGCTACCGTACAGACTTCCGAGGGTATGGCCGACAAAATATACTTCCTGCCCGTTACCCCATATTTTGTCGAGCGCGTCATCGAAAAAGAGCACCCCGACGGTATTCTCCTCGCTTTCGGCGGCCAGACGGCCCTGAACTGCGGCGTGGAGCTGTGGCGCAGCGGCGTGCTCGAAAAATACAATGTCCGCGTACTCGGCACTCCTGTCCAGGCTATCATGGACACCGAAGACCGTGAGCTCTTCGTGGAAAAACTCAATCAGATAGATATTAAGACCATCAGCAGCGAAGCTGTCGAGACTGTCGACGACGCCCTCCGCGTCGCAAACCGTCTCGGATATCCCGTTATCGTCAGGGCTGCATACGCCCTCGGCGGCCTCGGAAGCGGTTTCTGCGACAACGACGCCGAACTCCGCGCTCTGGTCGAGAAAGCCTTGTCATTCTCGCCACAGGTGCTGGTCGAGAAATCCCTCAAAGGATGGAAAGAAGTGGAGTATGAGGTCGTACGCGACCGCTTCGACAACTGCATAACGGTCTGCAACATGGAAAACTTCGACCCCCTCGGTATCCACACCGGCGAGAGTATCGTTGTTGCTCCGTCGCAGACTCTCAGCAACGACGACTACCACTATCTCCGTAGCCTCGCTATAAAGATTATACGCCACGTCGGCATCGTGGGCGAGTGCAACGTGCAGTATGCTTACGACCCCGCATCGATGGACTACCGCGTTATCGAGGTGAACGCTCGTCTCAGCCGCTCCTCGGCCCTCGCGTCAAAGGCAACCGGATATCCCCTCGCTTTCGTGGCCGCAAAGCTCGCTCTGGGCTACGGCCTGTTCGACCTCAAGAACAGCGTTACGCAGTGCACATCGGCTTTCTTCGAGCCCGCGCTCGACTATGTCGTTGTCAAGATTCCTCGCTGGGACCTCGGTAAATTCCACGGCGTCGACCGCCACATCGGTTCCTCGATGAAATCTGTAGGCGAGGTAATGGCAATTGGCCGCTCCTTCGAGGAGGCTATTCAGAAAGGCCTGCGAATGATAGGGCAGGGAATGCACGGTTTCGTCGAGAACCGCGCAATTTCAATCCCCGACCTCGAATCCGCACTCAAACAGCCTACCGACCGTCGCATATTCGCTATTGCGAAGGCGCTCAACGAGGGATACTCAATCGACCGCATACACGACCTTACAAAAATCGACCGCTGGTTCCTCTACAAACTCCAGAATATTATTACTACCTCGCACGAGCTTGAAAAATATTCATCCCTCGAGGAACTCCCCGACGGATTGCTCCGCCTGGCAAAGCAGCAGGGCTTCAGCGACTTCCAGATTGCACGGTCCCTGTTCAAGGACGCTTTCGGCGATGACACCGACCGCTACATGGCACTTGTCCGCGCTTTCCGAAAGGAAAAAGGCATCGTCCCATGTGTAAAGCAGATAGATACTCTCGCCGCTGAATATCCCGCCGCTACAAACTATCTCTACCTCACATACAACGGTACTCAGAACGACGTCGAATATACCGGCGACGGCCGTTCTGTTGTGGTGCTGGGTTCTGGTGCTTACCGTATCGGATCCTCTGTCGAATTCGACTGGTGTTCGGTAAACGCTTTGATGACAACCCGCAAGCAGGGCTGGCGTTCCGTGATGATAAACTACAATCCCGAAACAGTATCTACCGACTATGATATCTGCGACCGCCTATACTTCGACGAGCTCACCTACGAGCGAGTGATGGATATCCTCGAACTCGAGAATCCTCACGGAGTCATTCTGTCGGTGGGCGGACAGATTCCAAACAACCTGGCCACACGTCTGGATGCGGCGCACGTCAACATCCTCGGCACCGACGCTTCAAGCATCGACCGCGCCGAAGACCGCCACAAATTCTCCGCAATGCTCGATGAAATTGGCGTAGACCAGCCCCGCTGGCGCGAGCTGACCGATTTCGCCGATATCGAGAAATTCGTGGAAGAAGTCGGATTCCCTGTCCTTGTCCGTCCAAGCTACGTGCTCTCTGGTGCTGCCATGAACGTGTGCTCAAACGCCGACGAACTGCGCCGATTCCTCAAGCTCGCCGCCAACGTCTCCAAGAAACACCCCGTCGTCGTAAGCGAGTTCATTCAGTACGCAAAAGAGATAGAGATGGACGCCGTAGCTCAGAACGGCGAGATTAAGGCTTACGCAATATCCGAGCACATCGAGTTCGCCGGTGTACACAGCGGCGACGCAACAATCCAGTTCCCGCCGCAGAAACTGTATGTCGAAACAATGCGCCGGATAAAGAAGGTGTCGGCAAAGATCGCTGCTGCCCTCAACATTTCTGGTCCCTTCAACATCCAGTTCCTTGCAAAGAACAACGATATCAAGGTTATCGAGTGCAACCTCCGCGCATCGCGTAGCTTCCCGTTCGTCTCAAAGGTGCTCAAAATTAACTTTATCGACCTTGCTACGCGCGTAATGCTCGGCCTCCCCGTCGACAAGCCGAACAAGAGCGCGTTCGACCTTGACTACGTCGGAATAAAAGCCTCTCAGTTCTCGTTCTCGCGCCTCGGTGGGGCTGACCCTGTTCTCGGCGTCGACATGGCTTCTACCGGCGAGGTCGGTTGCCTCGGCGACGATACCGACGAAGCAGTGCTCAAATCCCTCCTTGCTGTCGGCCTGCGTGTGCCGCGTCGCGCCGTGCTTATGAGTACAGGCACACCAAAGCAGAAAGCCGACATGCTCGAGGCCGCTCACATGCTGCACCGTTCTGGCCTTACCATATATGCAACTTCCGGAACTTGCCAGTTCCTGAACGAGAACGGCATACCGGCAGTTCGTGTATACTGGCCCTCTACGCCCGACAAGCAGCCACAGGCTCTCGACCTGCTCCACGAGCGAAAGGTAGACCTGGTTGTGAACATGCCAAAGAATTTCACCGGAACTGAACTGAGCAACGGTCGCAGCATCCGCCGCGCTGCCGTAGACCTGAACATACCTCTGCTCACCAATTCGCGCCTCGCTTCGGCATTTATTAGGGCATTCGTTACCCTCCCGCTTCAGGACATCGAAATTAAGAGTTGGGACGAGTATTGAGCATAATGCAAGGCAATATGTCCGATTTCACATTATTTAACAATGCGCTCTCTGGCATGTTTGCCTATTATAACATAATGATAAATCGCATAGGTATAGCTAATTAAAATACTTTAAAAACGATTAGTTCAAGTTGTTGCTAAAAAAGTATGTCCTATAACATATAAAATTATTTGGACAACCGTCAAAAAAAGGCCAACTTTGTAGCGCAAACCTAAAACAATCTTTTTTACCTTAGAAATTGTACCTATTGGAAACCCATAAGAAGGAACTTCGTGAGGAGTTCCTTTTTATCTTTATACTCGAAGGTTGCGCTGTCTGTCGACGGAAATCAATATGTCTGCTGCGTGCCCGCAACAGTAATAATTGACGACAATAACTGCGTCTCTGCGATAAATTTCTGAAATTTTACTCATTTATATGCTAATTTTGTTCAAATGTTTCGACAAAATACAAAACAAAATTTAGTTTTGACAAATAGATGTGCATGAAGATGTGCAAGGTGAACTTTGAAACTTTGTAATAGATAAATTTGTTGTTGATTGTAAAATGTCGTAACTTTGTAATCTAAATGATATCACTATGGATATAGCACTCGAAAAGAAAGCCCATGTGTTCCGTTTGCCTGTCTATCTTCTGGACAAGCTCAAAGAACTTGCACAAAAGGATCGCCGAAGCCTTAACAACTATGTTGAGTGCTTGCTGCTTGATGCCGTGTATCACGAACCCAATGAGGAAACTATCGCTGCGTTGAACGATGCGAAAGCCGGTAAACTTGAAGGGCCGATTGATACTTCAAGTGTAGAAGCAATGCTTAAATCAATGGATTTATGAAAGAGCTTCGCTACACGCGACAGTTTAAGAAAGACTTGAAGCGATTTCTTAATCAGCCTAAGAAACTCGAAGAACTGAAGATTGTCCTTGATATGCTCCGTAATGAAATTGCGTTACCGGAGAAATATCGACAGCACCCATTAAAAGGAGAATACTCCGGCTGCCTTGAATGTCATATTGAAGGCGATTTCCTGCTTATATGGTATGACGAAGAAAGTAATACTCTTGCATTGTTCAGGCTTGGCTCCCATTCAGAGCTGTTTAAGGATTAGTAATGAGACCAACTGATCGTTTTTTTTCAAAAAAACGGAGTGCTGGGTTCTTTTTCTGTGTTTTTAAACTTTGAAGGAGCAGATTTGTTCTATTTTTGTAGGTTTATATAGCGAAAAATCGTAAATTTGTCGCCGATGAATATATAATGCTTACACAGAAATAAGAAATAGTCTAACATTTAAACATTCAACTCAAATGAACACTGAAACTATCGGCATGTACGCCGGCTCTGTTTGGGTAGCGCTGAATACCGCAGACGCAATGGGAGTAAAACAACTTCGCAAAGCCACAAAACTGAAAGACAAAGAAGTTTTTGCTGCACTCGGATGGCTTGCTCGCGAAGGTAAAGTCCAGATTCTTCCCGATCCCGAGGACGAGAAAGAACTAATCATCTCTTTGGTGCAGGATAAATAATTTTTCACCTTATAGTACAGCGGGGGCGCTTCGGCGTCCCCGTTTTTTTGCAGGGAACTTTTTTAGCGGAGAGCGGGGAGGGCACCCATCCGTCTGCCCGTCAATCTATGCTATATTGCGGTTTCGCCTTAAATTGACTATCTTTGTAGTCCTTTTGCGCAATCTTGCCGAAACCATTCATCCGCATTATGAATCTTATTAAAAAGATATTCCTTACTGCCGTTACTGCGGCAGCCGCTTTGTCGACGTTCGCTTCCGACGACGACGCCTTCTCCTACCTTCCTGAGTTCCACGGTGCCATCCGATCGCGTTGGGAAGCCGATACCCGCACGGGCGATCAGCGTTTCCAGGTGCGTAACGCTCGTCTGAGCATCGGCGGCAATGTGGCGCCTTCAATTTCTTATTTCTTCCAGACCGACCTCTGCGACCGTGGTAAAATAAAGATTTTGGATGCCTGGGGTCGATTGCAGATTACCAAAGGACTCCTTTTCCAGGCCGGTCAGTTCCGTATGCCCTTCGGTGTGGAAGCGTTCTATGGTCCCGCAAACTATTATTTCTCCAATCTCGCCTTCCTGGCCGACCAGGTGATGAACTACCGCGCTGTCGGCGCAAAAGTGGGATATACCTTGCCTCGAACACCGCTAACTCTGGAATTTGGCGCGTTCAATCCCACTGCAATTGGCGAGCACAACGTATGGAACCGCACATTGGCTTATTCCGGCAAAGCCCTGATGAAATTCGGCGACGGCTGGACTGTGTCGGCCGGTTATGCCTCGATAAAGCCGGGTGCCACGCGAGCAAACCTTATCGATGGCTACGCAGGTTTCAACCGCGGCCACTGGCTGGTTGCGGCCGAGTATATCTGGGAGCATTACTGCAACCGCGCTTATAAGGACGTCCACAGCTACCTCATATTCGCCGACTGGCACAAAGCCGTAGACTGGGGCGTATTCAACCGATGGAGCATACAGGCGCGTTTCGACGGAATGACCGATCATTTCTCCATAACGCAGACCGGAGACGTGTTCGATGCCGCCCGCGACAGGATTACCGTTGGATCAACTGTCTCCTATAAGTATAAGAAAGTAAATGCCGACGTGCGTCTGAACTACGAGAAATATGTAAAGTGGGACGGCGAGGGAAAATCACCCGACCGCTTCGTCGCCGAACTGATAATCCACTTCTGAATTCCCCTGAACTCCCGGGATTCAAGGGGGGGGGATAACCGGGGGAACGCCTTTGTAATCTGGATTCAGTTTCTGTTAGAACAATTATGGCATTCAGATTGGCTTTTTTCCTGTTTTGAGGAAAACTTCTGTTGTTTTTAGCCATATTTGCTTACTTTGTGGCATTTTTTAACATTTTAGCACTGCGTTAAATTATTTAGCACAGTGTTTTTTTTCGTACTTTTGCGGGTCAATTAATCTAAGAATTTTTATATGTACAAATTTAATTTTAGAAAAGCTTTTATCATTTCCGTTGGATTTGCTATGTCTTTAGGAATGGTTTCATGTGGAAACGACGATGAAGATATCAATAATATTGAAGATCTTCCTTATGTCGACAGTTGGGGTGAAGTGCTCCGGGGCGATGACATGAAACTGCAGTTTTTCCCCGATCATTTCGCTTTTTATTGGGAATATACATTCAGCACAGAGAGCAGCCCTTCGCTGGGTCTTAAGATTGAGGGCGAGTTCCCCGATTCGCGTTTCCTCAGCTATAACGTATATGACGACGACGAGCAGACGAGCAATTGCCACAAGGCTTACAGCATAATGGATGTCGATATCGTTCCCGACCAGGGTTCTTCCAATCCTTTCTTGGGCGATGCCGCCGGCGACAAGAAATATACTCTGTATGTCCTCCCCGTCGATGCCCCCGAAAGCATCACTGCCGGAAAGAAGAATATTATTTGGTATGATTCCGATGTAAAGAAAGTATGTACGATTTTGCGCTACTATATCCCCGAAGGCGGAATCAACGGTGGTGTGAAGATGCCTATGATAAGCGGTATCAGCCTTAAAGACGGTTCGGTTGTGCCCGCGCCAAAGAGAGAACTCAGCGGTCTCCGTGGTACTATGTCGATTCCTGGTGGTGCTTTCTCTTCTAATGACAATATGCTCTTCTTCAGGGCGCCGTTCTCGTATGCTTATCCTAACGGCCCGGCCGAATATTGCTACAATCGCAACGTCCTCGAAAAGGAAAAAGTAATGGTGTTTAATTTCAAGGCTCCTGGATTCCCTCAGAAAAAAGATGAGTATAAGGACGCCGAAATGCGGTATTGGTCCGTTTGCGTTGGTAATCAGGAAACTTATACGCCCCTGGCTATTTGCGACTACCAGACAAATGTTGATGCCGATGGTTTTGCAAACTATATTTTGGCCGACAAGAATGGTGCCGATTATTCCAAAGTTAAGGAAATTGCAGAACGCAAGGGATACAATGTCCTGGAATGGGATGGCGATTCTTGGGGCGACGGTGTCATGATTCTTTATCGTAATATGGTTTTTGCCGACGATTATCCCCATTCCATGAGAAAACTGGATCCCGTTGGTCCTGGTGTCAATCCTATGGAGAACCCGCAGAAGTATATCGCTGTGCTTGGTCTCGGTCAGTGGGGCGCTACTGGCAAAAAGGTTACTTCCTCCGAGTTTATTGCCGCCGATGGAAATATTGTATTGCGTCAGCCTAAATGATGAAGTGCGATATTAAGACCGCATTGTTGTTCATGTCTGCGTTGCCACTGTTTTTGGCTACGGGATGTATAAAGGATGAACTTCCCAATATCGGTGTTGATATTAAGAATGTTACTTCCGAAAACGGTAATATCCTTACCGTCGTATATCATAACGATGCGGTCGACGTATATGTTGAACCGAATACAGACCCTTCCGAGATTTCGTTGAATATCGAAGTCTCGGAGGGGGCTTCGATTCTTCCGGACCCCGGCGAAGTTAAGGGGTATGAGGTCCCGAGAGTCTTTTCTGTTACGAGCGAAGACCGTAATTGGACTAAAAAATACACCGTCGCTGTCCGATACACTGGGCTACCCTTAAAGTTCGATTTCGAAAATTGGAAACAGCCGGAAAGAATGAGATATATGATTCCGGTAGAGCTATGCTTGGTCGACGGGAAGGAATCGGAACTCGGAATTTGGGCGTCGGGTAACGAAGCGTTTAATTTCCTTACAAACAAGGATGACGATTACACCGTTTTCCCTACTCAGCCAACCGACGACGCTGCTTCTGGCGATAAGGCTCTTAAACTTGTTACATGCCTGACCGGACAGTTCGACAAACCTGTGGCCGCTGGTAATCTTTTTCTCGGTCAGTTTGACGCTTCTCTCCGCGAACCCAGGGAATCAACTATGTTTGGTTTGCCTTTCTCGCATAAGCCTCTGAGGGTTACCGGAAAGTATAAATATAAGTCAGGTGGCCTCACATATTTCTCTGCTACGGAAGACAAGTGCCGTATTCTTGCTGTTATGTATCTCACAGATGAGAATGTAACACATCTGAACGGTTTCAACATCCGTACAAGCCCGAATATTGTGGGTATGGCCGAGATTGAAGATGGTAGCTCTACGCCTGGCGACGGTTATCACAATTTTGATATCCATTTCAGATACGACAGCAATAAGGAAATAAATCCGGAGTTGCTTGCTAATGGCCGATACAACCTCGCTTTGGTATTCTCTTCAAGCATCAGGGGCGATGTATATGACGGGGCTCCCGGAAGTGCGTTGTTTATAGATGATGTCGAAATTATTTGTGAATGATTATGTGCCGGAACAGATTTATAATTTTTCTTTTGGCGATTGTGCTGTCTGGGGTGGCTGTGCTTGCTCAGAACTCACGAAAGATAGACTATGGTGTCGATCTCGGCTTTAATCTTGGTGCTACAACTCCTATGGGCCTCCCTGCCGAAGTTCGGAAGATAGACAGCTACTGCCCTACAGCTAATATTTCCCTTGGTGCGCATGCCATTTACTGGGTATCGCCGAAATGGGGCCTTCGTGTCGGCCTGGCGTTCGAGAACAAAGGAATGAAGACTGGTATTCAGGTCCGCAACTATCATCTCTCAATGAACATTCAGGACGGAACCGAAGAAGGGGCTAAGACCGGATATTTTACCGGAAAGATAAGGAATACCAGCAGGATGACTTATATCACGGTTCCTGTAAATGCGGTCTTCCGCCTGGGCAATAGCTGGAAGATGGAGTTCGGACCGTACTTCTCCTATGCTCTCGACCGTGCGTTTACCGGAAAGGTCAGCGATGGTGAATTGCACGAGACCCCTCTGCATCCGGCAATCGGTGTAAACAAGGCGGATTATGACTATTCCGACGATATGCGTCGCTTTGATGTCGGACTTGGTCTCGGTGCAAGCCGATCAATTTATAGGAATCTTTCGGTAAAGGCAAACCTTTCATGGGGCCTCATAAGTGTGCTGAATCCCGATACGCGAAAAATCGACATGAATACCTATAATGTTTTTCTCAATATAGGTTTGTCGTATAATATTTGAACCTGATAGACTCGCCACGATGGCGGGTCTGAATTCGCCTCCGGAATTAAATCGGTAGGAATGTACGTCCTCGGGTTGCATAAAACCCGGGGACGCTGTATATGTAATTTGGATATACATGAAGCTGCATGCTTGAGGCGGTCGGCCGCTCCTCGCATAGGATTTGGTATTTACCCGCCGTTTGCTTAACTTTGCGCTACAAAGATTCTTGTTCCGATGGCTAATATATATGAAATACGGCGCTACGGCAAAGGGGCTTTCCTGATAGCCTCAGTTGCCGTTGTTGCTCTGTTTTTATATTTCTCGTCGGGCCTTATTAGCGACCTGTCGAATGTGGAGCGCGAGCGTATGCAGATATGGGCCGATGCCACCAAGGAACTGGCTTCTGCTACTATGGCCGACAGCGACTATCATTCCGACAGCGATATTGACTTCCTCCTGAACATTATACAGAGCAACACTACCATTCCGGTGCTGCTCACCGATGCCGACGGAAATATCCTCGACTACCGTAATTTCAGCTTGCCGGAAGCTACCGACAGCCTCGCGATTGGTGCGCCTCTTAGCCAGGTCAACGCGGAATACCTCCGTAACAAGCTCCGGGAGTTGTCCGATACTCAGAACAAGATTGTTATTGAGATTCCGCCGGACGTTGTGCAGTATCTGTACTACGAAGACTCTACCTTGCTAAAGCGAATGAGTGTCTTCCCTTATGTGCAGCTTCTGGTGATGCTCACATTTATCTGCGTGCTCTACTTTGCGGTGCTGTCCACTAAGAAGGCTGAGCAGAACAAGGTGTGGGTCGGCCTCTCCAAGGAAACGGCGCATCAGCTCGGAACGCCTATTTCATCGCTGATGGCATGGATGGAGCTTCTGCCGGACTATGGCGTGGACGCCGAAACTGTTGCCGAGATGAACAAGGACGTGAACCGTCTCAGCACTATCGCCTCGCGGTTCTCCAAAATCGGGTCTGTTCCACGAATGGAACCTGCCGAACTGAATATCGTCGTGGGCGACGCTGTCGGATATATGAAAACACGCATATCCCCGAAGATATCACTTGCTTGGCACCCCTGCGCGTCGCAAATTCACGTGCTTGCGTGTACCCCCCTCTTGGAGTGGGTGGTGGAAAATTTGATTAAGAATGCTGTCGACGCAACGGAAGCCGGGCGACAAGGTCGAATCGACGTGGTTGCTGGCCTCGTGCAGAACACCGCTTTCATCGAGGTGGCTGATACCGGAAAAGGTATATCAAGAAAAAATTTCAAGACGGTTTTCAATCCGGGCTTTTCTACAAAGAGCCGGGGGTGGGGACTGGGGCTCACTTTGGCGAAACGTATCATCGAGCAATATCACGGAGGCAGAATTTTTGTAAAGCAGTCTACCCCAGGTGTGGGTACGACCTTCCGCATTGAATTGCCCGTAGACAGAAAATAACTGACCATTATGGAAAACGACAGACTGCACATCCTTCACCTTATATATTCTTTCAAAACCGGCGGCGTGGAATCCATGCTGATAGATATCGCAAACACGCAGGTCCGGATGGGACACCGTGTTTCTGTGCTGGTGGTGAACGACGTGGCAAACGAGAGCTTGTTCGATGAATTCGACCCCGCGGTCGAGGTCATTCGCATGCGCCGGAAGGAAGGCGACAAGCCGCTGCTCATGATGGCTCGTCTTAATTGGCGCATTATGCGTCTCAGGCCCGATGTGATACACTCACATCACCATAAATTCAGCCGGCTTGTCGTTGTTCGTGCCTCGCGACTGCTGTTTACCGTACACTGCAAGGACGTGCCTATGATATACGCCTCGCGGTCGCATATGGTGGCCATTACCGACACCGTGCGCGACGATGTCCTTGCCCGGGTGCCTGGAGCCGATGTAACTACCATCCTCAATGGCTTCCGCACAGCCGACGTGCCACGCCGTGGGCGTAGGCCCGCAGGAGATGTCTTCCATATCGTGCAGGTTGGCAGCCTGAGGCCGGAATACAAGGGCCAGGATGTGCTTGTCCGCGCCCTCCGCGTGCTTGCCGACAGGGGCGTCAGGAATGTAGATGTTACCTTCATTGGCCGTGGCGACGAACTCGGGCCGCTGGAGGAACTTGCTCGGAAGGAGGGTGTCGCCGATCGCGTGAACTTCGCCGGCCAGATGGATCGGGCAGGAATATACGCCTCTCTCCATACTTTCGACGCTATGGTGCATCCTTCGCGTAGCGAAGGTTTCGGCCTCACTGTGGCCGAAGGAATGGCTGCGGGCCTGCCTCTCGTGCTTACTCGCGGCGACGGCCCCTGGGAAGTTGCCGGAAACGGGCGATATTGTATCTCTGCCGAATCTGGCGACCCTGTATCGGTTGCCGATGCCATTACCGAACTTATGACGCACTATTCCGAGGCCCTCGACCGTGCCGGGGATGCTGCCGCCTATGTCGCTCGCTACGACGTTTCGGCTACGGTGGAGCAATATATCGCTTATTATCGGCGCCTGTTGGAAAAACAATAAAAATTTTTGCTTAATTTTGTAGGACGAACATAAAGAATATATCAGTATAATGGATGTAAAGACCTCAATGCGGGAGATTCTCCTTGCAGAAAGCGAAGCCATAAAGAACATACCCGTTACCGACAGCTACGAGGAAGCTGTTGAGGCCATTGTGGAGCGTGTGCACCGTCGTGGCGGAAAACTCGTTACAGCCGGTATGGGAAAGGCCGGACAGATTGCCATGAATATCGCAACAACATTCTCGTCTACGGGTACGCCTGCGGTGAATCTGCACCCCAGCGAGGCGCAGCACGGCGACCTGGGTGTCCTGCAGAAGAACGACATTGTCCTCCTGATTTCTAACAGCGGAAAAACACGCGAGATTATCGAGCTTGTCGAGCTTCTCCACGGCCTTTATGCCGACATTCCGACAATTGTGATTACTGGCGCTCCCGACAGCCCTCTTGCAAAAGCTGCCGACATTGCCCTGTTTACCGGTGGCGCTCCGGAGGTCTGCCCCCTGGGCCTTACCCCGACAACATCAACAACAATGATGACGGTTATTGGAGATGTGCTGGTTGTGAATACTATGCGACGCATTGGCTTCTCTAAGGCCGAATATGCCAAGCGACACCACGGCGGCTACCTCGGTGTCGCCGCCCGCGCCAAGGACTGATTATATGAAAAAGATTATTTGCATTGGCGAGTGCTCGCTGAATCTTGTGCTCGATGCCGCTGGAAAACCTCTGGGCAGCCTTGCCGGCGGACGCATTGCAAACGCCGCAGCAATAATGGCGCGCGACGGTCTGAAGGTGCTCATGGCCTCCGAAACCTGCGCCGACCGTATCGGCGATATCCTTGTGGGCAACCTCAGGGACGCCGGGGTAGACGTTACTTCTGTCGACCGTTTCACCGAGGGCCGTACGCCGCTGAATGTTTTCGTGCATTCCGCCGATTCTGCCCGGCCGTCGCCAGTCCTCACTCGATACGAGGGATATCCCGACGACGCTTTCGATATTATTTGGCCGCGCATCGACGAAGGAGACATCGTCGTTTTCGGTGGCTACTATGCTTTGGACAAGCGAATGCGCACACGCCTCACCCGGCTATTGGCAAATGCCGTCGACCGAAAGGCTCTGATGGTATATTTGCCCGGCTATCTCCCGCAGCAGGAGTCCCGTATTACTCGCGTCATGCCGCAGATTCTCGAAAATCTCGAAATGGCTCATATCGTGGTTACTCGAAACAGAGACCTCGAACTGATTTTCGGTATCAAGACGCCCGATGCTTGTTACCACGACCATATCGATTTCTACTGCCGATCACTCGTGAATATAGACGACACATGCCGACGCATTAGCTACTACACCGGCAAGGAAGTAAGCTCTGTCGAGATTCCAGAACGCGTATGCCGCACGCTCGCTTGGAACGCCGGCGCCGTCGCCGGACTCGTGGCCGAAATAGCTCTGCGCAATCTCGACGCGGCGGCTTTCGACGCTCCCGGCGGAGACCTGCGCGAGGCCCTCCTCGGAGCTGCTGCACGCAGTGCTATGGTTGCCGCGCAGTCGCTTACCGAGCAATGGCAATCTATCGAATGAAATAGTTAAGTTTAGTTTAAAAACAAGAATTATTAGTTAAAATCTGTAAAAGTTTAAGGTCGTTACAAACCGTAATTTAGTATATGTCAACATCTCAGAACGCCCCCCTGAATCCATTCCCTGTTGCCCGAGACATGCATGTCGCTATTGTTAGGACGCTGTGGAACAGTCATATAACAGAAAAATTGATGGCTTCCGCCATCGACACTTTCGGCAAGAACGGTATCGATAAAGATATGATTGATACCTTCGAGGTCCCCGGTGCTGTCGAACTGACTTTTGCCGCCGCCAAACTTGTAGATACTGGCCTGTATGACAGCATTTTAGTGCTCGGATGCGTTATCCGCGGTGGCACTCCGCATTTCGATTACGTGTGCCAGAGCGTAACGCAAGGCAATGCTTATCTTAACAGCGAGTGCGACATCCCAATTATTTTTGGCGTGCTAACCGTTGATACTGAGCAGGATGCGCTCGACAGATGTGGCGGCACCGCTGGCGATAAAGGTGCCGAATATGCCGTTGCAGCACTTCAGATGTACGATTTTGTCCAGAAAGTGAACAATCTCTAAACCCTTACCGTTGCCAGTGTGTTTTATGGATATATAAGACTTTAACATACAACACTATGGCAAATTCTAATTCCGACAAAAGATCGACGGGTCTGTGGGCTTGGATTGTGATAGGGCTTATTGTCGCCGCTATCGCTGTGGGCACCCTCTTCTATATCGGGTGGTTCAATAACAACACCCACGTCGACACACCCGCAGGCGACAATGTAGAGCACCAGTACACCATCACCGAACCGCAGGCAGACGCTCCTGGCGAGGCTCAGTGGCAGAATGCCGACGGCCAAAGCCTGCGCGAGGAAATTGTGGATCCGGCAGCCCCTACGGCGACTCCTCCTTCGCCTGAGAACTAATTTGTAAGATGAAATTATCAGTTCAGATCATACTTTCCATTGTCCTGACGGTGTGTGTCGCTTCGTGCTCGCACACCGCCACAATGCCCCGACAACCCCTCGAGGCTGCTGAACAGGCATATACCGAGGGCAAATACGCAAAGGCGCAGATGCTGGCCGACAGCCTTATGCTATCGTCTGGCTTCAGCGACCTGCACGCAACGTCGCTTTGCCGCCTGTCGCTGTTGCTTATGCGCCTCAGCGAGGTTAACGGCGATGCAGGAGGCAACATAGCCCTTGCCGCACATGCTCTCGAGGCTGCCGAACGATGCGACAGCGACAGCACCGCTTGGTTCATAGAATCGCTGCCTGTCGACGACCGTGCACGCCTCATAATGGTTAATTCAATCGCCGAAGGTTCGCGTTTCGTCGCCGATACCGATTCGCTTGATATGGCGATAGACTCTTTAATGCAGCTTTAGCCATGCCGCAAGATAACAAGACTAATTGGCTCGATGCACTCAGCGCACTTCGCGGAACAATGTCTCCCGAAGCCGAAGAACCCGCAGAAACAACTGTAGAAGCCGCTCCTGAAGCACCTGTGCAGAAGCAGCGCCTCGACATTATCCTCGACCGCAAGGGCCGCGGTGGCAAGACAGCCACAATAATAGCCGGATTCACCATCGACGACGGCCTGGTCGCCGAACTTGCCGCATATCTCAAAAAACAGCTTGGTACAGGCGGTTCCGCCCGTGGTGGCGAGATACTCGTTCAGGGCGACAGGCGCGAAGATGTTCTGAAGCTTCTCACAAAAAAAGGTTATAAGGCCCGCATAATCTGATATGGATACGGCAAACATTCTCAGTATGATTTCTTCGGGGCACCTCGGCGATGCGCGCCTGGCCCTCGACGGAGCCGCCGCAGAAGCCACTGCACCGCGAGACAAAGCCGCCGTGGAATATTTGCGCGGGCGCCTGGCATGGAAAGAAGGAAACAAAGGCGAAGCCATCAGCTGCTACGAGCGAGCCACTATTATGGATCCAGACAGCGATGCCGCCGTAGCCCTCGACCAGGCTCGCGAGATAATGGACTTCTTCAACAAAGATTTATATAATCCTTAGCCTGTCCATTTCGCAACTCATTATGATTTCTCTTTCGGGCAAGATTAGGACAATATTTTGTTCTTTTTGCCCACTATTTTTGTTTAGGACACCGAAATGTTGTAACTTTGCGGCTGTACGTGGCACTTTTACGGTGCTCTCGACAGCAGAATTCATTTAATACTAATCAGATATGAAATCACTGAAAATTCTTATTGTCGCTGCAGTGGCAGTGCTTGCAACAGCGCTTCCTGCTTCGGCTCAGTTCAGATTCGGACCTAAAATCGGTACCGAGGTAACCAACATGCGTTTCGACAAGGATGTTTTCAACGCCGAAAACCGTGCCGGTTTCACCGGTGGTCTTCAGGTGGAATTCACTATTCCCGTCATCAATCTCGGTTTCGATCTTTCCGCAATGTATGTTCACCGCGTGTTCAACTCCGATGCCTTGAATAGCGATGAGGGCGATATGTATAAGAACTATAAAGAGCGCGATTATATCGAGATTCCTCTTCACCTCAAATATAAAATCGGTCTGCCTGTGGTCGGCAGCATCATAACACCCTATATTTTCACCGGTCCCAACTTTGCTGTGCTTGCTTCCAAGAAGGGAATCACCGAAGGCATGAAAAACAAATCCTTCGACACCGCATGGGATTTCGGTCTGGGTCTGCAGCTGTTCACACACCTGCAGATCGGCGCTTCCTACAGCGTCGGCATGAACAAGACCGTGGAACTTGTGAACAAAGTGGGTGCCCCGAATATCAATACTATCGATCTTGATTCCCGCTGCAACTTCTGGACAATCACCGCAGCATGGATGTTCTAATTATTACCTTAGAACCTGTCAATAACTTAAAAGAATTGATTTTATGCGCCTTATAATTGAAAAAGACTATGCCGACGTATCACGTTGGGCAGCAAATTATGTAGCTTCGCGTATCAACGCAGCAAACCCCACTCCCGAGCATCCCTTTGTTTTGGGCTGTCCCACCGGAAGTTCGCCGTTAGGAATGTACCGCAACCTCATCGAGCTGTACAAGGCCGGAAAAGTTTCCTTCCGCAACGTAGTAACATTCAATATGGATGAATACGTAGGTATTCCCCGCGACCACGAGCAGAGCTACTACACCTTCATGTGGTCGAACTTCTTCAGCCACATCGACATCCCCGCCGAAAATGTGAACATTCTCAATGGTAATGCCGAAGATCCCGAAGAAGAATGCCGCCGCTTCGAGGAGAAAATCGCTTCCTACGGAGGTATCGATCTGTTCATGGGTGGCGTGGGGCCCGACGGACACATCGCTTTCAACGAACCAGGCTCGTCGCTCACATCGCGCACCCGCATGAAAACCCTCACACAGGATACAATCATCGCCAACTCCCGCTTCTTCGAAAATAACGTTGACCTCGTTCCCAAGACCGCGCTCACAGTCGGCGTAGGCACCGTAATGGCTGCCCGTTCGGTAATGCTCATCGTCAACGGCCACAACAAGGCTCGCGCGCTGCGCCACGGCGTTGAAGGCGGTATATCCCAGATGTGGACTATCTCGGCTCTGCAGATGCACCCCAAGGCAATCATCATTGCCGACGACGACGCTTGCGCCGAACTTAAAGTAGGCACATACCGCTACTTCAAGGACATTGAATCTGCCAACCTCGATCCCGACACTCTTCTGAAATAATTTTCTATCCCTATAAACAACGGACACCGGCATAACGTCGGTGTCCGTTGTTTTGCTGCCGTTCTGTAGCGGTTGAATTGTTATGTAATTCGGCGATTCGGGTAAGTGCTTTGCGGCATGTTTTTTGTACCTTTGCACTGTATAAATCCGATTTGTTATGAAACTGATTCAAAACACCGAGTTCGGCGGCGAGCGTCCCCTTTTTGCCGAACACGATATACGACTTGAGAATGTTGCCATCCACGCCGGCGAGTCAGCGCTAAAATGCTGCCGCAACGTCGAGGCAGACCACTGCGTTTTTGAAGGTAAATATCCTTTCTGGCATGTGGCGAATTTCAGGGTGAGCAACTGTACATTCACGCCCGGTGCGCGTGCCGCACTGTGGTATTCGGAGAATCTCGAAATGACAGATACCGACGTGCAGGCTCCTAAGATGTTCCGCGAGATGGACCGACTTAGCCTCACAAACGTCAATATCCCCGATGCGCAGGAAACCTTGTGGCACTGCCGCAATATATGTCTGCGTAATGTAAAGGTGGCGCATGCCGACTATATTTTCATGCACTGCGACAATATCCGTATCACCGATTATCACCAGGATGGAAACTATTCTTTCCAGTACTGCCGTAATGTGGAGATTTCCAATGCCGTAATCAACAGCAAGGATGCTTTCTGGAACACCGAGAACGTTACCGTGCGCGATTCCGTTCTCAACGGCGAATACCTCGGCTGGCATTCCCGCAACCTGCATCTTATCAACTGCCGCATTTCCGGTACGCAGCCGCTGTGCTACTGCCACGGTCTTGTGTTGGAAAACTGTTCTTTCGATCCTGACTGCGACCTCGCTTTCGAGGATTCCGATGTCAGCGCTGTTATCAACACACCCGTAACAAGCATCAAGAATCCGAGTTCAGGCCGCATTGTAGTGCCCGCAGTGGGAGAGACAATTATAGACGTACATCAGAAGGCTCCCGCCGACTGCATTATAGAAATCGGCTGATGGACGAGCGTTTCAGGCACCTTTTCGATGAAGGCGTGGAGCGCCGCCACGGCGATTCGTATAAATGGGACACTTCCATGCCCGACGATGTGCTGCCTCTGTGGGTGGCCGACATGGACTTTGCAACAGCGCCTGCCGTGCAGGAGGCCTTGCGCCGCAGGGTAGAGCATGGCGCCTTCGGCTATGTGAAAGTGCCCGATGCGTATTACGATGCAATCATATCGTGGTTCTCGTGTCGCCACGGCTGGGATATTGCACGCGAATCGGTCCTCTACACCTCCGGTGTGGTGCCTGCGCTGTCGGCCGTGATAAAGGCCCTTGCGGTGCCGGGCGACAAGGTTATTGTACAGACACCTGCATACAACTGTTTCTTCTCTTCCATCCGCAACAACGGATGCGAGCTGCTCGAAAACCCTCTTCGTTTCACAGGCGACAGCTATGTGATGGACTTCGACGACCTCGCTGCCAAAGCCGCCGACCCGCGGGCGCGTCTGTTGCTGCTGTGCAATCCTGCCAATCCTGCCGGGCGCGTGTGGACACGCGACGAGCTGATGCAGCTTGCCCGTATATGCCGCGATAACAATGTTATCGTGGTATCCGACGAGATTCACTGCGAGCTTGTGTATCCGCCGTATGTATACACGCCTTTCGGTTCATTGCCAGTCGAGTTCTCGCAACGTGCGGTTGTGTGTCTGTCGCCCAGCAAGGCGTTCAACACCGCCGGATTGCAGAATGCTGTCATTGTGGTGCCGGATGCCGACATGCGGCGCCGCATCGACAAGGCGATAAACATAAACGAGGTATGCGACGTCAATCCCTTCGGCGTGGCGGCGCTCATTGCAGCTTACAACGAAGGAGGCCTCTGGCTCGACGCGCTCGTTGAATATCTTAAAGGCAATTATGACATGATGGTGTCCTTCTGCCGCGAGCATTTCCCGCAGTTGCCTGTCTGCCGTCTCGAGGGCACCTACCTTGTGTGGATGGACTGCCGCGCTCTCGGCAGATCGTCGGCGGAAATCGAGGAAGAACTTCTCGCCTCCGAGGGCCTGTGGCTCAATGCCGGCGCCATGTATGGCGACGACGGCTTCCTTCGCTGGAACATCGCCTGTCCCCGCGCACGCCTCAAGGAGGCCCTCCGTCGCTTCGCTGAATATATGAAGCGCTTAAAATAATTCGGATACAAGAGGGCGTTGTTTGAGGCTAAAGCTGTTTGTTTTTTATATCATATACACTTTGTATCGCTGAGAGCCAACTGTTACTATGCAAGTGCCGCGGCGTGCAATGGTTAGGGAGGCGTTGCCGCCTGCATCGGTGTGGGTCTGACATAAAAGGTGCCCGTCGGTACTGAACACACTCACATCCGCTCCGGCCACGGCGCCGGTAATTTCCATTGTGCCAGCCTCAAAATGTATCTTGCATTTTTGTTCGGCTACTTCCGTAATGCCGCCGAGATTATCGAGGTATTCGCTTTGACAGATGTTGATGCCACCAGAGCCATCGGAACGTCTTACAGAGCCTTCTCTAAGGGTGAACTTGTATGCTATGTCCTTATCCAGACGATAGTTGTCAAAATCGCCCCATACAACACACTGCGGTTCTTCTCCTTTGGAGCTGTTGTCGTTTTTGAATTCCTCTATGGTCGGTTTTATGGACATAAGCAACTCTTCGCCGTGAAAATTGCATTTCCATAGTTCTACTGCTGCGTGCTCGGTAAGCACTACGGGTTCATAGAAATAGTATGCAATCTTCTCAAGTTCTCGGTTGTCCGATAATGAGATTCTGCTGAAACAATTCAGAGGTTTTTCTTTTATAGGTTTGTTATATGACCCGACAACATCCACCCGCAATTCTTCGTTTACAATGTCATCTCTATCTTTTGCATGTACTGCCCCTGCAGGCAGAACTACGCTATAGTGAACGCCTTTTTCGAAATACATTTCTTTATCATATTCAACGCCGGCAGTGCCTTGGTCCCAGTCCCATGTTACGAGGAGATCAAATATTTTGAAGAGCTCACCTTCCCGATACACTTCCAATGTGGCACCGTTATCTTTGGCAGTTTCTGTAGGAAAAATAAAGTGTACATCATATAATTTCTCTACCGCATCCTTGTCTTCCGGAGATGTCATCCACAAATGCAGGTGTGCAGGAACCTCAAAATGCTCAACGATTTCGTCGTTGCTGGCATTATTGACGGTCATTGATTGAATGAAACCTTCCGGAATCACAAATTCGTATTTTCCACCTACAGGAAGTTTAAGAGGTTCAGCAAATACTATAGAAATAAAGCTTTCATTGATTTGTTCATATACGCACAACTCTAATGGATATTTGGCAATCACTTTACCATTCTCTTGCAAAAGACAGTATGAATCCGGAACAATGGAAACAATGTCTTTAAATAACCAATTGATTGCATGCAAAACGTGATAGCCGGATCTTTCGTCAAGCGTTGAATATTCCGGTACAAGGCCACCAGCAAAACTGCCACCCCATGTCATGACCAGCATGACAAATAATAATATTCTTTTCATGAGCTTTTTAATTTTGTTTTGGAGTAAGTTTAACTGCATTCGAAGCATTCACAAGGCCATAGCCATAATATTCATTCCATGTACCATATTTCTTGTTCGTCATCATATTCGTTGTATTGATAATTGCTTGATTATGCTATAACCATATTACCTAATGTTTTATAGGGGAACGGAAGGAAATAATCAAAGACAAAAGTTTTCTGTTGCGAATTTATGCAAAAATATGAATATTCAAAAAATGCTAAAATTACATAAAAGTACATAAATATATCCTGAAATATATCCTGACAATGAAAATTATAGAAAACAAGGATTCCGATCATATACAACAGGAGCCGTCGGGCACGCCCGACGGCTCCTGTTGTATATGATTTAAAATCAGTTCTGAGTGAAAAGATCTAAGAAGGTGCCGGAGGCAGAAGTCTGGAACGTTACGCCTTCTACAGTTTTGGGCGAGCACTTGAAGTTGAGGTTAAGACCGTTGGTGAAATCCAGATTGCCGCTGAGGTCGGCGATAGGGAAGCCCTCGTTAGGGGTGTTGCCTACATAGGGAACAAGCGATTCGGCGTGGAAGCTTACGGATTTGTCGTAAACGGTGAAAGGTATCTCCTTCAGAACAAAGTCCATCGCAGGCATCTTGTCCATGAACTGGGCGTTGGTGAGCCCGAGGTCCAGACACTTCTTGGACGGATTCAGACGGAAGCTGTATATGGTGTTCTTTGTCTGGAACGGTTGGCCTGCGCCGCTGGTCGTTGTTGTGGCGCCGAGGTTGCAGGCATTGCATGCGCTCAGCACGGCGTAATCATTATCCATAACGAAGCGTGTGCAGAAGCCGTAAACTGCATTGTAGGCTATCAGCAGGTTGATTTCAAGGTCGTTGATAGCGGGAGTCCTTCCGCCGGTAGCGCCTGGGATTGCGATGGGTGCTGTTATCTTGAGCCAGCCCTCTTCGGTGCCCACAACCTTGAGGTCGCGAAGCGTGATATCTGGAGTGCCTGTGCCGTCGGCAAGTTTAAGGCCGCTTATAGACACGTTTGCCGTGGCCTTGGTAAAGTTTATCTCGATAGAATAATTGACAGTAGTACCGATTACTGTATTTGTGCCGTCCTTGGCGGTAACAGACTCGAAGCAGTCGCGGATAGCCGTTGTTATCGTATAGTCGTTGCTGCCGGAGCTGCTGCAGCTGCTCAGTATCATAGCGGCGGCTGCGAGAATTGTCAGAAATAATTTATTCATGTTATGCTTGGTTTTTAGCACAAAGGTAGTCCTTTGTGCCGACCTAATCAAAAATCTTAGCATATTTTTTGTTTTTATAGTGTACGGGGGAAAGTTTTGATGATAAATAAACAAATATTTGCACAACTGAAGATTTCTTATTACTTTTGCCACACGAACAGATGTTCGTACAACATAGGCTTTTATTCTTTTTCAATAAGATATATGTTTTTATAGATTGTAGATTATTAGAGGGCTCTGTCGCGAGATACAGCCCTTTTTTATTTTGCGCCTGTTGCACCGCGTGGTGCGGAGCCCGCAGCACAAACGCCGACGGGGTCAGAAATTGAACTGAAGCATGGCGTTTATGCGGTTGTCGTGATGTGTGATTCCGTCCATATCTACACGTCGGCCGTAGAGGTATTCAAGACCAGTCTGTAGCCCCGGAAAGATAGTGTAGAATACATTTGCCGAAACATACTGCGCATATTTGTATTGTTCGTCCCACGGAGTCGAGCCGTCGGCATATCTGTCGGCATAGGCACGGCTCTGGCTATAGCACACCGAGGAAAATACCTTCGGAGAAAAAGTATACTGCAATCCGGCGTATGCGCCCCATGCCTTTACGGCGTCGAGATGTCCGGGGTGACTGCTGTCCGGCGACAGGTCGAGGCCTAAGTCTGCCAGATCCTGGATATATACGCCGATGCCGCGTCCGTAAGCCGCCTGATAGTATACCTGAATCGGGCTTACCCCGAGAGGAGTGCTACCGCTTAGCTTTATGCCCCAGGCGGTCTTTGTGCGGTTGCTCCCGGCCAACAGGTCGCGGTATTGGATGTTTCTCATAAGTACGGAAAACCTTAGCCATCCGTTACCCTTGTCCCAGCTATACTGCACGAATGCGGGTATGTCGGGAATGCGCTGATTGACAACGCTGGTGCTCGCCGAAGTGGTGGCGCTAACTGATGATATTTCAAGACCGACCCCCACCTTGATTTTCTTGCCGAACGAATGTCGGTAGTTTATCAGGAAATTGCTTGTGCCAACAAGTCCGCATGGTCCCTCGTCGTCGATTGTAGGAGGAGCGGCCGCACCGTCTTCAAAGAGAGATGATGTGTGGCCGACAGTGAATCCGCGGTAGTTGATGTACGCGTGGTTGAGCTTGAACGCGCCGTGATCGCCGCTGAATTTGCCGCTGATGTATGCTCCCACCTTGTTGTCGGTGCCGGGGAGGGCGACGAAGTTGATAAATATTTTACTTTGTCCGAATGTTCCCTGAAGCTTGCCACCATCGCCGGCAGGTGTGTCGAAGGGGATGTCGGCCGTAGTGAAATCGCTTGGAGAGTCTATCGGATTGCCCCAGTCGAAAAGGCCCACGCCCTTGATGACGCCTCCGATGCCTAAATAGAACATATTCTGTTTCCCCACTATGGCAAATCGGGGCGCGCCGGGTTCGGAGAATCGTTTTGGCGCATTCTCTATAAAGGCATCATATACCTTCTGGTCGGGTGCGCCGGCATTGAATATTACTTTTACTTCGCCTTCATCCGGAAGTGCCGGATGATTCTGAGCTGTTACTGCCGTCGGCAGCAACGCTGCGGAGCATAATAGAAGTGGAAGAATTAATGTTTTCATAACGTGAATCAAACATATTCATCGCTTATACGGAATGCAAACGATTTGCGTTTTACCACTACCAGTACAGCGAAGATAAGGGTGAATATAAAATTGAGAATAAAAGGAAAATGGTTGCTCGTTGTTCCGAAAAGATTCCGGAAGAAGTCTACTATAAACGGTGTTATGGTTATGGCGATATAGTTTATCGACAATACGATGGCCAGTGCCATCGTGGACTTGTTTCCGTTAACCACCGTATAAGTGGCTTTGTCGTAGATTATGGGCTGGAATATACCGTAGCCGAAGCCCATAAGCATGGCGCCGGCGTACAGGATGATGTGGCTGTGCGTAACGGCCATAAGGACAAGGCCTGCAGCAATAGATGCTGTCGCCAGCAGGGATGTGCGTTGTCCGAACAGTTTGATGATGTACGGCAGAATAAATCCCGGAAGGAATACGGCCAGATAAAACAGTGCCGTGATTGTACCTGTGATATCGCTGCTCAGATGGTCGTTCTGGATAAGAAACGGCAGATAGTAGGATATTATGGTTACGGCATACGTGGTGAAGGCATAGATACCCGCAAGGCCCGCTATGCGGCCTAAAATGAAACCGGATACTATCTTCGCGCCCGGTTTTGGAACAGCGACGCCTGCCGTGGAGGACACCGTCGTCGATGCGGCTCCAGCCGGCGCGCTGTTCATCTTCACTGATGCAGCAGGATTGCTGTTGCGTATGAATATCATCAATACCAGAGGTACTGCCGGTATAAGGTACACTATGAACGGCTGGTGCCAGTTGCCGTGGTTTAGCCACCCTACTAAAAATGTAGCTAATACAAGTGCTACATTCGATATGCCGCTTTTTATGCCCAGCTGCTGCATGCGGTATTTTCCTACGAACGTATCGGCAATCAGACCAGCGGCAAGTGGTATCACAAGGCCGCACCCGCACCCCAGAATACAGCTGACAACAATTAGGTCCGTCATGGAATCTGCAAAGAAATACATTATTCCGGCACCGAGATATATCGCCAGACCTACGACTACGATCCTGACTTTGTCGCGGGACTCGGACAGCTTTCCGGAAAATAGCACAAAGGGAATTATCAGAAGGTTGGGCAGCACCGTCAGTAGTTGTATTTCAAGATCGGATGCCGACGGGAAGATTTTGTCAAGATTGCCAAGCATGGGGCTGACAGCCAGCCCCGGAAGGTTGACCACCAGTGAAATAGACCATATCGCCAGCAATGCAGGCAACGTAATCGACCCTTTTCCGGTGGGTATGCGCATCATAGTGTATGGTAGTTATGCCGTTGGCGTTTTCAGTTAGACTGATTCTCCCGCGTTATGGCGGCCTTCACCTCTTCTTCTGTCGGCTCATAGCCGGCAGGCCATTTCGATACATCACCGGGTTTTCGTCCTTCAATCTGCCAGTCAAAGGGATAGAAGTCAGTACCGGTGTCGCGCCATGATTTCTTACGTTTTGCGTAGATTATGAGTGGCAACGCTATGAATACGGCGACACCCAGCACAAGTATGCCTACATACATTACCGGGCTACCCGTCTTTATCTGTGTGGGTGGTACGAAACTGAGGACTCCTGCCACAACGGCGCCGAGAATACCCAGACCCGAGACGAGCCACATGCCAAAGCGCCCTCCGGGAACGCGGAACCCGCGGCTTTTGTTAGGTGCTGTATGCCGCAGACGGATAAAGGCGACGTAGATTATCACTACCATAATCAGATATATAATGGTAGACATCTGGCTCAATATCTGATATGCGGATTCTACGGAAGGAAGAAGAACCAGTACAAGCGACAGTATCGTTACTATGGCTGCCTGGATATAGAGTATGGTTGTCTGTACACCATTCTTGTTGGTGTACTGCAGCGATTTGGGCAGATAACCTGCTTTGCCTACCGCGAGCAGACCCGTGGAAGGACCCGCGATTACGGCGCTTACCTGGCCGAGAACACCGAAAGTGATAAATACTGCCATTACATTTCCGAGCCACGGAGCTCCGATGGACGCCCAGAGGTCGTTGTATGCCACAAGAAGGCTCTGGAGAAGATTTATCTTGCTTTCCGGAATAACTACTCCGATAGCCAGTGTGCCGGCTACGAAGATGACAAGAATGATGAGCACGGCTACTAATACCGATCTCGGAAAATCGCGCGATGGATTTTTCATGCCAGGAACGTGAACGGCCTGAATTTCCATGCCGGCGTAGAACAGGAAGATGCTTGCCGCAAGCACAATAGTGCCGAACTGTTCGAAGTCGGGCCAGAACGGTTTGTCAAGAGGGAGATTCACGGGCTTGCCGAGTATCAGATATACAACCCCCATAACGATAAGTACGGCGGCCGGAATTATCGTGCCGAAAAGACCGCCCGCGGTACTTAGCTTGTTGGCATACTTCATGCCGCGGAAATTATTGAAGGTGCATATCCAGTATACACCCAATACTATCAGCAAGGTGTATATGCGGTTGCCTGCCAGCTTTGCGTCAAAGGCTTCCGGCCAGAAAACATATGCCAGTGATACGGCGCCGAACATCAGTACAGCCGGGAACCATATCACCACCATCTGCCAGTCCAGATACATGCTCAGCCATCCCGTGCGGGTGCCGAAAGCCTCGGATACCCAGCGGAAAACACCGCCCGAACGCATATATGTAGAAGCAAGTTCCGCACATACAAGCGCATAGGGCACAAGAAATACAAGAGCCGCAAAGATGTAGTAGAATATCGAGGTAAGGCCGAATTCGGCCTGCGATGCAAGACCACGCATGCTCACAATGGTTGTTACAATCATAATGGCCATTGCCATCATGGTGAGCTGCTTGCCGCCGGAGGCATGTGTCTGGGGCGTGTTTTCTTTTAATGTATTATCAGCCATAGAGATAAATGTCCTATAGATGAAACGTAAGGGACCGATACCGGACTTCTCCGGCACCGGTCCCGGTTAGCTTTATCTGTCTTATACCCTCTTTAACAGACGGGTACAGGATTTATCGTGCGGGATAAATTACCGGATATGCTTCGGCAATTTTTGTGCCTACTTTGTAGTGTACGCCGGGGCGTGCAGTGAAGTTCACATTGCATGCTGCCTCGAATACCATGACGATATCCGAACCGCCGAACTGGAAGTAGCTGATTTCTTCGCCTTTGCGGAGTACTCGGCCGACTTCTGCTGTCATGATAACCGACGAAACCTGGCCCATGCCCATAGGCAGAACAGCTACCAGACCGATAGGACTGTCGATAACGACAAGACCACGGTTCTGCATGAATTCGTATCCGGGATTATCAGGAGCCCCGAAATGATTTACCCTCTTGCTTTCAAGACGGTTGCGTCCGGTGGTTGCGTCGGGTACGGCTGTTACTTCAAGATAAACATCACCCATAATGTCGCGCGATTCAAGTACACGGCCGCCTACAGGTGCATGCTGACGGTGATAGTCGGCCGGGCCAAGGAAGGAGTGCATCCACTTGCCGCCGGCGAAACGGTCTTTATAAGGGCTGCCCTCGAGAAGTTCGGAAATTTTCCAGTGTATACCTTTGATTTCTATAGTGTCATCGCCGCGAACTTCCCATGAGCCGTCGAATGTGGCGTCTGCAGGAGAGGTGATTATGCGGCTGTCCTCTACTGCCGCGATAGGACGGCAACCCGGCTTGGTGCTACGCGCAAAAAACTGGTTGTACGATTTCCAGCCCCCGTGAGGCTCAAGATACTCTGCCATGTTGAATTCGGGAGAATCATAGAAAGACTTGACAGATTCCGGCGTGATGGACTCCGGGGTGTCGAGGAACTTGCCCAGTTCGCGTACATAGTCCTTCATCCACGCCGACAGCGGTGTGAGGGGCTGTGATACATCATGAGGCTCAACCGGATTCTGCAATTCCTTGACAGGGGACTGGTCGAGGATAAAGTAGAACATACAGATGTGGTTGAACATTACGCGACCGAACTGGTTTTCCAGTGGAATCCAGGTAAGATTGGCATCTAGCCATGCATAGTAATCGTCGAGCGACTTGATGTTGTCCATTTCCTGGACATCATAAGATTTTGCTTTGTCGAATGCTTGCTGGAATTTGTCTTGCCAACCGTTTTTTGCGATCATGTCGAGGAGTTCCTGCACAATCGGCTGATGTTTTGTAGTAGCCATTAGTGTTTTATTTATAGTGTTATGTGTGTCCGCAAGGTGTTTCCTTGGGTTTCCCTACATTTTATATTAAGAACAATAGGGAGCTCTCCAGGTTTTGAATTTGTGCGAGTTTAACGGTAGTTAACCACATTCTGATTAAAAACATCATCTGGCCGCAGGTCCTGTCGCGCTATTCCGCACCATCGCCAGATGTAAACATTTTGCAGCATTTTGTTATACGTACAGAAAGTTTTTTCTTTGTAATTTGTCCGTTTCGTATATTAGGCTTAACTTTACGGTCTGATATACTAATCATTTGTACATTCATGAAATACAAATTGATATTCGCACTTTCTTTCCTGTCGCTTTTACCTTATCTTAGCATAGCGCAGACAGGGAATCCGATAGTTGTCGAGACTATAAAAAATCTTCCGTACGACCGTGTCAATTCTTTTAGCGAAGGCATGGCTCTTGTTATGCATGCGGGCAAATACGGATATATAGATAAGACAGGAGCGCTCGTGATTCCTGCGCAATATGAGAGCGCCTTCGATTTTAACGAAGACATTGCCCTTGTAATGCAGGATGGTAAATACGGCTACATCGACAAAACCGGTAAGTACGTGATTCCGGCGCAGTATGCCGATGCCTGGAATTTCAGTGAAGGATTTGCTAAAGTTAAGCTGAGCGGCAAGTGGGGGTATATCGATAAAAGCGGTAATCTTGTAATTGCAGCACAATTCGACAAGGCCAACAGTTTCAGCGAGGGGCTTGCACGTGTCAAACAGAATGGTTTCTATGGATATGTCGATAAAACCGGAAAGGTTACGATTCCTATGCAGTTATATGATGCAAGAAATTTCAGCGAGGGTCTTGCTGCGGTTGACCATGACGGCAAATGGATATATATCGATAAAACCGGAAAGCAGGTGATTCCAACGATATTCGACGATGCGACTGAATTCAGCGACGGTCTCGCCCGTGTAAGGGTTAACGGTCTTTACGGATTTATTGACAGAAACGGTCGATTTGTTATACCGGCACAATTCGAGGAGGCCAGAACCTTTAGCGAGGGCCTCGCGGTAGCCTGGGACAAAGGCAAATGGGGTTATATCGACAAAACCGGAAAATTCGCAATTCCTGCACAATTCGAGGGTGCCAAGAACTTCAGTGATGGTCTGGCTCATGTCAAAATTAATTCGAGATGGGGCTACATCGACAAAACCGGAAAATTCACAATTCCTGCCGATTTGGATTATGCCGATGGATTCAACAGCGAAGACCTTACGTTGATTAAGAAAAACGGCAACTGGTGCTATATCGGCCTGTCATATAATAAGCCCGATATGGCCCTGAAGTCCTATGACTCTGATAAGTCCGATAATACAGAAAGAACTGTCAATGTTCCCGCAGCGGTACCAGGTCAGGACAATACTACTCTTGCGGTTTATGTGAATTCGCATATCGGTACCTTGGAATCTTTCCTGAGGGAGAATGGCATAAAACAGGAAACGGCTGATGTTCTTCGCACTAAGATAGAACGAGAGATTGCCGAATGGCAGAAAAAAGGCGAATTCGAGCCTACAAAGCAATGGAAACAGCGCGTAAACGAGAAAACACGCGCTGCAAAAATACGCGAAGTATCGCAGCGTATCAGCGGTGCGTATAACGATAAACTTCAGGCAGTGCGCAAAAATTATATGCAGGAGTATGAGAAGTGCTCCAAAGAATATTGCAGGATGCGGGCCAAGGCTTTCGCCGAACAGGAGCTTGTTCTGCGCCCTTACGATGCCGATAACGAGACATATCTTATATCTACCGCCGAATATGGCGACATACTTTTACCCGTGCCTTTGTCCAAGGCTCCGGCCTTCAAAAGTAACTGGGAGAATATCAGAAAATCTGTCGAAGCGGTGTTTGTACCCTCCGGAAACGATGTCGCGCTGCAGAGCGTTAAGTTCGACAAGTATGTCTACGATTCCAACACAAAGGCCGACTATGCGCAAGTGGATATCGACTATAATTTCGGGGCATTGGATGTGGACAATCTGAATTTCAACTTCGATGCTATCGATGTCGGCACTCATGCTCTTCCCGAGGTTGCATCCGTGGCTCCACGCACAGTGAAGCCCGAACAGCGCCGCATAGCTGTAAACAACGCTTCGGATGTCGACAGTGATATCCCCGTGGGAACGACGAATGCCGACAACACTTTTGCCGTCGTTATCGCTAACGGCAACTACGCTCACGCCTCAAAAGTGCTGAACGCTGAAAGTGATGGCCGTATAATGACGCAGTATCTCACACGTACTCTCGGTTTGCCTCAGAGAAATATAACTACGCAAATCGATGCAACTTACGGTCAGATGGTCTCGGCCGTCGACCATCTGCGCGATATCAGCGAGGCTTACGGTAAGGACGAATTCAATGTGATATTCTATTATGTAGGCCACGGCTTGCCCGATGACAACAGCCGTGAATCTTACATTCTTCCTGTAGATGTCGACCCCCGAAATATCAAAATCTGCTATCCTCTGGAAACTCTGTACAGCGAGCTTGGTAGCCTCGGTGCCAAGTCGGTAACGGTGATGATAGATGCCTGTTTCAGTGGCGCAAACCACGGCGAAGGCTTGCTGTTGCCACAGTCGATGGGCGTAACAATCAAACCCAAACCTAACCGCCCTACAGGCAACATGGTGGTGCTCTCTGCCGCCGAGGGCGACGAAACGGCGTTCCCTTACGCCTCGCAGGGGCACGGTCTGTTCACCTACTGGATTCTGAAGAAACTCAAGGAATCGCGCGGACAGGTAACGCTTGGCGAACTTAGCGATTACGTTGTCGACAACGTGAAGAAAACCTCTGTCATCGAGAACCGCAAGCGCCAGACCCCTACAGTTGCAACATCTCCCGCTTTAGCCGCCTCATGGCGCACCCTTCCGCTGATATCGGAGTAAATACGGGCATTTTAATGGCTGGAGGCCATTAATTTAGTTAACCCCCGACGCATGCGTCGGGGGAATCCAGAACCTTGATATACAGCCCCGGAGGTGGCTGAACTCTCAATCTGCCGTGTACAATCCCGCCGGGATTGATGGTGAGATTTGACCGTTCCCATATGCGGCAAGCGCCCGCAGTTATTTAGATGTATGGTCTCCGGCCATTTTGGTCAGTTCTGCGACATCTTCATTTCACAACAGGACATAAAAAAAGCTGCGATGTAGTCGCAGCTTTTTTTTATGATGTATATGTGGGATTATTTCACTTCCCAGGTACCGTTGGCAATAATCATGTCGCGGAGGTTGCGGAAGCCTTTGCGGGCGCGTACCTCTTCGGTCTGCATGGCCACACCGGTTTCGTAGGTGGGCGCTTCCACATCGCGGATAACGCCGAGGGCAAGCGGCAGTTCGCCAAGGCCGTCCATCATGGCAAGCTGCTGGTGCAGGAAGTTGGACTGGGTGTGGGCGTCGTGAACGAGCACATCGTCCAGCGTATAGCCGTCCTGGCCGATTGTAACGGCTTTCAGCAGGAAACCGTCGCGTACGAGGCCCTTGTCCATGTTGGCGCCGAAAAGCATTTTCTCGCCGTGGTGCAGGGTGATGGTCCGGTCGGCACGCACGGCCTTGTCGGTGATAGCGTTGTGAATGCCGTTGTTGAAAATCATGCAGTTCTGCAGAATTTCGCATACCGATGTGCCTTTGTGGCGTGCTGCGGCAATCATTATCTGGCGCGAGGTCTCCAGTTCAACGTCGATGGAGCGTGCGAAGAATGTGCCGCGGGCCCCGAATACCAGCTCTGCGGGAACAAAGGGATCCTCGGTGGTGCCGTAGGGGCTGGATTTGGACACGAAGCCACGGTCGCTCGTGGGCGAGTACTGGCCTTTGGTGAGTCCGTAAATCTTGTTGTTGAACAGAATTATGTTGATGTCGATGTTTCTGCGTACAGCGTGGATAAAATGGTTGCCGCCGATGGCAAGACCGTCGCCGTCGCCCGAAATCTGCCATACCGTCATGTCCGGATTGGCCACCTTGTAGCCTGTGGCTATGGCGGCGGCGCGGCCGTGGATGGTGTGGAAGCCGTAGGTGTTCATGTAGTAGGGCAGGCGCGAGCTGCATCCGATGCCCGAAATTACTGCGGTTTTGTGTGGCGCTATGCCAAGGGAGGCCATTGCTTTCTGGAGCGTGTTCAGGATTGCGTGGTCGCCGCAACCGGGACACCAGCGTACGGCCTGTTCACTTTTGAAATCGGTGAAAGTGTATGTATTCTGTTCCATTGTATTAGTCCTCCATCAGTTTTGTTGCACGTTCAACCACTTCGCTCACCTGGAAGGGCTGGCCCTGGATTTTGTTTATGCGCAGGAAATTCTTGCCGGGGAATTTGGCCTGCAGATAGTCGGCAAACATGCCGGTGTTCAGCTCGGCCACAATAAAGCGCTTGTAGTGGCTGAGCACTTCGGCGGTATTGGCAGGCAGCGGGTTGATGTAACGGAAGTGTGCCAGTGCAACCTTGTGGCCGGCGGCGTTGAGTTCTTCGGCGGCGCTGCGCAGATGGCCGTAGGTACCACCCCAGCCAATAAGAAGTGTGTCGGCATCCTTGTCGCCCACAACTTCGAGCTGCGGAATGTTGTCGGCAATGCGCGCAACCTTCTCGCGGCGCAGCATAACCATCTTCTCATGATTGGCCGGATCGTTGGAAATACTGCCGGTAACGGCGTCCTTCTCAAGACCGCCAAGACGGTGAGTGGCACCCTCGGTACCGCCTACAGGCCAGTAGCGGCTCAGGTTCTCGCGGCGCATGTATGGTTTCCATCCGGCTTCGAGTATGTCGGCCGGAATGTCCGGAGTTTTTATCTCGGGATATTCGTCATCGTCGGGTATGCGCCATGCCGATGCGCCGTTGCCGATGAAGGCGTCGCTCAGAAGTATTACGGGAGTCATGTGCTCCACGGCGATGCGGCAGGCCTCGAAAGCCATGTGGAAGCAGTCGGTGGGTGTCGCTGGAGCAACCACAGCCACTGGCGATTCGCCGTTGCGGCCGTAGAGTGCCTGCATAAGGTCGGTCTGTTCTGTTTTTGTGGGCAGACCTGTGGAAGGTCCGCCGCGCTGTACATCGATAATCACCAAAGGCAGTTCGGCCATAACTGCAAGGCCAATGCCCTCGCTCTTGAGCGCAAGGCCAGGGCCAGACGTCGATGTAACGGCCAGACTGCCTGCGAACGATGCGCCGATTGCCGAGCATACGCCTGCGATTTCGTCCTCCATCTGGCACGCTTTCACACCAAGGTCTTTGCGCTTGGCAAGTTCGTGGAGAATGTCGGTGGCGGGGGTGATGGGGTAGGAGCCGAGGTAGAGCGGACGTCCGCATTTCTCGGAAGCCATGATAAGGCCCCATGCAGTGGCGGTGTTGCCGTTGATGTCGGTATAGATGCCTGGCTTAGGCTCGTTGGTCTCTATGCGGTATGTATTTACCGAGGCGTGTATGTTGTGGCCGTAGTCGTAGCCGGCCATAAGCACTTTGGCGTTGGCCTCGTATACGGCAGGTTTCTTTGCAAATTTGCTGTGCAGATGTTTCAGTGCGGCTTCGGTGGGACGGTCGAACAGCCAGCATACCAGACCCAGCGCAAAGATGTTGCGGCATTTAAGCATGCTCTTATTATCCAGACCGCTGTCGGCCAGCGCTGCTTTTGTGAGTGCTGTAACGGGAACTTCGACAATCTGGTCCTTTATGCCGAGTTCCTCGAAGGGGCGGTCGGTCTTGTAGAGGGCTTTCTTGAGGTCGGATTCCTGGAATGAATCGATGTCGACTATTACAACACCGCCGGGTTTGAGGAATTTGATGTTCTGCTTCAGTGCGGCGGCGTTCATTGCAATGAGAACGTCGCATGCGTCGCCGGGAGTGTGTACGCCGGTGCCGACGCTCACCTGAAATCCCGATACGCCGCCAAGCGAGCCTTGCGGGGCGCGGATTTCGGCAGGATAGTCAGGAAATGTGGACACTTGGTTGCCAAGACCGGCGGAAACATTGGTAAAGATGTTGCCGGCAAGCTGCATGCCGTCGCCGGAGTCGCCGGAGAAGCGGACAACAACTTTGTCGAGTGTCTTGATGTTTGTGTTTTCCAACATGATCGGTTGCTAAATTATGATGAATGGCAGACAATGCAAAACCGGAGACCCCGTTGTACGGGAGCCTCCGCCGTTGCCGGCCTCGCGATAATCTATGACGGTTGTGAGGCGTCTGGTAATATTATACGGTAAGGATTTCTTTCTCCTTGGCGGTGAAAAGATCGTCGATTTTCTTGAGGAACTTGTCGTGTACCTTCTGCACCTTTGCTTCGGCGTCCTTTTCGGTATCTTCGGGCATGCCCTGTTTGATGGCCTTCTTGAGACCATCAATAGCGTCGCGGCGTGCGTTGCGTACCGATACCTTCGCATTTTCGGCTTCGGCCTTGCACTGCTTTACAAGCGCTTTGCGGCGTTCCTCGGTGAGAGGTGGAATTGCCAGACGGATAACTTCGCCGTTGTTTTCGGGAGTGATGCCTACCTCGGAATTGAGGATAGCCTTTTCGATGGGTTTGAACATCGATTTCTCCCACGGGGTGATCATTATCGTGCGTGCGTCGGGAACACTGATGTTGGCGACGTTTGACAGCGGAGCCAGTGAACCGTAGTATTCTACGCGCACGGCATCAAGAATCTTTGGGTTTGCCTTGCCGGCGCGGATGCGCTGGAGTGTTTCCTCGAGATAGGCAACGGCCATTTCCATTTTTTCCTCGGCAGGATCGATGTAGGTCTTTGGTTCGGTCATGGGTATGAGATATTTAAGAGTATTTCTGAATCAGTATACTAATGTGCCGATAGGCTCGCCGGCTATAACTTTTGCCAGATTGCCGGGCGTGTCCATATCGAAAACTACAATCTTCATGCCGTTGTCGCGGCACAGGGTGGTGGCAGTAAGGTCCATTATGCGAAGACCGCGGTTGTAGATTTCGTCGTATGTAATCTTGTCGAATTTCGTCGCTGTCGGGTCCTTTTCTGGGTCGGCCGTGTAAATGCCGTCAACACGTGTGCCTTTCAGCATAACCTCAGTCTTAAGCTCTACGGCACGCAGTGCCGATGCTGTGTCGGTGGTGAAGTAGGGGTTGCCTGTGCCGCCGGCGATGATAACGATTTTGCCTTCGGCAAGCATCTCCAATGCTTTCGCCGTGCTGTACGGTTCGCCGATAGGGAACATGCCTATGGCCGTTAGCACCTTGGCCGTTTTGCCGACGCTTTCGAGGGCCGAGCTGAGTGCCAGCGAGTTGATTACGGTGGCGAGCATGCCCATCTGGTCGCCCTTCACGCGGTCGAATCCTTTGGCTGCGCCCGAGAGGCCGCGGAAAATGTTGCCGCCGCCAATAACGATTGCCACCTGCACGCCTGCGTCGGCGAGTTCGGCAATCTGGCGGGCATACGAGGCCAGCCGTTCAGGGTCGATGCCGTAGCCCTGATGTCCCATCAGCGATTCGCCGCTGAGTTTCAGGAGTATTTTACGATATGCAGTTTCCATAGCTGTTAATTTTGGCAAAGGTAGGCATTTTTTTCAAATCCACCGCACCATTCGTCAATAATTCCATTTTAATTCCGTTTCACTTTGCTAAAGAAGTCAAAGAAAGTTAAGTAAGCCCCCGTTCTGTAGGTCATTCTCTCTCCACTCTCTATTAAAAAAACACCCCGCTTTCTACAAACCACTGAAAACTCCGATGATATCTCTTTTTGTTCGGCTGCCAGGAATTTGGTAATTTTGCATAGAAATTCGTCATTATCTATGTCTTCACGTACAATTAATATTTCGAACCTCTCTCTTGAAAAAGTAAAATCGTTTGTGTGGCAGCATATCTTGCTGCTTTTTTCACTTTATTTAATGACCTGCGGCGTTGTGCTGTGCATAAAGTCATCTCTTGGCAGCAGCGTGATATCGTCCATGCCATATGTGCTCTCTATTGCCGGTAGCGTCGGCAAAGCTCCGGAGTGGACAGTAGGCTCGTATACTATTATGATGAACTTCGTGTTCGTTTTCTTCCAGATTCTGCTGCTGCGCAGACGCTTCGAACTTGTCCAGCTCTTTCAGCTGATTATCGGTTTCGTTTTTGGATGGCTGATAGACCTTAATATGTTTATCTTCGGCTTTTTAGCGTGCGACACTATTGTGTCTCGGATTATAGTTCAGTTCCTCGGCTGTACCGTGATGGGACTTGGCATAATGTTCGAGGTGCGGTGTGGTTCGGTAACCATGCCCGGCGAAGGCATCACTATAGCCGTGAGTCAGGTAACTGGCCGACCTTTTGCAAAAGTGAAAATCGTTATCGATACGTTGCTTGTGGCCCTTGCCGTTGCTGCCAGCTATATTTTCTTCGGAGAGTGGATGTGGAATGTAGTAGGTCCTGGAACACTGTTCGCAATGTTCTATGTTGGCTATGTCGTAAAGATTGTAGGGCCGCACATTGGCTGGTTCGACAGGCTCGTTGCTGCCAGGGTTGGCGCATGGCGGTATGTCGTCGGCCTGGCCCGTTTCATACTCCGCAACTGATTCTGTCAGCCTCTCGCGGCAATTTCGGGTACTTTCAGCGGGCAGCCAGCAGTGCATCGTCCGCATTTCAGACAGTCGGGATGCAGAAAACCGTCGGTGTCGTTTTTGCTTTCATAGGGCTTCAGCTGCATAGGGCATACTGCCGAGCATAGTTTGCAGCGGGTGGTGCATCGGTCGCCAACGAAAACACGTCGGTAGTTTGCCGGCAGTTTGCCGCGGCGCGGCGTTGCCCACGACGACAGTGTGCCCATAGGGCAGAACGAACACCATGTGCGCGGCGCGTAAATAAATGATAGGGTGATGCCTACTATTGTAGTTACAAGAATTATTAGCCAGAATACGCGCCCCATTGCGGCCCAGTCGCCCCAGGCACGGTACATCTGCACTCCGAACATGGTAAAGATGAATGCTACCATAAAGATGCGGAATCCTCGAGTGCGCACAAAGGCAGGAATAGGCTTGTGCGGCGAGTACTTGGACAGCACTTTGTCGTATAGGCTGCCGCGCGGACATGCGTTGCCGCACCACCAGCGTCCTCTCTTAACGGCGAAGGCAACCGGGGCAATCATACAAATGAGTGCTAAAAAGCCTATTACGGGGTAAAAATAGCCCGCAATAAGATATGCTATTATTATCCAGTACAGTGGAAATCCTTTCGTTGGTATAGTACGGAAAAATTGTTTCTGCGCCATGTTTTGTAAAGTTTTTGCGATTATTATGGCACAAAATTATTCAATTATCTACATAGATACAAACGATAAAACAGATTGCGTAATCTGTTTTATCAATCATAAGACTATCGGGAATTTTACGATGCGTCTGTCCAGCATCTCGGGAGGCACTATCGACTTTATGGCGTCGGCAATTATGTTGAGCACACGTTCGCGTATAAAATTGCGGTGTACAACAAGCGCGATTTCTCTTGTCGGTTCGGGATTGGTGAGCGCATGCACATTGGCCTGCTGGTGTTTGCCAAGTAAGGCCACATGGAGTTGCGGAATAATCGCGTAGCCTCCGTTTTCGTCCACAATCCTTATGAGTGTTTCCACACTTCCGGCCTCGTAAGTGGCCTGTCGTACCGCCGTGCTGTTGCAGAACGGGAAAACGCCCCGGTTAGGGCAGTAACCTTCGCGGAGTACCCATACACCTTCTGGCGGAAGCTGTCCGGTCTGCAATATCCTGTCGTGGTTCATAGGCTCTTCCGGCGAAACGTATGCCATCAGGCGTTCCGTGTATACAGGAATCTCCAGTAATTCAGTGCTGTTTACCGGTGTCGCCAATAGTGCCACGTCAAGATTGCCGCGCTCTAATTTCGACACAATGGCGGCCACCCTCGTCTCTTCTACGTGCACATGTATGTCGGGATGATTGGTCGACAGATACCTGAACATTTTCGGTAGCAGGTAAGGGGCTACCGTAGATGTGATTCCCAGCGAAACTTTTCCGACCGACTCGCCTTTGCGGGCCGACACAAGCTCCCGCACCTGCGCTGCGTTGAACAGCACCCGTTGCGCGCGGCTGATAATTTCTTGACCTACCTCCGTAGGCTGTACCGGATGGTTTTTACGGTCGAATATGGCTACGTCGAGCTCATATTCGAGTTTTTGAATAAGCGCCGATAGTGTCGATTGCGATACACCGCACGATTCCGCGGCTTTTGCAAAGTGGCGGTACTTGTCTACGGCCACTATATATTCCATCTGTTGCAGTGTCATTATAGTCGGTGTTCGATAATGTCGATACAAATATAGGCAAAATCTATTTTGTAAAACATGAATTTTGATTTATTTTTGCGTTCAGAACTAACGAACCATAATAAATCATGATACAGATAGACAAGGCTGTTTGCCCTCACGACCACGTATGTCCTCTCATCCCTATGTGCCCCGTAGGGGCTATCTCACAGGATGCCGAAGGATATGTTAAAATCGACCACACCTTATGCATCGAGTGCGGCAAGTGCGTGCGCAAATGTCCCAAGAAAGCTGCAGTAAGGATTGCTGATTAAGCGTTGCCTGTCTGCCGCCGCGTTACGCGCAGGAAGAAGAACAGGTACAGCAGTCCGGCAAGCATAAGGCATACCGAGAAGCTGAGCACAATGCCGAACAGCCCCAGCCCAAGGGGTATGGCGAACAAATATGTTGTGGGCAACCCAACCATTATGTAGCTTACGAAGGCTATGTACAGCATCGGCATCGAATGCGATGTTCCGCGCAGAGCGTTGGCAAACGTTATCTGTGTGGCGTCGCATACCTGATACAGTGCAAGCGGAACAATAACACCCAATGCTACGGCCAGCACGGTCTGGTCTGGCGTGAAAAGACCCATTATAAAGCGGCCGCAGGAAATGAACATGACGCACACAAGAACGGTACATGCCAGCATGATGTGATATCCGCTCCATGCTATGCGTCGCACCGTCGCGGTGTCGCCGTTACCCTGGGCATGGCTCAGTGGTATGGCCATTGCAGCACCTATACTGTAGTATAGACAGAAACCGAGCATGCTGCTTGTGGAAAATATCTGGAATGCCGCCAGCGATACGGCGCCGAGCCATCCCGCTATTATAGCCGACCCGGAGAACGATGCCGTCTCGAAGGACATCTGCATCGCAACAGGGAAGCCTGTGCGCGTAACAAGGCGCGCGTCTCCTTTGGCCGTGGGACATCTTCGGAATCCGTTTCTGTACGGCTTACCGAGACCGAAACGGAAAAATACCAGCGCCATAGCAATCGCTGTGAGAACTCGCGACACCAGTGTGCTTATTCCTGCGCCCGTAAGGCCAAGCTCCGGAAAGCCGAAGTTGCCGTATATCAGCGCGTAGTTACCCAGGATATTAAGGGCGTTGCAGCTCAGCACAATCCATGTGGGTACGGCAGTATTGTTTATCGCATAGCTCCACTGGGCGAATACATTGAACACCATCACCGGAATCAGTCCGGCGAGAACAATCAGGTAGTACGGGCGTATCAGCGGCATAAGTTCGGCGGGTTGGCCGAAGCGGTCAAGCATGAAATAGCATGCGAGCATAAGTGCCGATATAACTATGGTGAAAACCGTGCTCACCCAAAGCCCTGTGCGTGTTACCGAGCCAACCCGGTCGCGGTCGCCACGTGCGAAGATGGCGCCGAGTAGCGGCGTAAGGCCGTAGGTGAAGCCCGTGCAGCAGAAAATGGCTATGTTGAAGAAATTGTTTACGAAAGATGCGGATGCAAGCGCCTCTGTGGAATAATATCCCACCATTATATTGTCGGCGAAAGATAGGGCTATGGTTCCGAGCTGTCCGATGAACAGCGGCAGACCCAGACGTCCTATGTCGCGGTAGTGTCGTGAATATTTTTTTAGATCCATAAGCGTAAATCAGGCCGCCGGGGCATGCCCCGGCGGCCTTGTGATATGCAGGGGTAAATATCAGTCGCGGTTGCCTCCGAATATCCGGAGGAGGAAGAGGAACAGATTTATGAAATCGAGGTAGAGCGTCAGGGCGCCGAGTGTTGCCAGACGGCTCACGGCCTCGCCGGGGGCCTGCTGAGCCATTGTCTTGATCTGCTGGGTATCCCAGGCGGTGAGGCCTACGAAGATAAGCACGCCTGCTATGGAAATGATCCAGTCAAGGCTGCTGCTCTTCAGGAAAATGTTTACAAGCATGGCAATCATCAGGCCGATAAGGGCCATGAACAGGAACGAGCCTACGCGCGACAGGTCGCGGTTCGTAAAGTAGCCGTAGATGCTCATTGCGCCGAATGTCAGGGCCGTTATAAGGAACGTCTTGGCTATCGCGTCAATGCTGTAGGCAAGGAAAATTGTGCTCAGCATCAGACCGTTGAGAATCGAGTAGAGATAGAACAGCAGCGTAGCTGTGCCGTTGCTCATGCGCTGTATCGCGCTCGAGATACGGTAAACAAGAAATAGCTCGGCTATCACTACGGCAATCATAAACCAGCCGTTGGTAAGCACGAAGCTGAGGAATGCGTGGCTCGAGGCACATAAGAACGACGTGAGCGCGGTTACCACCAGCGCAAGTGTCATTTTCAGATACACCTTCTTCATTGTGTTGCTCACAGTACTGGTGAGCGACGAGTAGCTGTTGTACGACGGAGAGTCGTTTCTGAATTGATTTTCGTACATTGTTGTCTATTGTTGAGGGGTTGTTGATATTACATGCGCTCGGGCACGTTTATGCCGAGCAGACCCATTGCCGATTTTACAGTGCGCGCGGTGGCGTCGGAGAGCGCCAGGCGCAGCGAGCGTACGGCGGGATTTTCCTCGCGGAGTATCGAGCAGTCGTGGTAGAACTGGTTGTACTGTTTCACAAGGTCGTAGGTATAGTTAGCGATAAGGGCAGGGGAGTATGCGCGGCCGGCTTCGGCAACAATACCGGGATAGTCCCCGAGGGCCTGTATGAGGGAGATTTCGCGTTCATTAGGCTCTACGGCAGTGTAGTCGGCCTTGTCCAGACCCTGCTCGTGGGCGCGGCGGAGCACCGAGCGGATACGGGCGTAGGTGTACTGTATGAACGGGCCCGTGTTGCCGTTGAAGTCTATGGATTCGCGAGGGTTGAAGGTCATGTTCTTGCGCGGGTCTACCTTCAGCAGGAAGTATTTTAGCGCGCCCAGACCGACGGTCTCGGCAATCTCGGATATTTCCTCCTCGCTGAGGCCGTCCAGCTTGCCAAGCTCCTGCGATACCTCGCGGGCCGTGTTCACCATGTCGGCCATAAGGTCGTCGGCGTCGACCACGGTACCCTCGCGGCTCTTCATTTTGCCTTCCGGCAGTTCAACCATGCCGTAGCTGAAGTGTACCAGGTCCTTGCCCCAGCTGAAGCCCAGGCGGTCAAGAAGGATCGAAAGAACCTGAAAGTGGTAGTTCTGTTCGTTGCCCACCACGTATATCATTTTGTCTATTTTATAGTCGTCGAAACGCTGCTTGGCGGTGCCGATGTCCTGCGTCATATATACCGACGTACCGTCGGAGCGCAGAAGTAGCTTCTCGTCAAGTCCCTCGTTGTGCAGGTCTGCCCATACCGAACCGTCTTCGCGGCGGTACAGCAGACCTTTGTCGAGGCCTTCGAGAACCTTGGCCTTGCCGTCGAGATAGGTCTGCGATTCGTAGTAAATCTTGTCGAAACCAACCCCCATGCGGTTGTATGTCTGGTCGAAGCCGTCGTACACCCATGTGTTCATCATGTTCCACAGGGCGCGTACTTCGGGGTCGCCTTCTTCCCAGAGGCGCAGCATCGCGTGAGCCTCCTGCATCAGCGGCGAAGCCTCCTTGGCCTCGTCCTCACTCATGCCTTTCTCCATCAGCTCCTTCACTTCTGCCTTGTAGTGCTTGTCGAACGATACGTAGCAGTCGCCCACAAGGTGGTCGCCCTTCTTGCCGGAGCTTTCGGGGGTGGCGCCGTCGAAGAATTTTTTCCATGCAAGCATGGATTTGCAGATGTGGATGCCGCGGTCGTTCACAATGTTGGTTTTCACAACTTTGTTGCCGCATGCCGCCAGGATGTTGGAAAGGCTGCTACCGAGCAGGATATTGCGCAGGTGGCCTAAGTGCAGCGGTTTGTTGGTGTTGGGCGACGAGTATTCCACCATCACAAGCGGACTTTCGTCAGTTACTGCCTTGAAGCCGTAGTGAGGATCGGTCTCGATGGCGGCCAGCACCGAATTCCAGTATGTTGGTGTTATGGAGATGTTCAGGAAGCCCTTGACAACGTTGAAAGCCGAAACGGCGGGCTCGTTCTCTACAAGCCATGCGCCTATTTCGTTGCCCACGGCCTCGGGGGCTTTGTGGGCGGCTTTGACGTACGGGAAAACCATTACTGTGAGGTTGCCCTCGAATTCCTTGCGGGTTGCCTGCGGATTGATAGTGGAGGGATCGGCCTGAATGCCGTAGAGCTGTCCTACGGCCTTGGCTACGGCCTGCGATATTACTTTGTCGATAGACATTCTTTTCGTGAGTTATATGTTATGCAGTTGTAATTCTTTATTCGTATTTCTCGCCGAATTTCACTCGGGCGTCGGTAACCATCTGCCTTATCTGCTGTTCGTGTGCCTTGGGGCATATCAGCAGTACGCCGTCGGCGTCGGCGATGATGAACTCTTCCAGACCGTCTACAACGACAAGCTTTTCGCCGCGCACGGCAAAAATGTTGCCGCGGCTGTTGTAGGCCAGTACATTGCAGTTCTGGGTAACGTTGGAATCGCTGTTCTTGGGCGAAAGGTCGTAGAGGGCGCTCCATGTGCCCAGGTCGCTCCAGCCGAAATTCACCGTCTCCACATACACATTCGATGCCTTTTCCATAACGGCATAGTCTACCGATATGTTCGGACAGAACGGGAACGCTTTCTCGATAAAGTTGCGTTCTGCTACGGGATTGGTGTACACTTCCGGTGCGGCGGTGTCGAACACCGAGGCGATATCGGGTGCCAGTTTGCGGAAAACATCGCGTATTACTGACGTGCGCCAAAGGAATATGCCCGAGTTCCAGAAGAACTCGCCCGTGGCGATGAATACCTTTGCCATCTCGCGGTCGGGCTTCTCGGTAAAAGTCTTCACTTTGCTGAAGCTGCCTTCCACCGGTTCGCCCACCTGGATATAGCCGTAGCCCGTTTCTGGGCGCGTAGGCTCTATACCGAACGTAAGCAGCGCGTCGCGGTTTTCAACAAAGTCGAAGCCGTCGCGCACTGCCTGGTGGAACAGGCGGTCGCGTGTAATCACGTGGTCCGACGGCGTTACAATCATCGACGCCTCTGGGTCCAGTGCGGCGATGTGCCACGCTGCCCAAGCTATGCATGGTGCGGTGTTGCGGCGCGCGGGCTCAAGCAGAATATGGTCGCGCGATATTTCGGGAAGCTGCGCTGCCACTTGGTCGGCGTAGCGTTCGTTTGTCATTATCATTATGTTCTCCACCGGTATCTGTTCTGCGATACGGTCGAAGCTCATCTGAAGCAAGGAGCGGCCTGTGCCTAAGAAGTCTATAAACTGCTTGGGCAGACGTGTACGGCTGTAGGGCCAGAAACGGCTGCCTATGCCTCCGCACATTATCACGCAATAGCGATGGTCTTTTCTATCCATGCTCAAAAATAGGGTTGTCGTTTGTTATCAATCTGCTAAGTTACAATTTTTTTTTCAGACAACAAAACCCCGCTCCGACGGCCGGAGGCAGTGATGGCATGCCGTAAGGTATGCCAAGGCGGTCGCAGACCGTTTGAGACTCCGGAATAAGCTTTGCGTTTACGGACTTGCGGTACTGATAATCAGTGTTTTCCCGGATGGGGTGTACTGATGTTCCGCGTGTTTGGAGATTCGTTTGCCTGCCGATGTATTATCTGACGAAAAAAAACGGCAGCCGGGCACCCCCGGCTGCCGCTATATGGCTGAGATGCCGTTTATTTCTTTGCTTCGTTGGAAGCCTGGAAGCGGGCGTTGAGACCTTCGATAATCTCTGCGGTGATATTGAGTTCGGGTTTGAAGTAAACACCGGCCTCGCGCAGGAGGATCGCGTCGTAATTGTGGGTAGCGTTGTAGTCCTTAACGAAGTTGGAGATGGAATCGTTCAGACGTTGCTGCGCTGCTGCCATAGCGGCCTGGATGCGCTGCTGCTGGGCGCCGAGGTAGTTCTGGGCTTCCTGCTGCTTCTTGTTGAACTGGTTGATATCGGCCTGCATGCTTGCCTCGGTGAGGTAAACATTGTTTTGCTGCTTCTGCTGTATGGAGTTGCCTAAGGTCTGGAGTTCCTGTTGTTTCTGCTGTTCCTGTTGCTGGTAGCGCAGAAGTTCGCGCTGGCTTTCCTCTGCTATCTGTTGGGCAAGCACGTATGCGCTCATAACGGAATCGGCGTCGATATAGCGGATATTTACCGGTGCGGCTGCTGCCGTGGTGGAATCATTGGCGGCTGTCGTAGACGTAGCGTTGTTGGCTGTGTTGCTGCAGGATGCGGCAGAAATGGCCACGAGGCCTGCGATAAGTGTTTTTACTGTGACTGACAGTTTTTTCATTATATTTATAGGTAAGGTATTACTTTTTATTTTTGTGTGTTTCCGTTGGCCGATGAAGCGCATCCTATGCCGCGTTTGCGAAGCGCTGCCGAGTGTCCCACATGCCCGGAGGGGAATGTGGAGCCTTTGACGAACAATACTTTTACTCCTAAAAGTATCACCGACACCAGCAACAGAACTATGGTTATTAACACTGTTTTCATAAGCCGGATTTTGCTTTGGCGCTGCAAATATAGCGAAAGTAAATGCTTTTTTTTCTCCGATTCGATTTTATTTTGTAATTTTAGGGGCGAATATGAATGTTTTTAACATTCTTTCTAAAAATAAAATTTATATTAGAACTTAACCATACATAAAAACATAAGGAATTATGACTATCAAAGATCTTCAGCCCGCTCAGGTTTTTGCCATCTTCGACATGATAACCCAGGTGCCGCGCCCTTCAAAAAAAGAAGAAAAGATTCGCAAGTTCCTCCTGGATTTTGCTGCTCAACATAATATCGAAGTCAAAACCGACGCTGTCGGCAATGTTGTTATGCGTCGTCCCGCAACTCCCGGACACGAGAATGCTCCCGTAATCGCGATGCAGGCTCACATGGATATGGTATGCGAGTCTAACGACAAGAGCTTCGACTTCGACAACCAGCCTATACGCACAATTGTCGACGGCGAATGGCTGCATGCCGACGGAACAACACTCGGCGCCGACAACGGTATCGGTATGGCAGCTGCTCTTGCTGCGCTTACCGATGAAAAACTCGTCCACGGTCCCCTTGAGGCACTCTTCACCGTCGATGAGGAAACAGGTCTCACCGGCGCCAATAACCTCGGCGACGGAATGCTAACGGCATCTATGCTCCTCAACCTCGACTCCGAGGACGACGCTGAAATATTCGTAGGCTGCGCCGGCGGCGTGGACACCACCTGCCAGTTCACATACAAGCGCTCCTTCGCTCCCACAGATTTCCACTATTTCAAATTCGATATCGCCAATGGCCTCGGCGGACATTCGGGTGGCGATATTCACCTCGGACGCGCAAACGCCAACAAGCTCCTCGCACGCTTCCTCTTTGCCCTTAGCCTCGAACACGACATCGCTCTGTGCGAAATCGACGGCGGCAACCTCCGCAACGCCATTCCACGTGCCGCACATGCCGTATTTGGTGTGGAAGCATGCAACAAGGAACAGATTCGCGTGGCATTCAACAAATTTGTTGCCGATGTAGAGAATGAATATTCCGGCATAGAACCCACCATCAAGTTCGAACTCACAAGCGTAGACCGTCCCGAGTACGCAGTCGACCATGACACCACCAAGGCGCTTGTCGAAGCTCTCTACAGCGCTCCTCACGGAGTTATCTCCATGAGCCGCGACCTCGAGGGCCTTGTGGAGACATCCACAAACCTCGCTTCCGTCAAGATGAACCGTCCCGACGGAATCCTCGTTACAACATCGCAGCGCTCCTCCGTGGAATCGCGCAAATGGGATATCGCGCGCCAGGTTGAAGCCCTCTTTACTCTCGCCGGAGCCGAAGTAACACATGGCGACGGATATCCCGGATGGGCTCCCGACATGAACTCTAAGATTATGCACATCGCCTCCGACGCATATGAGGAACTCTACGGTATCAAACCCGCCATCAAGGCTATCCATGCCGGGCTCGAGTGCGGCCTTTTCCGCACCAAATATCCCCATCTCGACATGGTGTCCTTCGGTCCCACGCTACAGGGTGTGCATTCGCCCAGCGAAAGAATGAATATCCCCGCCGTAGACCGCTTCTGGGGACAGCTCACCCGTATAATCGAAAAGGTAGCCAACCTCTGATTGCGTGAGGCTTCCGGTTATAATACTTTGTGCGTTCATACCCACGGCGTGTGCCGCTTATGGGTATGAGTCGCGCTTATGGCCGGACACAATATACGTGTACGACCGGGAGAACGTCGACGTCGATTCTCTCGGTCGTACATATATCGTTCTTGAAGGCGACACAATCCATACATCGTTTATTCCGCGTGCCGATTTCATCCATTCCGGACCCCTGAAAGATGAGGACTTCCGAGAGATAGCAAAAGAACTCGACATCGAGACAGCTGCCATAAAAGCCGTAGTAGATATCGAGACCGGCAAGACACGTCGCGGTCTAAACGCACCCGATTTCCCCGTAATAAACTTCGATCAGGCCCTGTTCCGCCGTGCCGCCGCGCGCAGGGGCATCAGTCTGGCAAAGCATTCGTCATCAGAAGCCCTCAAATCCGTTAACATCCGCAAGTACGGCTCTCAGCAAAAGGCGCAGAAAGCGCGTCTGGATGCCGCCATGCTCATAGATTCCGTTGCCGCAATGGAAAGCACGTTCTGGGGAATGTTCCAGATCGGCGGATTCAACTGGGAACTGTCCGGTGCCGCATCACGCCAGGAATTCATTGAGCTCATGGGACGTTCCGAGTACGACCAGCTGCGTTTGTTCGCAAACTACGTACGCAACACAGGTCTGCTCAAATACCTCAAAACCAAGAACTGGGCCGCTTTCGCCCGCGTATACAACGGCCCCTCCTACGCCTCCCGAGGCTACCACACACGCCTCGCCGCAGCTTACCGCCGCCACAAAAAAGAGGATAAGTAGCATTCCCGTCATTGGGCAGACACACCTTAAAATCCAAAGTTCCCATCCCTCTCCACTAATAGTCAGCCTCTCCTCACTTCACCCTGCACCCTCCACTTATATTTTGCATTCCCGCGGATTTTTAGTAATTTTGCGCTAAATATACGCTGAATGAAAAATATACGCAACTTCTGCATTATCGCTCACATCGACCACGGTAAATCAACCTTGGCCGATCGCCTGCTCGAGTTTACCAACACCGTGGCTGCCAAGGATATGGAAGCTCAGGTGCTCGACGATATGGACCTCGAGCGCGAACGCGGCATCACTATAAAAAGCCACGCTATCCAGATGGATTACGAGCTCGACGGCGAACATTATGTGCTTAACCTTATCGACACGCCGGGGCACGTCGACTTCTCATACGAAGTTTCCCGCTCCATTGCGGCGTGCGAGGGAGCGCTCCTTATTGTAGATGCTTCGCAAGGTGTTCAGGCTCAGACGATTTCCAATCTGTATATGGCTATCGACAACGATCTGGAAATAATTCCGGTCATCAATAAGGTAGACCTTGATTCCGCAAAGCCCGAAGAGGTGGAGGACGAGATTATAGACCTGCTCGGTTGCGACCGCAGCGAGATTATACGTGCCAGCGGAAAAACCGGCGCCGGAGTCCCTGACATCCTGAGAGCTGTAGTAGAGCGCATTCCCGCGCCAAAAGGCGACCCCGACGCTCCGCTGCAGGCGCTGATTTTCGACTCGGTATTCAACCCGTTTCGCGGTATCATCGCATATTATAAGATAGTGAACGGTACCATCCGGTCTGGTGATTTCGTTAAATTCGTCTCCACAGGCAAGGAATATCATGCCGACGAAATAGGTGTGCTCAAACTGGACATGTCGCCCCGCAAGGAACTGTCTGCCGGTAATGTCGGCTATATCATCTCCGGAATCAAGACCAGCCGCGAGGTGCGTGTAGGCGATACCATCACACATGTTAACCGTCCCTGCGAAGATGCCATCGACGGCTTCGAGGAAGTGAAACCTATGGTGTTCGCCGGTGTATACCCCATTGAGACCGAGGATTTCGAGAACCTCCGTTCTTCGCTGGAGAAATTGCAGCTCAACGATGCTTCGCTCACTTTCACGCCAGAATCGTCCGCGGCTTTGGGTTTCGGCTTCCGCTGCGGCTTCCTCGGACTTCTGCACATGGAAATTGTGCAGGAACGCCTTGGTCGAGAGTTCGACATGGATGTTATCACGACTGTTCCCAACGTAAGCTACCGCGTATACGACAAACGCGGCGACATGACCGAGGTTCACAACCCATCCGGCCTTCCCGATCCCACGCTCATAAGCTATATCGAGGAACCGTATATCCGTGCCACCATAATCACTGTGGCTGAGTTCATTGGTCCCATCATGACCCTCTGCCTCGGCAAACGCGGCGAACTTGTCAAGCAGGAGTACATCTCCGGCAACCGCATGGAACTCACTTTTGATCTCCCTCTCGGCGAGATCGTTATCGACTTCTACGATAAGCTCAAGAGCATATCCAAAGGCTATGCTTCCTTCGACTATCACATCCACGACTATCGCGAGAGCCGTCTGGTGAAACTCGATATCCTGCTCAACGGCGAGAGCGTCGACGCACTTTCGACCCTTACCCATGCCGACAATGCCGTAACCTTCGGCCGCCGTATGTGCGAGAAACTGAAGGAACTCATCCCGCGCCAGCAGTTCGATATCGCTATTCAGGCCGCCATAGGTGCGAAAATCATTGCCCGCGAAACCATAAAGGCCGTCCGCAAGGACGTTACCGCCAAATGCTACGGCGGCGATATCTCTCGTAAGCGAAAACTACTGGAGAAACAGAAGAAAGGCAAGAAGCGCATGAAGCAGATTGGTTCCGTAGAAGTGCCGCAGAAGGCTTTCCTGGCTGTACTCAAGCTCGATTAGAACACCGGCCGCCCCGGCGGCGTTATACCCTATAGACAATAACATAACTAAACATACATTTTATGGAACAGAACGAATTCGACCGTCTGAGCTATGCTCTCGGCCTAAGCATGGGCAACAATTTCCGTAGCTCCGGAATCGAGTCTATAAATGTGCAGGACTTCGCCGACGGCGTTGCCGCAGTTTTCTATGGCGACAAGCCTAAAATGAGCTACAATGACGCTAAAGCCGAAATCCAGAAATTCTTCACCGAACTTCAGGCAAAACAGCAGGAACAGGCGAAGGCTATGGCCGAAATAAACGCAAAGGCAGGCAAGGAATTCCTTGAGAGCAATGGCAAGCGCGCCGAAGTTTTCACAACCCCCTCTGGCCTCCAGTACGAGGTTCTCGCTGCCGGCGAAGGTGAATCGCCCAAGGCTACTGATAATGTAAAGGTCCACTACACCGGCAAACTTATCGACGGTACCGTATTCGACTCCAGCGTCGAGCGAGGCGAACCGGCAACTTTCGGCGTTACTCAGGTTATTCCCGGATGGGTTGAAGCGCTACAGCTGATGAAACCCGGCGCAAAATGGCGTCTGTTCATCCCTTCGCAGCTCGCATACGGACCCAACGGTGCCGGCGGTGCCATCGGCCCGAATCAGACTCTTATATTCGACGTCGAACTGCTCGAGGTAAATCCCAAATAAGACATTTGTATTAATCATTCAGATATGAAAAAAATTCTTTTCGGGGCCGCAGCGCTCCTGAGCATTGCCGCACTGTCGTCGTGCAACAGCGGTGAAAAAGGCAACTCTCTCAACGATTCCCTCTCCACCGCCTACGGCGAATATGTAGGCACAATGCTTAATGTTGAATTCTCGCAGTACCCCAGCAGCATGGCTGTCGATAAAACTGTTTTCCTCTCGGGTCTGCAGAGCGCGGTAGCTTCCGATACAGCTCAGAGCCACATCGTGGGCATGCAGGTGGGCATGCAGCTCCTTGGCGAGATGCGTCAGCTTGAGAGCCAGGGTATAAAGCTCGACCGCAGCAAGGTTATAAACGCCTTCAAGAAAGCATTCAGCGACGATAGCGTTTCCACTGTGGCCTCCACAGAAGTTACTGCTCACTTCCGCGATCTCTATGCAAGGGCTCAGAAAGCCGCTCAGGAAGAAATGGACAAGCAGAAAGCCGAAGCTCCCGACGCTGTGCAGAATGGCGTGGTGGCAAAGCAGGCTGTAGAGGATCTCAAGGCTAAGAATCCCGAAGCAAAGACAACCGAAAGCGGTCTTGCTTATGTTATCGAACAGCAGGGCGAAGGCGCTACTCCCGACGAGAACGCCACTGTTGTAGTAAACTACACAGGCAAGCACCTCAACGGCGAAGTTTTCGATTCCAGCATCGAGCGCGGCGAACCCGCTACATTCAATCTTCAGGGCGTTGTTCCCGGATTCCGCGAAGGCCTCATGCTGCTCGGCAAGGGTGGCAAAGCAACTCTCTATATTCCCGGCGAACTCGCGTATGGCATTAACGGTCAGCCTGCAGCAGGCATTGGCCCCAACGAAATGCTCGTATTCGAGGTTGAGCTGGTAGACATCAATCCCGCAAAATAAGTAATATTTAGTAAACCGTCTATTCCGCCCCGGACCGTCGCAACGCGCCGGGGCGGATTTTTTTCTGTAATGAAAGACAATTCGCGCACTCCGGAGGCAAGGACTGCGGCTAAGAGTTTTGCAATCGCTCCGTTGCCCGGCCATTGGTCGGGTTCGGCGTTCTCGGTGGGCAGCCCCCGCTCGCGCCGCCAGTACACCGTGGTCTACCACGGCAACGGAAACGCCTTCAACAGCTGTCAGTGCCTCGATTTCCGTACCGCCGGTCTCGGCACTTGCAGGCATATCGAGGCGGTAGGGCAGTGGCTCGCAGCAAACGGCCGCCCCGACGCTTCTCCGCTCCCGCGACGTACCGTGCTCGACGTATGCTATGCCGCCGGTCGTCGGCTGCGGCTGCGCACCACACGTAACACGCCACGTGAGCTGGCTATAAACGCCCTGCGTTTTTTCGACGATGATTCAATCGCCGTACCGGGCATGGTGGAGCAGCTGCCGACGTTCATCGAACAGTCGCAGAAAATCGACAGAAGCTTTCATTGCACAACCGATGCGCTCAATCTGATTCTTGAGGAGCGCGACCGCAATAGTCGCGCACGCCTGTGCGCGTCAATTTCCGATATTGACATCAACTCCCTCCTGTTCACTCGCCTGTACCCCTATCAGACCGAAGGAATTAGGTTCGCATTCACAGCCGGGCGCGCGCTCATAGCCGACGAGATGGGCCTTGGAAAGACTGTTCAGGCTATCGGCACTGCCGAACTGTTCAGGCAACATAACATGGTATCGTCGGTGTTGGTGGTATGTCCCACTTCGCTTAAATATCAGTGGAAAAAAGAGATTGAGCGCTTTGCGCGTGCAGCCACAACGGTTATCGAAGGCGCCGCCAAACAGCGCCGCGACCTATACGCCGACCCTGCGTCATATAAAATAGTATCGTACCACACTCTTGCCAACGATATCAGAGCACTTGGCACACTGAATGTGGATATGCTCGTTCTGGACGAGGTGCAGCGCCTTAAAAACTGGACCGCACAGATTTCTCAGGCCGTGCGCCGCGTGGAATCGGACTATGCCGTGGTGCTCTCAGCCACTCCGCTGGAAAACGATATCGAGGAATTATACTCCGTAATGCAGTTCGTGGACCAGTATGCCCTCGGGCCGCAGCAACGAGCTGCTGACAATCCCGCCGCGAGGCTCAGGCACTGCATGCTGCGCCGCCGAAAGGCCGATGTGGCAGCGCAGATGCCACATCGTACCGACACGGTGCTGTACGTGCCAATGACGCGCGAGCAGAAGGAGATTCACGACGATGCGCTTGCCACAGTCGCACGCCTGGTGCAGAAATGGCAGCGATACCATTTCCTATCCGAAAAAGACAGAAAACGCCTGCTGCTCCTTCTGGGCCGCATGCGCATGGTGTGCGATAATACTTATATTCTCGATCTCAAGACCGACCACGGCACAAAAGTTGCCGAAACAGTGCAGCTGATAAGCTCCATGATAGGCAACGGCGACGAGAAGGCCGTTATATTCAGTCAGTGGGAACGCATGACGCAGCTTGTGGCGCGTGCACTCGACGCCTCTGGTATCGGCTACGAATACCTCTGCGGAAACGTGCCGGCGCAGCGTCGCGCCGAGATGGAGAGCCGGTTCAACGGCGGTTCGTCGCGCGTATTCCTTTCCACAGACGCAAGCGCCGCGGGGCTGTGCCTGCAGCGAGCTTCGGTAATAATAAATCTCGATCTGCCCTGGAATCCCGCTGTACTTGAACAGCGTATCGGACGCGTATACCGCGACGGCGCCCAACGCAACATCCATGTTATCAGTCTTGTGGCAGCTGGTACCTTAGAGGAGCGGATGCAGGCCGCGCTGAAATTGAAACTTGATCTGTTCACCGGCATTATGGACGGTGGCAGCGACAGCATTACTCTGGACGACAGCACCCTTACACGTCTGTCCGATGGCCTGTGCCAGATTCTTGAAGCTGACGTTACCGAGGCCGACACCGACGAGTCCGAGGAGGACTCCGTTTCTGTACACGAGACTGCGGAAACCGCTTCCGAGGCTGTCGAAGAAACGTCTGCCGCCGAACTTATCCATAGCGGAACGGAATTTCTCGGTAAACTCGCCGATACCTTACGTTCGCCGCAGGCAACGCAGAATCTTCTGGACACTATCGTGCACGTCTGTCCGGAAACAGGACGTAAGGAACTCCGCATACCTGTCAGCGACGATTTCCTCAGCATTGTAAAGAATTTTCTCAACCGTCTATAACGGCCACATGTCCCTTTATGCGCAGGTCCGGCGACGCCGTGCCTGCAATGCGCACGCGCAATACCCTGAACGGTCTTGAAAGCACCCTCATCCGTACCGGACCAGCAACGCTTCCGCGTACGGCGAAGGTACGCACGTCCCAAGGCCTCATCGGCCCTGCATTAAGCCCTTCCACGCATATGATGCCGTCGAATTCCGACGCCTGCATGTCGGCACGGACACTGCGCGCATTGCTATGCCCGTAGCCGCGGGGCACAATGGTGCGGCGTGCTTCAATATCGGTGCTGCTTCGCGTCTCGTGAACGAATAGGATCAGCCCTTCACTGTTCATCCCGAACAGTTCGCCCTCGGCCATGACAAGCCTGTCGGCGTCGAAAGTGTCGCGGGACGCCACAAATTTTGTCGTGCCGCCGTCAAACACTAAGGAAACATCGTTGCGGCGCATCGCTATCAGCTCGTCGTGCCCGGTGCTATAACCCACGGCAAGATACTCCTCGCTGTTGTCGAGCACCGATATGGCGCCACGGGAATCGAAACGGATAATGCGCCCGGTCGGCGCTCCCGCTTCCGTTGCAATAGCAAAGAAGCCGCCTTTGCCGTCGGTGCAGATACCGTCAGCCCGAGCTATACCGTTGTCGGCTATGACCTTTATCGAGACTCCCTTGAATTCTTTGGCAACTGCCACCGACAGTATCTTCGACGCTGTCGCGGCGATGAAACGCGATCTTCCGAATTCCCACGACTGGTCCGAGCCAGTCGCTGCCAGTGCGGCGGTAAGCTCGCCCGGAATACGTGCCGTTATCTTTATATCTGTCGGGGCTTTCGCTTCGGCGATTGCGATCATGCTGGGTAGGTCAAGACGGCTCCCGCGGAACTGTGGCGCCGTCGCCTTTGCGACAGGTAAGTCGATGCTTTGCAGGCCCGGGGCTATGTAGTAGCTGAAACGCCCGCTTTCATCGGTGGTCAGCGGAAGGGTGATGCTCCGCGATGTATTTCCTGCAAGCAGATTTATGGTTATTTCCACCGCGCCTGGCGAGGGATAGCAGATGATGGGTGTCAGGGCCGTGAATGCGCCGGTGCTTGCGCCCGAGTGGCGTGCTACGCCGCGCCCGTCGGCGAAACGCACAAATGCCGATGCCTCCCATGCTGTTTCTGTGCGTGTGCCGGCGGCGAAGCTCTCGGGCAGATATCCCTCGAACGGTAACGCGGCTATTCCACCCCACATACATGTCGATGCCCCTGCCGCCGAGATTCTTGCGCTGAACGAGTTGGGCATGGAGATATACGCCATATCGCGCGGCGTCGCCACGACTTTTTTATCAAGCCCGGCCAGAATGCGGTCTGCGTCCTGTTCGGGCGTCTCGGAGCATGGAACGTCGAAAGTGAACTCCTGCGCCCGATCGAAAGGGCTGTTCACGGTAGCGACAGGATTTTCCATGCTTTCGAGTCGAGCCAGAGCACGCGCAAGAATGCGCCGAGAGTTCCCTGCGAATGAACTTCCGAGGCCACGCTGACGGCCGGGCAGTGCTATTCGGGCAAACACATCGTTTGCCGACGCACGGCGTGCATACTGCACAGGGGCAGGCAAAGACGTGTCGAAAGGATGGAACACCGGCGTCATCATCACCTCTAAGCGCGCCACACGTTTTGCTGCCGCGGCATCGGCCGGCAGCGACACTTTAAGGCGCCACGCAGCTGCCGTAAGCGAGTATTCGCTCACAGTATTCCCGTCAGGCAGATACAGCGGCACATAATCGGCGCACTGTGCTCCTCCCTCGGGGGCGAGAAGCATCGGCTGACCGGCAAAAATAGCGCGTCCGTCGGCGTCGAGCAGCCGGTATCGCGCCAGTGCGGGCTGTATGGCCACGCCTGTTGCGGCAGCGTTGGCGCACAGACGCCGGTAAGCCGTCGTAAGGTCGGCGCGCAAAGCTATCTCGTCGGAGTTTTTCAGCGGTCCCGACGAATAGTTTGCGGAAAGTTGCCGTGCCGGCACGGTAATGGTGAGTGATGTCTCCTTCTGCGCAGACAGACCGACATCCGGAAAATCGTACTTCATGGGCTGTACGTTCAGATAATCGTCTTGCGCCGTTACCAGATAGGCCTGCGGCAGTGTCATAAAAATGAATTCCGAATCCGACAAGCGCGTAACACTCAGAATGGTTTTCCCCAGCCCGACGGCATTGTCCGGGTCGTTCAATGCAATCAAATCTCTCTTATAGGCCAATATAAGGCCGTTTATGCGTCCGACGGGCGTCCATCCGGCAAAGGCTCGGTCCACAACCGGAGTACCAGCAGCCACCAGATTGTCATCAATTTTTCTCAAATTCCTGTATTCAATTTCCATATCTGTATTTTTTTGCAAAGTTACCGTCATCATTTTCTTTACGTCGGCTGTTTGTCCGAGGCGTGCAAAACATACAATGGAGAGGAATGGTGTAAACGCCGCCAAAACTATCGAAAACGGTGCCAAACGGCGCAGGCGCCTTGCATATCTTGGCCGAATTGTATATTTTTGCACATCATTTGACTATTTAGATGAAACTGAATCTCAGATTTCTGCTCGCCGTTGTCGTTATCGCTGCCGCCTCGCTTGGCATATCGGCGCAGATTCTTGTTACCAGCAATGAAAAGCTGATGGAGGACAGCGTGAAACGCGATTTCGACGATCGTCCCTATTTCGGCATTTACAAGGACAATTACTTTATCTTCGGACCGTCCATCAACCATACGCCGTCCAGAACCAACACCAACATCAAGTTCCAGATATCGGTATCGCAACGCCTGACGCGTTCTTCACTCCCCTGGGGCACGTATCTGTATCTGTTCTATACCCAGAAGTGTTTCTGGAATGTGTTGGAGAACTCTATGCCCATGACCGACCTTAACTTCAACCCCGGCATAGGCCTTACCAAACCTTTCTTCTCGCGCGATCGCTATGTAGGCAAGATGACGCTTATTGTGGAGCATGAATCCAACGGCCGCGACAGCATACAGTCGCGTTCGTGGAACCGTGTGGCGCTGGCTTCTAATGTTATGGTTACGCGCAATCTTATGGTACATGGTAAGATATGGATTCCGATTGTCGACGGCGAGAACAATAAGGACATCGTGGACTACTGCGGCTTCTTCCAGTTTGGCGCACAGGTGCTGAGCAACAACAAACGCTTTACCGGCGGTATAACGATCGTAAAACGGAAAGGCTGGAACCTAAACTCAAACGTTATCGTGGATCTGGCGTACCGGATCTTCCGCAAAGAAAACCAGTACCTGTTTGTGCAGTTCTATAACGGATACGGCGAGGGCTTGCTGGAATACAACAAGTTCCATTGCCAGTTGCGTGTCGGCCTGCTGATAAAGCCTAAATTCTTCAGCGATTATTAATTACCCTGCAATGTACAGAAAAATTATTACGGCTCTGTTGTGCCTTTTGGTTATTGTGGCATGCACCAACGACGAGCAGTTCCGCGTGAACGGCGAAATCGAGGGCAAACCTACAATGAACATACGCGTATGCTACTATGCCAACGGTGCAGTACACACCATCGTTACGGCCGCACGCGAAGGCAAGTTCGAGTTCTTCGGTTCGGCGCCACAGCCGGCAATTGTGGAGATTACAGACTACGAGCACCGGCCGCTCGCGCGCATATATGCCCGTAATGGCGAGACATTCGACCTATCCATCAATCGCGAGGCGCCACTTACGTCCGTGGCCGAAGGCAACGAGACAACTGTCCGCTGGTCTGAATTCCTGCGGGATAACGCCGGGGTGCTTGCCGCGCGCGATTCTTCTGCGAACAATACCATCGAAAAGTATGTAAGGGCAAATCCGGACGATGTGCTCTCCACGCTGCTACTGCTCACAAGCTATAATTCGTCGCTCGATCCCGTCGCCGCCGATTCGCTTCTCTCGGCAATCGGGCCGAAGGCTCGTCCGTCGGGTATTTTGGAGGGTTATAATCTGATGATCAGCCGGCTGATAGCCGAGACGGTAGACAAGCCTGTGCGCCCGTTCTACTATGACAGACGCGACACAGCCCGTCTGTTCGATCCCGCCGACAGCAAAATAAACCTGATAGCGTTTACAAACGACGACCTCGAAGGCTACGACAGCCTTGCCGACAGCCTTGAGAAGGCTGTACGAGGCGATATCCGCGTAATGGACCTACGCGCTGCAAACTTCAAGGGCGTATGGTACGCCGACACGCTCAAACGCGTTGTGGGGACTCTTCCGGGCGGTATTGCGGCCCGCGGTGTGGATTCACTCGGAATACCGTCGCTGCCGTTCTTCATCGTGGCCGACAGCCACGGAAAACAGATATACCGCGGCAAAACCCTCTCCGCCGCCCTCCGTGCCGCCAACTCCGCCGCCAACTAATACCCTAAATACCATGCTTGTAAAAACATACGCTGCTGCTGTCCAGGGCATAGACGCAATTATCATCACTGTGGAAACCGTTATCCGAAGCGGTATCCAGTATATTATCGTCGGGCTGCCCGACACTGCGGTGAAGGAGAGCGGCGAGCGTGTGCGGGCCGCAATACAGCAGTCGGGATTCACACTGCCGCGAGTGTCGGTGGTTATCAACATGGCTCCCGCCGACGTCCGCAAGGAGGGTTCGGCCTACGACTTGCCGATTGCCGTGGCGCTCCTTGTCGGCACCGAGCAGATAAAGGTACATAATCTTGATTCATACGTTATTATGGGCGAGCTGTCGCTGGACGGCAGCGTTATGCCCGTAAAAGGCATTCTCCCTATGGCCATCAGCGCCCGCGCCGCAGGTTTCAAGGCCATGATTGTGCCGGAGCAGAACGCATCCGAGGCTGCTGTGGTGAACAATATGGATGTATATGGCGTGCGCAACCTGCGCGAGGTGGTGGAAGTGCTTACCGGTGCCGGGACTGTGCAGCCTACGGTTGTGGATACGCGTGCCGAATTCTTTGCCGCCTCCGGCACGTTCGACTACGATTTCAGCGAGGTGCGTGGCCAGGAAAATGTGAAGCGCGCTTTCGAAGTTGCCTGCGCCGGCGGCCACAACATACTCCTTATCGGCCCTCCCGGTTCCGGAAAATCCATGATGGCCAAGCGTTTGCCCTCCATTATGCCGCCGCTCACGCTCGGCGAGGCACTTGAAACGACAAAAATACACTCCGTGGCAGGCAAACTGCGCCGAGGCTCGCGGCTCATGACGGTGCGTCCTTTCCGTTCGCCACATCATACCGTATCGCCCGTTGCTATGGTAGGCGGCGGTTCGCATCCGCTGCCCGGCGAAATTTCCCTGGCGCATAACGGCATCCTTTTCCTTGACGAATTTCCCGAATTTCCGCGCACGGTGCTCGAGGTGCTACGCCAGCCGTTGGAGGACAGGCATATAAGCGTGAGTCGCGCCAAATATCAGGTAGATTATCCTGCCGGATTCATGCTTGTGGCATCCATGAATCCCTGTCCGTGCGGCTACTATACCCATCCGACAAAGCGCTGTACATGTTTGCCCGGAGCGATAACCAAATATCTCAACCGTATCTCCGGCCCGCTGCTGGACCGCATAGACATACAGGTGGAGATAATGCCCGTGCCATTCGACGAACTCAGCGGCGCGCCGTCGGGCGAGACAAGCGCCCAGATACGTGCCCGTGTCGCCGCTGCCCGGCAGATTCAGGAACGCCGCTTCGCCGGCGAATCCGAAATACACTGTAACGCGCAGATGAACTCGCGTCTGATGCAGAAGTATTGCCGCCTTTCGCCGGAAGCGCAGCGGTTGCTCAAAACGGCTATGACGCGCAACGACATGTCGGCCCGCGCCTACGACCGCATCGTAAAGGTTGCGCGTACCATCGCCGATCTCGCCGGCAGCGCCGATATCCAGCCCGCACACATCGCCGAAGCCGCCGGCTACCGCTCCCTTGACCGCGCCTCCTGGGGCACAACCGCTCAAGCTCTTTCATAAAAAGAAAGAGTTTCAACGAAAGAAAAGATAAAGGGCTATAGAATGGCTTCTTGGCATGATTACCTCACGGTGCATATTTACATGCTCACATTGCGCAAAAACGCATATGTAGACTCAAAAGAAGGCAAACCATTGGCAGGCTTGTATTATAAACCTGCAGCCACTTCCGGTTATAATGGTGAAAATACGCCGGGGTTCCCGAAGGCCATCTTGTGGAACGACCATTATATTATATCTAAAAACTTTGATGGAAACAATCCTATGATTATCGAATATGTGATTATCAATATGGACAGTATTAAATCTGATTTTGGAGAAATGAATGATATTCATAGATTCCAGGATCAAGAATCATATTACAATTATTTGAAACAAATTAAATTATCTGAGGCAGATATGAATCAAACAGACAATCACATAGCATGGTGGAAAATATTATTCTGAGAAGGCAATAAAGGCATTCCTATATATAACAAAAAGAGACTGTCTAACAAGTTTGGACAGTCTCTTTTTATAGTCTAAACTGGCTAAA
>CALEUL010000046.1 GCA_937921035.1 uncultured Porphyromonadaceae bacterium
CATGATAGTCGACCCCAAGGGGCGGTATTATGAATTCGGAATGGTAGCCGTAAAGGGCTACTTATGTGAGGGCATAAAAAATGCCCGAAGTTATGTCGAGCGTCTAAACCTCCGCTCCTGGTAGTCGACAAACGACCATGGATTATCGCACCACAAATTTACGACAAGTTTTCCACTTGACAAAATTTTGAGGAGAGAAAATTTCAATTTTGAATGGTCCTTAATTTCCCGTTCTCAAAATAAAGATATCCCCCGGGATAGACCCATTGTTCGTTTACCCCATATCTTGTTGTAGTAGTATGGATTGTTTTTGGTTCGCCCCATGCTTCACGGCACATTTGTTTGGTAAAGCCAATGGCAACTTTGCCCTGAGCAATCAATCGACCATTATACTTCCCGTATTTTCTAATCATAGCGGACTCTCTTGCCCTGTAGTCAGCTTTGCGTTGGGCTTCTTTAGCTGTTCTTATATCGACATCTTCAATGTAGAGCGAGCTAAATTCCAATAGCGTCCAACAGATTTCCCCATCTGGGGCTTTAAAGACTAAAGCGACTGGGGTTTCTGTTATCCGTTGGTGGAAATTTATTACCTTACGGACGTCGACACACCGTAAAGTATCATTTTTGTTAATTGAATACTTTGCACAGTCAAAAGTGCGATATAAATATGGCAGCGGCTCATCATGTTTTTGGATGAAAAGCTTGCCAACAAACCGCGTCTTGATGTTTGTGTAAAAACTGTCAGGCACATTCTCCGTGTATCTGTCATTGTTTAAAAGCCCCCTTATTGTTGAGGCATCAAGCGTGTATAAACGTTCTTCTGCATAACAAAAGTGCATCGAAGCGCATATTAGCAGAAGGAGATTTAAGACTTTAGGATAATTCATGCCGCAAAAATACGACAATTTATCCACATCACAAAGACACCCCCGCCTTGCTGGGCGAGGGTGAGAGTCCGGCCTTGACGGACATTGTCAAATTAAACAAGGCAGGTTAAATACTGTCGGCTGCACGTCGGATGCGGTCAGATAGGTCGCAGAGAGCGCCTTTTAGCTGCATGGCTTCGTCGGGAGTAAAGCCACCGGCACCGCCATTGCCGTCGATGCCATCGAGCTTGTGATACAGCCACGAACTCGATTTGCCGAAATAAGTTCTTGCAATCTCGCGCCATGAGATGGCCACAAGAATGTCGGACATTTTACTCTTTACGTCCGGGATGAGTGTCTTTGCTTGGATGACTGTTTCCATATCGTTTTATTTTTAAGCCCTCCCCCTCGATGAGAGGGAGGGCGGTTTGTCAGGGAAGGTCTGTCAGTTCGTCGACGAGTTGCTGAATGTAGTAGAGCATTTGGGGATATCCGTTAGGGAAGCTCTTTTGGTAGTTTCGGATGGCTCTTATCAGCTCCTCCTCTTTTTCTGTCAGTTTGATTTTTTCTTTTCGTTTTCTCATTGTGATTGCTTGTTTAATTTGACACCACAAAGTTACTACGAATTTTCGTATTAAACAAATTTCGAGGGCAAAAAGATTACGAAAATTCGTATTTTTTATTCCGGCCTACATGAATAGGCTCGGCTGCGGGTTCAGGCGCTCGGCTCGGAGTTTACCGAGGGCTTCCTCTGCTTTGCGGCGCTCGGTCTTTGCTTCCTTTTCCCGGGAGATAGCCGAATTGATCTGCTGCAGCAGTGCAATCTCGGCGTTGTTGGTTTCGATGGTTCGCCGCATGGAGCCGGTGAAATGCTCGTAGAGCACATCGTAACACTCGCGGCGGTAGACTGCGACGGCCTCACGAGCTTCCGGGGCGACCTTGCCGGGATTGATAGTGGCGAGCCAGCCATAGACATCACGGAGCCGGATGCAGTACATTTCGCGCTCCTTCTCGTCGGCGGCAACTGCGGCGATAATCGCCGTAGTTGAATTGAAAAATTGGTCGGAATTAAGTTTGTTTCTTTGCGCGTCTACGTCGATGCCGATGGCTTCGCAGATGGGCTTAATCGGGACGAAGATTTCTCCGTCGCGCTCAACGGTTACGATGTCGACACCGTTGATTTTAGAGATTAGTGTTTGCATTGTTTCTTATTTGGGATTATAGATATTGTTACCTCAAGAGGCTCGGACTCCCAGGTTACTGATTGGAACAGGGAATTATCCAAGGCGAGCGTATCGCCGTCCGAGTCCCAACAGCCTTCGTAGTCGCCTCCGCCTCGATAAGGTTTGACCTTATACATGTAGAGAGCGCCGTCATCATCTCGCGCTATCCATGCGGTCATTATGAGCTGGTCTTTTGTCGCATCCATGCTCACTCGGCCTCGTTTTTAAACTTATTTACTATAACCGAGACGGCACAAGCACAGACGGCCAGGGAGAGTTGTGCGAAATCATTGTCATCACGGCATATTGCTGTGAGGTCGAGTTCGGGCGTTTCGTGGACGGCAGCCATGACGGCCTCTGTCTGTTCATCGGTTGCCGGATATAGAGCGCATACTTTCAGCACTTGGATATCCGAGATTTCAAATGATACTTTCATTTTCGAGAGTTGTGTTTAGGTGAGTATTTCTTACATGAGAATTGTTTATGGGAGATGGAACGCTTGGAGAGCTGACATCGGGGCGGGTGGGCTTGATAATGGCAGCAAAGGTCGCAAGTGGGACGGCAAGCGGTTTCGAAGATCTTCCAGTATTCGTTTTTAGGTTCTAAGTCGCAGTCGTAGAAAATGGGATGAGCACCTATTTTCGACGCAATCTGTGAAAGTTCGTCGAATGATGCCTCCATCGAACGAATTTCATCCATAACCACTGCAACGCCGTGAAGGACATCGTCGGCGGTGACCGGAGGAATTGCCAATCGGAGTTTGGAGAAATGGTCCGGCATTATCGTTCGGGTGTCAGTTGTTTTTATGTGGGATATCCGAGTTATGATGATAGTAGATTGCGGCTTGTTTGATAGTGTCAAACAGAGCATCGCAATAGCGCTCTATTTCGACGATGTCAGGCGCATGGCGGCCGATGAGAGCGCCGGTATGTTCGGCCAGAACTTGGACGCACTCGCCTACGTTGCATCCGGATCTTTCAAGCTCCGTCGCGAGTTTGAGCGCGAGCTTTGACTGATTGATTGTGAAATCCTTCATGATTGTTTAATTTATATGATACCAGAAGTTTCTAAGAAAGATTGAATTTTAGAGCGTGAGACATGGTTTTCAGAGAATGAACGGTCAACTTTCATTAAGTGAAAGTTGTCCCGGTCGTAATGATCCGTACAATATTCTCTGAAATGTTTTTTAGGCGGCATGTGAGTGCCGTCGTCTTTCGCCCAGTCAGCATAAACGCCCATCGAGACGCGAACCAGGGACGGATGCGTGTTGACCGTAATAAGTACGTCGAATTCGACAAGGCCGTTAAGACGCCGCGCCCACTCATTGACATCGCCCCGGAAGAAGCAAAAGCCCCGGCTTGTACTACCACCGAGACCACCTCTGTAATGGTCGGTGTGGTTCTCGAGAGTTTCGCCGCGCATATAGGCGGCGAACTCTCTTTGTGAGCAGAAGCGATGCAGTATCATTTCAGGGGCTTGGGTTTATAGCCGCACCAGCAGCACACACCATCGGCGACGGCCAGAGCGTAGTTCTCGCGTTTACACTGAGGACAGCGGATTAAGAGGATTGTGCCGTCGGCGTACCATTCCACGCCGTCTTTGGCTTTTACGATTTTACTCATTGTCGTTTAGTTTAGAGATTATGTTTGCCTCGTCGATGCCGCGATACCAGACGTGTCCTTCGCCCTCGATGTGGTAGAACTGGGTAATGCCTCGGCGAAATGAATTGGTTATACGGCCCGAGCGGATAATCGAGCCGAAGAAGAAACGCACGATATCGCCGACGAGGAACAGGCCGGCCCCTGTCGAGAAGGAGAAGTCCCGGGGTTCGGCCGGGGTCGGTCTGTTGTAGACGATTTCGTTTATAGTCGGCGCGAATGGGAAGTCAAAAGTAGCCATATCAGAAAGGGAGGTCATCGTCCTGGTCATCGCTCCTATGTAAGAGGCAATAAACAGCTCGTTGGAAATCACTGTGTAGAGATTGGCGCCGGGACTTTTCCTGCTCATCCTTCAGCACTTGCGCATATTCTTCGTCATTGAAGCCGAAGAACTCCCATAGGCAGCCCGAATAGTGATAGGCAGGGCCGAAGAATTTCATAAGCGCATCCATGACTGTTTCCTGAAATTCGCAAAAGGAGTCAAGGATCTTCTCGGAATATTCATACTCCCATCGGTACGGGCAATGGTTTGCGCCACGGACGAGAATGAGCTTATTGCGGTAAAAATCACGGAGCATCGTTTCGAGCTCTATGCTTAAATCCGCGATGGCATTATACTGGGCCTCCCGCCGACGGTCTTCTACCCAAAACGGAATAGCCGACTCTTGAGGCAACATGCGAGCCGGGTCCGTGATAGGGACATTTGTGATGTCGATGTAATCGACATCAATAGGCGTGTCCCCGATAGAAGGTTCTTCGAGCAATGATAATAAGTATTGCTCATAAGCCTTCATGGCGGCTGTTCTTTTTATTGGTCTAATCATTTTTTACGTTTATTTGATTTTTTCTTATGCTTATGGACTCGCGGAGAGTCAGGTGGTACGAGAGTTATCAGATGTCGAGGAACGGCCATTGCGTAGCCGCATATCCTTATGAGGGCTGATATGGCCGAAATATCCATGACATCGACGGTGCTTCCCATCTGTATGCGGATATCGTTTACATACAATGTCCGAAGGAGTACCGCTTCTTTCATTTAAGTGAGTATATGCGGTTATTCTCGTAGTCGTAAACCTTGCCGTCGATGATGGCGAGGTATTCGTCGCCGCGCTCATGAGCGACATCGAGGCAGAGGTCGACGCGGTCGAAGGAGCGGGAGAGAGAGTCGGCCAGTTCTCGGATTGTGCCCGAAGAAGCACGTTCCGCAGAGGCAAGACGAATGAAGTAACCGTCGGAGCTTTGCTCTACGACAGTAAAGCCGGCGGGCAGTGAAGAACTGTGGATTGGAGCTGCGGCCGTGGCAAAAGTCGGTGCAGAGGTCGCTGTGTCGGTAGTTTTGCCACACGCGGCCAAAGTAAGTGCCATAAGAAGGAATAGTTTGTGCATGATAATATGATGTTTAATCGAATAATTGACCTTGTAGAAGACTCGTCTCGGCTATGCGGAGAGCGTCGCGAGTGTCCGGGATGAAATAATTGAGGTAAAGCTTCATGAAGCCAACTGCATGAAGCTTGGCCTCGCGCTGCGACCTGAATTTGCCGAGTTCTGCTGTCGGTTCTTTTGTGGATGTTCCGCCATTGGCCCAATAGACAGTGTAGCCATAAACCCAATAACCGTCGGGCAGGACTGCGCTTGTAATGGTAATTTGTTCAGTCCTGGAGTCCGTGATGGTCCATGAGGCCGTTGCCTCGACCGGCTCGACATCCTCAAGACAATCAACTTTGAGGTAGTCATACTGATTTCGCGCTTCCATAGATTTCCTTGATTTTGTTGAATTTGTCATTAAATGCCTTGCTTATGCCGATGTATTCCTCGGCTTTGTGCCGGGTATTAAGAATTGTTGTGCGGTCGCGGTCAAGCACCCATGCCGTCTGCTGGTCATCTTGACCGAGCCGTGCGAAAAAAAGCACGAAAAGCATCCGGGCTTCGACAATCGGCCATAAGCGAGAGCGGGAGAGCATCTTGGTTTTAGAGATGCCTGTAACGCGATAGACAGCGTCCAAAACGATTTCAGAGTCTTGCATATCGGAATGATTTAGAATGGATGTTCAGCTTTATATTTTTCGGCGGAGTATATTGTGAAATATTCTACGCCGCCGGATTTGTCCTCGTCGCCGATAAAAGACTCGTCCGGGTGCGACTTTTTCCAATCGGAGTAGAATACTTTCGAGTCCGATTTATTGTCGATTGGGCGGTTATGGTTGAAGTCATAGCCCTTATATCGACAATAGGCAATCATTTTAATCTTGAAGTTTGTGCGGGTTACGCCGTGACCTTGCATTCCACCGGCATAGTCCAGAAAAGAAGTAAACAATTCCTTTCGGACGAGGCGCTGATTGAGATGATCACCCGTCGGGTCGAAGTATTCCTCGGCCCATTGCAGGAGCACTTCGGACATCGACTGTCGAAGAGTGCGCAACTCAATATTCTTCATTGGCGGTGGCACTGCTCCACGGCCCTCTCGATACCAGATTTGCTCGAAAGAGCGAAGGTAATACATGACACATTCGGCCATGAGATTGTCAAACAGCGCCCACTGGTATTCGTCCCAGTCATCGAAGAACATGTGGTGAAAGTCATCGATAAGCGCATGGTCTTGATTATACCATGCCGAGAACTCCATGTAAGCGATACGACGCTTGACGGAGCCTTCCTCGGCGCTGCGGATAGCGTGGTTGGTAGTGAGCAGGATTTTCGGCGAGTCTTCAACCGGGATAGTGTATCGGTCTTTTCCTTTCGGGTTTACAGGCATCGGGCCGGTAATCCAGTTGAAGATGTTTTTAAAGTCGAAATTCGTTTTGACGTCATCGATGAAGATGTTGCGCGTTGCCTTGGTAACGCCGGAGAGGATGAATTCGTCGTTAGAGTTGAAGTCCTGGCCGTTGATGAAGAACTGCGCCACAACTTTGCTGATGGCGGTGCCAAGGACTGATTTACCGGCACCGCCCCAGGCTTGTCCGACCTCCGATATTCGGTGGTCCTGGACTACGACGGCCTGACGGTCCGAGGGGTATTTCCAATCGGTTAGCAGGAACCCGATTGTTGTTATTTTATTGACGATGTGCTGAAGCCACTCGATGTTCTCGTCTTGTGTGGTTTCACGCGGAGCGTCATGCGTGAAGTAGTTGTTGGAAGTGTTAATCAGGTATTGCAGGAACTCGCATTTTTCGCCGTCCTCGGTCAATTCCCAGAAGAAAATATTATCGACTTTGGAAATTGACTTGATGATTGGAATACGACGGAAATTACGCGGTACGATACGATTTCGCCACACATTTGCGATAGGCTGGCAGGGAGTGATTGCCTGTGAAGTAATCTCGACCTGACCGTTATTGTAGTATGTGCGCTGCACGTCGGGCTCGAAATGGTTGAAATTGTCAGTCCTCATTTCGAGGCGTTCAAGCTTTTTGTCGGGCAGCAGAACATCGAGCTTGCTGTTGAAGTATTCATGAACCAACGGATTTTTAATGTTGGTCATGATATACTGGAGAATGAAATCGCGCAGCTCGTAAGGTGCGGAGCGGTCGATGATGCCTTCGTCGATGCGGATAAAGTCATAGCCGGATGCGGCCTCGTCGCTGTTGCGCAATCGATAGAAGCCCGAAGCCGAGAGGAAGCGGTATGTCTCCGTATAATTGAGACAGACCTTGTCGTTGTCTTTGCTGTCCTTCTCGATAGTAAAAATGTCTGCGTCCGATGAATAGCGGCTAACGGGTATCATCGCGCCGTCCTCGACCTTGTAGCGTACACCCCGGAGCTTGAATGTCGGTATTTCGGAAAGGCGTTCCCGGTGCGTCTCGAAGAAAGCCTGACAGTCATTCAAGCACCAAAAATCGCGAATTTTCGCGTCGGAGACAGCCGTAATCTTATGAATGTCGAGCCAAGTGCCTTTGCCGTTGTGCGAGTGCATTGTTCGGTCGATGTCATCCATCAGCTCCGACTCCCGGCCGAGCAGAGAGCCGACGAGCAAATCGTCGACTCCCTTATCGCCATGGTCGTTTGTGTTGACATGGCCCCACCACACATCGAGGTTAAGACCGAGGTTGTGGAATGTCTCGACGTATTGCTTGAACTTGATAACGGCCGACGCGAAGCTAACCGGGCGTTTATCGGCGCGGTCGCCGGTCGTGATGTTCTTTGAGAGGTCGTTCCAGTCGCTATCCATGACAAGGACGATGTGCCGGACTTGGCACGTCTTGACGATGTCCTGAATGGCTTGAATAAGGCCCTGCTCCTTGTTGCCGATATTCATTATGCCCTGCACACCGAGAGAAAGCATTCCGTGCTTGCAGGCCTTTTCGGCTTTCTTCTCGCCTTCCTGAAGGAAAAGCACATCGATGGGCGTTTTCGACTTATAGAGGCGACGGATTTTCTCCGGGATGAAGACTTGTGCTGGCGCTCCGGGCGGAGTCTGATACTTCATCTTTGTGCCGTCCTGGGCTACATGTAAATCGGGATTGGCATACCGGGCGCGGACGTAGTTACGGAGCGTCTTGGTGCCTTTGACTGAATACTGCATCGGACGGCCATACAGGTCGTAGTAGAAGATGAGCATGTCGTCGCCTTTGAGGTCAGGAATAAAGTTCTGCCCGATTGAGCCTGGTTGGAACGGGCTTTTGATAAGTTCCTGTCCGTTCTCGACCACATTGGCCATCACGTCATCGACAGTAAGGCCGGAGCCTTCGAGCTGCAGAGAGCAGAACGATTGTCGGATTGTCTCTTTAATCTTCTTGACTGTCTCTTTGCGGCGAGTTTCTTCCGGCGTGATAATGATGCCGCATTCTTGCGCGGTGCCTTCGAGACATTTGAGGAAATCGCGCTCGATGTCGAGGTTGTTTAAGTACGCATAGGCAGCGATAGGGTTTGAGAACCCTTCGTTGCACTTCATACAGAACGCGCAATTATACTGAGCCGAGAAACGAACACGAAACTTCTTCGCTTCGCCGCAGAAAGGACACTCTATGTATTGATTGGCCTTGCTTTGACTCGCCCCGGGAATAAGGCGGCGTATGTCAGCGTCTTTCTTAACCTTGTCGACCTCAAATTTGCTGTACTTCATGAGAAAAGATTATTTTGGGTCGCGTATTTGATGAATTCCGCCTTGGAATGGATGCCGAGGCGTGAATAAGCATTACGGACATGTGTATGAATGGTTAAAGGCGAAAGCCGCAGGCGGTCGCCGATTTCTTCTTCCGTGAGGCCGTCATATACCAGAGCCATGACACGCTTCTCGGCAGGGCTTAATTGGTGGTCGAACTCCGGCCGGCAAATAACATGATCATATCGGCACTCGCCCCGGAGTGGACAGTTGATATGTTCAAAAGTGCAATGCAAGTCGGAGCCGATGTCAGGGATAGAGTCGAGCGCAGAGAAGTTGCACCTGATGAAACGCACCACGAGACGAAAGCGATAATATGACGGATTGGCCGCGCAGCCTTTATATTCGGAGCAAAGTGCCGCATAAGCTTTCGGGTAGAAAGTGGATATATGCTCTGTCATCTTATCGATGAAGTCATAGTCGGTTTCCCGAAGACTTCTCATCGAGCCGTCAGCCTCGCGCAGCCATACCTCTTGCTCGTATGTGAAAAATTCTGTATTTGTTAATACTCTGCTCATGGTATTTTAATCATTTTCCGACATACGAATTTAAGTCGACACCCACGATTTCTATAATTTTGTCGAAGTAAACGAGCGGCAATTTCGTTCGGCCGCATCGCCAATCGCTCAATACAGAACGCGAGATTTCAAGCTTTTCCCTTATATCACGGGACTTTGCGACTCGTTCGGGACGTGGGAGCGAGTCAAGATAATGGTCGAGTGCTTCGTTTGCTGTCATATTATTTGCTGTTACTTTGTTGTCGTAATTTTACGACAACAAAGTAACAGCAAATAATTGGAATATTAGCAATCTCAGACATAATGTCTGAAATAATTAAATACATTTAACATTTCCAGACATGAAACATGTTGGCGAAATACTGAAAAAACATATCGAGGACAATCACCTAAAGAAAAGAGAAATCGCTGCACAAGCAGGGATTAGCTATAATTATCTATCAACAATATTCAAGCAGTCGAGTATTGATGCCGAATTATTGGAGCGACTTTTTGTCGCTGTTGGTTTACATCCTGCCATTGTTTTCGATGTGCCTGAGCAAGTAAGCAAAAATTTTTCAGATATAATAGCGCAGACCATTCTCGGCAATGCTTCTGTGAATATATCGCAGAACGAAAATCTCCGCGAGCTTTTAGCAGAGAAGGAGCGCATTATTGCCGAGAAAGAACGTACAATACAAATACTTATGTCAAACGCCGGGCTTTCTGTACCGGGACAAAATCGGGACAACAACGACAAATAATGCACGTTCAAGACTACAAATATCAACAAGTTAACGACCCCAAACCGTGCAAATTATATCTTCTCACCCCGACCCA
>CALEUL010000047.1 GCA_937921035.1 uncultured Porphyromonadaceae bacterium
AGCGTTCGAGCCATGCTTTATCGCGTTATCCGAGTTTTATCGGACAGCAATAAAATTTTATAACGACTAATTTCCGGCCCGATATTTTTACAATACACAATAATTTATTAATTTTGCAATCCGTTATGAAATACGGCTTTGACAACGAGAAATATCTCAAAATCCAGTCCGAACACATCAGGGCACGCATCGCCCAGTTCGGCAACAAACTTTACCTCGAATTAGGAGGAAAACTCTTCGACGACCATCACGCCAGCCGCGTTCTTCCGGGTTTCCAGCCGGACAGCAAACTGCGGATGCTGAGCCAGCTCAGCGACCAGGCTGAAATCGTTATCGTAATCAGCGCACTCGACATCGAACGCAACAAAATCCGCAACGACCTCGGCATAACCTACGACATGGACGTGCTGCGTCTGCGCGAGGAATTCATGAAACGCGGGTTCCTGGTAGGCTCGGTGGTGATAACGCACTACAACGGCCAGAGCAGCGCCGACGCCTTCCGCCAGAAACTGGAGCGCCTCGGAATAACCACCTACTATCATTACACTATCGAGGGATATCCCACAAATGTAGACCTTATCGACTCCGACGAAGGCTTCGGCAAGAACGACTACGTGCAGACATCCCGCCCGCTGGTAATAGTTACGGCACCGGGCCCCGGCAGCGGCAAAATGGCGGTTTGCCTGAGCCAGCTGTACAACGAGCACAAACGCGGAATAGAGGCCGGCTACGCCAAATTCGAAACCTTCCCGGTGTGGAGCCTGCCGCTGAAGCATCCTGTGAACATTGCATACGAAGCCGCTACCGCCGACCTTAACGACGTAAACATGATTGACCCGTTCCACCTTGAGGCATATGGCAAGACGGCGATAAACTACAACCGCGACATCGAGATATTCCCTGTGCTGAATGCGCTTTTCGAGGGCATATACGGGCACAATCCGTACAAATCGCCCACAGATATGGGCGTGAACATGGTAGGCTTCTGCATCAACGACGACGAAGTGTGCTGCCGCGCGTCAAAGGACGAGATTATCCGTCGCTACTACACGGCTCTGAACCGTTTTGCGCAAGGCGAAAACAACGAGAGCGAGGTGAACAAGATTTCCCTGCTGATGAAGCAGGCCAAGATAGACACTACGTACCGCCCCGCTATTCAGGCAGCGCGCAGCCGCGCCGAAAAGAGCGGTGTACCCTGCTCTGCCATCCAGCTCTCCGACGGCACCATTATCACCGCAGAGACGAGCGAGCTGCTCGGCACAAGCGCAGCCCTAATCCTGAATTCTATCAAACATCTTGCCGGCATCGACCATTCCGTGAAGCTGATACCGCAGCACATGATAGAGCCGATACAGTACACCAAGATAAATTACCTGCGCAGCCGCAACCCGCGTCTGCACACCGATGAAGTGCTTGTGGCGCTGTCGGTACTCAGCACCGAGGACGAGAACTGCCGGCGCGCTCTCGGTAAACTTCCCGAACTCTACGGCTGCCAGATGCACTCTACCGTTATGCTCGGCGAGGTAGACCGCAAGATATTCAACAAACTCGGCGTTGGCTTCACCTGCGACCCGGCCAAAAAGCGCCGCTGAATCCGCAACGAAAATATCCCATATATACAGCAAGAGAGGGCGCGTGGCGCCCTCTCTTGATATATGCTCCGGTCTGGATTATTCTGCTGCGGGTGCTTCGGTTGCAGGAGCCTCGGCTGCAGGAGCTTCGGCAGCGGGAGCGGCCGATTTGCGGCGGCTGCGGCGAGTCTTGCTCTTGGGAGCAGCTTCCTTCAGCATTGCCTCGTTGTAGTCAACGAGTTCGATGAAGCATGTCTGGGCGTTGTCGCCGAGACGGTTTCCGGTTTTGAGGATACGTGTGTAACCGCCGGGGCGGTTTGCAATCTTTTCGGCTATTTCCTGGAAGAGAACCTTAACGGCGTCCTTGCTCTGGAGGTGGCTGAACACGAGACGGCGGTTTGCCATAGAATCTTCTTTAGCGCGGTTGATCAGAGGCTCGGCATAAACGCGGAGAGCCTTAGCCTTAGCCAGCGTTGTGAAGATACGCTTGTGCAGGATAAGCGAGATTGTCATATTAGCCAGAAGGCTGTCGCGGTGAGCTTTCTTACGGCTAAGGTGATTGAATTTTTTATTGTGTCGCATCGAAGTTATTCTTTATCGAGTTTGTACTTAGAGATGTCCATGCCGAAGGAGAGGTTGAGGCTTGTGAGCAGGCTCTCGAGTTCGACCAGGGACTTTTTACCGAAGTTGCGGAACTTGAGAAGATCTGTTTTGTTGAACACAACCAGTTCTGCAAGAGTCTCAACTTCTGCGCTCTTGAGGCAGTTTAATGCGCGGACAGACAGCTGCATGTCTACCAGCTTCGATTTAAGAAGCTGACGCATGTGGAGTACTTCTTCATCGAATTCCTCGCCTGGATCGGTTTCGGTAGTCTCGAGGGTAATCTTCTCGTCGGAGAAGAGCATGAAGTGATAAATGAGGATTTTAGCAGCCTCTTTCACAGCATCCTTCGGGAGAATGGAACCGTTGGTGGTGATTTCGAGAGTGAGTTTGTCGTAGTCGGTTTTCTGGTCTACGCGGTAGTTTTCGACGGTGTATTTGACGTTCTTGATGGGCGTATAGATAGAGTCGATTGCGATGGTGTTGATGTCGTCCTGAGGGGTAACATTCTCCTCGGCGGGGACCCATCCGCGGCCCTTGTTGATAGTCAGTACGATAGTGAAACTTGCGTCGGGATCCAAATGACAAATCACCAGTTCGGGGTTCATAACCTCGAAGCCCGCGAGGGCAGTGGCGATGTCGCCGGCCGTGAACACTTCTTTGCCCGAAACATTGATGGTGGCACGCTCGTTTTCGGTGTCCTCCGTCTTCTGTTTCAGGTCAACCTGCTTAAGATTGAGTATGATGTTTGTAACATCCTCCTTTACGCCGGGCACGGCATCAAATTCGCTTTTCACCCCGTCGATTTTGATCGACGAAATCGCATAGCCTTCGAGAGAAGACAGGAGTACGCGACGGAGGGCGTTTCCGACAGTGATGCCATAGCCAGGTTCCAAAGGTTTGAATTCAAACTTGCCGTAGAAGTTGGATGCTTCCACCATTACAACCTCTTCAGGTTTCTGGAATGCTAATATAGCCATGTATCTTTAATTAAACGGGTTAGTTCTTGGAGTAGAGCTCGACGATAAGCTGCTCCTTGATGTTCTCGGGGATGTCTTCACGTGCGGGTACGTGGAGGAACTTGCCGCTCTTGGAGGCTTCGTCCCATTCGATCCAGGGGTACTTGCTGTGGTTGAATCCTGCGAGAGCATCGGCAACGACTTCCAGCGACTTGCTGCGTTCGCGTACGCCGATTACATCGCCGGGTTTAACGGCATAGGATGGGATGTTAACCACCTGTCCGTTAACAACGATGTGGCGGTGCAGAACAAGCTGGCGTGCTGCTGCTCGAGTGGGTGCGATACCCAGACGGAACACTACGTTGTCCAGACGGCCTTCGAGAAGCTGGAGAAGAATCGCACCGGTGATACCTTTGAGGCTCGATGCTTTCTTGAAGAGGTTGCGGAACTGACGTTCGAGGACGCCGTATGTGTATTTGGCTTTCTGTTTTTCGCGAAGCTGAACGCCGTATTCAGAAGTTTTGCCGCGACGGTTGGCGCCGTGCTGGCCCGGCGGGAAGTTGCGACGGGCGAGAACTTTGTCTTCGCCGAAGATGGGTTCGCCGAATTTGCGGGCTATTTTGGTCTTGGGACCTGTGTATCTTGCCATTTTAGAATAATCAGTTTAACGGGTTTCTCCGGATGTCCGCCATTGCGCAGCCGCGACCATAGAGAGGTGATTGAATGTATGGTCTTTCGCCCCGGCAGACGGGAAAACCGTGTGTTGATGTAGTTGTGTGTTTACTAAAAGCGAAAGTGAGCGCGGCGCCGCACAGGGGCCGCGTCTGTTTCGGAGGGTGTGTTATACGCGGCGCCTCTTTGGAGGACGGCAACCGTTGTGGGGCAGGGGTGTAACGTCGATAATCTCGGTTACCTTAATGCCGGCGCCGTCGACAAAGCGAACGGCGGCCTCACGGCCGTTGCCCGGGCCCTTGAGATAGGCCTTAACTTTGCGCAGACCCAGGTCGTACGCAACCTTTGCGCAATCCTGAGCAGCCATCTGGGCGGCGTACGGAGTATTCTTCTTGGAACCGCGGAAGCCCATCTTGCCGGCGCTGGACCAGCTGATGATCTGACCTTCGCTGTTTGCTAAGCAGACAATGATATTGTTGAACGAGGAATGTACGTGAAGCTGGCCTTCTGCGCCAACCTTGACGTTACGTTTCTTAGCTGCGACTGTTTTCTTTGCCATGTCTGTATGTTATTTAGTTGCTTTCTTCTTGTTTGCAACGGTTTTCTTACGGCCCTTGCGAGTGCGGGCGTTGTTCTTGGTGCTCTGGCCGCGAACGGGAAGGCCGTTGCGGTGACGGATGCCACGGTAGCAACCGATATCCATGAGTCGTTTGATGTTCAGCTGGATTTCGCTGCGGAGGTCACCTTCGACCTTGTAATCGGAACCGATCACTTCGCGTACTTTGGCGGCTTCCACATCGGTCCAGTCCTGTACTTTCTTGCTGGGGTCGATTTCAGCTTTGGCCAGGATGCTCTTGGCTGCGCTGCGGCCGATGCCGAAGATATAGGTCAAGGCGATATCACCTCTTTTGTTCTGGGGGAGGTCAACTCCCACTATACGTACTGCCATATATTATTATCCTTGACGTTGTTTGTATTTAGGGTTTTTCTTGTTGATGACGTACAGACGTCCCTTGCGGCGGACAATCTTGCTGTCCGGAGTGCGTTTCTTCACAGATGCTCTTACTTTCATATCTTTTAGTTTGTTTTTATTTATAGCGGAAAGCAATGCGGCCCTTGGAAAGGTCGTAGGGCGACATTTCCACGCGCACTTTGTCGCCGGGAAGAATCTTGATGTAGTGCATCCTCATCTTTCCGGAGATGTGAGCGGTAATTTCGTGTCCGTTCTCCAGTTCCACGCGGAACATGGCGTTGGATAGAGCTTCCACGATGGTGCCGTCCTGTTCTATTGCTGATTGTTTTGCCATAGATGTCTAAATAAATTTATCCGGTATTGCTTGCTGGATGTAATCGAAGGTTGTGAGAATTTGGATTTTGTCGTCCACCATTGCCAGGGTGTGCTCGTAATGGGCGGAAGGCTTGCCGTCGCGTGTGCGGCATTCCCAGCCGTCGGAACCGATAACGATGTTTCGGCTGCCCATGTTCACCATCGGCTCTATGCATATGCACATGCCGTTCTGCAGGCGCGGGCCTATTCCGCGGCGTCCGTAGTTTGGTACCTCGGGGGCTTCGTGCATGCGACGTCCGATGCCGTGGCCTGTCATTTCGCGTACGAGAGAATAGTTGCGGTGCTCGCAGTATGTCTGTATCGCGTTGGAGATATCTCCTATGCGGGCGCCAATTCTGGCAGCCTCGATGCCGACATAGAGCGCTTCCTTGGTGGTGCGGAGAAGCTTCATTTTATCTTCGGACACGTTGCCTACCGCGAACGTATAGCAGCTGTCGCCCATGAAACCGTCCTTTTCGACTACAGTGTCGATGCCGACGATGTCGCCGTCCTGAAGGACGCGGTCCGAGGGGAAACCGTGAACGACGGTGTCGTTCACTTCTATGCAAAGCGTTCCGGGAAAGCCTTCGTATCCGAGGCAGGCGGGCTTGCCACCATTGTCAAGGATGAACTCCCTGGCAATGGTGTCGAGCTTGCGTGTGGTAACTCCCGGCTCTATCCAGCGCGCCACTTCGCCGAGTACCCGGCTAACCAGGTCCGACGACGAGCGCATTGTCTCGATTTCTTCCGGTGTTTTCAGATAAATCATTTAATCGAATTTTGCTTGGCTTTCTGTTGCATCAATAGGCCTGACCGGTTGTGCGGCCCTTGATCTTGCCTTCTTTCATCAGACCGTCGTAGTGGTGCATCATCAGGTGCGACTCAATCTGCTGGAGGGTATCCAGCACTACGCCTACCATAATCAGCAGCGAAGTGCCGCCGAAGAACTGGGCGAAGTTCTGGCTGATGCCGAAGAAACGGGCAAAAGCGGGAAGGATTGCCACAATTGCGAGGAAGAATGATCCGGGCAGTGTGATGCGCGACATAATGGTGTCGAGGTACTCGGCGGTCTTCTTGCCGGGTTTCACGCCGGGGATGAAGCCGTTGTTGCGTTTCATGTCTTCTGCCATCTGGGTGGGACGCACTGTGATGGCGGTGTAGAAGTATGTGAACGCTACGATGAGCCAGAAGAAGATAAAGTTGTACCAGAAGCCGTTGATATCGGTGAAGGCACGCAGGAAGCCGCTCTCGCCGCCGCGGAAGCCGGCAAGTGTCATCGGGATGAACATGATGGCCTGAGCGAAGATGATGGGCATTACGCCTGCAGCATTCACTTTCAGAGGGATGTACTGGCGTGCGCCTCCGTACTGGCGGTTGCCGACGATGCGCTTTGCATACTGCACGGGGACTTTGCGGGTACCCTGTACGAGAAGTACGGCGCCGACGGTAACGGCGAAGAGAAGCACGATTTCAACAATGAACATCACCAGACCGCCCTGGCTGCCGCTGGCACCCGGGAGACGGCTGACGAATTCATAGTAAAGAGCTCCCGGGAGACGGGCAATGATACCTACAAGAATGATGAAGGAGATACCATTGCCTATGCCGCGGTCTGTGATACGCTCGCCCAGCCACATGATGAACATTGCACCTGCGGTGAGGATGATTGTAAGATATACCGTGGTCCAGAAGCCGAAGGAGAGAGCGGTGCCGTTTGCGGCGCCGTTAACCTGCACCTGCAGGTTTACAAGGTATGCGGGAGCCTGCAGGAAGAGAATCAGCACGGTAAGGTAACGCGTGTACTGGTTCAGTTTCTGCCGGCCGCTCTCGCCTTCGCGCTGCATCTTCTGGAACGAAGGAAGAATCATGCCGCAGAGCTGGATCACGATGGATGCCGTGATGTAGGGCATGATACCCAGAGCGAAGATGGAGGCCTGCGAGAAAGCGCCGCCGGAGAACATATCGAGAAGCTGCATCAGACCGCTCTTGTTGGTGAAGTTAGCAAGGGCGTCGATGTCAGAAGGAGAGATACCCGGAAGCACTACATAACAGCCCACACGGTAAATGAATACCAGCAGGAGTGTTATGAGAAGGCGCTTGCGGAGCTCCTCGATAGTCCAGATATTTTTAAGGGTTTCGATAAATCTCATGATCAGACAGTTTTGGCAGTACCGCCGGCAGCTTCAATGGCTGCCTTTGCTGCTGCTGAGAATGCGTTAGCTTCCACGGTGAGAGCCTGGGAAAGAGTACCGCCTGCCAGAACTTTGGCAAGCTGGCCACGACGGAGGTAGCCGGCCTGGCGCAGATCGGCCAGAGACACACTCTGAAGCTTCGCTGCTTCAGCAAGCTGTGAGATCAACGTAAGGTTTATAGCTTTGTATTCCACACGGTTGATATTCTTGAAACCGAACTTGGGCAGACGACGCTGCAGAGGCATCTGGCCGCCTTCGAAACCAATCTTGCGCTTGTAGCCCGAACGGGACTTAGCGCCTTTGTGGCCACGTGTGGATGTACCGCCTTTGCCGGAGCCGGGGCCACGGCCTATGCGGGTATTGTGTTTCACCGAACCGGGAGCCGGCTGTAAATTACTTAGGTCCATTGTCTTTTGTTTTATGCGTTGGTCACTTCAACGAGGTGACGGACTTTGTTAACCATTCCCAGCACAGAAGGAGTGTTTTCCTTTACTACTGTGTGGTTCATTTTCCTGAGGCCGAGCGCATCGAGTGTGCGCTTCTCAACTGCGGGGCAGTTGATGCGGCTCTTGATCTGTTTGATTTTAATCTGTGCCATTGTGCTTGCGGTTTAATTAGCCTTTGAAGACCTGTTCTACAGAAATACCGCGGTTCTGGGCTATCATGGCGGGTGAGCGCATTTCGTCCAGAGCGGCAATGGTTGCCTTTACAAGGTTGTGGGGGTTGGACGAGCCCTTGCTCTTAGCAAGAACGTCGGTGATGCCCACGCTCTCAAGCACAGCGCGCATAGCGCCACCGGCCTTAACACCGGTACCGTGGCTTGCGGGCTTGAGGATGATGCGGGAGCCGCCGAACTTGGCTACCTGCTCGTGGGGGATAGTGCCTTTGTGCACCGGTACGCGGATAAGGTTCTTCTTTGCGGCCTCCACGCCTTTGGCGATTGCAGCCTGCACTTCGTTGGCTTTACCCAGGCCCCAGCCTACAACACCGTCTTCGTTGCCTACAACTACGATGGCTGCGAAGGTGAAGGTGCGGCCGCCTTTTGTAACTTTGGTTACTCGGTTGATTGCCACGAGACGGTCCTTGAGTTCGAGGTCGCCGGTGGTTTTTACTCTATTGTTTCTTTTAGCCATAGTGAGTATCAGAATTTGAGACCGGCTGTGCGTGCGGCGTCAGCCAGGGATTTAACACGGCCGTGGAAGAGATAACCGTTACGGTCGAAAACTACCTCGGTAATACCAGCCTCGAGGGCTTTAGCTGCTACAGCAGCGCCAACGAGGGCAGCGATCTCGCTCTTGGTGCCCTTGCCTTCCAGCCCTTTGGAGGAGCCGGCGCACAGAGTGCGGCCTGCCAGGTCGTCGATAAGCTGTACGTAGATCTGCTTGTTGCTGCGGAACACTGTCATGCGGGGACGTGCAGCGGTGCCCGAGATTTTGCCGCGGATGCGGGTCTTGATTTTATTACGTCTTTGAATCTTTGATATCATGGTTGCCTGCGTATTATGTTATTTAGCGCCGGCCTTCTTGCCGGACTTGCGGCGGATAACTTCGCCGACGAACTTAATACCTTTGCCCTTGTAAGGTTCGGGCTTGCGGAGCGAACGGATTTTAGCGCAAACCTGGCCCAGGAGCTGCTTGTCGCGGCTCTCGAGGATGATGAGCGGGTTTTTGTTACGTTCCGACTTAGCCTCCACGCTGACTTCAGCGGGAAGCTTGATATATATAGCGTGGGAGTAGCCCAGGGCGAGTTCCAGAACCTGTCCGGTTGCCGCGGCGCGATAACCCACACCAACTAATTCCATTTCCTTGCGGTAGCGTTTGTGCACGCCTTCCACCATGTTGTGGATAAGAGCGCGGTAGAGGCCGTGCTGAGCGCGGTGCTCGATGTCGTCGCTCGGGCGGGTGATAACTACATGGTTGCCCTCAACTTTTACGGTAAGGTCGGGGTTAACCTTCTGCGAGAGTTCGCCAAACGCTCCCTTTACAGTTACTACGTTGGTCTTTTCATCAACCGTTACAGTAACTCCTGCGGGAATCTCGATGGGTGCTTTACCTATTCTTGACATTTTTCAGAGGTTTTAGGTTGATTAATATACGTAGCATAATACTTCGCCGCCGATTTTGAGGTCGGCAGCCTTCTTGTTGGTCATAACGCCCTGAGAGGTGCTGAGGATAGCGATGCCGAGGCCGTTGAGTACACGGGGCATGTCCTTGTATCCGGTGTAGTGGCGCAGACCGGGACGCGAAACGCGCTTGAGACCCTTGATTGCGTTGACGCGGTCGGCGGGGTCGTATTTGAGGGCGATCTTTATTGTGCCCTGGGGATTCTCCTCTCCATCGATGAATTTGTAGTTGAGGATATAGCCCTGTTCAAAAAGAATCTTTGTGATTTCTTTTTTCAAGTTTGAGGCGGGAATCTCCACAACGCGGTGGTTTGCTTTGATTGCGTTCCTCAATCTTGTGAGAAAATCTGCTATAGGATCTGTCATTTTTTCTTTTGTTAAATTGATTGGGCCGGAGTGCCCAACAATATTTAAATCTCGGTGTTGGGCGCCTGCCGATGTCGGCTGTTGCCGATTGCGGGGCTGCCCTTAAAAGGGAGTTGAGGGTTACCAGCTTGCTTTTTTAACGCCGGGAATCAGACCGGAGGAAGCCATTTCGCGGAACTGGATACGCGAGATGCCGAAAAGACGGATAAAGCCTTTGGGACGGCCGGTGATGCTGCAGCGGTTGTGCTGGCGGATGGGAGAAGCGTTCTTGGGCAGGCGCTGGAGCTTCTGAGCGGCCTCGTAGGCTGCCTGGAGAGCTTCCTCGGTGCCTTCGCTGCCCTTGTTCACGATAGCCTTGAGAGCTTTGCGGCGCTCTTCGTACTTGGCGGCGAGACGGGCGCGCTTCACCTCGCGGGCTTTCATAGATTCTTTAGCCATATTCTGGATCAGTTTTTAGCGTTCTTGAAAGGAAGGCCGAAAGCTTTGAGCAGAGCGTAGCCCTCTTCATCGGTGGGTGCGCTGGTAACGAACGTAATGTTCATGCCCATCAGCTTGTTGATGTTGTCGATGTTGATTTCCGGGAAGATAATCTGCTCGGTGATGCCGAGGGTGTAGTTGCCGCGGCCGTCGAGTTTGCCTTCGATGCCCTTGAAGTCGCGGATACGGGGGAGAGCCACGCGTACCAGACGCTCCAGGAATTCATACATTTTTTCGCGGCGCAGAGTAACGCGTACGCCAACGGGCATTTTCTTACGGAGCTTGAAGTTCGAGATATCCTTGCGCGAAAGAGTTGCAACAGCTTTCTGACCGGTAATGGCGGTGAGTTCGTTGATTGCGGTGTCGATCAGCTTCTTGTCCTGTGTTGCCTCGCCGATACCCTGGTTGATAACGATTTTCTCCAGGCGGGGGATCTGCATCACAGTGTGGTAGTTGAACTGCTCTTTCAGGGCAGGCATGATGCGCTCCTTGTAGTCTTTTTGCAGTGTGGTGACCATTATTTGATTTCCTGATTGGATTTTTTAGAGATACGAACAACCTTTCCGTCCTCGCGCTTGATTGCGATACGTGTGGGCTTGCCAGTCTTGGGGTCCACGAGGTTGAGGTTGGAGATATGGATGGGGGCCTCTTTCTTAACCAGACCGCCCTGAGGATACTGGGCGGTGGGCTTTGTAGCCTTGGTTACCATGTTGATGCCCTCTACGATGGCAGTGCCTTTGTCGCGAAGCACTTCAAGCACGCGTCCGGTCTTGCCTTTGTCCTCGCCGGCGAGAACGCATACGTTGTCGCCTTTCTTGATATAAATTTTGCTCATTTGCGTGTCTCAATTAAAGCACTTCGGGTGCAAGTGAAACAATCTTCATGTTCTTGGCGCGGAGCTCGCGGGCAACGGGACCGAAGATACGGGTGCCGCGAAGCTCGCCGTCGTTCTTGAGAAGAACGCAGGCGTTGTCGTCGAAACGGATGTATGAGCCGTCCGGACGGCGTACTTCTTTCTTTGTGCGCACAACCATTGCGCGGGATACGGTGCCTTTCTTGACATCGGTGCCGGGGATTGCGCTCTTGACCGTAACGACGATTATGTCGCCTACGGAAGCGTAGCGGCGTCCGGTACCGCCGAGCACGTGGATGCACAGGCATTCCTTTGCGCCGGAGTTGTCGGCAACGGTAAGACGTGATTCTGTCTGTATCATTGTTACTTAACTTTTTCGATAATTTCTACTAATCTCCAGTGCTTTGTCTTGCTCAGGGGACGTGTTTCCATCAGACGTACGGTATCGCCTACAGAGCATTCGTTGTTCTCGTCGTGAGCGTGATACTTCTTGCTCTTGTTGACGAACTTGCCGTAGATGGGATGTTTTTCTTTCCAGCGCACGGTAACGGTGATAGTCTTATCACCTTTGTTGCTGGATACTATGCCGATACGCTCTTTGCGTAAATTGCGTGTTTCTTCCATTTTTCGCTGGGCTTGTTATTTGTTAAGTTCGCGCCGGCGTAGCTCCGTTTTTACGCGGGCAATCATTCGGCGGTCGGCTGTAAGCTGGGCGGGGTTGTCCAGGGGTGTTACTGCGTGGTTCATGCGGCTCTGGAGATATTCTTTCTCCATCTGCTGCAGACGCTCACTCAGGTCGGCTGTGGACATTTCGCGGATTTCTTCTTTCTTCATGACTTATTTACACGTTTTGAGTGGGATCGTAGTCGCGACGGACAACGAATTTAGTTACCACGGGAAGTTTCTGAGCTGCCAGGCGCAGTGCTTCTTTGGCAATATCGTAGCTTACGCCTTCCACTTCGATGATAATACGTCCGGGGGTAACGGGAGCCACGAAGCCTTCGGGCGAACCTTTACCTTTACCCATGCGGACTTCGGCAGGTTTCTTGGTGATGGGCTTGTCCGGGAAAATACGGATCCAGATCTGACCCTGACGCTGCATATAACGTGTCACCGCGATACGGGCAGCTTCGATCTGACGGCCGGTAATCCATTTGGACTCGAGTGTCTTGATACCGAAGGAGCCGAAGGCCAGAGAATTGCCGCGCTGGGCATTTCCCTTCATGCGGCCTTTTTGCATGCGGCGGAATTTGGTTTTCTTAGGCTGTAACATTGTTTATAGCTTTGCAGAATTGTTAACGGTTGTTGTTGGATTTGCGGAAACCGCCGCGACGTTCGCGGTTGCCTTTTCCGGCAGGGCGTCCTTCTTTCTGGTTGTTTGTGAACTGGGGGGCGAGATCACGCTTGCCGTAAACTTCGCCGCGGCAGATCCATACTTTCACGCCTACCACGCCAACTTTGGTGTGAGCCTCAACGAGTGCATAGTCGATATCGGCACGGAGTGTGTGCAGGGGGGTACGGCCTTCCTTGAACATTTCGGAACGAGCCATTTCGGCGCCGTTGAGACGGCCGCTGACCTGAATCTTCACGCCTTCGGCGCCGGCGCGCATTGTGGAAGCGACAGCCATCTTAACGGCACGGCGGTATGCAACCTTGCCTTCGATCTGGCGTGCGATGTTTGCTGCCACGATAACGGCGTCGAGTTCGGGACGCTTAACTTCGTAGATATTGATCTGCACGTCTTTGCCGGTGAGTTTCTTCAGCTCGTCTTTGAGCTTTTCAACTTCGGCACCCTGCGGGCCGATGATTTTGCCCGGACGGGATGTGCATACTGTTATTGTGATAAGCTTGAGCGTGCGCTCGATAACGATACGCGAGACACTGCTGTTTGCCAGGCGAACGTTGAGGTATTCACGAAGTTTGTGGTCTTCGAGAATGTTTTCGGGGAATTTGCCTTTTTCTGACCAGTTGGAGTCCCAGCCACGGATGACGCCCAGGCGATTGCTGATAGGATTTACTTTCTGTCCCATTTTTAAGCCTCGGTATTGTTATTGTTGATAGTGTCTACAATCACGGTTACATGGTTGGAGCGCTTGCGGATGCGGTATCCGCGGCCCTGGGGGGCAGTGCGGAGACGCTTAAGCATTGGAGCGCAGTTAACATAGATTGTGGAAATATAGAGCTGGCCTGCATCGGCTTTCTGCTCGTTTTTCTGTTCCCAGTTTGCAACGGCGCTGCGTACGAGTTTTTCGAGAGCAGCAGCTGCCTGCTTGTTGGAGAACTTGAGGATGCCGAGTGCGCGGAACACTTCTTTGCCGCGCACCATGTCGGCTACCAGACGCATTTTGCGGGGGGAGGAGGGCACATTTGTAAGCTTAGCAAAAGCGGTGTGGCGTGCTGCCTCCTTGTGCTGGTTGGCTGATAATCGTTTTCTTTCACCCATATTTTTGTCGTCTTTATATTCGATGATTAATGATTGTCAGGCCCTTATTTCTTCTTGTTGCCGGCGTGGCCGCGGAAAGTACGTGTTGGGGCGAACTCACCAAGCTTGTGGCCTACCATGTTCTCGGTAACGTAAACGGGAATGAATTTGTTACCGTTGTGAACTGCGAAAGTATGGCCTACGAATTCGGGAGCGATCATGGATGCGCGGCTCCACGTCTTGATGACGTTCTTCTTGCCGGAGGCTTCCATGTCGGCTACTTTCTTCTCAAGCTTAACGCTGATGAAGGGACCTTTTTTTAATGAACGGCTCATATTGCTAATTTGTCAGATTACTTCTTTTTACTTCTCTCAATGATATACTTCGAAGAGGGCTTCTTGGGCGAGCGAGTCTTGAGACCCTTGCTGTACAGACCCTTGCGCGAACGGGGATGACCGCCGGAAGCGCGGCCTTCACCACCGCCCATCGGGTGGTCGACAGGGTTCATAACAACACCGCGGTTGTGGGGGCGCTTGCCGAGCCAGCGGCTGCGGCCAGCTTTGCCGGAGCTTTCCAGCGAGTGTTCGCTGTTGCCGACAACACCCACTGTAGCCTTGCAGGTAGCGAGGATTTTGCGGGTTTCGCCAGAAGGTAATTTGATGATGGCGTAGTTGCCTTCGCGGGATATGAGCTGGGCGAAAGTACCGGCGGAACGTGCCATGAAAGCACCCTGGCCGGGACGAAGTTCAATGCAGTGGATAAGTGTGCCGACAGGGATTTTGCTCAGGGGAAGAGCGTTGCCAACTTCGGGAGCAGCCTCGGGGCCGCTCACGACAGTTGTGCCTACCTCAAGGCCGTTGGGGGCGATGATGTAAGCCTTTGCACCGTCGACATAGTACAGGAGTGCGATACGTGCCGAACGGTTAGGATCGTACTCGATTGATTTTACTACTGCGGGGATGCCGTCGCGATTTCTCTTGAAGTCGATAACACGGTATTTGCGCTTGTGGCCGCCACCCATGTAGCGGTTTGTGAGGTGGCCTTCGTTATTGCGGCCACCGGTCGAGCGCTTGCCGACTGTAAGAGATTTTTCCGGTGTGGTAGCAGTGATTGTTCCTTTGAACACACCGATAATTTTGTGACGCTGCCCAGGAGTTGTGGGCTTGAATTTTCTTACTGCCATTGTTGTTAGATGTTGCTGAAGAATTCGATGGTGTCGCCGTTGGCAACAGTTACGTAAGCCTTCTTCCAGGTGGCTGTCTTGCCACGGAGAAGACCGCTCTTAGTCCAGCGCGACTTGTTTTTGCCGCGTACTACTGCCGTATTGACGCTTGCCACCTTTACGCCGTAGAGCTTCTCTACAAGAGTTTTGATCTGGTATTTGTTTGCGTCCGGCGAAACACGGAAAGTGTAGCAATTGCGCTTTTCGGAAAGCTTGGTTGCCCTTTCGGTGATAATCGGTTTGATAGAAATATCCATAGCGGTGGAGCGTTAGAATTTGTTGACGACTTCAACGCTACCTTCACTCAGGAGGATAGCGTTTGTATTGAGCACGGCATAAGTATTAACGTCACCAGCTGTCATCATGGTGGCGTTAGGCACATTGCGCATGGACAAATATACGTTATTATTTTTAGACGGTAAAACTAAAAGTACTTTTTTGCCTTCAACTTTAAGGTTTTTAGCAAAATTTACAAAATCTTTAGTTTTAGGAGCTTCAAAAACGGGCTCTTCCACCACGATAATCTCGCCGGCAGCAGCCTTGAGGCTGAGGGCGGAACGGCGTGCAAGCTCTTTGAGCTTACGGTTGAGCTTGAAGCGGTAGTCGCGTGGACGGGGACCGAAAACACGTCCACCGCCAACGAGTACGGGCGAGTTTATATCGCCGATACGGCTGCCGCCGCCGCCTTTCTGCTTGTGGAGTTTGCGGGTAGAGCCGCTCACTTCGCTACGTTCTTTGGATTTGTGTGTGCCCTGACGCTGGTTTGCAAGGTACTGCTTAACGTCGAGATAAAGGGCGTGCTCGTTGGGCTCGATTGCGAAAACCTCGTCGTTGAGGGTTACGCGACGGCCGGTATCCTGGCCTTGCTGATTGTATACTGCGAGTTCCATATTATTTCTCAATTAAGACGATTGAACCTTTGCTTCCGGGTATGGAGCCCTTGATCATGATCAGGTTGTGCTCGGGGATAACTTTAATAATCTGAAGATTCTGCACGGTAACGCGCTCGTTGCCTGTCTGGCCGGCCATACGCATGCCTTTGAATACCTTTGCGGGGTAGGAGCAGGCACCTACGGAACCGGGTGCGCGCAGACGGTCGTCCTGGCCGTGAGTAGCCTGGCCAACGCCGCCGAAGCCGGCTCGGACACCCAGTTCCAGCTCGTCACCGCCTACTTGGGCTACGGTGAGGAGGGCGACGCCGCATTCGCCGCCAACGCACACGGTCTGCTGGACGGCACCGTGCGTCTTGAAGGCCTCGAAATCGACAACAACTTCACGTGGACCATCGTCCAAGCGCTCACCTCCGTCAACGAGATGACCAACGACGACGTGGACGCGCAGCTCGCCAAGAAGGAGACCACGGAAAACCGCGAGTTCGCCTACGGCGCCCGTGCCTCCATGGCCACCGCTGAGGCCAAGGAATGGGCTTGGGATCAGGCGCTCCACAACGACGAGCTGACCAACTCCCAGCTCGAGGCCGTGGCCCGTGGCTTCTCCGCCACCCCGCGCTCCGATCTGGCCGAGCCGTTCGCCGCCAAGTACTTCGAGACTGTGGACTGGGTCTGGGCCAACAAGACCTACCACATGGCCGAGGCTTTGCTCAACGGCCTGTACCCGGGCTACGCCGATCCCGCCACGCTGGTCAAGCTCGGTGACGCCTGGCTGGACGAGCACATTGCCGCCGACAATGCCCTGAAGCGTCTGATCGTCGAAAACGTGGCATCCTCCCACCGCACCCTCAAGGTTCGCGAATACAACGAAGCGCTCTGATTTCCTTCTGGCTCCCCTCGGGCGCGAGGGGAGCTGTCGCCTCAGGCGACTGAGGGGAGTCGCTTCCGCGAGAAGCTACGTCCACATTCCAACATAAAACCCGCAACCAATCCTCAACAGCGTATTCTCGCTCAAGGCCGGCAATATGCCGGTCGATGAGCGACAAGGATACGGGGAATGATTGCGGGCTTTTCCATAACTTCATTACTGCTGATTCTGTTGGCCGGAATCGGCGCAGGATTCGTGGGCTATGCGGTAGGCGCATCGTCACTGGTCTCATACCCGGCCCTGCTCGCGTTCGGCATTCCGCCTGTATTGGCAAACGCTTCTAACACCGTTGGCGTGGTCGGCACGGGCATCGGTGGCGTGATGGGCGCGCGCAAAGAACTCAAAGGCCAAGCGGTACGCTCCATTACGTATGTGGTCATCGGCGCATTCGGCGGGGTGGCCGGTGCGTTTCTGTTGCTCAAACTCGACCCGAGTGTCTTTGAATTTGCCGCACCAGTGCTGATTTTGCTGAGCTCGCTGATCATCGCCATCAATCCGCGCGGCCGCATGCAGGCGCGGCAGGCCGCGGCGGACGTCATGGCCCAGGCCAGATCCCTGACGACGCCGCAAGGGCAGGGGAGCGACGGCGCGCCCGCGTCGGCTCTCGCATCGACGCAACCCATGTCCAAGGACCCATGGTGGATATGGCTCGGCGTCGCGTTCGTG
>CALEUL010000048.1 GCA_937921035.1 uncultured Porphyromonadaceae bacterium
AATGGAATCAGTCCTAATTTTATCTCGCTTCAAAATCTTTTATCGGACAGCAATATATTTTTTTAGCCAGTTTAGACTATAAAAAGAGACTGTCCAAACTTGTTAGACAGTCTCAAGTTTTACGTGAATCAGTGGTCAGGTGCAATTTGCTGTTTAGAGAAATTATTTCTCCGGTATAGGTTTCATGTCGTACGATGCTATTGCTATAGTGAAGCCCCAGTAGATGAAAGCGATGGCGGTGAGGAACGATACCATCATCATGTTGCTTACCCAGCCGGCTTCAAGGAAGAAGAATCCGATGAGGCACAGAAGTATGCCGTTGATAATGCCGAGCCACCAGTATCTGGCATGGCGTCCGGCTGCGGAACCTACGAATGCTTCGATGCCCCAGTAAATGAAGATGATAGCTAAGAAGTAGGGAAATACCAATTCGGAGAGGATTATGCTGCGCACAAGCATGAATCCGACGAACATGTCGATGATGCCGCCTGCAATCCACCAGCCCCATCCTTTGGCGTGGTCGGGGCCGGCTGCCACACAAAGCTGCACAATGCCGGCGAGAACAAGGAGCCAGCCGAAAATCTGTGAGGCGATAGCGTAGCCGGCCTCAGGCCAGAACCAATATGCGAAACCGCCGAGTACTAACAGAATGCCAACGAGAAGAACGAGCCACCACAGGCGCGTCTGTCCGAGATAATTCACATTGATAAGTTTCATAATGCGTGTTGTTTAGTTGAATGTCAATATGTTTTATGAATATTAAACACTTCACACGCAAAATAGTTGAACGGCAGCAGTGCCAATCATCGTTTTCTGTTTCTTGGCGGCCGTTTACCCTGAGAGCCGGGTTTATTCTGGTGCGCATCCTGTGTGCGGCGGTGTGGTGGTACGTTGCCGAATAGTTTGCCTATCAGGTCCGGTCGACCTATCCGGTGAAGGGTATCGGTAATCTGGCGTCGGTACTCCGGGTCGTACCAGAAAAAGAACATGCGCTGCCGCAGCTTCTCGTCGGCATTGGTGGCCGCAAAGACCTCTTCTCCGGTATAGGGATGAATTCCGGTGTAATATATCTCCGTCGCCAGAGTCATTGGCGTGGGCGTGAAGTCCTGTACCTGCTCCAGATGGAAGTTGAGTTTCTTTGTCTCGGAGGCCAGCTCCGCCATGTCTTCCACACGACAACCTGGATGGGAGGATATGAAATACGGTATAAGCTGTTGACGCAGGCCCGCTTTGCTGTTTATCTGCTCGAACAGGTCGTTGAATTTGCCGAAAAGGCTGAACGATGGCTTGCGCATCAGCTTCAGCACCGTGTCCGATGTATGTTCCGGCGCAACTTTCAGTCGGCCGGATACATGGCTTGTGATAAGCTCGCGGTTATACTGTTCGTTTGTGCGGTCGGTTTTCGGGTCGCCAGTCCGATGCATGGACAGGTCGTAGCGCACGCCGCTGCCTATAAAAGATTTCTTGACACCTGGCAGCGCATCAACAGCGTGGTAGATGTCGAGAAGCGGGCTGTGGTCGGTATTTAGATTAGGGCATGGCGAAGGATGCAGACACGACGGGCGCAGACAGCGGCGGCATTTCTCGCGGTCGTGTCCTCCCATAGCATACATGTTTGCCGACGGACCTCCGAGATCGCTGATATAGCCTTTGAAATCGGGCATGCGCGTAACCTGTTTCACTTCGCGGATAATGGATTCTTTGGAGCGGGAAGCAATGAATTTACCCTGATGCGCCGATATAGTGCAGAAAGCGCAGCCGCCGAAGCATCCGCGGTGCATGTTCACCGAGTGGCGAATCATTTCATAGGCCGGAATAGTCTTTCCTTTGTATCGGGGATGCGGCAGGCGGGTGTACGGAAGGTCGAAAGACGCGTCGATCTGTCCCCGCGTCATTGCAGGCAGCATTGGATTCACGCGAACCACTTTGTCGCCGCATTGCTGCCACAGAACGGCTTTGCTTTCCATGCGGTTGCTTTCCTGTTCGATATGCTTGAAGTTCGCAGCCTGTTTGCGTTTATCGGCCAGACACTCCTCGAACGACGACAGGATTATGTTGTTCTCGTCGGCTGCCGGTATATTGTCGGCACCCAGCAGCACAGCTGTCTGTGGAAGGTCTGTAAGATCCGCTATCCTCGCGCCGGAGGCAAGACGGTCGGCAATTTCGGTAGTGGTGCGCTCGCCCATTCCGTATACAAGAATGTCTGCCGGGGCATCGCAAAGGATGGACGGGCGCAGACGGTCCTCCCAATAGTCGTAGTGCGACAGACGCCGCAGCGAGAACTCGATACCTCCGCCCACAACCGGTACATCGGGAAAAAGGTCCTTCAGAATCTTTGAATACACCACCGACGGATAATCAGGACGTGCGCCGTGGCGGCCGCCGGGAGTGTAGGCGTCGTCGGCGCGGCGGCGGCGGTTGGCGGTGTAGTGGTTAACCATCGAGTCCATCGCGCCGGGACTTACACCGAAGAACAGGCGCGGCTTGCCGAACTTACGGAAGTCGCGCAAATCGTCCTGCCAGTTTGGCTGCGGAACAATCGCTACGCGGTAGCCCGCGGCCTGCAGCGACCGGCCTATCACCGATGCGCCGAAGGCGGGATGGTCAACATAGGCGTCCCCGGAAAAAAGCACCACATCCACATAGTCCCAGCCAAGAGCCTTCATCTCCTTGACAGATGTTGGCAGCCAGTCGCTAATGTGCAGGTTATTATAATCTATAATCTTCGGTTCCATAAATTGCTATGCTTTCTTAAGGTCTTCCAGCCGCTGTTCGAGTTTGATGATTTCGTCGCGCAGGCTGGCGGCCGTGATAAATTCCATCTCTTTGGCGGCTTTGAGCATCTGAGAACGCAGCCGGTCGATGCTTTTTTGCAGTTCCTGCGCGTTCATATAAGGAATGACCGGATCGGCGGCGATATCCACTGTTGTGGAAAATTCGTTTGCGTAAGGCAGCTTCTGCCTGTCGCGTTTCTGTTTTGCCGAAGCTGGCTGTTGCCGCGAGGAACGAGAGGTCTTTTCCATATCAACCTCTTCCTTTTCCATGCCGACGATGGCATTGCGGGCCTTTACGATTGCCTGTGGCGTTATACCGTGCTTCTCGTTGTAGGCAAGTTGTATTGCCCGGCGACGCTCCGTCTCGTCTATGGTCTGCTGCATCGATTCTGTAATCTTGTCGGCGTACATGATCACTTCGCCGTTTAGGTTTCGGGCGGCGCGGCCAACAGTCTGCGTAAGCGATCGGTGGCTGCGCAGAAAACCCTCTTTGTCGGCATCCAGAATGGCCACAAGCGATACTTCCGGAAGGTCGAGGCCCTCGCGAAGCAGATTTACGCCTATAAGAACATCATATTCGCCCGCACGCAGACCGTCGAGAATCTTTATTCGGTCCATCGTGTCGACATCGCTGTGTATATAGGCTGTCTTTATGTTCAGTTTCAGGAAATAATCGTTCAGCTCTTCGGCCATGCGCTTGGTAAGAGTGGTAACAAGCGTGCGCTCGTTGCGTTCCATGCGCTGCTGAATCTGTTCAAGAAGGTCGTCGATTTGGTTTGTCGACGGAACAACACGTATCTGCGGGTCTAAAAGCCCGGTGGGACGTATCACCTGTTCTACAACTACGCCCTCACAGCGCTCAAGCTCGTAGTCGGCCGGAGTGGCGCTGACGTATATCACCTGGTTCGTAAGGCTTTCGAATTCCTCGAAACGCAGTGGACGGTTGTCGAGTGCCGCAGGCAGACGGAAGCCGTACTGAACAAGGTTTTCCTTGCGCGAGCGGTCGCCGCCGAACATGGCGCGTATCTGCGGCACAGTAACGTGGCTCTCGTCGATAATGGTAAGGAAATCTTTCGGGAAATAGTCCAGCAGGCAGAATGGCCTCTCGCCGGGGCGGCGCCGGTCGAAATAGCGGGAGTAGTTCTCTATGCCGGGGCAGTAGCCGATTTCCTTAATCATCTCCATGTCGTATTTCACGCGTTCCTCGATACGCTGGGCCTCAAGCTCGTAGCCTTCCTTGAGAAAGCTGATTACCTGTGCGTCCAGATCTGCTTTGATGTTCGCGAGGGCATACTCCTGACGTGCCGGCGACACCACGAAAAGGTTTGCAGGATAGATGTTGAAACTGTCGTGGGTGCCAAGATGGGCATTGTCCTCGGGATGTACCGTTATCACCTTCTCCACTTCGTCGCCCCAGAACACCACGCGCACTATAATATCCTCGTAGGCAAGACGTATATCAACCGTATCGCCTTTCACACGGAAGTTGCCCCGGCCAAGTTCAAGCTCGTTGCGGCTGTAGAGCGATGCCACAAGTTTGCGCAGAAAATCGTTCCGGCTGATTTTCATACCACGCTTGACGGTGATGACGTTCTCGTGGAAATCGTTGGGATTCCCCATGCCGTAAATACATGATACCGACGAAACCACTATAACGTCGCGGCGTCCCGAAAGGAGAGCGGACGTCGTGGCCAGACGCAGACGGTCAATCTCGTCGTTAATCATAAGGTCCTTCTCTATGTACTTGTCTACCGAAGGAATATATGCCTCCGGCTGATAGTAGTCGTAGTACGATACAAAGTATTGTACGGAATTGTGGGGGAAGAACTGCTTGAACTCGCTGTATAGCTGTGCGGCGAGCGTCTTGTTGTGGCTAAGAATCAGAGTAGGTTTCTGCACCTCCTTGATAACATTGGCCATAGTGAACGTTTTGCCGGAGCCTGTAACGCCGAGAAGCGTCTGAGCTTCGGCCCCGTCGCGGATGCCTTGCGAGAGCTGCGATATGGCTTCCGGCTGGTCGCCGGTGGGCTTATATTGCGATACTAATTCGAAATCCATCGTAAAACAGTCGGTTTAACTTACAAAGATACACAAAAACATCGGCACCGGGAAATGAAATTCAGCCTCCACGGGCTAAAAATATATAAATTTGGCTATCGCAAGAATTCAGACCGGTATGAATTTCATAGTACCGGCTTGCCGCGAAGGTAGGCAAAAACGTCTTTCTGAATTCTGGAACGGAATACATAGTTGCCCCCTGTATAGATAATGAGGGCAACTGCTGTTTCTACGCATAATTTTGCTGCAGGTGCGGAACAGAGGCTGCCGGCGGCGAGCGCTATGGGGATGATTACGAGTGTCTGGGTGAGGTAGGGCAGCATATCGGAAATAAATTGGCCGATACTGACACCTGTAAGTCGTACTGCCGTAATAAGCGAGGCTATCCAGGTTATGAACGTGGCTGCAAGCTGACCCCAGAGCAGAATCTCGATTCCTAAAACGGGCTGTTCCGGCGTGGAGAGGTGCAGGAAGGGGAAACAAACGGCGAGGGCAACGATGGCTGCGGTATCGCGCACTACTTCCAGCTTGACTATTGCCGTTCCGTGTCCCAGGGCAAGCATATAGTTGTTGTATAGTGAATTGAGTACCGTAAATATGCCCCGAAGAAGCAGAATCTGGAATAGTATTATCGACGGGTCCCACTTTGTGCCGAAAAGTGTGTGGAAAAGCGGTGTGGCCATCGCCATAAGTCCCAGCATGGCGGGAAACAGGATGTAGGAGGTGAATCGGTTTATTTTAGACACCATGCCGCGGAACCGTTGTATGTCGTGTTGAACTGCCGATAGTGGCGGTACGAACGACGATGTGAAAACCTGCGATAGCGATGCGGTGCCCATTGTGCTCCATTTGTCGCTTTGCGTGTAATATCCCAAAGCGGTGAGACTTACCCGGTTGCCTATTACGAAGGCATATATTTTCTGAAAAATGGTGTTCAGCAGCGACTGTAGCATCATTCTTGTGCCGAGTCCGGCAAAAGAACGCAGTGCTGACCACGAGAAGCGCCAGAGCGGACGCCAGCGGCTTGTGGTCCACAGAACCACGCTTTTTACGGCCGCGATGATAACGCTTTGCCATACCAGCGCCCATGCGCCGTATCCCGCAAGTGCCAGCCATATGCCGGCCACGGCGCCTAAGAACAGTCCGAGTGAGTTGGACGCTGCCACCATTCGGACATCCATTGCCTTCATCAGGCGGTTGGTCTGCACAATCGCCGATGCATTGAAAATTATGCACAGAAACATCACCCTCGCCAATGGCACAAGGCGCATGTCGTCCTGGAATATGGCGGCTATGAGTGGCGCCCCGGCGAACAGTATGATATATGCCGCCACGGCTACGCCGATATTGAACCACAGCACGGTGGAGTAGTCCAGCCGAGTAGGGCTGCGGCGCTGCAGCAATGCAAAGGAGAATCCGCTGTCTACAAGCAGAGACGCAAAAGCCTGAAAAACAAGAAGGGCGCCTACCAGACCGAAATCTTCCTGGCTGAGCATGCGTGCAAGCACAATGCCTGTGACCGCGTATAGAATCTGCGTGGACAGCTTGTCTACAAGGTTCCACTTCAGCGAGTGGGCCGTACGGGTCTTTAAGTTGTGGCTGCGTGCGATATCGACCGGGTTTTACGTTACGTATCTATAACGACTGCTATCTGTTTTTATTGCCGATATATGCGGCGGTGTGTTCCTCGGCCGGTATCACTTTTACGCCTATTCCGCGTCTGGAAACCTTAGGGGTGCCGTGGTATATCACTTTGCCGGTTCCTGCTCCGTAGACCTTTAATGTTTCAGAAGGCGTGCATTCTATGTTGCCCGATCCAAATACAAAGCAACTGATGTTTGCCGCCATAAGGTTGCGGGCCGAAACGGGTCCCGTGCTCACGTTGTTGATTTTTACTTTGCTGGCCTTACCGCTCATGGCAAGCGTCCCGTTGCCGGCTGTTACACCCGCGTCAACCTCTTCCGCGACTATCGACTCTATTTCCAGCGTGCCGTTGCCTATCTGGCGAGCCTTGAGTGTTTTTACGGGTGAGGGAGAAAATACACGCACCAACGAGTCGCCGCTGTTCTCCACTCTGTTGAGGTTTGTGGAATATACCTTTATGCGTGGAACGCCGATGATGGGAGTTTCCTCGGCGGTGGTACGTATGGTAAGGTGATCTTTTTCGTTGTTGAAGCTTATTTCCCTTGCCACTTCGGGCGGGCATACGAAAACAGCCCATCCTGCCGAGTCGGGCAGGGCTTGATAGTCCACCGGCACGCCGTCCACTACGGTAAGATTGCTGAAATTGCGCACGTCTATTCTGAAGACTTCCGGTTCGGCAGCCACTGCAAAAGCGGCAGCGAACAACAGTAATGCGGTGAATAATATATTTTTCATATATCTATTTTATAGGGGTCTGTTTTCATCGGATTGCAGAAGTGAGGGCAGTATTTCATTCTCTATTTTAGAGAGTACCGCCTCAAGTTCGTCAAGGGTTGAGGCTTTCAGCATCTCGATTCTCGTGGGACGGAATCCGGGAATGCTTTTGAACAGCGGAGATGCCGCCAGGTGGCGTCGTATGTGCAGAATGCCGCGGTATTCGTCGATACGCTCGACGCTCTCGCGTATCTGCCGGCGCAGCAGAGCGAATTTTTCGGCTACCGGAATCTGTTCCACGGCACCCTTGCGCAGTAGCGACGTCATTTCGCGGAATATCCAAGGCGCGCCAATACTTGCCCGGCCAACCATCACACCGTCAATTCCATAACGCTCGAAGGCATCCTTTAGTTTTTGTGGCGTGGTGATGTCGCCGTTGCCTATCACCGGAATATTTAGCCTCGGGTTTGCCTTTACTTTGGCAATTTCGGTCCAGTCCGCCTCGCCGGTGTACATCTGCGAGCGTGTGCGCCCGTGTACTGTGAGGGCCTGTATGCCGCAGTCCTGCAACTGCTCGGCAAGCGTTACAATAATCTTGCTGTTGCAGTCCCAGCCCAGACGCGTCTTTACGGTAACGGGAATCTTTACGGCGGAGACAACCGCGCGGGTTATCTCCAGCATTTTTGGAATGTCGCGGAGCATCCCGGCTCCGGCGCCTTTGCCAGCCACTTTTTTTACAGGACATCCGAAATTTATATCAAGTATGTCGGGACCGGCCTGTTCTACAATTTTAGCGGCTTCCACCATCGGCTCAACCTCCCGTCCATAAATCTGTATGGCGGTAGGCCGTTCGGCGTCGCTGATGTGCAGCTTGCGGGTGGTGGCGGCGATATTGCGGATAAGGGCATCGGCCGATACAAACTCGGTATACGTCATGTCGGCGCCCTGTTCTTTGCATATTAGCCTGAACGATGCGTCTGTAACATCCTCCATTGGCGCGAGCATAACGGGTTTTTCCCCAAGATCTATATTGCCGATTCTCATTGCGATGATTTTCCTGATTCTTTTTTCGGGTACAAAATTACATAAAATATGCCACATTGCCGAGCCTTTTGGTTAAACAGGCCAAAATTGTGAACTATTTGTACATTTTTAGGCGCCGCTCAGGCATTTATGTATGGACAATAAAAAAATTATCCGTCATCCCGACGAATAATCTTTTCACCTTAAATCTAATACCATGAAAAACTGATGCAAAGTTATACTTTTTATGTTATACAACATAATTTTGAGACAGAAAATTTCTCAATTTAACTTTGTTTAACTAATTGGACTGCATTAGCCCCTGTTTGGGCTTCTCAAAATGTTAAATTGTCTGCTGTAGTCTTTCTGTTTTTGAACAAAGATTACAAATACAATGTTGTATTTTCGAAACCGGCAGGAAGAACACAACGGGATGTGGCCGGGACCGAAAGTAACCCGGCTGCGAGTCGGTCTTTCTTCACAATATTGTAGAATCAACTAAAGTCTAACTGATTAATTTGTAACCAAAATGAAAAAGAACGTTTTATTCACCACAGCAGCATGTTGCGCACTTATGGTGCCCGCATTTGCCGCCAGCGCTCAGGACGCCGTTGTCGTTGAAGAAGAAACGGCAGTCTTTACAGATGTCCCCTGCACGACGCGCTATTATGTAGACAAATCAGATAACTGGTTCATACAGTTTGGCGCCGGTGTCGCTGTTCCTTTCGTTGAGGGCCGCGACAAAAATGGCGACCGCTCGGCTCATTTCACCGCTAACTATAATTTCGGTTTCGGCAAATGGTTCTCTCCATACATGGGTTGGCGTCTGGCTTTTAACGGAGGTCCTCTCCACTACGATATCGACGGTAACATGGCGCGCTTCAACTACGTAGGCGCAAATCTGGATTTCATGTGGGATATGTTTAATTCTCTCGGCGGTGTAAACAGCAAGCGAGTATTCTCCATAATCCCCTTCGTAGGCCTCGGCGGCACATATGCATGGAACTTCCGTCCGTCGTCTGTGGAAAATGTACGTCATGATGGTGGCGGCAAAAAGACAAACTCGTGGACAATGCCTGTATCGGCTGGTATTCAGCTTCGTTTCCGTCTCTGCAAATATGTCGATTTCTTCGCCGAAGGCCGTGCCGGATTCTATGGCGACAACTTCAACAACATTGCATACGGCCGTCCTATCGATATAAATGTTACCGTTAACGGCGGTTTCACAGTCACTTTTGGTGGTCGCGATTACAAGTCATACAATCCATGCGACTATGTGGGATATGTAAGCAACCTCAATAATCAGGTCAACGACCTCCGTGCTGCCCTCGCGACAACAAGCGCTGCTCTCGCCGCTGCTGAGAACCGCGAACCATGCCCCGAAGTGGAAGTGGCAGAAGTTGTCGAGGAAACTCCCGCTCCTCTTATGGCCACCGTACGCTTCCGCATCAATTCGGCAAGCATCGCTTCCTCCGAGCAGGTAAACATCTACAACGTGGCACAGTGGATGCAGGCCAACCCCGACCAGAACGTCGCAATCGTTGGCTATGCCGACAAGGACACCGGAACAAGCGCCTATAACATGAAACTTTCGCAGCGCCGCGCACAGGCCGTTTACGACGAACTCACGAATAAGTACGGTATCAATCCCGACCGTCTGACAATGCAGGCCGAAGGTTCCGACGTTCAGCCATACAGCCAGAACAACTGGAACCGTATCGTAATCTTCAATGCACAGTAAAACATTACATAACCGACATAACACCGGAGAGCCGCCCCAACAGGCGGCTTTTTTTATCCTGAAAAAATATTTTTTTTCTGCATGCTTTCTGCAGTTTTTCTTTAACCTCGCCTGAACTTTTGTACATTTGAATATATAATGAGTGGAATCATATTTTTCAAACAGCATCGTTTTTGAGAAAAAATTCACTAATTTTGCATTTCATATGAAAATATATCCGTTATAATATGACAGATCTGCTTATTCCCCTTGCCATAACTGATTATCTCAATGCGGCATATTTCTTCGACTGGTTTGTAAACAACGCCAGCTATCTGTTCGTGTTCATCTTCATGGTTATCGAGAGCTCTTTTATCCCTTTCCCGTCGGAAGTGGTTGTGCCGCCGGCGGCATATCTGGCTATGCAGAAAGGTGATATGAACATCTTTATAGTTGTTGCGGTAGCCACCGCCGGTGCTCTTGTGGGAGCGTTGGTAAACTATGTGCTGTCGCTGCTGATTGGACGCCCAATCGTGTATGCTTTCGCAGATTCGCGTCTTGGCCATGCTCTGCTTATCGACCGCGAGAAGGTTGAGAAGGCCGAGAAATACTTCGACAAGCATGGAGCCGTATCCACTTTCATCGGCCGTCTTATTCCTGCGATACGTCAGCTTATTTCGATTCCCGCCGGTATTGCAAAAATGAATATCTGGGTATTCTGCCTGTTTACGGCGCTTGGAGCTCTGGTGTGGAACTGTATTCTGGCTGCTCTGGGATGGTGGCTGTCTGCGAAAGTTTCGCTCGACCAGCTCTATGCCGCAGTGGAGAAATACAATTCTTATCTCACTATCGGCGGTCTTATAATCCTGGTTCTGTGTGTTTTGTATATCATCTATAACGCAATGAAAGGCAAGAAAAAGAACAACTGATTATGGCAACTGTATCAATATCACTTCTCGCGGCAAATTTTGCCGATCTGCGGCACGACATATCCATTATCGAAAACAGCAAAGCCCAGTGGCTGCACTGCGATGTTATGGACGGCGTTTTTGTTCCTAACATTTCTTTCGGCTTTCCCGTTATCCGAGATATTTCCAAAATAACATCTTTGCCGCTGGATGTACACCTCATGATTGTGGACCCGGGACGCTATGTGAGCCAGGTGCGCGATACCGGAGCTGCTATCATGAATGTGCATTACGAGGCTTGCACACATCTGCACCGTGTTATCCAGAGCATAAAGGACGCCGGTATGAAAGCTGCCGTTACACTCAACCCCGCAACTCCTGTGGCGATGCTCGCCGATATCATCACTGATGTGGATATGGTACTCCTTATGAGTGTGAATCCCGGTTTCGGAGGGCAGAAGTTCATTCGCAACACCATCCGCAAAACTCGGGAGCTGCGTGCGCTTATCGAGGCTACCGGCAGCCATGCCGAAATTCAGATAGACGGTGGCGTAAACCTCGATACCGGTGCCGAGTGTGTCGCTGCTGGTGCCGATGTCCTTGTTGTGGGCAGTGCTGCTTTCAAGGCCGACGACCGCGTGGCATACATGAACGCGCTCACCGAACTCTGATTCCTTTCTCCTTTCATTATCGACACTCTCCTGCATTATTATGTCCAACGAACGTTCTACCAATAACGATTTTATTGACGATCCCGCTCTTGGTGGCACCACAACCCGGCAGCGTGCCAGACGCGAAACGCGTCCCCGCCCTGTCCCGGACAGTGTGGGGCCTTCAACTGCTTCACGACCAAAGAAAAAGACTGTGGCACGCCCGAACGCCGACAGATCTTCTTCCTATAATTTTTTACGCGACTATCGTGTGCATCTTTCAGTAGGCCTGGTACTGTGTACGCTCGCGCTCACTATGGCTGTCGCTACGGTCTCCTTCATTTTCAATGCCGCCCAGGACCAGAGCGTGATTCATGGCCGCAGTATCGACGAAATTGTGAATTCCGGCGAGGCTATCGCTACGGCCGGGGGCGCCCTCGGCGCAAAGGTGGCCGAATGGCTGCTGGTGGATACTTTTGGAGTGGCCTCGTTTGTACTTGTTGTATATCTTTTTCTGCTTGGGCTGGGATGTATGCGTGTGCGCCGAACAAAGTTCTTTTCGCTCACATTCCGTTGCCTGTTCACGGCAGTGGCACTGTCCGTTATCCTCGGAATGCTCACCTACAACAGCTCCGGCCTCTATAATCTCGGCGGCGACCACGGCTATTACATCAATACCCTTGTGATGACATATGCCGACAGCCTTGGGGTGTTCGCGCTATCGGCTTTGCTCGCCGGATTTCTGGTGGCTGTTTATTATTATCCCCTGAAATCGCTTTTCGGGCTTATCGGTAAAGCCTTCGCAAGGAAGAAACCAAAGAATACGCCGGTTGAGAAACCTGCGGAAGAGCCAGTCGAGAATCATCTCGAAGCATTCGGAAGCAACGGCGCCGACGAGGTTGTCAGCGGCAGCTACGCCGATCCCGTGATAGAAGCCGCTCCTGCCGAAGAACCGGACGTGGAAGAGACTGCCGGAACAGAGGAAAATGCCGACGAAGAAGTAACGACGCCCCGCAATCGATACAGTATGCCTGATGCCAGCATTTTCGACGACAATATGGAAAGTGTCGAGCAGGCCGAAACGCCCGTTGCGCCGGTTGCGCCGTCTGTTACGCCGGTTGCGTCGGTTGCGCCTGTTTCCATTCCTGCCGATACAGAGCCGGTGCCTCGGAAGATTGTAACGGTAATTCCGCCAGCCGAGCCCGAGGAGATTCCTTCCGAGCCGGAGATGGTGATTGTGAACACCGCGGCAGAGGAAAATGTGCCTGTTGCATCAAAGACGGAAATTCGCAACGGCGACCATATTGGCCTTGATTCGCTGTACGATGTCAATGCCGAACATTCGCGATATCAGTTCCCCTCGCTCGACCTGCTTGTAGAGCGTCCAAAGACTTTCGAAGTAAACGAGGATGAACAGGCCGCAAACAAACAGATGATTGTGCAGGCTCTGCGCAGCTACAACATAGAAATCGTGCGTATCGAGGCCACGATAGGCCCGACGGTAACGCTTTACGAGATTGTGCCCTCGCAGGGAACGCGCATCGCCAAGATAAAGAGTCTGGAGGATGATATAGCCATGAGCCTTTCGGCCTTAGGAATACGTATCATCGCCCCTATCCCCGGCCACGGTACAATCGGCATAGAGGTGCCCAACGGAAAGCCGCAGATAGTTTCCATGCGCAATGTGTTGATGTCGCGCAAGTTCACCGAAAGCAAGATGAGGCTGCCGATGGCTCTCGGCTCAACAATCTCAAACGAGATTTATATGGCCGACCTCGCAAAAATGCCTCACCTGCTTGTGGCTGGCGCCACGGGTCAGGGTAAATCGGTGGGCCTCAACTGTATAATCACGTCATTGCTGTACAGCAAGCACCCCGACGAACTTAAATTAGTGCTTATCGACCCCAAGATGGTCGAATTCTCGCTATACCGAACCATCGACCGCCAGTATCTTGCAAAGATACCCGACGAAGATAATGCCGTTATCACAGACCCAAACAAGGTTATCGCCACTCTAAACTCGCTGTGCGTGGAAATGGACCAGCGCTACGAACTGCTCCAGGCAGCTCGCGTGCGCGACATCGAGGACTATAACAAGCGCTTTGTGGAACGACGCCTGAACCCAAACGACGGACACCGTTTCCTGCCGTATATTGTGATGATAGTGGACGAATACGCCGATCTTGTGATGGTTGCCGGAAAGGAGATACAGCAGCCTATATGCCGTATCGCACAGAAGGCGCGTGCCGTGGGCATGCACATGATTATCGCCACGCAGCGACCGTCCACCGACGTTATCACCGGTATGATTAAGGCCAACTTCCCGGCTCGTATCGCTTTCAAGGTAACACAGGGTATCGACAGTAAGACCATTCTCGACCGAACTGGCGCACAGCGCCTTATCGGCCGCGGCGATATGCTTATCCTTATCAACGGCATTGTGGAGCGCGTCCAGTGTGCTTTGGTGGAGACCGAGGAAATCGAAGCCATATGCCACCACATCGGATCGCAGCCCGGTTTCACCGGATGTTACCTCCTGCCCGAACCTCCTGCTGATGAGAGTGAGGACGTTTCCAATGTAGAGGTGAAAATCGACGACGAATTCCGCCGTTGCGCCTTGTTCATCGCATCCCAGTCCACTGCATCCATCACAAGCATGCAGCGAACGTTCTCTCTCGGTTTCAACAAAGCCGGACGCTATATGGACCAGATGCAGAAACTCGGTATTGTAGGACCGCCAAACGGCGCTAAACCGCGCAGCGTGCTTATGACGCCCGACGAGGTGCAGCGCATACTCGAGTGAACCCCGCATGCCGCTATATCGTTCTACTGACATGACACTTAAAGATATAAAATATCGTTTGATGGCCTTTGCGGCCGCCGTATGCATGGTGTGCGGCGCCCGCGCGGCAGTTTCTGCCGCATCGGTAATGGACGCGATGCAGGCCAAGATCGCCTCCTCGGCTGCCGTGGAAGTGATGTTCACTATCAACGGCGCTTCCGGCAACGTGCAGGGCACTGCAATTATGTCCGGCAGCGCGTTTTTCTTCGAGACACCCGACCTATGTGTCTGGTACGACGGCAAGACGCAGTGGGCTTTGCTCCGATCGTCCGACGAGGTTAACATAACCGAGCCTACCGCAGAGGAACTCACCTCCACTAATCCTTTTGCCATCCTGAGCAACTACGCCAGCACCTACAAGGTGCGTCGCCTTGCCGACAGCAAGGGCTGTTATAACCTTCGCCTGACACCATTGTCGGGTAAATCGGCAATATCCGCAATCGATATCAGCTGCGATATCAAGACCAAATGGCCGCGCACGGTAAAGATTGTCTTTGCCGACAAACGGCTTATCAGTCTATCCGTCGATTCTATAAAGGCTATTGCAAAGCAGCCTGCATCGGTGTTCCGATACGATAAAGCGAAATTCCCTGCGGCCGAAATAATTGATTTACGATAACTAACTACATAATAAATTAAAAAATGAGCCACTTCACAACAAAATGTCTTATCATTGGTTCCGGACCCGCCGGATATACCGCAGCAATATACGCATCTCGCGCTAATCTTAGCCCAATACTTGTAGAGGGATATCAGCCTGGCGGACAGCTCACCACAACAACCGAGGTAGAGAATTTCCCCGGCTATGTGGAAGGTGTTTCGGGCAGTGCGCTGATGGATGACCTGCGCGCACAGGCTGCACGTTACGGAACACAGATTATCAGCGGCGAAGTGTCGCTGTTAAACCTTAAGGAGCGTCCGTTCAAGGCAAGTATCGACGGTTCCACGCATACTGTCGACGCCGAAACCGTTATCATATGCACCGGTGCTTCCGCTAAATATCTCGGTTTGCCCGAAGAGCAGAAATACATGGGCATGGGTGTATCGGCATGCGCCACTTGCGACGGTTTCTTCTATCGCAACAGAACTGTGGCTGTCGTTGGCGGTGGAGATACCGCCTGCGAAGAAGCTCTTTACCTTTCCAATCTTGCGAAAAAAGTGTATATGATTGTCCGCAAGGACTATCTGCGCGCTTCCAAGGTTATGCAGCAGCGAGTGCTGGAGAATCCGAAAATCGAAGTCCTTTTCCGTACCGTTACCAAGCAGCTGTTCGGCGAGGAAGTGCTGGAGGGTGCCACAGTTACCCGTACCGATGCTAACGGTACGGAAGATACGTTCAACATTAACGTGGACGGCTTCTTTATGGGTATCGGCCATCAGCCCAACACTGCTTTCCTGCGCGATCAGGTTGAGCTCGACCCCGCAGGATATATCGTTACCATGCCCGGTTCCACGGCTACAAGTGTCGAAGGCGTTTTCGCCGCCGGTGATGTCGCCGACCCCGTTTACAAGCAGGCTATCTCAGCCGCTGGTATGGGTTGTCGAGCTGCACTCGACGCCGAGCGCTACATAACATTGCACAAGGAGGCCTGATATGGCCAAAACTCAGAAAACAAACGCAGTACGTCTGCTCGAAGCCGCCAAGGTGCCTTTTTCCACACGCACATATCCTGTGGACGAGGAGCACCTTGACGCTCAGCATGTGGCCGATGCCTTGGCCGAGGACATAAACTGCGTGTTCAAGACTCTTGTGCTGCGTGGCGAGCGGACGGGCCTGTTCGTATGCGTAGTCCCTGGCAACTGCGAGGTCGATCTTAAAAAGGCCGCACATGCCGCCGGCGACAAGAAGGTGGAGATGATTGCCATGAAGGAGTTGCTGCCAACCACCGGATATATTCGTGGCGGATGCTCTCCTGTTGGCATGAAAAAGGCGTTGCCTACGTATTTCCACTCTTCTGCAACGGATTTCGATACCATCTATGTCAGTGCCGGTGTCCGCGGAATGCAGCTCGAGATCAATCCGGCCGACCTGATTGCTTTTGTCGGAGCTTCTGTTGCGGATTTAGTAAAGTAAATCATATAAAATCTCCTCTGTATGAATACATTCGGAAATTTATTCCGCTTCACCGACTTTGGCGAGAGCCACGGTGCCGCTGTCGGCGGTATAATCGACGGTATGCCGGCTGGATTCTCTGTCGATTTTAAGGCCATCGAGGCCGAGATGGAGCGCCGGCGTCCCGGAACAAGCACGCTGGTAACATCGCGAAACGAACCCGACAAGGTGAATTTCCTTTCCGGAATCTATGAGGGGCGTACACTCGGCACACCTATTGCCTTTGTTATAGAGAACACCAATGCACGCTCAGCCGACTACGATGTACTGTCCCACACCTTCAGGCCTAACCACGCCGATTATACTTATTTCGCGAAGTATGGCATCCGCGACCATCGCGGAGGTGGCAGAGCGTCCGCACGCGAAACAGCCGCGCGCGTTGTCGCCGGTGCTGTCGCAAGGCAGTATCTCGCTGCGCAGGGCATAATGATTGCCGCCCGTCCCGTCTGCATCGGAAATGTGGAGATTCACAATGATAAGGACCGCGAGCGTGCCGACGAGGCCATACGGGCGGCTCGGGCCAGCCGCGACACACTCGGCGGAATTGTGGAATGTATTGTCAGCGGCGTTCCCGTTGGGCTGGGTGAGCCCGTTTTCGGTAAGCTGCAGGCCACGCTGGCGTCAGCTATGATGAGTATCAACGCCGCCAAGGGTTTTGAGTACGGCGACGGCTTTGCTGCCGCCGCTGCCCGCGGAAGCGAACAGGTAGACGAGTTTTATATGAACGACGGACGCCCGCGTACACGTACAAATCATTCCGGAGGCATACAGGGAGGCATCAGCAACGGCGAGGATATTGTCTTCCGTGTGGCCTTCAAACCAATTGCCACGCTCCCGAGGCCGTTGGATACCATAACCGACGATATGCGCGAGACAACCGTGGACATCGGTGGTCGCCACGACATCTGCGTCGTGCCGCGTGCCATTCCTGTAGTAGAGGCCATGACGGCGATTGCAATTATGGACGCATTTCTGTTGGCACGGGCGCTAAAAGCGTAATATTTGTGCTTTTACTGAAACCATAGGGCGTGCTGAAGCGTTGTAGTTTTAAAATCTGTCAACGTTTTAGCTATTCTCTACAATGAAAGACATAATCACCGATTTCTTTAAAATCAAGAGCCGGCCCCACCGTCCGGTATGCGGTGGACTGCTTATTGCAGAGCCTTTCATGAAAGAGGCATATTTCAATCACGGAGTTGTATCTCTTATCGATTATGTGCCTGCCGAAGGAGCCACAGGGGTTGTCCTGAACAATGCAACGGAATATGCGCTGCCCGAATTGCTCGAAGGAGTGAACAAATCCGTGAAAGTGCCTGTTTTCTGCGGAGGCCCTGTAGGGCAGGACCGGCTGTTCTTCATCCACACCCTCGGGCCGGACATAGTGGCCAACGCGCGCCCCTATGCCCCCGGGCTGTTTATCGGCGGCGAGTTCGGCGATGTAATCGCATATGTGAACGAAGGCTACCGCGTTGAAGGCAATATACGCTTTTTCATAGGCTACAGCAGCTGGTGCGAAGGACAGCTCGAACGTGAGATATCGCGCGAATCGTGGGTACAGTATCCGGCGCCTGTCGATGCATCGGAATTGCTGCGCTACAGCGGCGACACAAGCTGGCACCGTGCCGTAAGGGCTCTCGGTTCTGCATACCGTTCCTGGACATTGCTGCCGAGGAACATAGAAAGCAATTGAAACTTACAGATTTATGCGCAGAGTGGCGCTAAGGCGACGCGGAAGCCCCCGCTGAACGAAGGCGTTGCCCATAGATACAAAATAGAACACATCGTGCCCGGTATCCGTCAGGTTGCTGCCGCTCAGACGCAGGCTCCAGTGTTCGGCCGAGAAGTCAACCGACAGGCCGGGCAGGCAGTAGAACGGCTGATATGCGGTGTTCTCGTCGTCCCAGTAAATTTTGCCCACGCAACGAGCCGTGGCAGTTACCGAAGGTGTTATACCCGCGAACGACAGTGGGGTGGCGCGCCATGTAAACTCGCCGAAAAGAGTGTTTTCCGGAGCGTACGGCAGCCGTTTGCCCTTCAGGTTTTCGCGTCCGTTGTCGTAGCGCACGAATGTGGCATTGGTATACCCGTACGACGCTGTAACAGATATATCGTCCGTGGGACGCCATACCGCCGATAATTCTGCGCCGAAACTGCGCGTACGCCCGGCGTTGGTCATCATGCGGCCAGTGATGGTGCCCGGAGGGAAGACGGTCAGCTGCTGGTTGCGGCAGTCTATGTAGAACAGCGTGGCGTCGGCCTTCAGCGGCAGCGATGCCGGCTTCCAGTGCACGCCCGCCTCGTAGTTGTAGCTCGATTCGGGTTTGTAGGACACTGTCTCCTCCAAGGTTGTTGTGCTCGACAGGCCCATCATCTCCATTATCCGCTGCTGCAGCACCTCGCTGAACATCTGTGTGTTGTAGCCGCCGGCTTTGTAGGCGCGCGAGAAAGAAATGTAAGGCTCCCATTCGCCCTTGTGCGATATCGTTATCTTCGGCAGAAACTCCACGTATGTCGTGTGCAGCTCGCCGGAGTCGTCTATGTTCACGGGCGTGTGGCTGTACACCTCCGAGCCGCCGTCGGGCAGGAGGTGGTAGGTGGTGTAGCCTGTGTTGGAATGGCTGCGGTAGTGCAGCGAGGGGCGCTCTATGTCCAAGCGCAGGCCGCCCTCGAAGTACCAGTCGTCCTTGGAGAAGGTGCTTTCGTGGTAGAGCGCGAAGCCGAGGTTGCGCTGCGTGAAGGTGCTGCCCAAGGTGAACTCCCGCGAATCCCAGCGTATCTGGTAGGTAGGATTTACGGCGTTGGCCTTTTCCTCTATCAGTTTCTCTATGCCGGTGTTCATAAACGTTACCGGGGCGTCCATCGTGCCGTCCTTATAGAACAGATAAACGCCTCCGAGCCAGCTGTATTTGCCGCGCGTTCCGCGGGTGAACAGGTCCTCGGTGAAGGCCCATTCGCTGCGGTCCTGGACGAGAGTGAAATAGTCGGCCGGCGTGAAGTCCTGGTCGAGCGTCATGCGGTCGTCGAGGTACTGTACGGATGTTATCGACGTAACCAACACTCGCTTGCCGGCCCAGGCCACGGTGAGGGCGTCGGCGAAGGCGTTGCGGCGGTAGGCGCAGGTGTCGTTGTAGCTGATGTCGCCGGTGGAGAGCAGGGCGTAGGGGTAGCCGCCCTGGCGGTTTATCGTTGCCGTGGCGGTGTTGTTCACGGACAACGCCTGCGTGGGGCGCCACGCCGTTTTCCAGCGCAGGCTGCCGGAGTTCTCATGGTCGAGCTTCCTGCCGGTGTAGCTGTTGCGGAAAAATCCGTCGGTGTGGCGGTAGAGGCCGGTGAGGCTCATGCCCAATGTGGGCGTGATGGTGCCGTAGTAGCCCGCCGAAGCCTTTACGGTGTTGCCGCTGCCGTACTCGGCCATAGCGCGCAGGCCGCGGGTGCGCAGCGGCGAGAGTGTGCGTATGTTAATCTGGCCGCCCATAGTGTTGCGGCCGTTCAGCACGGCCTGAGCGCCGCGAAGCACCTCGATGTTCTCGATGTCGGTGAGGTCGAAGTCGTAGTTGTCCTTGTTCAGGTAGGGTATGTTGTCCACTGTCAGGCCCACCACAGGCTGGTCGATGCGGGCGCCGAGGCCGCGCACATAAATGGAGGAGGTCATGCGCGAGCCGTACTCGGGCATGTAGAAGTTCGGGGCCACGATGCTCACGCCTTTGGCGGCGTCGATGCCAAGGCGGCGCGCGTCGGCGCCGGAAATTTCCGTCATTGCCTCGGTAACGATACCTGCGCCGGGCGTCTGTTTTATGCCGAGTACTTCAAGTGGCCTGAGCCTGTGATTGCGCAGGCTGTCGGTGTTTTCGGCGGCGGCGCCGGGAGCGCACAGCACCGCCAAAAGCGATAGTGCGAGTACGCCGCGCCCGGCATCATTCTTTTTCGGAAAGTTCGAGCCAACGCATCTCTTTTTCATCAAGTAAATCTTTTATTTCGTTGTACCTTAGGTTCTTTGTCTTGAAATCCTCGGGGCTTGCCGGCGTGCCCGAAGCGAAGAAATCCTCGAGTTCCTTCTTCTCGGCGTTGAGCGCCTCTATCTCGCCTTCAAGAGCCTCGAATTCACGCTTTTCCTTGAAGGTGAGGCGTCGCGAGGCGCTTTCCGTGCGCGGCGCCTTCTCCTGCTTTGCCGGCTTTTCGGCTTTCTTTGTCTCCTGCGCCTTCTCGGCCTCCGTGAAGGCGCGGTATTCGCTGTAGTTGCCCGGGAAGTCCTTGATTGTGCCGTTGCCCTCCATCACGAAAAGGTGGTCCACTATGTTGTCCAAGAAATAGCGGTCGTGTGAGATCACTATCACGCACCCCTTGAAGTCCGCGAGATATTCCTCGAGGATGCCCAAGGTGATGATGTCGAGGTCGTTTGTGGGCTCGTCGAGAATCAGGAAATTGGGCTGGCGCATAAGCACCGTCGCCAGGTGCAGGCGGCAGCGCTCGCCGCCGCTGAGGGTGTGGATATATTTCTGCTGGTCGGCCGGCGGGAAAAGGAAGCGCTGGAGATACTGCATGGGCGAGAGGTGCACGCCCTCTTTCAGCTCTATGTCCTCGGCGAGCTCGGTAACGGCGTCCACCACGCGCTTGTTCTCGTCGAAGCTGATGCCGTCCTGGCTGTAGTAGCCGAAGCGTAGCGTCTCGCCAAGGTCCCAGCGGCCCGAATCGAGGGGCACTATGCCCTGCAGAAGTTTGATGAAGGTGGATTTGCCCACGCCGTTGGGGCCAACGATGCCGAGTTTTTCGCCGCGGGCGAAGGTGTAGGTGAAGTTGTCGAGTATCACCTTGTCGCCGAAGCGCTTGCACACGTTCTCGGCCTCGAAAATCTTGGAGCCGATGCGCGACGATGCGTTTTCCAGGCGTATGTTCTTCTCCTGCCACGTGTTTTTGGAGCGCTCGCGCAGGTCGTAGAAAGCGTCGATGCGGAATTTTGCTTTTCCGGCGCGTGCCTGCGGCTGGCGGCTCATCCATTCCTGCTCCTTGCGCAGGGTGTTGCGCACGCGGGCAAGTTCGGCGTCCATCGCCTCGATGCGCTCGGCGCGGCGGCGCAGGTACATGTCGAAGTTGCCGTCGATAACGAAGGCGCGCTCTTGGTCGAGCTCGAGTATCTTGTTGCACACGCGGTCCAGGAAATAGCGGTCGTGCGTAACCATCATCAGTGTTGCCCGCGAGCGTTTGAGATAGCTCTCGAGCCATTCTATCGTGCTTATGTCAAGGTGGTTGGTGGGCTCGTCGAGCATGATGAACTCGGGCTCGGACATGACCATGCGCACCAGGGCGAGGCGCTTGCGCTGGCCGCCGGAAAGATGGTCGGTGATGGCGTCCTTGTCCAGGCCCATGCGTGTGATGTGCTGCTTCAGACGTTCCTCGTAGTCCCACGCGCCGGCATGTTCAACGGCCTTGTATGTCTCGTGTATGGCCGTCTCGTCGCCGGAGGCAAGGGCGCTGCGGTAGGCGCGCACGGCAGCGGCGGCGGGGTCGTTACCGCCGTCGAGTGCCGCCTCGAACACCGTTGTGCCCGCGCGGAACGTGGGTTCCTGGGGCAGATAGTACACGCGCAGGTCGCTGCGGAAGGTAACCTTGCCGCTGTCCGGCGCCTCCTCGCCGGCAAGGATGCGCATAAAGGTGGTCTTGCCCGTGCCGTTGCGAGCAACTATGCCTACTTTGTCGCCCTGCTCAAGGCCGAGTGTTACGTCGGCAAAAAGCATGCGTATGCCGTAGCTCTTGGTAAGGTTTTCTATATTTAGGACATTTGCCATTTTTCAATTGCGGGGACGGTGGAGATAGTATTGCGAGAGGCCCACGAACAGTGCGCCACCGACAATGTTGCCCAACGTGGCGGGTAGAATGTTTGCCACAAGCATTTCACCGATTGTAATGTCGGCGCCGAGCATGGCTGCCAAGGGTAGGAAGAACATGTTGGCAACGCAGTGCTCGAATCCGAGTGCCACAAAAGCTAAAACGGGGATTTCGCATGCCAGCAGTTTTTCGCCAAGGCGTCGGCCGGCAAGAGCAAGCCATACGGCCAGACAAACACACCAGTTGGCTCCTATACCTTTAAGAAAGACTGCAAGCGGGCCGGCCGAAGTTTTGGCTGCGGCTATTCCGGCGATGGCTTCGGGGTAGTGGGCGCCCGAAAGTGTGCCGGGAAGCGCTATCAGCAGCCATGCAACAGCCAAGGCGCCTATGAAGTTGCCGAGCCAAACAATGGTCCAGTTGGCCAGTACGCGGCCTATGCCGATTTTCTTTTCCATAAACGGGGGCATAAGCAGTGCGTTGTTGCCTGTGAACAGGTCGGCGCCGAGTATCACAACAAGCATAAGGCCTACGGGGAATACAAGGCCGCTCATGAAACGCTGTAGTCCTGGGTTTGCCGCAGATGCCTCCGGAAATCCGAAACCTATGGCTATGGACAATGCGCCGCCGAGGGCGATATAGGCGCCGGCAAGGATACTGCCGGTGATTAAACGGGAAAAACCGCTGCGTGATGTCGCTGCGGCTTTGTTGGTCCCCGACGCTGTTGCAGCGTCGAGAATCTGTGCGGGAGTTCGTACTGGCATGGCGTCAGCGCTGACTGTCGTTATCCTGTTGATTGCGTCCGCGCAGCAGTTTGCGGTGCGAACGTGCCAGCCACTGGGTGAAGCGGCGCTCGGCAGGCTTTAGCTTCAGCAGCTGGCGTGGGGTTAGTATTTCTTTGAATTTCTCGTAGTAGGAAAGCTCTACAACCGATTCTTTCTGCTTTTGCATGAATGCGGCGTAAGAGGCTATTTCTATTTCGCTGTCGGTCGCCGAGGCATTCTCAATTGCGGTGCGCTCTATCTCGCGTGTCTCGTCGCTTATGTTCTGGAGTTCTTCGTCCATTGCGTCGTAGATGGCAAGAAATTCGTTGGCCTGTTCTTTCGAGAGTTTAAGCTCCTTAATCAGAAAATCGTGTTTATAGGGCTTGAGTTCGGCTAAGATGCGGTCGCGGCCCTTGTTCTCGGACTGCGCCTCTGCTGTGCCTGCGCCAAAAAGCAGCATGGCTGCTATCGCGATCAAAAAAAATCTTGTGATGCTCATGGCAAAATATACGTGCTGTCGAAAGCCGCTTCTTCGGGCGGGAAGTCGAGGATTTCGGAATTTTCGTCAATCTCACCTTCGTCAAGCATATCGTCAACCAGATCCCACGAGCTCATGTCTTCGTAGATGTACTGGTTCACGAAATCGTCGGTAGTTAAAGCGTTGGCAATGACAGTATTTTGCTCTATGGGTTGCAGGGTATTAGTGCGGCTCATCATGGCAAACATCTGTAGCATAAGCCATATCCCGGCAAACATGGCGACCATGTAGGCGTAGGGACGTATTTTTTGCCACGTGCTGCGAGGAGGATTCGGCATCTGTGCCGATTCTATCTCCGGACGCTGCGGCAACGTCGTTTCCATGCGGGCGGCAAACGACTCGAAGTAATCCCCCGGAACCTTCATCCCGGCGGAAGGCTTCGCCAGGCCTTCCCGGCGAATCTTTTCGAGTATGCTGTCGTTTTGCTTAACCATAATTTTTCTGTCTTATATGCTTTGACTATTATGATGGGTCAAGGTTTAATCGTGTTCGTCGAAATATTGCTCAATTTTTTTCGACGCGAGGTGGTAGGAGGCCTTCAGCGCACCCACCGACGTGCCCAATATTTCCGACATGTCCTCGTATTTCATATCGTCGAAATACTTCATGTTGAACACAATGCGCTGCTTCTCGGGCAGCGTGGCTATGGCTTCCTGAAGCTTGCGCGCAAGTTCCTCGCCGTCGAATTCGTGGTCGGCGGCGATGGTCCTTATCATTTCTGCTTCCTGATCGTCAAGCGAAAGGTTGCGGCGCCGGCGCTCGTAGTCGAGGAAACTGAGGCTCTCGTTAATGGCAATCTTGTACAGCCACGTGGACAGCTTCGCCTCGCCGCGGAAATTCTCCAAATTGCCCCACGCCTTCAGGAAAGTGTTCTGAAGCACATCGTTGGCGTCGTCGTGGTTCTGTACGATGCGGCGTATCTGCCAGTAGAGCGGTTCGGAGAAAAGACGTATCACCTCGTTGAAGGCCGCGCGCACCGTGGCGGGCTGACGCAAACGCGCAACCAACTCATCGGAAACAGCGGGTAAATTCGAGGCCATAGCTAAATCTTTCCCCAAAGTTACGAAAAATTTGCAAATCCGCAAAATGCGACCTTGCTGTCGTAGCAATCCAGGCGGATATAAAAAACGCCCCGCGGTGGCGGGGCGCTATGTTAAGGAAGTTACGGATTCTTATTTGGTTTCCTCGGGGTTGAGAACCACAATGCGAATCAGATTCTGGTCTACAAGATGCTTGAGGTAGTCCTGTACCTCGGCGACGGTGATGGTGGGGATGATGGCACCGCGTTCTTTGTAGACGTTAACGCCGTTGAGGTGCGTTGCAAGCATGTGAGAGGCAAGGTCGCTGTTCTCTTTCAGCTCTTTCTCGTTTTCCTTGGCGAGGAATTCGATTGCGGGCTTGATTTCGTCGGCGGTAATAGTCTTGGTGGATTCGTCGATTATGTTCTTGATTTCCTTGATTACCTCGTCGCGCTTGTCGGGGTTGACGGGGCAGGCTACCTGGAAGAATGTGTTGTACTTGCTGGCAGTACGCGAGAGCATGCCGTTGGCGCCGATAGAGTAGGTTGCGCCCATTTCCTCACGGATCTTGGTGAGGAGGCGTTTGCTCAGAACCTGCTCGGCTACGTCGGTAATCAGACGGTTCTTTACGGTGTAGGATGTGTTGCCGAGTACGCCCACGAAAATCCAGCTCTGCGGTGTCTCCATCTTGGTGGTGAAGTTATTCTGTTCGTTAGCAGCGTTGAATTCAAAGTCGGGGTCTGTGGTGTACTTGGTGGTCGCTTTCTTGGGGTTGCCGGGGATGGTAGCAAGGTATTGTTTCATCAGAGGCACGAAGGTGGCCTCGTCGATATTACCTACGAAATACAGTGTATAGTCGGCGGCATTTGCGGTCATATCCTTGAAGAGCTTGACGATTTCTTCGCGGTTGGCAGCCTTTACATCGGCGGAGCTGATGAGCTGGTTTGCCTCGGCTTTGTACAGAATCTTCATGAGGTCTTTCTGGAAAATGAACTGGGGATTGCTTTCCTGGTTGGCGAGAATGCCGGCGAGTGCGTCGCGGTTGGCGGTGAACTCGTCTTCCTTAAGACCGAAACCGGTAAAGTAGGCGTAGATAAGTTCCATCAGGGTAGGCAGATCCTTTACGGTAGTGTTGCCGGAGATGGTGCGGGTGTAAGCGTCGAAGCCAAAGCCTACGCCGGCCTGCTTGCCCTGCATGTATTTGGCGATATCGGAGTTGGAATAGTCGTACAGTGCCTCGTTGGAGATAGCCATCGGGAAGTAGCGCAGAGTTGCTCCGTCGATGTCCTTGTGCGATGCCATAGCATTGCCGAGGGCGATACCCTGAAGAATAATCTCGTTGTTCTTGAAATCAGTGGGCTTGACGATAACCTTCATGCCGTTGCCGAGGATATATTCGGTTGCGTCCCATGTTTTGTTGTGCTGGGTCTTTGCAATCTTGCCGGGTTTGGGCAGGGAGGGGATCAGGGGATCTTCGCGCATCTCGTCCTTGTAGGGTTCGAGGGTTTCGGCGTCAACGTCTGCTATGGCTTTGGCAAGTTCTTCCTCGGTAGGAACGGAGAAGCCTTCCTTGTCGGGAAGCATGGCCAGAAGAACGCGGTTGTCGTCGGTGATGATCTGGGGAAGATACTGGTTGATCTGGTCAACGGTAAGTACCTGTGCTATCTGGTCGTAGATCTGTTTTTCCAGTTCAATGCCGGGCATAGGTTCGTTATCTACGAAATAGCGTACGATTTCGCGGGAGTAGCTGTCGGTCTCGCGGTCGTTGCGGTTTTCGTATGCTTTTTCCATGCTGGAGAGGAATTCGGCGCGGGCGCGTTCGTATTCACCAACGGTGAATCCGCCGCGTGCCGCACGCAGCAGCTCGCGGTATGCCTGCTGGAATGCCGGAATTACATCGGTATCCTTTGCTACTACAGAAAGGTCAAGTGCGCCTTTGGTCTTGGAAACCATATACTCGCCGAAGCTGATGCCTGCGTTGGCAAACTCGGTCTCGGGTTTGTTGGTCAGTTCGTTGGTGCGGTTGTTGAGCATTGCGGAAATCATGCGCTGCATGTAGGTGATGGGGAAATAGAACTGCGAGTTACGCATTTCCGTAGGCAACAGGATATCGTCGCTCTTGAACGACAGCTGTATAACAGGGTACTGCATTTCGGCGTCCTTGCCGATGGCGTAGATTGTGCCGGGAGTATCCTCAACCTCAAGATAGGTGCGTTCTGCGGCATTCTCGGGCATTTTGATGGGCGAGAATATTTCCTTGATTTTTGCTTCGATGTAGTTGGGGTCGATGTCGCCAACTACTATGATGCCCTGCTGGTCGGGACGGTACCATTTGTGGTAGTAGTCGATGATTGCCTGCGGGGGGAAGTTGTCCACAACTTCCATTGTGCCGATAGGCAGACGTTCGCCGTATTTGTTGTCCGGATACATAACTGGCAGAAGGCTTTCCAGAATACGCATCTGGCCTACGTTGCTGCGGCGCCATTCCTCATGGATCACACCGCGTTCGGAATCGATTTCCTTCGGGTCGAGTGTCAGAGCGCACGACCAGTCGTGGAGAATAAGCAGACACGAGTCCTGTACGCTCTTGCGCGCTACGGGTACACTGGAGATGTTGTATACCGTCTCGTCGATAGAGGTGTAGGCGTTAAGGTTCTCGCCGAACTTAACACCTACGGATTCCAGCCAGTTGATGATTCCTTTTTCGGGGAAATTCTCTGTACCGTTGAAGCACATGTGCTCCAGAAAGTGTGCAAGGCCGCGCTGGTTGTCATCCTCGAGGATGGAGCCTACTTTTTGGGCGATATAGAAATCGGCCTGGCCTTTGGGATTCTCGTTGTGGCGGATGTAATAAGTCAATCCGTTGTCAAGAACACCGGTAACAATGGCGGTGTCTAAGGGCAGTGCGGGTACTTCCTGGGGGGCCTGCGCTGCTACACCGATAGCGGTGAAGCAAAGCATCAGGGCGGAGATACCGCGAAGAATCTGTTTTTTCATATTAATATTCCTGATTTGGTTTTTTTGTTTCTGTGATTATTTGACGCAAAATTACGGAAATACTTACCGCGATGATGTTAAAATATGCTAAATGCAAACACTCTGGCGATTCGCGATTATAAAAAAGTCCCGGAAGACGGATGCTTCCGGGACGTGTAATGTTTTTATACACTGTTTAGTGCAGGAACATCTTCGTGGCAACGTCGCATAGCCACAGCCACATGGGGCACGTTCCCATAAACAGAAGTGTACTGACGGCGAGCGACGATGTACTGGTGGCCACATATGTGTTGTATCGGCTTGCAATGATGATACCAGACATGGCTGGCGGAAGTGCCGATGCAATCACGAGCATTTTCAGGTTCAACGGCTCCATGTGGAACAGAATACCTGCAACGAGTACCAGCAGCGGGGTGATGATTAGGCGCAGGAAAGCTCCTAACCATACCTGGCCATTAAGTGATACCTTGACCGACGAAAGTGTGATGCCGGCGGCAAAGCAGGCAAGCGACGCGTTGGCTCCGGCCATCAGCGTGAAGGAGGGATCGAGGCTGGCCGGCCATTTGAGGCCGCATAGAACAAGGATTACAGCGAGGATTGGTGCCCATGCTACAGGCTGCTTCAGCGCGTTGATTACAGGTTTCCAAGGGCTCGGTTTCTTGCCTCCGTTCTGGGCGGCCGCTGCCGATGCTTCGGCATTGTTGAGCAGGCACAGGCCGATAGGAATTCCGATGGCGTTTACTTCGATTGCCACGATAGCGATTACAAGCCCTACGGTAGCAGAAGTCCCGAAGATTGGCTCCAGTACGGCGAAGCCCAGAAAACCGATTGTGGGAGAGCCGCTTACAAGGGCCGCGATGGCGGCATCGCCGGCCGTATTGCCCTTGATGAACTTGAATATATAGTAAACCATGTAGAAGCACGCTATCAGCACAACAAATGCTATTACAGTCAGCTTGGCATCTACAGCAAGCATGGCGCGGTTGGCCTTGATGATGGATACGAACAGTGCGCACGGGAGGGCGTAGTTCAGTACAACCTTGTTAAGTATTCGTGCATCCTGTCCCGAGAATGCCCCGGCTTTTCCTGAGAAAAAAACCAATGCCATTACCACAAAAATAGGAACGATGGCATATAATATTATATGTAGCATAAATAGTCGATTTCTTTGGTGAATGAAACTGTATAAGGCCTCCGGCTTGTCAGGCCGGAGTACTTGTACGGCATAATATTATACGGTGAAGTCCTCAAGAGCCGCTGGGTTGAGATAGCCGATGTGGCCGGATTCCTTGCCCGAGTCGGCCGCGAGTTGAACATCGATAAGTGCGGGTGCTTTGGATGCGATTGCTTCGGTGAGTGCCTTCGAAAGTTCGTCGGGCGTGCTTACGTAGTAGGTATTGGCACCGAACGCCTCTCCGAATTTGTCGTAGCGGGCGTGAATGTCAAGCGTGGTCGGGGCCGGATCGCTGCCGCCGCTGGCGTTAACTCCGATACCGTTGTAGATACCGCCGTTATTGAAAATAACAACTGTTACTGGCAACTTGAAACGGCAGATTGTGGAGAAATCCATGCCGGAGAAGCCGAATGCGCTGTCGCCTTCTATTGCCACTACCGATTTGCCGGTGGCTACTGCTGCCCCGACAGAGGAGCCCATGCCCATGCCCATGATTGCCCATGTCGCACAGTCGATGCGGTGGCGCGGAAGGGCCATATCCAGGGTGTCGCGGGTGTCGTCCAAGGTGTTGGCGCCTTCGTTAACCAGTATGACGTCGGGGTGGGCGGCCATGATAGGCTTGATTGTGCCGAGTGCTGTCCAGTGGTTCATGGGCATCGCCGTGGCATTCTGTGCCAGGCGTGCTTCGAATTTGGCGTTCTTGGCCTTGCTCTCGGCCTGAAGGGCCGGAATCCATGCGGAGTCCGTGCTCATTGTGCGGCCTTTCATCTCGGCGAGGAATGCCTTGAGCGAGCTTTCCAGATCGCCGATTACAGGTGCGGCGATGGGTCGGTTGCAGTCAATTTCCTCGGGTTCGATATCGAACTGTATGAACTTGGTGTCAGGGCTCCATTTGCCGTGCCCGCGCGACAGTAGCCAGTTGAGGCGAGCGCCGGCAAGAATAACCACGTCGGCCTGTTCCATGATGGTGGAGCGGCACGACAGGGCGCTGAGTTCGCCGGTATCGGGAAGAACGCCCTTGCCCATCGACATGGGGAAATAGGGTATCTTGTATGTCTCTACAAGCTCTTTCAGCTCTGCTTCTACTCGTGCGTAGGCCGACCCTTTACCGATGATGATGGCCGGTTTCTTCGCCGAGGCAAGAAGTTCGGCTGCGCGTTTCACCGCTTCAGGGGACGGTGGCATCGCCGGACACATGTCCACGGGGCTATAGAATAGCTTGTCGGCGTCGGAGCCCTGCATGATTGCGCCAAGGCACGTTTCGGTAACATCCAGATAGACGCCACCGGGACGGCCCGAAATGGCTGCGCGGTAGGCTCGTACAACGGCCGTCGGAATATCCTCGGGCTTGTTGACGCGGTACGCGGCTTTCACAAGGCCCTTGGCTACGTTGAACTGGTCCAGCCCTTCGTAGGTTCCCTGGTCGAGGTCGATAGGCTCGCGAACGCTCGAGCCGCTTATCTGAATCATCGGGTAGCAGTTTACTGTAGCGTTTACTGTCGCCGTCAGGCCGTTGAGGAAACCTAACGACGATACGGTGAGCAGAACGCCCGGAGTTTTGGTAAGATAGCCGTGAGTGGCTGCGGCCATGCCGGCCTGTTGTTCGAAACGGAAACCGACAAATCGTATGCCGCGTTCCTGGGCGATGTAGGCCAGTTCGGTAACTGGAATGCCGACAAGACCGTACATGGTATCTATTCCAACCATTTTCAACGCGCGGACAAGCACATCCATGCCTGTTACCTGCTCGGGATAGTGAGGTGCCGCGGCAGGGCTGGTAGCATTAGCAGTAGTAGACATAATATGAGAGTTTTGCTATTGTTATTAAAGACCCGGACAAAATGTCCGGGTCGTGAATTTATTCACAGAATATTACTTTGCGGATGCTTTTGCGTCGCTTGCCTTAGGCATGGGGGCTGTGGTTCCGTTCGCCGCGAACGATGCAATCTGTTCGTCGGTATAGCCGATTGCCTTGAGGACTTCGGTGGTGTTCCCGCCGAGGGTAGGGCACGGCCCGTACGTAGGCTGATAGTTGGAGAGGGTGAAGGGAACGCCGACGGTTACGAATTCGCCTACGCCTCCGCCCTGGTTGATGCGTACAAGGGTGTTGCCGTCGTAAAGGGTCTCGTCGTCCATGATTTCCTTGGTGTTCAGAACGGGAGCCACTGGTACGCCGCCTTTGGAAAGAAGATCGGTAACTTCGTATTTGGTCTTGTCTATGCAGAACTGCTGTATGCGGGCCCATATTTCCTGTTTGTGGCGGTCGCGGGCATCTGCGGTGTTGAAATCGGGGTTGGTGAGCCAGTCCTCGAAGCCCAGTACGGCGCATGCCTTTTCAAAGTCTTTTGCGCCTCGCTGGAGAATTACATATACATAGGCGTTGGGGTCTGTTTCCCAGCCTTTGCACTTGTATGTCCATCCCAGCACACCGGATCCTTCCTGGTTGCCGGAGCGAGGAACGTAATCGCCGAATTTACCGTTTGGATACTGCGGGAACTGCGTAAGGTAACCCAGTTTCTCGAGAGTAAGCTGGTCGCGGGTCTTGATACGGCACAGGTTGAGGCAGGCGTTGTGCATGCTCTGGTATACGAACGAGCCTTCGCCGGTATGCTGGCGCTGCAATAGGGCGGCAAGAATGCCTATCGTGCAGTGCATGCCGGTGTTGGAGTCGCCAAGGGCGGCGCCGCTCTGGGTGGGGATATTGTATTCTCCTTCGTACCAGCCGGTTGTGGAAGCTGCGCCGGCCGTTACCTGTGCGACGGGTTCGTAGGCCTTGAGGTTGGCGTATTTAGAACTTACTGGAAAACCCTTGATGGTTGCGTATACGCACCGGGGATTGATTTTGTGTACAACTTCCCAGCTGAAGCCGAGTTTGTCCATTGCTCCGGGGTGCAGGTTTTCGATGAAAACATCGGCACCCTCGATAAGTTTTGTAAGAATGGCTTTGCCGTCGGGAGTGGCGGCGTCGAGGGTCAGGGATTTCTTGTCGGAGTTGAGCTGGAGGAAATAATAGCTGGGTTCGTGGGGGTCGAACTGTATTTCGTTTCGTGTTGCGTCGCCCGTGCCGGGGCGTTCGATTTTGATAACTTCGGCGCCGAGCCATGCCAGAAGCTGTGTACACGAAGGGCCGGACTGTACGTTGGTAAAGTCTACTACTTTAATACCTTGAAGAGGAGCAGTATTCATAAAATCTGTTTTTGGGTTAGTTATGTTGTTTTTTTGATTTCTAAAGCATGTCTTACGGCAGTTTCTGATATTAAAAACATCTGATGCTTTAGTTATGTTCAACCTTTTCTGCTCCGTTCACAAAAAACGCCCCCGGCGAACTGCCGGAGGCGTTATGCTTTTTTTGGAAAAAAGTATTTTATAGTGCGTTCTCTACGCTGTCGTCAACGGGGATGTCTTTGTTGACGTTCTTGCAGCCTACCAGGGCATAGAACAGCAGATAGCCCAGCATGGCAACAACCAGCCAATAGGATGCCATGTAGCCCGCGCTGTTGGCGATGGCGTTCTGGATAAGTGGCATAACGCCGCCGCCTACTACCATCATCATGAAGATACCGGAAGCCTGTGCGGTGTATTTGCCAAGACCCTCTACTGCAAGGTTGAAGATACCGCCCCACATCACAGAGGTGCAGAGGCCGCAGAGTACAAGGAACATTGCCTTTGCGGGTACCTGAGCCGTGGTGAAGCCGTCGGCGGCGCTGTACGAAGGCATCGATACGGTGATGTCGCCGGGGAATACTATAGCGGCGATTACCAGGCAGATTCCTACCGTAGAGGCTACGATAAGCTGTGTGCGGCTCGATACTTTTGCAGAGATAACGGTGGAAATCATACGGCCAACAAGCATAAGCAGCCAGTAAATGGCGGCGATACCGCCTGCTACAGCTACTGCATTCTCGGTTATGCCGGATACGGCGCTGTCGCTAAGATAGAACAGCAGCACGCCGGGAATACCTACCTCGATACCTACATAGAGGAAAATACCGATAACACCAAGTACGGTGTGGCGGAAGTTCCACGGGCTGTGAGAGTATTTTACTTTTTTGCCGCCTTTGCCCATGTGAGGTTCGGGTATCTTTACGGCGGAGATTACAAGGAAGGCGAAAGCAAACACGCCCATCGCGATGTAAAGCAGGGGGGCTACGTTAGAAATGCTCGTTTCTGGTGTAATCTGGCCGATTAGCATACCCACGAACAGAGGGGTGAGTGTGCCGGCGAGCGAGTTGAAGGAGCCGCCTGCCTGTACAAGCTGGTTGCCGGTGTTGCCGCCACCGCCAAGGAGGTTAAGCATGGGGTTTACAACGGTATTGAGCATGCAAACGCAGAAACCGCAGATGAATGCGCCCAGAAGATAAATTACAAAGTTGAGTGTTACGGCCTGTTCGGCTACAGTGAACACTGCTGTTTCAGTTCCTACGAAGCCCGAGAGCCACTGGAAGATGAGGCCGATGATGCCTACGAGCATCGCTGCAAGGGCTGTCTTTTTGTAGCCTATGCGCATCAGGAGGTTACCTGCGGGAATACCCATGAACAGATATGCCAGGAAGTTCATCATATTGCCGAGCATGCCCGACCAGTCGTAGCTGTTTTTCCAGATGGTTCCTAAGGGTGCGGCGAGATTCGTTACGAACGAAATCATCGCAAAAAGGAAAATCATGGTAATGATAGCAACCACATTACCCTTTTGGGCAGGGGTCGCTACGTTTGCTTTTTCTGCTTTTGCCATTACGTATTAGAAGGTTTGGTTATTAAAATGTGATATGTTTGTCGTTTGCTGGCGCTATGTGCGCGATGTGCAAAGTTAGAAATAATTATTGTAAAACCAAAACGAATTTTTAGGGCAAACGGTGGCAGACAGTTGTATTTTTACCCGAATTTGAAGTTCGGGCTTTATTGTTTATCTTTGCAGGTATGTTGATATCCCGACAAGTTTATGGACGAGCATATATATGTTAGAATCGCATACGCGATGATGCTTTTTGTATTCATGTTCTGCGGATGCCTGCGCTCCTGCAATCTGTGGGGCTTCACGGCTGGCAGGATGGAGGATGTGTTTCCCGCCCGACGGGAAGCGGCCGCCGCATATTTCAGCGTTTTGCTGCTGTTCCCTTGTCTCGTTTATCCCGTTGGCACTGTGGATACATGGTTGCTTGCCAGATGTTTCTGGATTCTCTATGTCCCGGCGGCAGCATCACTGGCCCTTAAACAGTTCTTTTGCAGAACTGTGCATCCTAACGGAAAGTATCTGCGCATCGCGCTCGCCGCAGGCGCCCCTGCCGCTGTTTTGGCTGTTTTGTTATGCTTTGCGTGTAGGGGCGGTTCAAGCTTGATGGAATCGCAGTGGCTGATATATGCCGTTGGAACACTCGGTGTGCTTTTGGGTGTATATATGATATGTGTTTTGTTTGAAATCTGCGGCATAGCCCGTATGGATACGGTCGGACGCGCTGAGTCAGCCGATATTTTCCCTCGTCATTTTTGTCTCGCTGTTTCCGGAATATCCCTCTCCGGACTCGGCATGGCGTGGGCTGTTTTTATTGTAGACTCCCCTCAGATGCATGCGGCGATTGCTGCCGTTGCCATGTTGGCAGGTATGGGGATATTGATAACGATATTGCACCGGTTGTGGAAGCCGGCAACGCAGAGTTTGCGCCCTCGCAATGCTTGCAATGCCCAAAAAGAAGGGCGCAAGAACGTCCTTTCCGATGCGCAGCTGGAAAGCATCGAACATCAGATACGGCATATTGTAGAGACCGAAATGCTATATCTCGACCCGCGGCTGAAGCGAGAAACTCTGCAGAAGCGTCTCGATATCAACCATTCATATCTGAGCGAAGTTTTCGCACGGCGTTTCGGATCTCTTAACAGTTATCTGAACCTTCTCAGAATTGAGCATGCCATGAGATATGTCGCCGAACACCCGCATGTAAAGCTTTCCGAGGTGGCTCGAATAAGTGGATTCGGCTCAATGAACACTTTCTACAGGGCTAAGAAGCAATACGAACAGGGCAATTGATTATTTGACATACGAATTTTTGACAACATGACAGCCGTATGGTTGTTGTGGCAACGCTTGTATTGTAGCCATTATATAACTTTGCATACATTATTTTAATCTTTATATATGACAACACTATCAAAATTATTGGCGTCACTTCTTCCGGTGATGTCCGTTGCCTCTGCAGCCAATGCGGAAAGTTTTTGCTACGATGGAATAATCTATAACGTTACAAGCGATTCTACTTGCGAGGTTGGGCGGCAGACGCCGGACGACATAAACGGCGATGTCGCACTCCCGGCCGTGGCCGTAGGCGAAGACGGAAAAAGCTATGTCCTTACTGCCGTATCGAATTTTGCATTTGTTACCTGTGCCTCGCTTACAAAGGTCTCCATTCCGGAAACGGTAGAAACTGTCGGAAACTCGTCATTCTCAAAGTGTGCTTCCCTCAAGGTGGTACGTTTCTTGGGCTCGCCTGTGTCAGTCGGTTCCAACTGTTTCAGCGAGTCTGAATCGATTGCCGAAGTGTATACTCCCACGCTTGAATCGTGGATTTCGACAGACTTCAAGGACGCCTCGGCAAGTCCGCTTAATTACGGCGCCACGCTTTTCAACAGCGAGGGCATTCCTGTAGACTGTAGCGTCATTCCCGACGGTACCGTAAGGATAGGAAACTATTCGCTGTCAAACATGAAAACCTTGGAGACTGTAACAATCCCCGAAAGCATAGCGGAAATCGGAACAGGGGCATTCACCGGCACCCCTGTGAAATATTTGAATATCACTTCGCTGGCCGCATGGGCAGAAATAACTTTTGGAAACTATACCGCAAATCCCCTTTATGCCGGGGCTGTAATTGTGCTCGACGGCAAGGAAGTTACGAATCTCGACATCCCTTACGGTGTAACCTCCATCAGCAATTATGCCTTTATGAATTATAAAGTCGCCGAAACGATAACGGTTCCCGCAAGTGTTAAGGCCATAGGCATACAGGCCTTCTCGGGTTGTACAGCTGCGCGCAGCCTGTCCATTGGCGAAGGCGTCGCTTCAATAGGCATGAACGCCTTCCAGAACATTGATTTCAAAACCGTACGGTCGTATGCGGTGAATCCTCCCGAACTGGCACGTAATTCGTTCAGCGAAAACACTTATTCCACCGCCATTCTCACGGTACCGCAAGGCTCTTTGGAGGCATATATGGCCGCTTCGCAGTGGAAGAAATTCCAAAGCATAGAGGAGGAAGCTACCACAGGTATCGGTTCTGTTGTCGGCGACGATGCCGGCGAAGTAATCTATTACAACCTTGCCGGTCAGAAAATCGATAATCCGTCGGCAGGAACATATATCCGCAGCCACGGCGGACGTAATGTGAAAGTCATCATAAGATAACACCAACAGCTGTTATAATTAAACGGGTGCGGCTCTGCCAGAGAGTCGCACCCGTTGTGCTATAGATTAATCGTATCTGTTATTTAAGAACTTTCCGTACCGAGCCATCGGACATACGGATTATGTTGATACCCTTACCCAGTCTTTCCATACGTTTGCCGTCGATGGAGTAAATCTGGTCGATAGTCAGGTCCTCGGCAGGTTTTATGGTTTCAACGGCAGTCGGATCTCCGTTTACATCAATAACATATGTAGTGAAATATGCCGGAGCTTCCGGATCCTCGAAATCGGGGCTGTAGAAACCGTAGCCGAGAATGTAGCGGCCGTCGGCCGATATACCGGTAGGCAGGCAGTAGCCTATGGCATCCGGGAATCCGAAAGTTTCTTCATATATCGGATATTCCTGTCCTAAGGTAGAGGCCTGGGAATCACCGGCCGTCCAGATGAAGCTGCCGGCGCTCATATACAGAGGCTGTGAGCCGATGATACCTACAAAGGTGCCGTCGTTGGCGATTGCGGTGGGGAGAAGTCCGTAACCGTCGGGATCGATATTCTGGGGTTCGTCGTAGATGGTGAGTTCCTTGGTTTCTACATTATATACAACTGGTACGCTCGAGGCATAACCTTCGGCTCGCATGATACCCTGGCAGAGAGCATATTTGCCGTTGTTGCTTATTCCCATAGGCTGCATGTCGTAGAGAACTTTTTCACCATTATTCAGGTCCTCTTCGTTCATAATTATATATTTGCTGAAAATCGGGTCGATAACATACTCGCCGTTTTCGTTTTCAATCCACAGGGTGGCAGGGCCGAAACTGCCTACGTATCCGAGAATCACCTTGCCGTCGCCGCTGATATATTTTGCGGAAGAGCCCTGGCCGGCATAGTCGCCGAGCACATCTTTGTCGGCTTCGGGCAGGAGGGTCCATGTGCCACCGTCTTTGGAATATGCAGCATGTGTAAGATACCCTTTTGCTACAAGAGAACCTACGAGAACACTGCCGTCGTTCGAGAGAGCCTCTCCCAGAACATATTTGTATTCGTCGGATGGTGTGGCAAGAACTGTTTCGATGCCCTCAAACGAGTACGTTACGCCGGGGCCGTTGTAGCCGATGGCAACTCCGTTGTTGGCAACATGCCGCAGCTCGGCACCTTCGTCATCTGTTGCAATTTCGAATTTTACCTGATCGTTTTCGATGTCGGCGATGAAGTAGCCCGAGCCGCTCTCTATGGCGCCGCACGCGTATTTGCCGTCTGGCGAGATGCTAAGACCCATAAGCTGAGGCTCGTCAATGCCCGGAGTGCCGAGTCCGAACGAAAGAGTTTTGATTGTCTGCGCGTTCAGCGAGGAACAAAGTGCAAATCCAAGGAATAGGGTAAAAACTTTTTTCATAGGAATAAACAAAGCCCGTTTTGTGAAGTATGACGGAAGCCGGGCTATAAATTTCTTCTGTCGTACTGTTTCCTGTGTTTTCTGGAAAGACTTTGCAAAAATACGCTATCCCGTGCAAAAATGCAAACAGAATGTAAAAAATATATAATGACCTTTCAGAAATTGCGGCGTAGGCGGGCGACGGGTATACCGAGGCGCTCGCGGTATTTGGCGACTGTCCGGCGCGCGATATCGTAGCCAGCGGTGGACAGGGCGTCGCAAAGCGCCTGGTCGGACAGTGGATGGCGCTTGTCCTCCTTGTCAATCAGTTTTGTAAGAGTGTCCAGTATCTCGTGGGTGGATACATCGGTATCGGCGTCGGGACGCTCGTTAAAAAATAGCTTCAGCGGGTAAAGTCCGTGCGGTGTCAGGATATATTTTCCCGATGTGGCGCGCGATATCACGGATAAATCCAGCCCCGTAATTGCTGCCACGTCCTTGAGAATCATCGGCCTTATGTCGGCCTTGTCGCCGCTGAGCATGAAATCCCGCTGTAGCTTTACAATTGCCTGCCCGATGGACATAAGGGTGCTGTTCCTCTGGCTTAGCAGACGGATGAACGATGTGGCCTCGTTGCGCTTGCGGCGTATAAAGGCCGCCGCAGCATGGTCGCCGGCGTCGGTGTCCGCGGCAGCGAAGGTGGATTCTATGCCAAGTTCCGGGATATTGCCGGGAAGGCTCAGGCTGAAGGTATCGTCGGTCGCGTCATAGTCCAGATAGAAATCGGGAGTTACTGCGGCCGCGCGTCCGACGGCGCGACCGGTCTCTAATGCCGACGCCGGTTTGGGATTGAGGCTGCGGATAAGGGCGAGTGCCTTTTCCATTTCCTCCCGGTTGACGCCAAGCTGGCTCTGGATGCGGTCGAAATGTTTTTTTGAAAAAAGGTCGAAGTAGTTTCCTACAATCTCCTTGGCAATGCGCAGGGTTACACTGTTCCTGCGCCTGTCCAGTTGCAGCATAAGGCAGTCGCGGAGATCCGTGGCGCATATTCCTGCCGGGTCCAGCATACGCACCTGGTCGAAAACATATGTCATGTCGGAGGGGTTGGTGTACACACCCTCTATAATGGCAATGTCGTCGGCAATATCGTCGAGGCTACGTCTCAGATAACCGTTGTCGTCCAGATTGCCGATTATGTGTGCGGCAATCCGTAGCTGTTCCTGGCTTAGCTCGCTTTCGCTTGCAAGACGTCGCATAAGTATTTCGCCCATCGATTCGCCCTCGTCCGCCGCAAAGCTCGAGGCTTCTATGTGGGCGTTGTCATCGCTGTTGGCAGCCCGGTGCAGATATGCTGGGGCGTCGTCGCTGTCGGCATAGTCGGCAAGCTGCAACTGCTCCGATGTCTCGGAGAATTCGGAATGTTCCGTTTCTGCAGGGCTGTTCAGCGTCTCAAGTGCCGGATTCTCGTCAAGTTCGCGGCGTACCTCATCTTCCAGTTCGGGCACACTCATTTCAAGCATGCGGCCTAAGGCAACGCTTTGCGGGTTCAGGCGTTGCTGCAGGCGTAGCTGCTGTTCCTGGCGTAGTTTGTTCTGGAAATCGCTCACTTTTCAGTTATCGGCTGGTTGCTCTTGTTTGTTGTCTGCAAATTTACGCAGAATTTCCAAAACGGCATATAGGCATATATAAAATAAATCGGGGAAGTCCCGAAGGACACCCCCTTGTACACTTGAATCATATTCTTGGCTTAGGTAAATTGTGTCGGTATCGTAGCATCAATATCGGAGAGAGTGTTTTCTCGACTTGTGTGGATGGAAGGATAACTGATTAGCGATAATCGCTGAAGCGCTCCTGTAGTCTTTTGCGGGCGAAAAAGATTCGGCTTTTTACAGTGCCGAGGGGCAGATTCATCTTCTCGGCTATCTCGCTGTACTTGTAGCCTGCTACGTGCATGGAGAAAGGAATGCGGAATTCGTCGGAGAACTCGTTTATTGCTTTGCTGATTTCGGTGGCGCCATACGATTCTTCGGGAGATTCCACTGTGCTTTCGCCAAGGTTCAGCAGGTACATGTTGTCGGTGGTGTCCACGATGGTGGCTGTGCGTACGTTGCGGCGGTAGCTGTTGATAAAGTTGTTGCGCATGATGGTGAACACCCAGCCTTTGAAGTTTGTTCCTGCTGTGTACTTTTCTTCGTTGTCGAGGGCTTTTACCATCGTGTCCTGAAGAAGATCGTATGCGTCGTCGCGGTTATTGGTGAGCATGTAGGCAAAATTCAGAAGATTTGCCTGAAGAGCTGTAAGATTGTCGATGAATTTAGTCGATGCCATGATGAATATTTTTTAGAATTAGTTTCTGATTTTTTCTTTGATTTTGATGCAAATTTATAGGCAGATTAAGCAAAATCAAGAAGAAAAGTGTAAAATAATGTTAATGCAAGCATCAACTTAATTTTTAACTATTAATCCGTTGAAAATTAGGATATTAATATTGGACTTAATTGTTACAGGATTGTTACACACATCAAAATGTCATGCTAATGTTGCTTGTATGACATTGAAATGTAACAAAATTAGGGTTTTTAAAGCCAGTTGCGCACAACACAAAAAGGGGCCGCTTCCGCAGCCCCTTTGGAAAGGATTGGAGGTTGTAACAATGACTTTAGCTGGCTTTAGGTGTAGAACGGCAGCATCTCGGCATCCGGCTTAGGTAGCGGGACGCCTTTGCAGATTGCGATGTATAATGTGTTGGGAATCGCATTGGTTGAATGCTCAATGCATAAACTGGAGAATCAGACATGCTGCTGGCCGTTAATTTTATAGATATTATGGTTTAGATAGTTAGGTGAAAAGGTTTCAGCCTAAGTCATCACAAATATACAGCGTTTTCATCACAAATGCAATATTTTTGATGAAAATCTTTGAAAAAATAATCTTTTGTTTATAGTGCGGTTTTCTTAATATATGATAATTGATAGTGTATTCGTAATTATACATTAATATATAGCCGCATAAATAATCAGTATATGGTGTAGGAGATAACATAGTGCCAGCCATCGCGTAACAGAGCGTCATCGGTTGTCCATTTCCCGGCTGGAGCCGTGAGGGCGAAATGAGATAGACCTATGCCGAGGTCCATACGGGCTCCGTCGCTTGCCTTGACGGTATAGAAATCTACGCGCTTGTCTGTGGCAATAGCACGCCACGGCTGTGAGTTGAGGCTCGACGGAGCAAGTCGCATCATTTCCAATGCTGCATGGAATGGAGAACCAGTGCTCACTTCGAACAGTTCGTCGAAAGGCTTGCGCTGTTTGCTTTTTGCCATCCATTTTGTGAGGCGGGAAAATAACGTGTCGTTTTTGGCGCCTATACCGAAAGCCACCACCGCAGGAATAGTCTCGCCTTCGGTCGGCGAGGCAGCTCTTGCAGCGTCTCCTGCAGAGAAAGTACCTCCGAGCCAGCATGTAGCCATGCCGTGAGCCGTGAGCCATAGTACCACGCGCTCCATTTTCATGCCGGCGTTTACGGGCGCAAGTGCATCGCCTTCGGTATAGCAGAGCACAAGAAAGTGTTCGGCACCGGAAATGACGCCGTATGTTCCTATTTTGCCACCGACGGCTTTGTTTACAATGCAGATGCGTGCATGTTCGCCGTCAATTGGGTCGTGGGCGGTGCATATCTCCGTCAGTTTCTCCGTAACGGAAGCCGGAACCGGTTCGGAAACAAACTTCCTTGTAGAGTGGCGTGCGTGTATTGCTTCTTCGAAATCCATAGATATTTTTGTCCAAAGTTACGCAAAACTTCCGTTTTGCAAGAAGATAGTAAAAAAGGCTGCCGGAGCAGCCTTTTTTACTATAATCCGCGAAGGAATTATTCTGTGCGACGGGTCTTTTTGCCGTAGCCGTAGCGAGCAGCTTCGCCGAGTTCTTCTTCGATGCGGAGCAGCTGGTTGTACTTGGCCATACGGTCGGAGCGGCTTGCAGAACCAGTTTTGATCTGGCCGGCGTTGGTGGCAACAGCGATGTCGGCGATTGTGGCATCTTCTGTTTCACCGGAACGGTGGGAGATAACTGCGGTGTAGCCGTTACGCTGAGCGAGTTCAACAGCGCGGAGGGTCTCGGTGAGAGAACCGATCTGGTTAACCTTAACGAGAATGGAGTTGGCGCAGCCGAGTTCGATACCTTTTTCGAGGTACTTAACGTTGGTTACAAAGAGGTCGTCGCCAACGAGCTGGCAGCGGTCGCCGATAAGGTCGGTGAGGACTTTCCAGCCTTCCCAGTCGTTTTCGGCCATACCGTCTTCGATAGAGTCGATGGGGAATTCGTTGATGAGCTTCTCGAGGTATTCGGCCTGTTCCTTGCTTGTGAGGGTCTTGCCGTTTTCTTCCTTGGGAGCGCCGTTGTTCAGGTGGCTGTAGTGGTACTTGCCGTCCTCGTAGAATTCGGAGGAAGCGCAGTCGAGACCGATAGTAACGTCTTTGCCGGGAACATAGCCTGCTTTTTCGATAGCTTTGATGATGCAGTTGAGGGCATCTTCAGTACCGTTGAGCTTGGGAGCGAAACCGCCTTCGTCGCCTACTGCGGTGCTGAGGCCACGCTCTTTGAGAACGCTCTTGAGGTTATGGAATACTTCTGTACCCATGCGGATGCCTTCGTGGAAGGAGGTAGCGCCGATAGGACGAATCATGAATTCCTGGAAGCAGATGGGAGCATCGGAGTGAGCGCCGCCGTTGATGATGTTCATCATGGGAACGGGGAGAACATAGGTGTTGCAGCCGCCGATGTATTTGTAGAGGGGCAGGTCGAGGTAGTCGGCAGCAGCCTTGGCAACAGCGAGGGAAACACCGAGGATGGCGTTTGCACCGAGGTTGCTCTTGGTGTCGGTACCGTCGAGGGCAAGCATGGTTTCGTCAATTGCAATCTGGTCGAGGGCGTTCATGCCTACGAGAGCTGCAGCGATTGGGCCGTTTACGTTGGCCACTGCTTTGAGGACGCCTTTGCCCATGTAACGGCTCTTGTCGCCGTCGCGGAGTTCGAGGGCTTCGTTAACGCCGGTGGATGCTCCCGAGGGAACAGATGCGCGGCCACGTGCGCCGGATTCGAGAATTACGTCTACTTCTACTGTGGGGTTGCCGCGGGAGTCGAGAACCTCACGACCGATGATTTTTTGAATTTTCATAATAGTCTTTTAATAGCTTGCTATTTGGTTTGTGTTTTATGGTGCAAATTTACGAAATTTTTCTGTAATCGGAGCATGAGGGCGCAAAATCTTTGTTCACTTTTTATTAAGTGTCAGATCTGTAATCTGTGCGTCGCTCAGAAAGCTGTCGGTCCAGCTTCGCACGCGGTTGCGGAACGTTTGTGTGCCGTAGCCGCGGATGTTCAGAATAAGGTCCATGTTTTTAAGTGCATCTTCAAGCTTGCCGTTGGCATGACATTTGCCAAGGTACTGCCAGAGGATGGTCTGAACGCACTTTTCATGCGATGTGGTGTAGCGAAGGAACTGTTCCTGTCCGATGAGCATGCACAGGGCGTTGAACATCAGTTTTGTTACATACTCGTCGCCTACACCGTAGGCCTCAAAACTCTTTATGTGCTGTTTTATAACCGATGTGCGCGCCTTTGCTCTACCGTATTTGCTGCGGTTTGCCTCCTTGGCAATGGCAGTCGTCTTCTGCTCGAGTAAAGCATCGGCGTCTGGATTCAGAAAGAACTCCATGAACGCCTTGGCCTCTTTCGACGAGTCGTATACGGCCATCACGAAATCCCTGAGCTGTTCGGTGCTGAAGGTTTCGAGTTCTTTGCGCAGCTTGGTCTTGGACATTATTCAGCCGTGGGTTTCAGCCATTTGTCGAACCAGCGGAAGAACAGACGCTGCCATAGTGCGGCATTCTGTGGTTTCAGAATCCAGTGGTTCTCGTCGGGGTAGATAACCATTTCGGCGGGAATTCCGCGTAGTTTGGCGGCGTTGAAGGCAGCCATGCCCTGCGATGCCAGAATTCGGAAGTCGAGTTCGCCGTGGCTCACCATTATGGGGGTATCCCATTTGTCTACCATGCGGTGGGGAGAGTTTGCGAAAGTGCGCTGAGCAGCCTTGTTGTCCTTCTCCCAATAGGCGCCTCCCATATCCCAGTTGGCGAACCACATTTCCTCGGTGTTTAGGTACTGGTCTTCCATATTGAAGATACCTGCGTGGGCCAACAGGGCTGCGAAGCGGTGGTTGTGGATGCCGGCGAGATAATATACGGAGAATCCGCCGTAGCTTGCGCCCGTGGCGCCTATGTGCGCGCCGTCGATGTAGCTTTCTTTTTTCATGTCGTCTACAGCAGCAAGGTAGTCCTGCATGTTCTGTCCTGGATAGTCCTTGGAAATCTGTGCGTTCCATTCACTGCCGAAGCCGGGAAGACCGCGGCGGTTGGGAGCAATCATGATATATCCGTGCGATGCCATAAGTGCAAGGTCCCAGCGGTAGCTCCAGAACTGGCTTACAGCCTGCTGCGGACCGCCCTGACAGTAAAGAATGGCGGGATATTTGGCGTTGGCGTCGAACTTGGGCGGGTATACCACCCAGGTAACCATCTGCTTGCCGTCGGTTGTGGGTACCATACGCTTCTTCACAACGGGCATGTCGAGCTGAGCGAATACAGCTCCATTTACATCTGTAAGCTGCTTAACCTCGGGCGCTTTCTTGCCCTTGAGAGTGATTGAATACAGCTCGTTGGGGCGCAGCATGGAGTGTTTCATCGTAATCACACTGTTCTTGCCGACGGGCGAGAGCGTTGTAAAGTCGGCACACTCGTCGGTGAGCTTGCTTACGGCCGCTGTTTTCACGTTGATGCTGAAAACGGGAATCACGCCGTCCTGGGGAGCAACAAAATATATGTCTTTTCCATCGGGAGCCCATGCGAATTCGTCGATGGTATAATCCCAGTTGGCTGTTAGGTCATGCTTCTCGGCGGTGGCACAATCCATAATGAAAAGACGGTTGCGGTCACTCTCGTAGCCGTCGTGTTCCATCGAGAGCCATGCCAGATATTTGCCGTCGGGCGAGAAAGCGGGCATCGTGTCATAGCCCATCATGCCCTCTGTAAGGTTGTGTGTCTCGCCCGATTCTATATTATAAATGTACAGGTCGGAGTTTGTAGACAGTGAATACTCCATGCCCGTTTTCTTGCGCGATACATAAACCAGCATCTTGCCGTCGGGGTGCCATGCGAACGATTCCACGCCTCCGAAGGGCTTCATGGGTGCCTCGAAAGGCTCGTCGGCCATGATATCTTTCAGCCCGGTAACCTTGGTGCCGTCGAAAGCGCCGATGAAAGGATGAGGAATTTCGGTAACCCACTCGTCCCAGTGTTTGTACATAAGGTCATCGATAACGCGGCCCGTAGCTTTAGGTAGGTCGGGATAGAGATCACCGGCAGAACGGGCATATTTTACATTGCCGATAACTACCACCTTGGATTCGTCGGGCGAGAAAAGGAAGCCGGATATACCGCCCGGATGTTCGCTCACCTGACGGCGTCCGGTTCCGTCGGCATTCATCATCCATATCTGCATGTTACCGTCGGTGTCGGGATACATAAAGGCTATATGCTGGCCGTCGGCCATCCATACGGCGCCGCTTTCGCTTTTGGGCGTTTCGGTTATGCGTACCGGAGTTGCGCCTGCCGTGGCAAGGCTGAGGGTATACAGGTCGTTATTGGAATTGTTCTCGGCAAGGTTCTCGTAGGAAATTCCGAAAAGTACTGTTTTTCCGTCGGGCGACACCGCCGGGCCGGCTACACGGCCGAGGGCCTGCATCGCGTCGGCGTCGAATATGCCTGTGGTGCTTTTGAAATCAGCTGCCTGACCGGCCGCCGTAGCAGCCACAAGCATTGCACCTGCTGTTATTGCTATTTTATTCATGATGGAAAGAATTATGCTTATCAGCGCAAAATTACGCACAATTTCCGACATTTCCATCCCGCCGCAGGGTTTTATATGTGCAATTTCAATGTGGTTTTCGGTGTTAAGCTTTTTTATATGCTTTTTTCGGGTGTACTTTGCCGGCATTGGGAAAATTTTACTAATTTTGAGCAGAAATTTAACTCTAATATCAACATATTCCATGAAACCTTACGTAATAGGTATTGACATAGGCGGTACCAACACCGTTTTCGGTATCGTTGACGCCCGCGGCAATGTTATTGCCAGCTCTTCTATCAAAACAGGCAAACACGCTAACTTCGAGGACTACCTCGAAGAACTCCATACCGAAGCTACCCGTCTTATCGCCGCCAACGATGCTGTCGACAAGATTCAGGGTATAGGCATTGGCGCACCTAATGCCAACTACTACACCGGCAACATCGAGAACGCTGTAAACCTCCCCTGGAGTAACATGCCCCTGGCACAGATTGTAAGCGATAAATTCGGTATTCCCGTAGCTATCACTAACGACGCCAATGCCGCAGCTTTAGGTGAGATGACCTACGGTTGCGCCCGTGGTATGAAAGATTTTATCATGATTACCCTCGGCACCGGCGTAGGTTCGGGCATCGTTATAAACGGTCAGCTCGTCTACGGCCACGACGGTTTCGCCGGTGAGCTTGGCCACGTGATTGTAAAACGTAACAACGGACGTCTCTGCGGCTGCGGTCGAACCGGATGTCTGGAAACATATTGTTCGGCTACCGGCGTTGCTCGCACGGCCCGTGAGTTCCTCGAAGCTCGCAATGAGCCGTCGCTGCTGCGCAATCTGCCTATCGAGAGCATAACCTCGAAAGACGTTTACGATGCCGCCATGAACGGCGACAGCATGGCTAAAGACATCTTCGAATATACAGGCACTATCCTTGGCGAGGCTTTTGCCGATATGATGGTGTTCTCCTCGCCCGCTGCGTTTGTTTTATTCGGTGGCCTTGCCAAGAGCGGCGAACTGTTGCTACGTCCCCTGCGCGAAGCGATGGACAAGAATATGCTCGGCGTATTCAAGGGCAAAGCGAAAGTAATGCTCAGCGAACTCAAGGAAGCCGACGCCGCAGTTCTCGGCGCCAGTGCACTTGGCTGGGAAGCAAAATAAATAAGAATTAAAGATAATTGTTCATAAAATCGTAGAAAGGTGCCGTCGCGACGACGGCACCTTTTTTTGCAGAGCAAATGTCTATTTCTTTTTCGACAGATAGTGAAGATTATCGGCAGCGCGGTTGCAGTCGGCCTGCAGTTTGGGGCGCAAGATGCCGGCTTCCGAGGGATCGGTCATAAGCAGGTCGGCATAGCGGTCCTCGTTGTTCACGTATTCGTCTACTGTACGTACTGGTTCGGTGCTGGGATATCGCGGCGATGCTGTAAGGGCGTCGGAGCCGTTTGTGCCGCTGTTGTCCGGACCGGGCACGATGCCGTCGATAGTAAGGGCCTTCTGTCCTTCGGCAGCCTTGCGTGGATCGTATCGGTACAGTTGCCAGTATCCGGCTTCTACGGCGCGGCGCTGCTCAACAATGGAGTGTCCCAGACCCGGACGGATTCCGTGTACAATGCATGGACAATAGGCAATTACGATGGCAGGCCCGGGATAGCGTTCGGCTTCCTCGAGGGCGTCGATGGTCTGCTGATAGTTGGCACCCAGGGCAACAGAAGCCACATAGACCGAACCGTATGTCATCATCATCTGCCCAAGTTCCTTCTTCGCCACACGCTTGCCGTCGGGCGAATATTTGGCCACGGCACTGCGGGGCGTAGCCTTTGAGGTTTGTCCGCCTGTATTTGAGTAGCATTCGGTATCCATCACCAGTATCTTGACAGGTTCACCAGAGGCAAGGACATGGTCGAGTCCGGCAAAGCCGATATCGTAAGCCCAGCCGTCGCCGCCGATGCTCCATACGGTCTTTTTACCGAACATATCGGCATCGTTGAGCAGGTCGGCATAGGCCGGATTGACATCTTTGACGGGTTCGAGCATGGCTGCGAGCTGGCATCCCGTCTCACGCGACAGTTCGGGGTCGTCTATTGCGGAATACCACGCCTGCAGAGGAACTTTGAGGTATGGGAGTGTGTCGGTGTCGTCGATGAGTGCGCGAACTTTGGCAGCCACACGGCGTCTGCGCTGCTGCATTGCCACAAGCATGCCGAATCCATATTCGCCGTTGTCCTCGAACAGGGAGTTTCCCCATGCGGGGCCGCGACCGTCTGGAGCAGCTGTATAGCTGTTGGACGGAAAGTTGGCACCCCATACAGAGCTACATCCGGTAGCGTTGGCAATCAGCATGCGGTCGCCGAACAACTGCGTGAGCAGCTTCACATACGGTGTTTCGCCACAGCCTGCGCATGCACCGGAGAACTGGAGGCCCGGCTGCTGCAACTGCGAGCCGTTTACGGTGGCGCGGGGCAGCAGATTGTTCTTGAGAGTTACATTCTCCATAGCCCATTGCACCATCGGAATTTCTTTGTCGAGAACATCGTGTATCGGTGTCATCTCCAGGGCGTGGCCTGGACAGATGATTGAGCATGACGAGCATCCCAGGCAGTCCTCTACGAAGTTCTGTATATGAAATTTGTATCCCTCGAGGGCGGACGCGCCCTTGGCATCTTTCATTGCGAAACCTTCGGGCGCCTTCGCTGCTTCATCGGAAGTAAGTACGAATGGTCGGATAGCGGCATGGGGACAAACCAGCGAACACTCCGTACACTGCACGCATTTGTCGGCGTTCCATACGGGAACTCTGGTGGCTATGCGTCGATGCTCGTAGGCTGTGGTACCCATAGGCATTATACCGGCGGGATTGAGTGCCGAAACGGGGATGTTGTCTCCAATGCCTTTCATGCAGGGTGTATGGATGTTCTCTATAAAAGATTTCAGTGCGGGTGTGGCATATCGTGGATTGCGTGCCAATGTGATTTCCGGAGCTGTGGTCCATCCGTCTACTTTCGTATAATCCACTTCGGCAAGAGCGTATACCGCCATCTCTACCGCGCGGAGATTTCTCTTTACAACCTCGCCGCCCTCGTGGATGTATGTGGCTTTTATCTGTTCTTTGAGTGCGGCGACGCTCTCGGAAAACGGAACTATCGCGCTCAGATAAAGGAAAACAGTTTCCATCGGCATGTTCACATGCTCGCCAAGACCACAGGTGGCAGCTATGCGGTAGGCATCGATATTATAGAATTTCAGTTTTTTGTCGGCGATGGCCTTGCGCATGGAAAGAGGCAGGCGCGAGCACATCTGCTGTGGTGTATACGGCGAGTTAAGCACGAAAATACCGCCGGGGCGCACTTTGCCGACCATATCGAAGCGGTTGACATACGATGTCTTGTGGCAGCCGACATAATCGGCCTGTTCTATGCCGTAGGCCGACTTAACCGGCGCTTTGCCGATACGCAGCTGCGATATCGTGTAGCCGCCCGACTTCTTGGCCGAGTAGCTGAAATACGCCTGTGCATAGAGCCCGGGTGTGTTGCCGATTATTGCCGCCACTTGTTTGGTGGCGCCCACGGTGCCGTCGTTGCCGATGCCGTAGAATATCGACTGATAGCTGTGTGTGGCGGCGTCGGTTTCTACTGTCTGGCTGTAGTCGAGCGACAGATGGGTAACATCATCGTGTATGCCGACCGTAAACTGTTCTTTGGGGCTTTCTTTCGCCATTTCGTCGAACACTGCCTTTACCATCGAGGGATTGAAATCCTTGCTCGAAAGACCATACCTGCCGCCGATTATGCGGACACCGGATTTGTCGGTACCGGCAAGGGCCGATATAATGTCCTGACATAAAGGCTCGTGCTGTGCGCCGGGTTCTTTTGTGCGGTCGAGTACGGCAATGGTACGTACACTTTTGGGGAGTGCCGCGCGGAATGCCTCAACTGGAAAGGGCCGATACAGACGCACTTTTATCACACCGGTCTTGTAGCCCATCTCCCGGTTCAGATAATCCACTGTCTCACTCACTACATCTGCCGCGGAACCTATCACCACAATAATACGGTCGGCGTCAGGCGCTCCCTGGTAATCAACGAGATGATACCGGCGCCCTGTAATTCCCGCAACCTTGTCCATCGCCTCCTGCACTATCTGGGGAAAAGCGTCGTAGTATTTGTTTGGAGCTTCGCGGTTCTGGAAATATACATCCGGATTCTGACAGGAGCCGCGCACTGTGGGATGTTCGGGATTCATGGCGCTTCGGCGGAATTGCTCTACTTTCTGCCAGTTCACCAATGGGCGTATTTCCTCGTAGTCGATAACCTCGATGGTATCCATTTCGGACGATGTGCGCCAGCCGTCGAAAAAGTGCAGCACCGGCAGTGAACCTTCGATAGCTGCAAGATGCGCCACCACGGCAAGATCCATAGTTTCCTGAACCGATGCCGATGCGAGCATGGCAAATCCGGTGGCACGGCATGCCATAACATCCTGATGGTCGCCGAATATGGAAAGCGCGTGCGTTGCAAGCGAGCGGCATCCAACATGGAAAACTACCGGCAGCAGTTCGCCGGAAATCTTGTACATGTTGGGAATCATGAGCATAAGTCCCTGCGACGCGGTGAATGTGGTTGCCAGCGCGCCTGCGGCAGCGGCTCCGTGTACGGCACCGGCGGCCCCGAGTTCGCTTTCCATTTCGCGGACTTCAAGAGCTTGTCCCATAAGGTTCTTGCGGCCTTCAAGACCCCATTTCTGGGCGGTGTCGCCCATAGAGGCTATTGGTGTGATAGGGTAGATTGTTGCTACATCGCTCATGGCGTAAGCCACATGCGCGGCCGCCGTACATCCGTCAAGTATCTGTTTCTTCATCTCCGGGTTATATTATAATGAATACCGCAACGCTCCGCACGCGGGGCGCCGTGATATTTCTACAACACCGGAAAATGATTAAAGTTTGTGTGGCGTATTCACAGTGAATCAGTATTCGGCAATCTCCTGTGGCAGGAAGTAGATGCAGAACGGCGCGGCACTGTCGTTTGCTTCGAATCGGTAGCGCATTCCCAGATTCAGAGCCTTCATAAGCGCAAGCTGTTCCGCACCCTGCGCCGATTGCAGCGATTCCTGCAGCAGTGGCCTGAACTGGTCTACAAGGCTCAGGGAATCTATATCGCGGAAGTTGTATACGGCTGGGTCGAAAACATAAGCTACCTCCACAAAGGCACTGTCTACGGTAACTGAGGATATGATTAGCCTGTCGCCGTCTACTTTCTGCGGACAACGGGCGTTCTCGTTTGCCATAAGAGCCTCGATGCGTTCGGTGTCGCTCACCGTGCTATTCTTGTGTGCGGCAATCTCGCGTAGCTGTTCTTGAGAGAAGTCGATATCGAGTGTGTCATCGGTTATCTTACCAATAAAGCGCAGCCTCATGGCAGCGCCGGCTTCTGTAAGCAACCCGGAAAGTTCCTCCAACTGCTTGCCTTGTAGGTTCTGCGCTATGATACGGCGCAGCGGGGTCTCCGACATCCTCATGTCGCGCACCGTATTGGCCTGTTCGGTGCACGTATAGTTTATTGTAAACAGGTTTGCGTCGGTGTCGTAGCTGTACTGCGACAGCACAAGTTCTGAATCTATAACCTGGGGGCATTCGCGGTTCTGGCGTACGGCATAGTTTCCTAAAGCAGTCTGTTTCCCGTCGGAACATCCGGCGATTAGTGCTAACAGTGCGGTACAGAGAATGATGGAGATTCTTCGCATATTATTTTGGCAGATATATTAGAGTGGACGGGTTGGCCAGCTGCAAGGCAAGGGCTTTTATGTCGGCAGGCTGTACGGCCTCGATGGTATTGCGGACATATCCTTCGGGCGACAGCCCGTTTTTGTACAGCATCTCGCGGGCAATGGACATGATGCGGTTTTCGCGGTTTTCAGATCCAACGGCAAGCTGCCCGAGGTACTGGCGTTTAGCCTTCGCCAGGGTTCTTGCCAGTGCGGCATCGGGAGTGTCGGCAAGGTGCCGCATTGTGTCGCGGCATATGCGCAGACAGCGTTCGGTATCTTCGGCATCACAGCCGAAGTACACCGTCAGCAAACCTCCTGACGAGAAATGCGAGGAACTGGCCTCCACATTGTACACAAGACCTCGGCGCTCGCGCAGTTCCACGTTCAGCAGGGAGTTCATGCCGGGGCCTCCGATAAGATTCGCGAAAAGAAAATCTGCGAAACGGGCGTCGGAGAATATGCTTGCCACGGGAATGCCGAGTGCGGCATGCGACTGGTGCAGACCGTCGAGGCGGACAGTATTATTGGACGGAACAAAGATATTGTCCTGTCGTCGCTGACAGCCGGTTCCGGCGGCCAAAGGAGCGAAGTGTTTTTCTACAAGTGCAGCTATGCGTCCCTGGCTCTGAGGTCCGCTGTAAAATGCCACGATATTTCCGGAGGTATAGAATCTGTCCAAAAAACTGCGGCAGTCGGCGCTGACGAGGCGACGTACCGATTCGGGAGTCCCCAAAATATTGTGCCCCAACGGCGAACCGGCGAATACCTGGTCTTCGAAATCGTCGAAAACGGCATCGCTCGGGGTATCGCGGTAGGAGTATATTTCGTCCAGCACCACCTCGCGTTCCTTGTCTATCTCCTTGTCGGGAAAAACGGAATTGAGCACAAGGTCGGCCACAAGTTCGATGGCCCTGGCGGCATTGCCGCCGGGGTAAATGCTGTATACTGTGGTTTCTTCCTTGGTGGTGAAGGCGTTGAGCTCGCCTCCGACGGCCTCCATGCGGTTTATTATATGCCAGGGAGAGCGGTGCCGGGTGCCTTTGAAGATTGTATGCTCCACAAGGTGGGCGAGGCCCTGCTCTTCCACACTCTCATCGGCGCTTCCGGCTCGCACAACCACTCCGAAGATTCCGGCGCCCACATTGCGGTGCTGCAGATGAACCATCCGCAGTCCGTTGGCGAACGTTACAGTCGATGGCTGCGGAAGCTTCATGGGCGTTCTATCCACTGGCCGTCGGCCTTGATAAGTTCCTCGAGACGCGCTACGGCCTCGTCCTGCGGAATATTCTTCACCACACATTCCGTCCCGCGGTAAAGGCTTATTTTATCGGGTCCGCCGCCAACATAGCCGTAGTCGGCTCCGGCCATTTCGCCGGGACCGTTCACAATGCAGCCCATAACGGCGATTTTGAGGTGTTTCAGATGTCCGAAAGCGTCCTTAATCTTTTCGAGTACTGCGGGTAGGGCATAGAGGGTGCGTCCGCATCCGGGGCAAGCGACAATCTCGGCTTTGAAACGTTCTATGCCTGCGGCCTGGAGTATGTTGCGGCATATCTCGGCACATTCTCCTGGTGTTGCGGCGGGCGATTCGATGGCGATGGCGGCAGGTTCACCGCCAAGCAGCAGCGAACCAAGGTCGATGGCGGCAGCTACGATCAGCTTGTCCTTGTCTTCGATTTCAGGATATGCCATTGTAACGAATGCCGGACGGTTGCAATCGCGCAGAGCCTTGCGGGCGGCTGAAAGACGTCCGGGCTTGTCGAATACAAAGCACTCGTATGCATCGGTGTTCTCGGGAGCCACCGATACGGTATGTGCCATACGCTTGACGGGAGCATCGGGCCACAGCGTTCCTTCGGCAGCATTGACGCGTGCGTTTTCGCCGGCATAATCGGCAATCAGCCGTGCAACGGGTATCTCGTTTTCGGGAGCCTCGCTAAGCGACACGCGGATGGTATCGCCGATGCCGTCGCTGAGCAGCGAACCAATGCCGACGGCGGATTTTATGCGGCCTTCGAGTGCGTTTCCCGCTTCGGTAACGCCAAGGTGTATGGGGAAGTGCATGTTCTCCTTGTCCATGCCGCTTACTAACATCCGCACTGTAGCTACCATTACGGGCACGTCGGAGGCTTTAATGGACACTACTACGTCGGTGAAATTCTCGTCACGGCAAATGCGCAGGAATTCCAGGGCCGATTCCACCATCCCTTCCGGTCCGTCGCCGTAGCGGCTCATTATGCGGTCCGATAGCGAGCCGTGGTTCACACCCACGCGTATGGCGGTGTGGTGCTGGCGACACAGGTCAAGGAACGGCACAAAGCGGTCGCGGATGGATTGCAGTTCGGCGGCATATTCCTCGTCGGTAAACTCCATTTTGAGGAACTTGCGTCCGGGATCGAAGAAATTGCCGGGATTAATGCGCACCTTTTCCACATGCAGCGCTGCCTCGAAAGCGGCGGAGGGATTGAAATGGATATCGGCCACAAGAGGCACTTTGCATCCTGCGGCGCGTACTTCGCTTGCGATGTTGGCAAGGTTGGAGGCGTGAGCCACTCCCTGTGCGGTGAGGCGCACCATCTGAGCGCCGGCGGCGGCAATGGATATCGTCTGCTCCGCAGAGGCGGCGGTATCAAGCGTCGGAGTGGTAGTCATCGACTGAAGCACCACGGGCCACGGCGCACCTATGTATAAATCACCTACGCGCGCGGGAACGGTAGGGCGACGGTAGTTCTGTGTTTCCACTTAGTTTGTCTTGAATTTATAATCCTTGATAGCAGCCAGTTCGGCATCGGCTTTACGAACTTTCTCGGAGAGCGAGGCACAGTATGCGTCGTAACGGGCGGAAAGTGCGGCATCGGACAGCGCGAGGATGCGTACGGCAAGAACAGCGGCATTGAGCGCGGCGTTAATGCCGACTGTGGCTACGGGGATGCCCGGCGGCATCTGTATGATGGAATACATTGCGTCGACACCGTCGAGGGTGGATGCGATGGGCACACCGATAACAGGAACGGTTGTCATGGCTGCTATCACGCCGGGAAGTGCTGCGGCCATACCGGCGGCGGCGATAATCACTTCAACGCCGCGGTCGCGCGCGCCTGAGGCAAATGCCTCCACAGCGGCAGGGGTTCGGTGGGCACTGAGGGCATGAAGTTCGAAAGGCACCTCCATCTGTTCGAGGAAGTCGGCTGCCTTACGCATTACGGGCAGGTCGGATGTACTGCCCATTATTATACTGACTTTGCAATTCATAATGTATAAAGACCGGTTGTATTCAGATTGTTTTTAAGAGATGAGATACATTATCAGGAACACCGTGCCGAAGCCGAGCATAGCACCGGCGAAAACCTGCATGAGCGTGTGGCGTCCAAGATACAGACGCGACCATGCCAAAAAGCCGACGAGCAGAAAAACAGCGCTTACCCACATTGTCGCGTTCATAAGCAGACCGTTGCAGGCAAGCCAGAATATTCCTGCCGCAAGCCCCCCGGCAGCGCCCGCATGCGCGCTGATTTTCCACCAGTGTGTTATCAGCAACGACAGAAGCGACACCACGGCGGCGCCGAAATAGAAGGCCGGAAGCCATAGCGGCGCATTCATGGCAACGAGAAAGAACGCGGCACCTACATAGCAGGTTATAGACACGCAATAAGGGGCTGGGCGCTGGGCGCGGTCGGATATACTCACGTCGTTTATTCGTCCAATCTTTATCATCACAAAGATGAAGAGAAAAGGAATTAGTGCTGTGATGCCGAAGATGCCGGCGAGTGCTTTAAGCCGCACTGCCAAGGGCAGATAGTGCATCATAGTGAGCCATAACGCCACTGCCATGCCGTATGTCGGCATAAGGATGGGCGAAAAAACATCGCTTATAATATGCGCTACCGCAGCAACGCCTTTGTTAATGTCGGTTTGTTGGTCTGTCATAATATAATTACAACAATTTGGGCGTTAAATGTTCCTTGCGAAACGTCTAACGCTGTCTGTTGCCTGCAAATTTACACAGAATTTTGCAAACAACCTTATAAACCCTGCGAAAAGTAGCCCTCGGAAGGTAGGGATATGCGAGTCTATAAATCTAATGAATACAATTTGTGTTCTTTCAGCCAATGGCCTTCGGCTAACGCCGGGTGCATGAATAGTCCTTCATAGGTCATGCCTATCTGTTTCATTACATTCTCTGAAGGGATATTGGGGACAGCCGTGAAAGAGTAGAGTTTCTTGCAGAATTTTTTCTCGCGGGCATAGGCTATACATGCCATAGCAGCTTCGGTTGCGTATCCTTTATGCCAGAACTTGTTCGAGATACGCCAGCCTATTTCCCAGTTTGGAGAGAAGGGCATGTCGAAAGTAAAATGGTGAAACCCGACGTAGCCTATAAATTCCCCGGTTTCCTTAATCTCAACGGCATACAATCCTTGTCCCGTTTCTTCAAACTCAGTCTTGATCCGTTCCGCAAAGGCGTCTGATTCTTCGGTTGACAATGGAGCTGGGAAATATTTCATGACATTAGCATTACTGTTTATTTCGGCAAATAACGCTTTGTCTGCCTCTTTCCATGATCGCAGAATCAGTCTTTCGGTTTCTATATAGATGGTTTCCATAAGGCAAAATTAGTCATTTAAGTGACAACCTGTCAGTAGGAAGGATAATATGTCCCGCTGAATACTGTTACAGCCGGACCGGTCATCATTATGTGTCCGGTCTTTTTGTCTATGTCTATGTTCAGATTTCCACCGATGAGACGAATAGTAAGTGGCCATTTCGCCCGACCGGTCGCTACAGCTGCGGCCGCTGCTGCGCATGCTCCGGTTCCGCAAGCCATTGTCTCGCCGGCACCGCGTTCCCATGCCCGCATGGAAAGAGTATCGGAAGAATCGACACGAACAAACTCTATATTGGCTTTCTCCGGCCAGATTTCATGATTTTCAAGTTCTGGACCAAGATTTTCTACAATGTTGTCATTGAAGTTGTCTACAAATACAACGCCGTGAGGATTTCCCATAGATATTGCTGTGACTTTCACTTCACCGGAGGCCAGTTTCACAGGTTCCTCAGTCATTATGGCGCCATCGAATCTCACAGGAATGGAAGCCGGCGAAGTGATGGGGAGTCCCATATCGACTGTTACGGTATCTGTCATGCCGTCTATGCCGGTATGTATCTCGACTGTTTTGATGCCGCTGAGAGTTTCTACTGTGATATGGTTTTTGTTTACTATCTTGTTGTCGTATATGTATTTGGCTACGCAGCGTATCCCGTTGCCGCACATCTGTGCCTCCGAACCGTCGGCATTAAAGATGCGCATCCGGCAGTCGGCCACTGTGCTGGAAAGAATGGCGATGATGCCGTCGGCTCCGACACCGACGTGGCGTCGGCTCATGCTCACTGCGAGTTGTGGCAGATTGTCGAGCGGGCGCTCCATGCAGTCCACATATATGAAATCGTTGCCAAGACCGTGCATTTTGACGAATTTAATATAGGCGGGTGTCGGGTTCATGAGATGTGTTTCACTTGCCGGAGAGAAAGCTTCTTTCAGACGCCGCAGGCCTTCGGCGACAATAGGACGCGGGGTGCCGACATTCATGCGCATGAATCCGGCTCCTTCCTGTCCGAAAGATACTCCGTCGCTGAGGGCGAGGCGGCCACGGCGGATGAGAGTGCCGACAAGTTCCTCTTGAGTGAGCTTGAATTTCCGGAAGTCAAGCCAGATGGCGAAAGAGGCATCTGGGAGGGTGAGACCGACGTTGTTAAGTTCGGTTTTAAGGAATGAGTCGGCATACTCGATGTTGCCTTGCAGATACTGCAGAGCCTGGTTGAGCCAAGTTTCTCCTCCGTCGTATGCTGCCTGTGTCGCGACAATCGCAGCGATAGGCGGAGTGTTGAATTCACTTGCCGATAGCCACTTGAAAAACGGCTCTCGCAATTTTGGCGATTTTATGATTGTCCATGCGCTTACAATTCCCGGAATATTGAATGTTTTGGAAGGCGCTCCGAGGGTTACGGTGATTGCCGCTGCCTCTTCAGATACCGATGCCGTTGGAATATGCTTTTTCCCGTTGAGCATCAGGTCGCTGTATATTTCGTCGGATATAAGGACTATACCGTGCTCATGACATATCGAGGCAACCTGCCGTAACGTTTGGACGTCCCATTGCAGACCGATTGGATTATGGGGATTGCAGAGGAACATCATTGCCGGACGTTCCCGGCGTATCAGTTCCGACAATCCGTCAAAATCCATTCGGTAGTGTCCATCATCGTTCATGACAAGCGGGTTGTTGACAACCCTGCGTCCGTTGCCTTCGATGACACTGTGGAAAGAGTGGTAGACCGGGGGCTGGATAATAATGCTGTCGCCAGGTCTGGTGAAAAAATTTATGCAGAGGCCAAGCCCTTTTTTCAGGCCTGGAAGGAATGTTATCTCGTCGTTGTTGACTTTCCATTCATGACGGCGCATCATCCACGAAGATATACTTGTCCAGAATGTTTCGGGGACAGTGGTATAACCGAGTACGCCATGATCGAGGCGGTGGCGGAGTGCTTCCAGAATACATGGACATGCTTCAAAATCCATGTCCGCAATCCAGAAAGGCAGCAGATCGCAGCTTCCAAATTTAGTTGCCATTTCCTCAAGTTTGGTGGAACATGTGTTATGGCGGTCAACGACACAATCGAAATTATAGCTAACAGTGTTCATAGATTTCATAGATTACAAAGTTAGCTATAATTTTTCGATTCCTGTCTGTTTAACCATAAAAAGGTGAGTCCAACTTTTTTGAAAGGCATAGGTTTGCTTTGGATAAGTGTCTACCTGTTAGTTTTATTTGCCCGTGGTCAAGTGATTTTATCAACGGATTCTTAGAAACGATGACATAATGTTGAACCTCGGTGGCAATGTCGTGGTTTTTCTATATGTACGGTGTCCAATTGGCGAAAATTGAACGATTTTTCAGCCAAATATTTGCACGGTGCCGGAATAATGGATAAATTTGTGATATGAAAAAGTTTTTCACTTTTTTTCTTCTGCTTGCGATTTCTTTTGCCGGCTTTGCAGGCACTGTGCGGAAGGAAACCTACATTTATAATATCGCAGAAGGCGATACGCTTCGCATGGATGTTTACCGTGCGGCAATAGAAGAACCGGCTCCGGCCGTTCTGTTCGCTTTTGGAGGCGGCTTTGTAGGCGGCCACCGCGACAATGCCAGCTATCTCCCATTGTTTGAGTTTCTTGCAAACAATGGCGTAACTGCAATTTCTGTTGACTACCGTACCTTACTCAGCAATCTCAACCCCGGGATGCTGAGTTCGTTTTCGTATATGGCCGACAGACTGGTGGATGCTATAACATGCGCAACAACCGACTATCTTAGCGCCACGGGCTATGTGCTTGCAAAGAGCGGCGACTTGGGCGTGAATCCTGGCCTTCTGTTCGCCTGCGGTTCCAGTGCCGGCGCAATCACGGCTTTGCAGGCAGAATATGAATTATGCAAAAGCACCGGAGGCATTGCCGGCTTTCCTCCGGCATTCAACTATGCCGGCGTAATTTCTATGGCCGGTGCCATCTGCAGCGATGGTGCTCCGGAATGGACGCGCACTCCAGCGCCGATGCTCCTTTTCCACGGCGATGCCGATAGCAACGTGCCGTTCGGCGATGCCACTGTACACGATATGGGGCTGTGGGGCTCAGATCCTATCAGCAAAAGCCTTGCCGAAAAAGGTGTGAACCACTGGTTCCATATTTTTAAAGGTGCCGACCACTCGGTGTCGATGTCGCCAATGACAGCCCACTGCGGTGAAATTCTCGATTTCATCCATGCCGTTGCTGCTGCGAAAGTTAATATGGTAAGAACAGTGGAGACTGTCAGAACCGATGAATATAAGACTCAATTCACTCTCGAAGACTATATCAAGGCCAATTTCAAGTAATGTTTTTTAGCCTTGGGTTGCGTTGTTTTATGAAATTATTATCCGGAATAACAATGCTTGCGGCCGCCGTGGCAATTCCTGCCGCGACAGCATACGGCGTCGATTTCGATTATACGGCAACTGTTATCGCCAATGCCTCGTCCGGAGCGCATGCACCATATATGCTTGGGTCGTGGAACTCGGGTCGTGTAACAGGTGCTACCGGCGCATGGCTCGACGGGCAGCTGGAGAAGAAAATCGACCTTGGAAAACGTTTTAGCTGGAGTGCCGGCGTAGAATGCATTTTTGGCTATGGCTCGCAGGCGCGGTACAAATGCTTCAACGACGGCGAATGGGGCTATAGCGGTGTGCGTCAGGCACCGGCACGTCTGATTCAGATGTTCGGGCAGCTTAAATTCAGAGGCGTGTACCTTCTGGCCGGCATGAAGGAGCGGAACTCGGGAATCGTGGACGATTATCTTTCTTCCGGCGATCTTATCCGAAGCAACAATGCCCGACCAATCCCGGGTGTATCGGCAGGTTTCATCGACTTTCAGAACATACCATTTACCAACGGATGGGTGCAGATTGATGGTGAGATAATGTACGGCAAGTTCATGGACGACGGCCTGCGTGAGAAAACTTTTAATTATTATTCCGGCTTGTTCTGCACCGGCAACTATTACACCTACAAGCGTTGTTACTTCCGCACAAAACCATCGATGCCATTATCGGTTACTGTGGGCATGCAGGCTGCAGGAGAATTCGCCGGCAAGGCGCGCTACTATCGCCGCGGCCAGATTACGCGAGAGGAGGACCGCAAGTTCCATATCAAGGACATTATAGACATGTTCTTTCCCATAGAAGGATCCGGCGAGGGATATTACAAGGGCAATTCGCTTGGGTCCTGGGATTTAAAAGCCCGTTACAATTTCAATAACGGCAGCACGCTCACGGCATACTTCGAATGGCCGTGGGAGGATGGTTCGGGCATAGGCAAAATGAACGGATGGGACGGCCTGTGGGGACTGCAATATACCTTCTCGGAAAGCTGTCCGCTTGGCAATGTGCTTGTGGAATTTTTTGATTTCACCAACCAGTCCGGTCCTATCCATTACGCTCCCGCCGACAATCCCGGAAGCTCCATAACCGAGGGCCTTACCGGCGGCGACAACTACTATAATAACGATTTTTACGGTCCGTACTCAAACTACGGCATGAGCATAGGCTCGCCATTCGTGCTGTCGCCTCTCTACAATCTTAACGGCCTCCCCGGATTCGAGCATAACCGTGCACGCGGTGTGCACGTCGCTCTGGAGGGCTATATGGGTTCCGAACTGTCGTACATAGCCAAGTTCAGCTATCAGAAAGCCGGTGGCGCCGGGCGCATTCCGTCGATAATACTGCTTACGGATACATCGCTGATGTTCGGTCTTCGCTGGATGCCGTCTTACAAACTCCGTGGTCTGTCCGTACGGGCGAATGTGGCTATGGATACGGGAGGTTTACGCGGTTCTAATGTGGGCTGTATGCTCTCTCTTTCATATACAGGCAATTTCACTTTAGGCAAAAAATGATTAAGAAAACTATATCTCTCGCTGTCGTCTCAATTTTTATGTTGCTGACATGCGGCTGTACGCAAAACAATGGCAATATAGGGAAACTGTTCGGCTCGTGGTCGCTTATGGAACTGACCGAGGACGGAACTGTTCTTTCTCTGCCGGACGGAGCCCAGGGCGCTATATTGAGTTTTCAGAGCAATGTTGTGCGTTTCCTCCTTATTTTCAATCCCGAGGACAGCCGCCATTGTCTGGCAACCTGGTCGCGCATAGACGACAAGTTAGTTTTAGATTTCAACAATTACAGCGACGATACACCTTCCGGAACCGGTGCCTTCGCGCCTCCCTACTGGCTCCACATGACGGAACTGGAGGAAACTTTGCTGATAACCCGGCTTGATGGCGGACACCTCGATATGGTACTAACTTCGCCGGAAGGAAAAGTCCTTGTCTATAAATACATACGCACATGGTAGAAAAAGAAAAAAAGGTACTTGTTACCGGCGCCGATGGTTTCATCGGCTCTCATCTTACCGAAGCTTTGCTTGCCAAAGGATATTCGGTGAGGGCGCTTGCTCAATATAATTCGTTCAACAACTGGGGTTGGCTCGAGGATGTAGCGGAAAGCCCCGGTCTGGAGATTGTATGTGGCGACGTGCGCGATGCCGCTTTCTGTCGCGAACTGTGCGGCGGCATAGATACCGTATATCATTTGGCAGCGCTTATTGCCATTCCGTTCAGCTATGTGGCTCCGGAGAGCTACGTGGATACGAATATCAAAGGAACTCTCAACATGTGTCAGGCTGTGCGCGACGCCGGTTGCCGTCGTCTGGTGGTTACTTCTACAAGCGAGGTGTACGGCACGGCGAAATATGTGCCTATCGACGAAAAACATCCCCGACAGCCACAGTCGCCATATTCTGCGACTAAAATAGGTGCTGACGCCATCGCTCAGAGCTTCTATAATGCTTTCGGGCTGCCGGTGGTTACGGCACGTCCGTTCAATGCTTATGGTCCGCGCCAGAGTGCGCGTGCCATAATCCCGACAGTTATAACCCAGATTGCATCGGGCTGCCGACAAATCAAATTAGGCGACCTTACGCCAACACGCGATTTCAATTTTGTAACTGATATTGCTGCCGGGTTTATCGCTCTCGGGGAGACGGCGGGTATCGAGGGGCGCGACATAAATATTGCCACGGGCCGCGAGGTGTCGATGGGCGATACTGTAGCCACGATACAACGACTCATGGGAGCCGATGTGAAAATTGTATGCGATGCTCAGCGTCTCCGTCCGGCCAACAGTGAGGTGAACCGGCTTTGTGGCGATAACTCGCTGATAGAATCGCTTACATCATGGCGTCCGCAGCACACTCTGGAGGACGGCCTCCGCAAGACAATAGACTGGTTCCGCCAACCCGCCAATCTTGCCAAATACAAGCCCGACATATATAACCGATGATACATATACAGAGCGCCCGGCCATCGGCCGGGCGCTCTTGTTCAGTCTGGGAATTATCGGATATATTCTTTGCTCACTTTGTTGCCTCGACGGACAATGTAGATGCCGCTTCCGGGATTACGCACCTGCACGCCTTGCAGGTTGTAGTATACAGGTTCGGCATTCTCTTCCTCTGCCTCGATTTCAACATCCTCAATCCCTGCCGGGGTGTCGGTGGTGAAGCGGAGCAGTGCTCCGGCGATGGCACCCGTTAAGAGTCCGTTGAATTTGCCGGTGCAGTTGTAAACATAGATGTCTACGTTGTTGCTGTCTGCAATTCGGGCGGTGATAGTGTTGTATCCGGCGTTGGCCGACTTGAAATCTTTGTTCTTCCACTCACCCACTATGTTTCCGTCTGTATCGAGAACGCAGATGTTCTGGCCGCTGTTGTTGTCGGCAGTTTCATCGGCAGTTGTAAAGGCTACCGCGAAGTAGCGTTTTCCGCCGAGTTCGAAGGTGTCGAAGCCGTTCAGACGGGAGTAGTTGCCCCAGTCGAGTGCCAGATTGTCGGAGATGATACCGTTGTCGCGATACATCAGGAATGCGCTGCCGCTTCCGATACCGAGGCTTTTGGAGTACCAGATATATGTGTCGTTAATAGGTTTGCCGGTCATTTCATTAACAGTGGCATATCGCGGCTGAATGGTGGTGCAGGTATTGTTGCTTGTTGCGGATGTAATGTAAATTGTGGAGGATAGCTCGTTTGTGGCCGTAACGTTGTCGAGGTTGCCGTCGCCGGAAAAGTGGATAATGTTGGCCTTGTTCATCTCCGAGGAGTCGGAAGATTTCGGAGCCACATATACGTAGGCGTCTTTCGTAAGGTCGCCAACTACGCGGCCGATATTGTCGATTCGCGATGCGATAGTTCCGGGGTCGGTTATAAAATGTCTGGCTTTACCGGTGGCCGGACTGTATACAGTCCAGACATAATAGGATTCGGGAGTTGTGAAGCGGTGTCCTACAAGGAAGTTACCGGCATCGTCGGTGCTGATGGCCGTACCGTAGTAGTCGGGTGTGCCGTTTATGGGTTCGGTTAGCGCGGGTAGTTTGTATTTGGGCGTGAGGGTGCCTTGTTCGTTGATTTCGGCAATGGACATTGTTTTCATGTCCACGGTGTAGAATTTACCGTTGTAGCCGGTTGCGAAGCGTACGCACGATTGTGATTTGATTGCGTCGGATGAACTCCAGTCGGGCGCAGTCTTGTCCCAGCCGTCGTTATAGGCCTGGTTAACGAAGTGCCAAACTTCGCTGAGGGCGTTAGGTTCTTCGTCGGAACCCAGAGGAGCGTCGGGCGTGTAGGGCAGCGGCGTCATTACGGGAGCGCTGTCGTTACCGGAGGTAATGTAGGCACCTCCGTCGTTGACGGTGATATCCACGCCGCAGACGATGTCGCCGAAGGTAACAACGCCGCGTGTGGCGGCCGATGTACTGCCGGCTGTGAAAGTAGTGCCGCTCACAGTGCCTAATGCGGGAGCTACGGCTATTGAGAAGCCTTTTACATTCTTATTGACCAGCACACCGTATCTGTTGTATCCGAAAACTACAGGCGTGAAAGATTCTCCAGCTGCAAGTTTCACGTTCTTCTGGTAAACTTCGATGCTGCTTATCTGTTCGTCGACTGGCGATGTAGATACTGCGAAGAAGCCGTTGGCAACGGGGCGCAGATAGCTGGTATCGCCATAGGGAACGTTGCGGATATCCAGTGTGTGGTTGTACAGCTGCGAGGAGCCGCCGCCGTCGCATGCCATTGCCGTATAGCAGCCGAGTGCGTGCATCAGTTGTCCCATTGTTTCCATCTTGAAGCCGCTGGAAGTGCCGTAGGATTTTTTCTCGCTGTCGTTCACTTTGCTGAGGCTGGAATATTTGTCGGCAACAAGCAGTATCAGTCGCGAGCGGTCGGCATTATAGCCGATGGCTGTACGGGCCTGTGGGCTGGTGAAGTGGTCGACAACATTTGCGGAGAAGTATTCTTTCGGGGCTACTTCGCCGTCGATAACCAGCATGGAGCAGCCGCCAACCGATTGGATGAAGTCGGTTTCCTTATTATTATGGAAGATTATGGGTTTAAGTGAAACCTTGTCGCCAGGGTGAAGCTGCTGCATAAGGGTTTGCGCACGTCCGATTCCCGAAAGCACGTAACCGTTCTCGGGTATTGTCATGTTGCCGGCATTCTCGACGCCTTCGGATGTAATCTCGAACACGGCGTCGTTGGTTTTTATGTTACCGGAAACCAATTTCATTGTGCATTCGCGTCCCCACTTGTTTGTTCCGGTGGAGGCATTCTCGCTGGTGTAGATAACAAGGAAGTTATCGCCGCGCGAACCGTTAATATGGTAGGCGTACGTTTCTCCTCCGGGAAAAACCATGTACTTGCCGGCTGTAAGATTCTGAAGGATGCGAATGTCTTTGGCGCCGGAAACATTCACGAACGAAGCCCATTTGGCCCATGAGGCACCGCCTGAGCCGTCGTTGTAGTACACTCCGTCTACCATCGAGTGGCTGAGAGTGCGTGTTGGCGAGCCTGTCATATTAAAAAAGTCGCTGTTCACGCCGGCTATGTACACGCCTTTGCCCTGGGCCGTCTTTCTGGTGCCCATATTGCGGACGTTTTCTTTAAGGTCGCCGTTATCCTGCGCCTGAACGCCGCGGAGTTCGAGGTCGGGGTTGTTGAGATCGATTGTGCTATAGTGTACGTTGGTTGTGTAGCTGCTGTTGTTTTCCTGCCACGACATTCGCAGGCCGGTGGATGTCATGCCGGGGCCTGTTGTAGAGTGGTAGAGAGTGTCTACGGTAAATGGTGTGCCTCCCAAGGTCCATTGCCCGTATGCTCCGGCTGTTAGCACAGATGCCAGTGCGGCGAGCGATAAGAATAATTTTTTCATGAAATATAGTAATTGTATTTGTTTGTTGTTTTTATCCTGCGCCCTGCGAAGCCGGGCGTATATCGTTGTTGCGGTGAACGTTCATGCGCCGGGTGTATGCACAGTGTCCGTCGGTGATTGTTATTGCTCCTTCGTCGATTGTCAGACTGCCACTCTCGGCATCGAAGCCGACGGGCAGGCGCAGAATGCCGCGTACGCGTCCGTTCTGGTCGCAGATCTGTATACCTGCCGTGGTGAGAACCCACAGCCAGCCGTCGCCGTCGAAAGCCATAGAGTTTATATTCAAAGCACTGTTATCGATGGAGTGCAGCCAGTAGAATCTCTGTCCGTACTTTCGTTCGCCGTCGGTGCCGATTATATATTGGTCTATATAATTGCTGCGGGGTACTGCGACAGCCACGTGCGCGCCACCTGGGTAAATGGCTTCTTTGCTTGCAGAGACCGCTGGTATATGTTCATGCGCCGACCAGCCTTCGTCCGCTATAAGAAGGTCTTTTAGCAGTCCGTTGCCCGTTGTGCCGGTGGGGATGGGGGTGGGGTAGTCGCGCCACATCCATGTCATCACCTCGGGGAAAATCTGGCTTGAGCGTGCAACGCTGTGGCCGCCCTCGGCCCAGTCGAAAGCGCAGTCGTAACCGGCGAATTCCAGTGCCGACGCCAGTTTTCGGTTCCCTTCGTACCAGCTTCCGAAAATCGGGTTCCATGTATCAGAGAAACCGTCCTGCAGGAAGATACGCAGCGGCAGAGGTTCGTGTTTGCGTACAATAGCCTCGATATCGTTGCCGCCGCGCATGGGCACAAATGTGCCGCAGCCGCTGAATATTTTTCCGAATAGGTCGGGACGTTGCCAGGCTGCGTTGAAGGCAGCGATACCGCCGCTGCTGAGACCGAAAATCATTCTGTCCTCCGGTTGCCGCGATAGAACGATGCGCCGCCCGTCGGCTGTCGTTGTGGCTTCCACAGCCGGTAATAGTTCTTTTTCCAAAAATTTGGCGAAGCGGTCGTCAGTGGCGTCGAACTCGTTGCTGCGGTTGTAGCGGAGCACGTTGCCGTCATTGTCAGCGATATATCCGGGCTGCAGAAACACACCTATGGTTACAGGCATACGCCCGGCAGCCACGAGTGTGTCCATTACTTCCGGAGCGTTACACAGAATTCCGTCCAGACCTACATACAGCGCTGCCGGTGCGGAGCCATCGTAGGAATCCGGTACTGCAATTTTATATGTGTGTAGCGTGCCCGGAAAAATATCCGAGTCGCTGAGGGTGCCGTCGATTATCGTCTGTCCGGCGAATGCTGAAACAGCGACTGTCATTGCGGCGAATAATAAGGAATGTCTCACTGAATGTGCTATTTGATGTAAACGGGGTCGAGTGCTTCGCGGACTTGCGATGCAACGGCCTTCATGCCTGCCTGAGAGGGATGCCCGGCAATCTTGTCTATGTCGTGCAGCTCGATAACTGGTACCTTGTATTTTTTGCATATAACTTTCGACGATTCGGGCACCTCCCCTTCCAGATCGGAGTTGAGGATAAAGTAAATATCTGTTTCTGGATAGATAGTCCGCATGTTCTGAAGCAGATACGACAGTGCCGGACGGTAGTTGAACAAATCGTCGCGTTTGAAGTTCTTGTTCTGATATTCGCCAGCGGGAACCTTGGCCCATGCGTCGTTGGTGCCGCCGAAAATAAGGATTATGTCGGGAGTGCCGAGGCCGTACATGCGGGTGATGAACGAGCGGTCGGAATAGTCGTGCTTATTGTAGCCGGTAAAGCAGATTGTGGCGCCAGAATAGGAGTTGTTTACGCCAAGCGTGTAGGGGGAGTCCTCGGTGGTGAGTATTTTCCACCATGTCTGTTCCGGTTTTGTTACATCGTTACCTTTGTTTGGCTCTGACTTGTACCATATGCGGTTGTTCTTTGGCCAAACAAGGCCCTCGTAGGTTGAATATGAGTCGCCTAAAACGGAAACGACCGGTTTTTCTGCGTATGATGCGACGAATACAAACAGCAGCATTGCTGCCAATACACGTAATTTTGTTTTCATTGTGTTAATTCGGTTTAAAAATTAATTTTAAGGCACGACAAATTTACTAATAATTTTTGTTACACAGCCACTATATTATATTTAGTTTTAATATAGCGCATAATTTGTTGGAATTATAAGTTTCTTACCACGAAGTTCGCCAGGATTTTCATTACCGGACGGAACTTTCGTTTTTTTTACGTATATTTGCACAAAATCTGTCCCATGAATAATCTGACACGTTGTCTGTTTTGCCTTACTGTCTGTGCCGCCGCCATGTTTGCCCCAGCGGCTGTTGTTGACGAACTGGATTTCCGTCCACTTGCTGATATGCCTGTTTTGGGTACCCTTGCACCGGATGCTTCGGCTAAATATACTCGTTTGCCTGACTCGCTTAAAGGAATGGTGCGCGAGGGACTCTGGAATCTTGGCCAGAATTCGGCCGGTATGTCGGTACGTTTTCGTACCGACTCGCACCGTCTTGCGGCGCGCTGGCATTCGCGCCAGAAGTTCAACATGAACCACATGACGGCCACCGGTATCCGTGGCCTCGACCTTTATGTGCGCGACGGCGACAAGTGGACAACTCTGGGAAGCGCGCGTCCGAGTTTCAACAGCCATAACAGCACATCGCTCCTTGTGGCCGACATGGAGCCTGGTGTCATGCGCGAGTATATGCTTTATCTGTCGCTGTACGACGGCGTGGACAGCCTGTTTATCGGTGTCGATTCGTCGGCTGTGCTGCTTCCTCCGGCGCTGAATTTCCCCAGACCTGGAAAGCCTGTCGTGATGTACGGCACGAGTATTCTTCAAGGCGGATGTGCCACACGCCCCGGTATGGCGCACACAAATATTCTGCAGCGCGAATTGGACCGCGAAGTGGTGAACCTCGGTTTCAGCGGCAACGGTCGCCTCGACTATGATATAGCGCATCTGATAGCTGATAACGATGTCTCGATGGTGATTATTGATGCTCTGCCGAACTGCAAGGCTTCCGATCTTGACGAGAACCTTGCGGAATTTGTAGCTATTATTCGCAAAAAGCATCCGGTTGTACCTATCGTGCTTGTGGAAAGTCCTATGTTCCCCATTCACCGCTTCGACCGCGAGGTACATCAGACCCTCACTGACAAGAACAACCACTTGCGTGCCATTTATCAATGGATGGTGGATGAAGGGGACAAAAATCTGTATCTTTTCCCAGCGGAAAAGACCCTCGGTAATCTTGTAGAGGCGACTGTAGACAATTATCACTATACCGACTATGGCTTTCAGGCTTATGCCGACGAGCTGCTTCCTGTTATCAGAAAACTACTTAAAGATTAACCAGTAATACATGAAACTACATTCTGTTTTAGCGGCAGGCGCCGCCATCATGCTTTCGTGCGCTACCACTTTCGCGCAAAGCCCCAAACGTGAATTCCGTTCCGTGTGGCTAACAACCTATTCCAACATCGACTGGCCTTCTAAGAAGGGTACATCCGCTTCGATGCAGAAACTGCAGAAAGAAGAGCTTATAAAGTATCTCGACGACCATGCCAAGCGCAATTTCACAACAATTCTGTTCCATGTGCGCACTTGTGCCGATGCTGTGTACAAGTCCAGCTACGAGCCGTTCAGCGAATATGTATCCGGCACGCGCGGCGTAGATCCGGGATGGGATCCTCTGGAATTTGTAGTTGAAGAATGCCACAAGCGCGGTCTTGAGTGTTACGCATGGATGAATCCTTTCCGCCTGAGTGCCAACAGCAAGCAGCAGCGCAACACTCCCACCGACAAGATGCTTCGCGAGAACGGATGGATAATCGACAATGGCAAGGGGTATGAGACGTTCAACCCAGCAATCCCCGAGGCCCGGGAGTATATCCTTAAAGTTATCAAGGAAGTATATACCAATTACCGTATAGACGGCCTGCTGTTTGACGATTATTTCTATCCCAACGGAATTCCAGAGGACGAGACCGCTGGAGACTGGAAGGATTACATTGCTGCCGACGACGGTACATCCTTCGGCGACTGGCGCCGCGAGAACATAAACAGTTTCATGCGTGATCTTTACGAACAGATATCAGAGGACCGTCCCGACCTTGTGTTTGGTCTCAGCCCTGCTGGCATATCGCACAACAATTCCGGTTATCCGGGTGCCGACCCCGCAATACCGGGGACTACCGACTGGCAGTATGGCGATATTTATTCCGATCCTGTGGCGTGGCTGTACGACCAGAGCATCGATTTTATTTCCCCGCAAATCTACTGGTTCTGTATTCCTGGTAACAACTCTTATACCACGGCTGCTCCATTTGAAAAATTAGTTTCGTGGTGGACGAAGGTATCGAAGCACTACGACCGTTATATGTATGCCAGTCTGGCACCCTACCGTATGGCTGACAGCAACGGCAAACCCGTGTACAATAACGAATCCCACTGGTCCGACCTCGACAAGCAGATAAAGATTTGCCGTACTTATAACGGCAGTTGTGTTGGCCAGGCATATTTCAGTGCCAAATATATGGACGGTCCGTTATGTTCGGGTTGGGGTGAATATCTTCAGGAAAATGCTTATCAGCAGAAAGCCATTTCGCCCAGAATTACATGGAAAGAGCGCCCTGAGATTGCCAAGCCCGACGCCAAGCGCGAAGGTAATGTAATTTCCTGGACGCCGGCCGACCAGAGTGGTATCGCCCCCATAATGCGTTATACCGTTTATGCAGTGCCTGCGACAGTAAGCATTAAATCGGCTACCGGCGCCGATGGCATTTCCAACGCATATCTGCTCGATGTTGTTTACGGCGGCAGTTACACCATTCCGGCGGACCGCCGTAGCGGATACTGGTATGCCGTGTGCGCTTTCGACGGCTACGGATTCGAGTCGGAACCTGCGGTTATCGAGTATGATCCTACCTTGCGCGAAGAAATTACCAAAGACGAGGCCGCTTATCCCGAAGCCGACGGATTAAAGATCGAGAGCCTGTGGTACCGCGCAGTGAACGGTGCATACAGCTATATCGATTTCCCCGACAACGGTAACGGAAACCGTGGTGTCGCTGTTGCTGGAGGCAGTGTTTTTGTAAGCGGCCGTTCCGACAACTCCGCCCAGGCTGTGGCAACAGTGAATGAATACGATATCGAAACCGGCGAGCTGCTGAATGAGTACAATATCGACTTCCCTGCGGTTGCGTACAAGTGCAACGATATTGTATCCGACAATAACGGGAAGCTGTATATAAACAACCTTGTGCTGAACATAAACGATAATCCGCTGTATATCTATAGTTTCGACCCAGCCACGGGAGCGACTGCCAAGGTTGCCGAACTTACGATGAAGCAGACTCGCGCTACCAAACGTGTCGATCATGTGGATGTAGAGGACCTCGGTGAGGGGCGCCTGCATGTTTATGCGGCTCTTTCGGGCAGCGCCGACATTGTTCGTTGGACCGTCGAGAATGGCAATACAACCGGTGAAGAAATCATGACGGCCGCAAAGATGTGTCCGCAGGCTTCGAAAGACTTCGGTATTTCTGCCCGCGTGTTCCATGTTGCCGGTGATACTGTTGTTGTGGATGCCGGTCTTACCTATCCCGCCGAATATGATTTCCAATCCGGCGAATTGATTGCTGGTATCGATGCCGGAGAACTCATTCCCGATGGAGCCACCACTTCCGGTTTCGTTACTTTCGGCCCGGACAACAGCTTTATGGCTTATCCTGCTGCCGACACCTATGCAGAGGGTGGCATACGCTTTAACGTAGTTCGCGGCAACGGCGATGCATTTACAGATAGCCGCCGTCTGTGGACGCTCCCCCAGACAGGTATGGGTGCAAATCATCCGCAGTATATCACAGGCGCCGCACCTGTGGCAGCCCGCACCGTTACAACAGAAAACGGCTGGTATTCCGACGTAGCTTTCCTGGCTCCCGGCAACGCTTTGGCTGTGTACAGGATAAGTCCTGCCGGTCAGGATGCCGTAGAGGAAGTGGAGGCAGCTGTGGATTATACCGTTATCGGAGGCCGCGCATGGTTTGTGGCTCCCGGCGACGTATGTATATACACTACTGCAGGTCAGCTTGTAAAGTCGGAAAAGAATGTGCTGTCGGTTGAACTGCCCGAAGTCGCCGGCATATATATTCTGACCTACAACGGCAAAGCGCTCCGCATAGCGGTTCGCTAAGCTTTCTTTCTGCCGCGCAGCGGCGGGAACATTTTGCGCACGTGAAGTAGCCATCCTTCCACATTGTCGCCCACGACAACCAATGTCGTGGCAGTGAGAATGAGAACGGCACCGGCTATCTCGCGTGCGCTGATTGTCTGCCCGAGGGCGAATACGCTAAGAAGAACGGCTGTTACCGGTTCCATTGCGCCGAATATAGCCGTTGGTGTCGGGCCGATAAGATGTATGGCCTGTGAGGTACAGAATAGCGATAATACTGTAGGAATAACGGCTAAAGCGAGCAGATTGCCCCACTGCGGCAGTGTGTCCGGAGCGATGAGAGGATTGCCGAAAGGTATCATTGCAAGGAATACCAGGCTGCCGAACAGAAGAACGTAGAACAGCAGCTTTATCGTTGGAATATTGCGTATGCGTTCCGATACGTTCACCATTACGATATATATGGCATATGTGAGCGATGAAAGCATTACCAGCAGCACACCCATAGGGCTTATGGCCGTTCCGTCGCCGGTGCGCATAAGCAGATACAGACCTCCGAGCATTATGCCGAGGCATAGACCCGTTATAGTCTTGAATTTTTCGTGGAAAAAGAACACCATAAGCAGCGCCACCATTACGGGATAGACAAAGAGCAGGGTAGATGCCACGCCGGAATTGATGTAGTTGTAGCTCTCGAACAGGCCGAGAGATGAAAGGGCCATTATTATGCCAAGCACAGCCACGGGCACGATGTCGGTCTTATCCAGATGCAGTGTGCGTCCGCGCAGATATGAAAGTGCTGCTAAAACAGGAAGTCCTAATATATAACGGAAAAACAGGACGGAGTTGGGGTTGAAGCCGTCCTGGTACAGATGTATTGCAAATAACGGGTTGGTGCCGTAAGCTGCTGCTGCCAATGCAGCCAATAAATAACCTTTGAGTTTCATAGCGGCTGCAAAGGTAGTGATTTTTCCGTCTGTATCGTTTTTCGCGCCGCTTTTAATTCTTTGCGTTGCGATAGGCTGTTGCGCGGGCGGCGGAGAAAACGCCAGTCGCCACAAGGGTGGTTACAGCCGCCGTGCCGAACCAGCAGAGCGCAGACGGCATGGTGGAATAAGTCACTGCAAGAGAGCCTAAGAAATTTGTTGCAATGCTCATCATCTTTGGCATAAGCAACGTGCATGCTACGCCCGATGTAAAGCCGGCAAAGAGTGCGGCAGCCACCGCTATGCGGTTGGCATGTTTTTGCCGTTCAGTAATCTCGTGCAGTGTCTCCACGGCATCAAGCCGCTTGTCCAATTGATGCATGAAATCATCCTCGGGCGTCAGCGAGGGCTGGAATTTTTTGAAAAGTTCGCGTATATCGTTATCGTTGTCGTTATGTTCCATTTCTTCAGAAGTTATTGTTCAACGCCGTTTTCAGATGCAAGCGTCCTCGGGTAAGAATCTGTCGTACGTTGGATGCACTGATATCGAGAATCTTTGATATTTCTTCGGTGGAGTAACCTTGTAGATAATAAAGGCCGATAGCCATTCTCTCGCGCTCTGGCAGCTGTGCCATAGCATTGTAGAGAGCCTGGTAGCGGAAAGAGGCGTCGGCTTCCTCGGTGGCCGCATGCTGTACGGTCGTCGGAAGCTCGCACTCGTGTCTGGGGCGCCGCTTGTGCGACATGAATTCGTTGCATGCAATGCGGTGGATCCATGTGGCGAACGACGACTGGCCGCGGAACGTGTCGCATGCAAGATAGGCTTTCATGTAACTTTCCTGTGCGATGTCGTCGGCAAGCGCGGTGTCGCCGGCGCACAAAGACACAAGGAAGCGCCGTAGGCCTCCTTGTGTCGCCCTCACTTCTAATGAAAACTCTTGGCGAGTCATTAGTTTTCCAATTCCTTTTTCATTTCATTGTATTCCCGTTCCTCAGCCGCCAGATTCTTGTAGCCGAACAGGAAGGAGATGAAGAATGCCAGACCAATGCCGAAAATGATGCTGCCACCTATCAGTTCAGTCGAATAATAATCTATGGTAACATTCGGGTCACGAGTGAATATAGTTGTTAAAACTATGGCTATGCCCGAGAATATGCAGATGCTGCCTGCGATGAGTAGCCTGTTTATACGTTGGCGCGGTGTGCGTATATTGCCGTTGCTGCCGAGCAGTTTAGCCAGACGGTTGATGTCAACATTGTCGCTGTGTTTGAAAGCCTCCATAATAATCTGGCTTTTTTGTTTCTGGTTGCGCACCTGCGCCCAGAATACTATGGCTACGATTGCAATGGGTAGAACCACACATACAAAGATAGGAACGAGAATAGCAACGAGTTCTTTCATAACAAAGTAATTTAAAAGTTTTGTTTAAAATTTAATTTGCAACATAGACGTTTGCAGCAGACGAAATGTGACAGCCTGTTCCGAATATTTTTCAAAGTTAGCGAAAAAATACACTATTTGTCTTTCGAACTCACTTGCCCAGGCGTTTGTTATTTATAATAAAAATTCAATCGCTTATGCTTACTGCGAAAGACAGATACTGGACCACCGACAGAATTATGAAGTTGCTCATCGGCGTGGTGATAGCGACAGCCTTTGTCCTGCTTATCCGATATCTCAGCAATGTGCTGCTGCCGTTCTTCGCGGCATGCTTCATCGCCTATTTGCTGCAACCCGTGGTGGACTTCAATCACCGCCTTGTCCGTATTGGAGGCCGCACGCTTCCGGCTATACTTACCATTGTGGATGTAACAGTGGTTATTTCATTGGTGATATATTTGTTCCTGCCCTCGGTTGTGTCCGAACTGGATATGCTCAGCGGTATCATCAGTGATGTTACTTCCGGTAAGCATCCCGTTCCGAAGACCTACGATAATATTATCGAGTTTATCGACCGTTACTTCCAGATAGATAATATAAAATCTGTTCTTTCGGGCGAGCATTTCGAGACTCTGCTCAACAAGGGGTCTTCGCTTATCGAAGAGTCCCTCGGCCTTGTGCTGCACGCACTTTCGTGGCTGTTGATGCTTGTGTACATTCTGTTTATCCTTATCGACTATCCGCGTATATGCGAAGGCTTTAAGATGATAATCCCGCACAAGTACCGTCGTCAGGGCATTGCCATTGTCCACGATGTGGAGAAGAGTATGAACCGATATTTCCGCGGGCAGGGACTGGTGGCGACATTTGCCGTGGTGTTCTATTGTATCGGTTTCTCTATTGTGGGGTTACCGCTGGCTATACCGATGGGGCTGTTGGTGGGAATACTCTACATGATTCCGTATTTCCAGTATGTAACGCTTATTCCGGTGGCGATAATAGTCTTTATCTATTCGCTTGGGGGGCATGTCGAGTTTTTCCCTCTTATGGGCAAATGCCTTCTGGTGTACGCCATCAGCCAGTGTATATGCGATTATATCATAACGCCGCACGTAATGGGCCGCGAGATGGGAATGAATCCTGCCATAATACTGTTGTCGCTCTCGGTGTGGGGTAGCCTCTTAGGCATTATCGGAATGATAATAGCACTCCCGATAACCAGCCTGTTAATGTCCTACTACAAGCGCTATATCAGCGAGCCGCAACCAAGGCGAAAAGTTTCGTGATCCGTACAACGTTCCGCTGTCGGGCACACTAACGGATAAACTAAAGACATGGTTACTTATTGTATCATCAACGATGTCGCTTCCAGTTCAAGTAGCGCGCGTTTGGCATCTATACCTCCGCCATAGCCGGTGAGCGAGTTGTCGCTTCCGATAACGCGATGGCATGGAGCGAAAATAGAGATGGAATTGGCACCGTTGGCGTTGGCCACGGCGCGCACGGATTTAGGCATGCCTATTCTCCTGGCTATTTCGCCATAGGAAACAGTCTGTCCGTATGGTATATTCAGCAACTCGTTCCATACCGTTTTCTGAAAGTCGGTGCCGACAAACATAAGAGGTACCGTAAATTTCTGCCTCTGCCCAGTGAAGTATTCGTCGAGCTGTGCTGCGGCAAGTTGCAGTATTTCCGAATCACCTTCTACAAATTCCGCCTTGAGGTTTGTTTTCAGGCGTCGGTCTATAATGTCGCGGTGATTTTCCACTTGCCAGTCGCAAAGACAGAGTTTGTCGCCGCACGAACCGAGTTTTAGCAGCCCGCATGGTGAGATATAATGTTTTACGGTTATATTCATAAAGTGGTAGCAGATGAAAAATTAAAAGCCAGAGGCTAAACCGCTGGCTTTATGTTCTGAAGGTTAGCTGTAATCAATAATTCTCTGCTTTAATCTCGAAGAAGCTGCGCTTGTGAAGGCAGGTCGGACATACTTCGGGAGCTTTCTTGCCGATATGGATGTGTCCGCAGTTACGGCAAATCCATACGGTGTCGCCTTCGCGAGAGAATACGATACCTTCCTCTATGTTCTGCAGCAGACGGCGGTAGCGTTCCTCATGATGCTTTTCAATGGCGGCTACAGCACGGAAACGGTGTGCGATTTCGGGGAAACCTTCTGCATCGGCGTCTTCGGCCATCTTGGCATACATATCGGTCCATTCGTAGTTTTCTCCTTCTGCTGCGGCTTTCAGATTTTCCATTGTGTCAGAAACTTCACCACCGTTAAGAAGCTTGAACCACAGTTTTGCATGTTCTTTCTCGTTGTTGGCAGTTTCCTCGAAGATTGCGGCAATCTGTTCGTATCCGTCCTTGCGGGCCTTGGATGCAAAATAAGAGTATTTATTACGTGCCATCGATTCTCCGGCGAAAGCCTCCTGGAGGTTACGCTCGGTTTTTGTTCCTTTTAAGTCTTTCATTTGTTTGTATTTTAATGATAGTTTATATGTTTTTGTTTTATTTATTGCTGCATTCCGGACAAATCCCTTTATAAAAGACATTAATGTTGTCGCATAAAAAGTTTTCGGGAACAACAAGAACGGAAGTGTCGAGCGGAATGTCGAAAATGCGGCGACAGTTTCGGCACATGAAATGAGCGTGCGGTGCAAACTGGGTTGAATCATATCTGGTGGAACCAGATGATATGTCTATGTCGTTGAGCAGACCTTTTTCCGATAGCAGTTTAACGCAGCTGAACACCGTTGTCCTGGAAAGAAGGGGATTCTGCCTGTGTAATACGTCGTAGATTTCGTCGGCAGTGGGATGGCACGTGCACGATGAAACATATTCGAGTATTGCAAGTCGCTGTACCGATGGTCTGATACCGGCGTCGGCAAGCATATTCAGAAGACGGTTCCGGTTGACGTTCGTGTTCATGTAATAAGTTCTGATTTGTATTTAGTACAAAGTTATATTAAGTATATAAGAATTCCAAATCAATTAACATTTTTTTAGAATAAAAATAGCCACTGAATCTGTCAGTGGCTGAGTTGGGAATCTATAAATAATAGGTCTTGACGCATCTGTTGTTTATGATACAAATTTAAGACCTATAATGGATGCGATAAGTGTGAAGATAAAAAACAAACGCCAGAAAGTCGCCGGTTCATGGAAAAAGAGTATGCCGATCAATACTGTTCCGACGGCTCCGATGCCTGTCCATACTGCATAGGCAGTGCCTATCGGCAGACTTTGTGAGGCTTTTGCCAACAATCCCATACTTAGGATAGTAAACGTAAGAAATCCTGCTATCCAGCCCCACCAAGCAAGACCATCAACGGATTTTGCCCGTCCGAGGCAGTAAGTAAAACCGACTTCACAGAGGCCGGCGACAATAAGAAGTATCCAATTCATAATTGAATCCATAATTGAATCCGAACCTGTTTGAGGGCTGCAAGTAATCGACTTGTCGTTTGTGCAAGCAAAAATTCTCGGCGACTCCTTCCAAGGTGGCTAACGCAAAATTACTCAAAAAGTATGTGATATTCAATAACAAACTGCAAAAATATCGCTTGAATGGTAATTTTAGGGGAACTTGTAGCTGGCGAAGCCTGGAATACTTTTATTTCGCTACATTGGATAACATTATGTGCGTGTAAATTCTTCTTATCAATGCAGTGTCGGCAGAAATAATCTGGAAGTTGCCGTTTTCAATACGGCAGTTTATCTGCGGTGCCATAATAATTGAATCGTTGAATACAAAACCGATACGGTGCCCTTGAAGCCGTTCGGTTGCGTCGGCAAATCTTTTAGTCGCTGCCGGATCTAATTTGCCATCGATAAATATAGTCCCGGTGCTTGTGTTAAGCGAAACTCTTTCAAAATCAGGGACGGTAACTATAGGCTTGCCTATAATTACGTCGTCGGGATAATCCCCGACGGCGTAAAATCCATTTATCTTATGCGGTGTCGAACAGGACGACAGCATGGCAAGCAGCATGACAGTGAGATATTTCATGGAAAAACTAAATATGTTGCCACCCGATGGTTGTTATTTTTTGGGAAAGGTTTCGGAAATCTGTCTGGCTACACGTTTGATAGCGCCATTCAAATCGCCCGCATGGGTGAACCCTAAACCATAAGCACCACGGCACGACGCTACAGGTCGCCCCGTCATATAATCAATGAAATTGACTGTAACAATGGCTTCGTTATCATTCTGATTTACACCATATTTGACTAACAGCAGCTTTGCCTGCTGCTGGGGCGTAAGTTCATAGATACGCAGATCGCTGATTAGCTGTAGTCGTGAGGATTCCACAGCATCGAACAGCTGAATCTCATATTCCATCAATTCGGCGGGAATATGGTAGGTTTCATTATTTATTATCGAGGCGTATTCGTATTTGGCGAGACTTACATTACCGGAAACTGTCGATTTTGATGTAGTGCATCCGGCGAGCACAATAATTACGATAGAAAGAAGAAAAAATTTTAATTGGTTACGCATAATCTTCTGAAATTTAGGAATAGGAGGATACAATCATATAAATTCAATCATTTTTTTCTCTGTGTGCTACCGTTTGTTTTGCCAAATCCCGTCTTATACGGCTGAGATGATTCGGCGTAATCAGCAGAAAGGAGGCTAAATCTTTCAGGGATACACTCTCTACTATCTGAGGATGTTGTTCGCACAATGTAATATAGCGCTGTCGCGGAGATTTGCGGTAGAGATTCAGAATCCGCATATAAAGCATTTTGAACAGCGATCTGTATTCGTCGCGCAGCGATGGCGAGAGGAAATTCTTAAAGGAATTCAACGGTATGCGCAAAATCTCGCAGTCGGTTCCTGCAACGGCAGATGTATGGGATGGTTCGCCATGTAGTGATGAATGGAAATCGGTGATGAACTGACCCGGAAAGGCGAAATTCACCACAGCCTCATTTCCCGAATCATCAAGGATGGTAATCTTGAAATATCCGGACACAATGAGGCCCGCATAACGCGCTACCGAACCTTGCTGGATAAAACTATCGCCTTTCTTATAATGACAAGGAGTTCCTTCTTCGCGGCAAAAAACAGTGGCGGCCGTGAGGTCCGGAAAGTCAATATAAGAGTTGAGTGCCATATTTGCAAAGTTAGCTACATAAATCAGAAATACATAACTTTGTAGTACGACCAATACGGATTGTTCACATCTTTTAATAATTGAATATCGTCGATTTTGGTCATATTCAGTCTTATTATGTAGAAGCATCAAATAGCGCGGAAGCATGTTTAAAAAAACAAGACGCCATCTGCCGGTCAGGGTAATCGAGGAAAATCTCGACTACCTTGTCCGTTTCGCGTTTTATCGGACAGGTAATCGGATCGTCGCCGAAGATATTGTTTATGATGCTGTTCTGAGATTCTTGGAAAAGAAGCCCGAAGATATTAAACCGGAGAGCGTCAGGCTTTATCTGTTCAGGATAGTTTATAATCTTTGTCTTGATAAAGCCAGAACTGAGAAAAGAGGCGAGATACCGGTTGACGGATTAGATATAGAGGACACAACGGACGATATTCTCGAGCTTGAGGAAGCCGACCGTATAAATGCTTGTCTGGATAGCCTTCCGCAAAGAGAAGCTGACATAATAAGAATGAATGTGGTTGACGGACTGTCGTTTGTTGAAATCAGTTGTATTCTTTCCATTCCACAGTCAACGGCAAAATCCCGGTTTAAATCTGGGATGGATAAGTTAAGGAAATTATTCATTGACGATAAAATGTCATAGCATGGACGATTATAAAAAAATAAAAGCGTTGTTGACCCCACATCGTGATATAAAAGCGTCGGAAGAATTACGCCGGCATGTGCATGGCGCACTTGCCAGAGAATATAGAAACCGAATTACAAGGAAATGGTTGTTAAGAGGAATCAGCCTGAGTACGATCGCTGCGGTTCTCTTTCTTGTCCTTATCCCTTCAGGTATGTCAGCCAAAGATTTTCTTTACGAGGCGATTGACGTATTAGGAGATGAAGATAATATTGAAATGTATGTAGATATCAGGACCCGGTCTGTAGAGAATTTCGGATATATAGACATTAACGAAGGTTTTGTCGCTCATCATATAGATATTGCCGTGGCCGACTCTTTGCTAAAATGGAGAATCGACAAAGGCGAACGTGTCGCTACCGGTAACGGCCACGACATTTATACATGGATGCCGGCGCTCAAACTAGGATTTCATCTTGGCAATGCCGATAAAGAAAATGTTCTTGGATATCTTGCGAGTTTGCTGATGCCGCGGGAGATTCTGGAAAACGAATTAAAAAACTGCATTAGCGGTAGCGATGCGGAATATAAAGTAAACAGAAGCGGGAACGAGATTGTACTTACTGTTCACGTGGCGCCACAAGGCAATTTCGATAATCCATATCTGCTCAACACTTCCGTTGCGGAATCTGAAAATATCAGAAGATATGTCGTTGACGCTGATTCAAAAAGGTTGAAAAGTGCCACAGTAAGTGTGATTTCAGGAAATCGTGAGATTACTGTGCTTAAGATTTCTGCCATCGGTTATGGCAAACGGAAAGATAATATATGCTCGCTTGCCGAAGACATAAGATTTATAGAGACTGAGAATCAGCCGGATGGATTGTCGGGTCTGACTGCCGAAGAGGTTGCCGGTACTGTGCTGAACGCTTTCGCCGAATGGAACAATTCTATACTTGATCAAGTGATGATGCGGGAAATCTCGGATGCGGCATATCGGGAAAAATTCAGGGACTCCAGACTGGTTTCCATTGGCCGGGCTTTTGTTTCGGGCAGCGGTAACTCGATTTTTGTCCCGTATACATTGGAACTTCGGGACGGAACATTGCAACGCCACAACTTAGCCATGCAAAAGACCGGTTCCGGTGGCTGGATTGTCGTCGGCGGTTTATAAAAATAACAGCTAAATAATTGCAATATGATGTCATTAAAGTATTTAGTGGCAGGGCTATCGCTCTGCCTGACTTTCAGCGCCCTTTTTGCCGCGACAGACACTTATGAGGGAACGGTAAGGGATGATTCCGGTAATCCTCTGGAGTTTGCCAATGTGGCATTGTTGTCCCTTAACGATTCCACATTGGTTAGCGGGGCCGTTACCGATGCTGCCGGTCGATTTATAGTTACCGGAAATGGGAGTCCGGTATTTGTCCGGATCTCAGCGATGGGTTTTGAGGATAATATGATAAATAATCCGCGACCAAACCTTGGAGATATAATACTTGCCCCGGCATCATATATGCTTGGCGAGGTTGTTGTAAAAGGCTCGCAACCCGTCGCAAAGATAAAAGGAGACGGCCTGCAGGTGGCGATATCAGGTACATATCTTGCCAACACGGGTACGGCTCTCGAGCTTCTTGGCAAGATACCTTTTGTAACCAGAACCGGTTCGGAAATCGAGGTTCTTGGCAAGGGCTCTCCATTGATATACATCGACGGCAGACAGGTCAGGGATATATCGGAACTTGATCAGCTTTCCTCGGTTCAGATTAAAAACGTCGAGGTTATTACCAATCCGGGAGCGCGTTATGCCTCCACTGTCAATTCTGTAATCAAAATAACCACAGTCGCTTCTGTAGGCGAAGGGTTCTCGTTCAATAACCGTACAACAGTCGGATTAAAGCGTTATGCGTATCTTTTCGAGCAGGTCAATTTCAATTGGCGTAGAAAAGGCTTCGACCTTTTCTGCTTGTTGAATTATGAAAACTATAGGGAACGTCCGGCATTTTCTAATACAACTTTCCGATATCTCAAAACTGGCGTGGTTCGGCAGAACAGTATGGGGCACGATTTTGCAAAATATCCGGTTCATCAAGGAAAGATAGGCTTGAATTATAGTGTATCGGCACATAATCTTGGTTTTTATTATGATTATACGTTCAAACCGTCTGCAATAAGGGGAATGTCGCAGACACACCGCTACATTGACGATATTTTCCAAGAGACTATTGAGAATCGATCGGCTATGAAGCGTCATGACAGACAGCACTTGTTCAGTGCATATTATTCGGGTGAAATAGGGCAATGGCAACTTTCCGCAAATTTTGATGCACTGTGGCAGATAAACGATCGCCACAATGCCGAAAATGAAATATCTACCGTAAATCCGGCGCGTGATTTTACGACAGACAATGATGTATGCAACCGCCTGTTTGCGGGAAACGTCATGGCGTCTTTTCCTGTATGGAAAGGAGATTTCAGATTCGGGGCCGAAGTGAGCGATATACTTCGTACCGACAGATATTGCGGTGATACCGATTATATTGCGGACAGCGATATAAGGATAGCCGAGACAACTGCAGCTGTGTTTGCAGAGGCGGAACAGACTTTTGGTCCGCTTGTGGTAAGCATGGGGTTGAGGTGGGAATATACCGATTCCAGATATTGGCAATCTTGTCAGTTCAGCGACGACCAAAGCCGCAAATATCATAATCTTGCACCGTCGGTTTCTTTGTCATTCCCGACAGGTGATGTAAAGGCACGTGTATCGTATATGAGAAAGACATCCCGGCCTGCATTCGATCAACTTAGTTCTGCCGTAAAATACATAGACAGATACAGCTTTGAAAAAGGCAATCCGAACCTGAAGCCTGTCTATAGGGATTATATTTCCGCTTCGGCATCATGGAGAGACCTTGTATTGGAACTTGAATACTGTTACACCAAAAATTATTTTATGTGGCAGACAAAGGAATATCCCGGCAGCAATAATGCCACTTTGCTGACAATGGAGAATATGCCCGGGTTCAATATCTATGGAGCTTATGTAAACTATGCTCCCACATTCTTCGGTTGTTGGCATCCGGCTTTAATGGCAGGCATCAGTGTTCAGAATTTAGGGGTAATACACTCAGAGAGCCTGATTAAATTGAATCGCCCGTTGGGAATATTCAGATTCGACAATGCAATCCGTCTTCCCCGTGATATATGGCTGAATGCAGATTTTGCCGCGAGGACCTCCGGCAACGGCGACAATTACTATATGAAATCCTACTGGCAATGTAATATTGCTCTTTACAAATCGTTCGCCAACGATACTTGGAGTATCAGGTTACAGCTTAACGACGTGTTTGACACTTGGCGTCAGGCAGCAACGCTTTACGATGCCCTGAGCCGTATATCAACGGTGAAGATATATGATACTCGCGACCTGTCGCTCACAGTAAGATACAATTTCAATTCCTCCCGGACACGTTATAAAGGTCGAGGAGCCGGAAATACCGACAAAAGCAGATTTTAAATACGCACCCGATGTCCCGGGCAAGGAAATAATATCAGGTATATTATTTGTTAAGTGTCAAACCTCGTTTTTTTGCGTATATTTGCAGTGATTATAGTTCTGGAGGCTTAATTTATGTAACTTTAAAACCGGATTATATATGAAATCTCTTTTTAAACCGATGTTGCCCGTCATTCTGTGTGCTGGCTTTGTTTCCAGTGGAGCTGCAACAAATGATTCCGCGACAGAGACCACTGTACAGGCGTCTGTTACGGGGAGTATTCTCGCGGATAGCACAGATAATATCGGTCTTATAAACTCGGTATATCGCATATTTGTATTTGCCACAGATGCGGAAGAAAGCGAAATCAGTAATCCGGAAAAGTATTTCTCGGCGAATGCTATTAATAAACTCAGAGAAGATTATGAATTCGATTGCCCGGAAGGACCTTGTTATGCCTTTTACGCCTTGAGAACCGAGGCCCAGGATTCCAGATCCGATTCGGATGGGGTCTCTGTGATTCGCAGTATCGAGCCTGCTCAGGACGGATGGTATACCGTTGAATATTCGGATATGGGATGGCCCGGAAAAACGCGTATCAGAATTGTAGACGGTAAGATTGACGACTACCAGCGCATTGCGCAGTAACCGCAGAGCGTACAAGAGTGTTCCGTGTACTCCTGAATACAGTTGTACACTATTTTGTATGGCAATGAATTTTCAGCCGTTGTAGTTATTTGATTTGCCACGCCGAGCGCGGTCTTTCAGTATGGCGGGCATGTTGTCTTTTGCCCAGCCTATCAGCGAATTTACGTGAGGCAGCAGTGTTCGCGTGCGATCGGTTATGCTGTATTCTACTCTCGGAGGTACTTCCGCAAACACAGTGCGCGTAACCAGTCCGTCTTCCTCAAGGGTACGGAGTGTGTTGGTCAGCATTTTCTGCGAGATGTCGGGAATTTCTTTGCGCAAGGTATTGAAGCGCATTACCGGCTGTAGATTCAGTGTATATAGGATCAGCAGCGACCATTTGTCGCTGAAACGGGCGAGGATATTCCTTATCGGGCAATCCGGATACAGTTCTTCTTTCATAATGCAATAGGGTTTAAATAACTCTACAAAAGTAACTAACATCCCCGAAGTGTGCAATAGTATATTTTGCATGTGGTTAAATATAGTTAAAGTGCGGATTGCAACAGATTGGAAACCTACATTGGTAACCTCGATGAAACTATCTGTCATTCAGGTGCCTTCTTGACTTTCGGGTTTCATGGATGTTAACTTTGCGTCAGAAACCAATATAAAACATACGGATATGAAGAAAACAGCACTTATCGGCGCAAGCGGTTTTGTCGGCAGCGCCATCCTTAACGAACTTCTCTCTCGTGGCTACGAGGTAGAGGCACTGGTACGCGATCCCGAACATTTAAAGGTTGAGAATCCTATGCTCACAGTAAGGCGGGTCGATGTGGCCGACACAGATGCCCTCGCAGCGTATCTGAAAGGCTACGATACCGTTATCAGCGCATATAATCCAGGCTGGACCAACCCAGATATCTATAACCTCACGCTGCAGAACTATCCCCGCATTCTTGAGGCTGCAAAAAAAGCGGGCGTAAAACGTCTGCTCATCGTTGGAGGAGCAGGTACGCTTTTCTGCGCACCCGGTCTACGGGTAGTAGACAGCGGAGCAATCCCTGCCGAAATCATGGGCGGTGTTAAATCTTTAGGCGAGTTTTACCTGAACACACTAAACAACGAAAAAGCCATCGACTGGGTATTCTTCTCGCCGGCAGGCTCTCTGGAACCTGGTGCGGCTAAAGGAAACTACCGTCTTGGTAAGGATGATCTTATTGTCGACAGTGATGGCAACAGCCATATCACTGTGGGCGACTATGCCAGGGCGATGGTGGATGAACTTGAAAGTCCGGCACATCATCAGGAGCGTTTCACGATAGGATATTGATTCGGTTTTGCTGAAATAAGTCTATGTCCTCGCCGGAAATCTGTACTCCGGCGGGGACTTGAAATTACCTGCCTAAAGCGCGGTTTTTCTGCCGTTGACTATATAAAGTCCGGAGGGAAGGGTGTTTGTTGACTCGGCATCGGCGAGCAATCTCACTCCGGAGAGAGAATACACCGTATAGCGTTTGCTATAGTCGGGTAAGACTCTCGCAATACCGGAACTCAAATTATTATAGTCGATGGTGCGGAGCCAGTTTTCTATCAGCGACTTTGCACCGGAAGTCTGCGAACTGCGTATCCATAGGCTCGGTGAAAGGAATTTGCCATCCGGAACAAGTCTTTTGGCGTCGCGTTCCACACCTCTGATCCCGCTGCTGGCGCTCGACACTATCAGACCGATATTTTTGCCTGTCATTTCTTTGCCATGCTGAAACAGGAATGTCTGCAACGGCGCCGCCATCTGGCTCCACCACAGCGGAGCGCCGATGATAATGGTGGAATACTGCGATAAATCGACATTCACCGGGTCGATGGCAGGATACGAAGCGGCATCATCGGGATTATCGCGTATCGCAGCAATCTGGGCGCTGCCGATTGCGTAGTTGTTGGCGGCATAGTCAAGGCCTTTTTCGGCGGGTTCTACTTCAATCACGTCGGCATCGATTTGCGTGCGCAGTTCGTCGACGATTCGCTCCACATTGTTCGTGTAACTGTAATATACAACCAGAGTTCTGGCCTGAGCGACCAGGGCAGCCAGTATTATGGCTGTCGCTAAAAAAATCTTTTTCATATTGTTTTGTTTTTCAAAATCCCACTTGTTTCTGTTGTTCTGCATTGTATCTGTCGCCCACTACAGGAATGGCGGCGACTGCGTTTTCGAGTTCGCGCCATTCATCGTCATTTACATTGAATGAAAGGGTATGGAGATTCTCGATAAGATGTGATTCTTTTGTTGTGCCCGGAATGGGTACTATCCACGGAGCCTTGTGCAGCAGCCAGCCGAGGGCCACTTGCGCTGAGGTCATTCCACGGGTGCGTCCCCATTGCTGAAGCGCGTTTACGATACGGGTATTGGCGCGGATTGCATCAGGCTGGAAGCGGGGGAGAGTATGGCGGTTGTCGTTCGAGGTGTCGAACTCGGTATATTCGTTGATACATCCTCCCAGAAAGCCGCGGTTCAGCGGGCTGTAAGGTACAAAGCCTATTCCAAGTTCCCGGCAGGTGTCGAGTACGCCGTTGTCTTCCACAATGCGGTGCATCAGGTGATATTCGCTCTGTATCGCTGTCAGCGGACAGATGGTATGCGCCCTGCGGATAGTGTCGGCGCTCACTTCGCACAATCCCCAGCGTTGTACTTTTCCCTCTTTGATAAGCTCGTTTATTGTTTCGGCAACTTCCTCTATCGGGGTGTCGCGGTCGAAGCGGCGCAGCGATTCCTCGCAGTAACGCCTTACGGTGGCGCGGCTGCTGTCCTGTCGTCCTGTGCCTTTACCGTCGATTACTTCATGGCCGAATTTTGTTGTCAGGCTCACGCGCCCTTTGTAGGGGGCAAGAGACTCACCGGCCAAAAGCTCGTTGCGGAGCGGACCGTATATAATGGCTGTATCAAACAGTGTTACGCCGCGATCTACGGCCTCGTGGATTATGCGGATGCACTCTTTCTTGTCCGGTGATTGCGAGCGGTTGTAGTTCATTCCCATGCACCCGAATCCGAGTGCGGACACTTCCATTGCAGCGTGGCCGGAGCCCAGTGTGCGGTATTCCATTCCATTCTTCTTCGTGGTGGTTCCGTTTGAGCCGCTCAGTACGGCTTCTGCTGCCTGCACTTTGTTGAGCGTCGGCGTAATTGTAAGCGCAGCTCCGATAGCAGCGGCTGTTTTCAGGAAGCCGCGGCGGCTGATTGATTTATCCTCGTTCATATCTCTGTTTTCTTTATTATTTCTGCGGGATTGCCGGCTAAAGTCATTTTGTCAGTGTTATGATTTTACACTGCAAAATTAAAACGAAAGCCGCGCAGCTGTTTTGTTGCGCGGCTCAAACTCTTTTGCTGATAGGTTCACCTATGATAATGTCGGCGCCATGCCGTACATTTCCTTGTAGAGTTTCGAAAAATGGGACAGATTCTTGAAACCAACATCGAAACATATTTCCGAAACCTTGCGTCCGCCTTTGTGTATAAGCTCTCTGGCGGCTTCGAGACGTCGCCGTATGAGCCATTTTTGCGGGGTGAGTTCGCTAATTTTCTTGAAATCGCGTTTGAAAGTGGCGAGACTGCGTCCCGTGTAATATGCCATTTCATTCATAGATAGGTCGTTCATATAGTTCCTCTCCATAAAATCTACAATGTCTATTTTCCACGGCTCCACAAAATCGAACAGCGAGGCATAGAGGTTCTCGTCGGTTTTAAGGATGGCAAACATACCCTCAGCCATTTTCATTTTAAGTATATCGTTGTCGGGTGATTCTCCGGCATCGAAATATGGTACGAGCGATTCAAACAGGCTGCGGACGTCAAGGCGGTTAGGCGGGAATTTTACCAGGCTCGCTTTTTCCCTTTTTGCATCGGCAGGAATATTGCGGCGATTCAGTGTCTGGTAAAATTCTTTCAGATATTCGCGCGAGAATTTCATGACCACAGAGCGATACGGTTTCCCATCCTTGACCCGTTTCTGCAACCACATACGGTTGTCGCGGCGCATGAAGGCGCATTCGCCGGTATGCAGTATTGTCTTTCTGGTCCCGTCGGTTATCTCGAGTTCTCCGGAATGTATGTAGATGAGTGTATGCTCGCGGTTGCAGTGGGCGCAGCCTCGGTCGTCCGTGAAATAGCTCGCAATAAACACATTCGAGCAATCGAAAACGTCTAACTTTTCCATATCGGAATAATTTTATACCGCAAAATTAACGCAATATTCCGATAAAAACTTTGTTGTACGGCTCAAAATAGCCATATCTGATATAATGCTGATTACAGAGCCGGATTTACCCGTTTTTTAGTAATTTTGCGTTTGTAAACTTATACGTTTCAAAAGCGTACTATCTACATAAAATACATAACTATTGATTTTATGAAAATTCAAATTAAATCGCTTGCTGCGCTTACTGTTGGTGCGGCAATTATTGCGGCCGGATGTTCAGGTAACAAAGAGAATAAAACGGATGCCGTGTCCGCTTTGGCACAGACAACTGTGGCAGATGCGGATATCCGCGGTCAGTGGTATATCGAAAACATTGTGTTCAGCGATTCGGATTATGTGCGCCCGGATGAAGCTGTGCCAGGTGTTAGCCAGTATATTGTTTTTGAGGACAGCACATACTTCATTATGACCAACTGTAATTTTATCTCGGGTCCGTATGTGATAAAGGGTGATTCCATCACTCTCGGCGACGGTGCCATGACCGAAATGGCTTGCGATAACATGGACACAGAAGATGCTTTGCGACGTATTCTTCCTGCGATATCCACAATAGATGTGCAGAACGACACCATCGTAAGACTGAATGGCTCTGTGCCGGCAGAGTGTATACTGCTTCGCAAAGCTACTGCAGAAATAAAATGATATAATGATTCAGGTGTCCCGAAAATGAACTTGGAGGAATTCAGGGAATACTGTCTGTCGATGGAAGGGGTAACGGAGAAAACTCCATTTGGCAAATTTGCCCGTCGTTACGATTCCATCCTCGTTTTCTATATTCTCGACCACATGTTCTCGCTTGTGGATATCGACGATTTTACATCAGTAACTGTAAAGTCGACACCCGAGGAAATAGATGATATCAGGATGCACCGCATGTCGGTGAGCGAACCTGTTAATCTTAGTGATAAACACTGGATTCAGCTTAACCTGAACGGCGATATCCCTGACCGCGAAATATATGCCAGCGTAAGAAGAGCATATGATATCATCAAGGCCAAGTACACCAAAAAGAATGGAAAACAACAGAGATAACTCCGATGTTATGCGAATATGGAAAAAATAGACAAACACTATAGCGCTCGCGAAGAGAGAATTGACGTTACCAGGCAGACGGCGGAGGAACTGGCTTTGGCCGACAGTCAGGCCCGGCTGCTGTTTCTGTTCAACCACACCATGCCTGCCACAGACGAATATCATCGGCTGATGGTAGAACTGTTTTCGGGCATGGGGGAGGGCAGCCGTGTAGGTACACCGCTTTCCGGTGTCCGTTTCCATAAGGTGCACATTGGTAAAAATGTGGTGGTGATGCCCGGATGTCTGATGATGTCGGCCGGCGGCATAACGATTGATGATGGTGCAATGATTGCAGCAAACGTACAGCTTATTTCCAACAATCATGATCTTTATGAACGCCAGGTAATAACCTGCAAGCCCGTACATATAGGCAAAAACGCATGGATAGGAGCAGGCGCTACAATTCTTCCTGGCGTAACTGTCGGCGACAATGCTGTGGTAGGGGCTGCCAGTGTGGTAACTAAAGACGTGCCGCCCGACACAATAGTCGCCGGCAATCCTGCTAAATTTATCCGGCGCATACCACCCATCATGGAATGTTCCGCCCGAAACGATGATGATGAAACTATACAACTCGGACTGGACAGTTGCGGAGACTGAGCAATTACTAATAACATAACAGAATACAGATGAAAAATTTCAAACCTAAAGCCTGGATGCTTCCTCAACCCGTTCTTATCATCGGCACATATAATGCCGACGGTACACCCAACGCCATGAACGCAGCTTGGGGAGGTCAGTGGGATATGAACGAAATCATGATTTCTATGGGCGCGCATGCCACCACTGAAAACCTTAACCGCAACGGAGAATTCACTGTGGCTTTTGCCACAGAAGATACGCTTGTGGCTTCCGACTATGTCGGTATTGTCAGTGGCAGGACTCATCACGATAAAATAGAAAAGACCGGCTGGAAAGCAGTCAAAGCCGAGAACATCGAAGCTCCTGTTTTCAGCAGCTTTCCCCTGACAATGGAATGCCGTATAAAAGAGAAACTCTACGAATCCGAATCGGGCTACTATATCATTGCCGAGATTCTCAACATAGTCTGCGACGAGAAATATCTGGCTGCGGACGGCAAACCGGATGTGGAAAAGATGCGCCTCATAACATTCGACCCTATTCACAATGGGTATATCGCCCTTGGAAAGAGAGTGGGCAATGCTTTCGCTGATGGCAAAGCTCTCAAATAAAAATATGCGATTGACAAACAAACTGCATCGTCTGCCGGTTATCACACTGGTATTAGTTACAACATTGATTATGATAGCACAGAAGAGAAATCTGCCGGCGCCCTCGTTCTGCGGGGGGATGCCGATGAACGAAGTGGTTGCAAACCGCTATAGTGAACGTGAATTCGATACATCACGCGATATCGATGATTCTACACTCGGTCAATTGCTCTGGATGACAGCAGGAGTGAACCGTCCGGATGCAGCCCCGGGCCGTTTCGACGCTCCTGCCAATCGCAGCAATCCTACGGCACGCAACTGGCAGGAGATACTCGTATTTGTTTTCGATAGAAACGGCGCATGGGAATATCATTCATCGTCACACTCCCTATCTCTTGTCAAAGAAGGCGATTATCGCAAACTTCTATGCGGAACGCCTGAGTTTACACAGGAATTCGTGCTCGGTGCGCCGGTTTCAATAGTTTTTGTGGCCGATATGACTGCGCTTCCGGAAGGAGACCAGGCTAAGGCAATGGCTCTTGTGGATGCCGGCATAGCTTGTGAGAACTTGAATCTCGCATGTGTGTCGGAAGGTATCGCTACAGTACCTCGCGCCACGATGGATGCACAGGCGATCTCCGCACTTCTGGGCCTCACTTCACGCCAGTTCCCAATTCTGAACAACCCCATCGGCTACGCCAAATAACAAGGGCCTACGGCTAGCTTTACGCCTTTTAGGCATCCCTAAAAACGAAGAAACTCACTGGCTTTTAGTGAGTTTCTTTGCGGAAAGACAGGGATTCGAACCCTGGGTACCCGCAAGGGTACAACGGTTTTCGAGACCGCCCCGATCGACCACTCCGGCATCTTTCCATTGGTCAGGTGCATATGCACCGTCGATTTGTGAGTGCAAAATTACAACTTTTTTTTGGTTTCGCAGCCTTTCCGTGATAATTTTTTTGAAAAAAGTGATTTTATCCGCGTTTTTTGCATATAATCCCAGGCTCTACCCATGCTCCGAGCGGTCAGAACGGCGATTCTTCGCATATTTTTTTTCACGATGTCTAAATGATTAAGGCAAAATGTCAGCGCGGTTTCCAGAATTTTTGTAACTTTGCCGCATCGTAATATTAGAAACAGATGTCAATAGACAATACTAAGTTTTGGCGCGTAGCGCGCGACTATTTTTTCATTACCCTTGGAATGGCGCTCTATGCCTTAGGCTTCTGCGGTTTCATTCTGCCGGAACGTGTGGTAATCGGTGGTCTAGCCGGTATTGGCACTATCGTGTATCTTCAGACGGGTATTCCAGTTGCGGTAACGCAGTATGTTCTCAACCTTGTTCTGCTGGCGATTGCCTGGAAGGTTGTGGGTAAAAATTTTGTGCTCGGCACGATTTACGGCGCTACGATGATTTCTGTTTTCGTGGGTATTTTTCAGCCGCTTTTTGAACATGGCTTCACTAACGAGCCGTTTATGAATGTTGTGCTTGGCGGTCTGATGGCCGGTATGGGTGTCGGACTTGCGTTCACGCACAACGGTTCCAGCGGCGGTACCGATATTGTGGCGGCTATGGTGTCGAAATATACCAATGTAAGTATTGGACGTACAATGCTTTATACGGATGTGTTGATTATATCGTCGTCATATTTCATATCGCATCAACTCGATTTGGTTGTATACGGATATGTTGTGCTTCTTATTGCCTCTACGACGGCCGATATGGTTATCAATACTAATCGTCAGGCGGTGCAGTTCACCATTTTTTCTACTAAATGGCAGGAGATTGCCACCGCAATCAACAATGAGGCGCGCCGCGGATGCACTGTGCTAACCGGCATGGGATGGTATTCCAAGAAGGAGGTGAAGGTTCTGCTGGTGATGTGTCGGAAAATAGAGTCTGTAACGATTTCGAGAATCATAAAGTCGATCGATCCCAATGCTTTTACCACTCAGGCGAATGTGAACGGTGTTTATGGTCAGGGCTTCGACGAACTCAAGGTTAAGATGAAGCCTGTTCCGCATCCCGAAGCCACCAAGAGCGATGAAAAGGTGGATAAATAGTGTGGTGTCGCTGTATGTCGACGGCTTTCGGAACATGACCATCGGACGCAGTTTGTGGGCGTTGATAATCATTAAGGTTATTCTATTGTTTGTGGTTGTCAAGCTTCTGTTCTTTCCCGATGTTCTGAAGACCAACTACAGCGATGATGCGTCGCGTGCCGATGCCGTACGCGAGGCGCTTGCTTCGTCGCCTCTGGACGCTGAATGAATTTAATATCTGAATAATACGTGAAAAACGATTGCTTATGAATGATTTACTTAGTGTAGTCGACTGGTCGAGGGCGCAGTTTGCCCTTACCGCGATGTACCACTGGCTATTTGTGCCGCTTACTATCGGCCTGTCGCTGATTGTGGCTGTTATGGAAACGATTTATGTGCGTACAGGAGAAGAACGTTGGAAAAACATTACCAAGTTCTGGATGACTCTGTTCGGCATCAATTTTGCAGTTGGTGTTGCCACCGGTCTGATACTTGAGTTTGAATTCGGTACCAACTGGAGTAATTACAGTTGGTTCGTTGGTGATATTTTTGGAGCTCCACTGGCAATCGAAGGTATTCTGGCTTTCTTTATGGAGTCTACTTTCGTTGCCGTGATGTTTTTCGGATGGAACAAGGTGAGCAAGGGTTTCCATCTTGCTTCGTCGTGGCTCACGGCATTGGGCGTGTGCATATCGGCTGTGTGGATTCTCGTTGCCAACTCTTGGATGCAGTACCCAGTTGGCATGAAGTTCGACCCTGCGCAGATGCGCAATGTTATGGACGATTTCTTTGCAGTCGCACTTAGCCCTGTCGCCCTTAATAAAATCGGACATACAGTTACGAGCGCGTGGGCTCTTGGCGGCGTTTTTGTAATCGGTGTCAGTTGCTGGCTTATCCTTAAAGGCCGCAACATAGATATGGCGAAGCGTTCTATAAAGGTAGCTTCGGTAGTCGGTCTCGGAGGCATGCTTCTTGCTCTTATGATGGGCCACGGTTCTGCTGTGGTGGTATCACAGGTACAGCCAATGAAACTCGCTGCAATGGAGGGCCTGTACAAGGGTTCGGTAGGGCAGAGCATCGTTGCGTTCGGACTTATAAAACCAGACAGTGAGCAGACTCCTGACGATCCCATGCTGTTCAGCATCGATATTCCCAAGGGTCTTTCATATCTTATCGACGGTAACGGTGAATCGTTCGTTCCCGGCATAGACGATCTTATCGCCGGTCGTACAATCACGGCTTACGGAGATACCGTTTATGGCCAGAGCTATAAAGAAAAAATCGCCCAGGGCATTACCGCGCGCCAGGCGCTTCGCGACTACGACAAGGCTCGCAAGGCAGGCGACGAAGCTGCCATGCAGAAAGCAGCCGAAACCGTACAGGCGAATTTCCACAACTTCGGCTATGGCTATCTTGAAAGCCCGGAGGATGCCGTTCCCCCTGTATCCATGACTTTCTATGCTTTCCATATAATGGTTTATGCAGGTGGTTTCCTGTTTCTTTTCTTGTTGGTGGTTACCGTTCTGGCGTGGCGTCGCGGCAACTTCCTTGAAAACAAGTGGCTGTGCATAGTCGGTATCCTATCAATACCTATAGTGTGGGTTTGCAGTCAGGCTGGATGGGTTCTTGCCGAAGTAGGCCGTCAGCCCTGGGTTATTCAGAATCTTATGCCCCGCAACGCTGCCATCAGCGGTATACAGCCCTCGTCGGTAGCGCTCACATTCTGGATTTTCGCTATAATTTTTACCGCATTGCTGATTGCTGAGATGAGCATTATGCTGCGCTATATATCCCGTAGTTCTAAAACCGATATCGAAACAACGCACTGATTATGGAAAAATTAGAAATGCTTCAAGCCTACTGGTGGCTTATAATCGCCGTATTGGGCGCTGCTCTTGTATTCCTCCTCTTCGTACAGGGCGGTCAGTCGATGCTTTGGTGCCGGAATTCTGCCGGTGAGCGTCGTCTTATGGTGAATTCTCTTGGCCGTAAATGGGAATTTACCTACACCACGTTGGTCGTTTTTGGCGGAGCCTTCTTTGCTTCTTTTCCATTGTATTACAGCACCAGTTTCGGCGGAGCCTACTGGCTGTGGATGCTTATTCTCGTCAGCTTCGTGCTACAGGCTGTAAGCTACGAATTCCGCAGCAAGAAAGGTAATGTTTATGGTACCGGAATCTACGATGCGTTCCTCACATTCAACGGTCTTGTAGGTTGCGTGCTTCTTGGTGTTGCTGTAGCCATGCTGTTCTTTGGCGGCGAGTTTACAATAACGCGTTCCAACCTTCTCGACGCCCAGGCTCCTGTTATCTCGCAATGGGCGCCGTCGCATGGTCTTGAGGCTATCGCTTGCTGGAAGAACCTTCTGCTTGGTTTTGCCGTGTTCTTCCTTGCGCGCACGCTGGCATCGCTTTATTTTATAAATGATATCGCCGGCGATGCCGTGTTTGCGGCCCGCATGCGCCGCGCCACACTTGTAAACGGCCTTGTTTTCGCAGTGCTGTTCGTAGCGTTCCTCGTTGTGCTTCTCACTGCTTCGGGCCTGCGCTATATCGGCGGTTCTTTCATGCCCGAGGAATATCTTTATCTCCACAATCTCTTGGGAATGTGGTGGCTTGCCGTTATCCTTATTTTAGGAGTGGTAGCCGTACTGTATGCCATCTTCCGTGCAGCTTTCAGCAAAACATGGCGTGCCGGAATCTGGTTTGCCGGTTTCGGTGTTGCCGCTGTAGTGGTTGTCCTGTTTCTTATTGCAGGTTATGCGGGTACAGCATATCTGCCGTCGCTCACCGACCAGCAGTCGTCGCTTAGCATTGCAAACAGTTCGTCCAGCGAGTTCACTCTCACGGTGATGTCCTATGTTTCCATCCTTATTCCCTTCGTACTGGCATACATCGCGTATGTATGGGCCAAGATGAATGCAAAACCGCTCACGACCGACGAACTTAACAAAGAATCCCATACATACTGATGAACGACGACGCCTATCTCACCGTATGCGGGGCTTCCGAGGGAAGTTTGCGCGAAAAGATGAGTAAATTCCTTGCCTTTGCCTGCCATGTTGAATCGGCGGTGGAGGCAAAGGAAACGGTGGCGCGTTATCAAAAAGAATACCATGACGCCCGGCATGTGTGCTGGGCGTACATGGTTGGTCCTGATAGAAAAGAATTTCTGAGTTCCGACAACGGCGAGCCCTCCGGTACGGCGGGGAAGCCTATTCTGGGACAAATCAATTCTTTCGGTCTTACGGATGTCGTTATTATTGTGGTGCGTTACTTCGGAGGCATAAAATTAGGAACCTCGGGGCTTATCGTCGCCTACCGCGAGGCCGCGAGGCTTGCCCTTGAGAACGCTGACATTGTCGAGCGGTTCGTTATGGCTGAGGTGAGTTTTACTTTTCCGTATATTTCCATGAACAGCGTTATGAAATTGGTGAAGAACGGCGAGACCGAGATAGCCTCGCAGACGTTCGACAACACCTGCAGCATGACACTGAGTACGCGTCGCTCGCTTGAGCAGCGTCTGCGCGAGCGTCTGGCCGATATCGACGGCGTCAGCATACTCTGATTATTCTTCCAGTCCCAAGGCTCTGTCGAGAGCGTCCTCAAGCAACGCGCCGCCTATTGCCCCTAAGAAGGAACCTAAGAAATTCGTAGTAGACTGTGTTTCTGCAGGAGTGCTTCCGCTCTTTTTGCCGGCATATATGTTTGCGCTTGCATTCATAAGCTTCACTTCCTTCACCATTATGGCATCCCATACGGCCGAAGATATGTCGGCTATCAGTTTTTCTCCATCGGCTTTTGAGCCTTTGAAGTCTTTGAGGAATACCGCTATGGAGTAACAGCCGTATCCCCAGCTGGTGTGATAACTTACAAAAGCAAGGTCGTTAATGGCAACCGGCGTGCCGTTGGCGCCGTTGAAGCCTGTGCCCGTTTTATGGAATACTTTCGCACCTTTGCCTTCCAGACCTGCCATAATGCGTTCTTTACCGAAAGGTGTGTCGCGCGACATTATCGCCTTGATTAAAGTTGCCGACGCAGTGGTATCGGATGCGAAGAAGCGGTTTATCGCAGCGGCCGCCGCCAAGGGCGAGCTTGTGTTGCATGCGCCGAGACTGTCTGTGTGCATCTGTTTCTCGCTGAAACGTATGCTGTATTCGCCGGGATAACCGAGGTGCCGGAGAATACTGTCGACTGTCGTTGGGGAATTAAAGCGGTCGAAAAGAATGTCGGCCGCGTTGTTGTCGCTCATCATCAGCGAGTAATCCAGCAGATGTGCCGGCGAGAGGATTATTGTGTCGGTACCTGCCGCGGCGCGCATCGGGCTCCATGTGTTGCGCTCGAGGGTGCGGGGATCAATCACTATTTTAGTATCTGCCATCTGTTCGAACGACAGGGTTTTCGACAGTGCTACCGCCTGGTGGAACTTGGCCACGCTTGCCATATCGAATATTTCCCTGCCACGTACGGTTACGGTATCTCCGTAACATGATATTACGGCGATACCTACATTGTTGTCGCCCGCAAGCTGTTCAAGTTTATTCCTTAGTTCGTCGATGGCTGCCGAGACGTTCGCCACGGCAAAAAACAGTGTAATGAATAGGATTATCCGGCGCATGGTAAAAATTTACCGGGCATTCGCTGATGCGGACGCCCGGTATAATAGTGGTTAAATATTATTCGAATTCGATAAGAACCTGGTCGTTAACAACGACATCGTTTGGTTTTACGAGCAGACGTTTAACAACGCCGTCTTTTTCGGCTGGTACGTCATTTTCCATCTTCATGGCTTCGTAAACCAGGACTGTCTGACCTTTCTTAACGGCATCGCCGGGCTTGACATTGATTTCGATTACTCGGCCTCCCATAGGAGCTTTGAGCGTGGGACCAGTGATGGGTTCCTCTACAACTTTCTCTTCAACCTTAACTTCAGCCTTGGGCTGGTTGGCGTTCTTTGCCTCGAATTCTTCCTTGCGGCGGTTGCGCAGGAATGTGTTGGCAACGGTGGGAAGAAGTTCGAGAAGAAGTTCTTCCTCCTTGTTGGAAGCCAGAGGCACGTCGCCGTATTCTGCCACAGTGGGGTTGGCGGGTTTCTTGTAAGAGCTTACGTCGTATGGCTTTTCAACGGGGCTGCCTGTTATTTTTTCGCGGAAGGCGGGATCTACGGGAACAGGTGTATGGCCGTATTCGCCCTTTACCAGCGAAATGAACTGATTGGACGGGTTGGAATAGTCGGGGTTGCCTTTTTTGCGGTCCAAAGCAACGCTCACAGCCTGACTGCCCACAATCTGGCTTGTAGGAGTTACCAGAGGAACAAGACCTGCATCGCGGCGCACCATCGGGATAAGCTTCATGGCGTCCTCCAGAAGGTCTTCGGCACCGAGGGCCTTGAGCTGAGCCACCATGTTGGAGTACATACCGCCGGGAACTTCGGCGTTCTTTACAATTTCGTTTGGTTTGGGGAAACCGAAGTATTCCTCAATGCCGTGGCAAGCCTCGAGCAGAGCTTCCTCGTCGCCGTTCTTGGCGGCAGCTACGGCGGTATCGAACAGAGCCTCTACGTTTGCAGGCAGGGTGTCGTGCAGCGGGTCGAATTCTTTGGGCAGTTTGCCAAGATCGAACTGCTTGAGCGACTGACGGGCACCGAGCAGGTGTTCGCGGATTTCTCCTACAGCCTCCATGTTCACGTCAAGCTCTACACCGAGTTTCTTTGCGAAAACATACACCAGTTCGATGGCCGGCGCAGCAGAGCCACCTCCGAACCACCAAATGTTGGTGTCGAGGATGTCTACACCGTTCAGGATAGCCATTATGCTGGAAGCCAGTCCGTAGCCAGGAGTGCAGTGGGTATGGAAGTCTACGTCCACCTTTACGGCTGCCTTGAGTTTGGAAATGATGGATGCGGCACGTGAAGGTGTTACCAGGCCGGCCATATCCTTGAGGGTGATTATCTTGGCGCCGAGGCGTTCCATTTCAACGGCTTTCTCCACAAAGTATTCGTCGGTGAAGATTTTCTTGGGTTCTTCGGCTTTTTTGCCGAACAGACGTCCGAAGAAGCCGGGTTTTTCAACAGGCTCGGTGGGCTTGGGGTCTACGGTGTAGCATACAGCGCCGTCGGCAATGCCGCCAAGGTCGTTGATAAGGCGGATGGATTCCTTGACGTTGTCGATATCGTTGAGTGCATCGAAAATACGCATTACGTTCAGACCGTTGGCGATAGCTTCCTTGTAGAAGCCCTCCAGAACGGTGTTGGGATAGGGAACGTAGCCGAAGAGGTTGCGACCTCGCGAGAGTGCCGACAGAAGGGATTTGCCCTTCATGGCTTTGGAGATTATGCGAAGACGGTCCCAAGGAGATTCGTCCAGATAGCGCATTACCGAGTCGGGTACGGCGCCGCCCCATACCTCCATGATGTAGAAGCCTGCGTTTTCGTAGAAGGGAAGTAGCTTGTCGATTTCAGCCTGGCTCAAACGAGTGGCGAAAAGAGACTGCTGACCGTCGCGGAGGGTGAGGTCGCGGATCTTTAATTTTCGTTGTTGCATATTCTTGCTTATTTATAGGATGTTTTGTGTTTATGCGTATATAGTACCCGCAAAGATATACTATAGTTTTGGATTAAGGAAATAATTCCGCAATTTTTCTCTTTTAAATATTGAAATGCGTGAAAAATATGGGAGGTTTTTACCTGATAGCCACGCGGAAACTGAATGGACATGCGGGCGGAGACAGACTTATGGTTCCGGCGCTGATTCTGCCGTTACCGAGTATGGCATTGTCTTCGCCGGCGCCTTCGGTTTCTACCGAGAATGTGCCAGTGCGGCCCGGTGCCACAAACTTTTCGTAGAAGATGCGGCATACGTGTCCCATTGTCATGCGCAGGTTCATTTCCACAGCCGGGGCGATACGGATGTCGCCGTTGTCCACGGCCATCATGTCGATACCGAGTGGGCCGTCGTAGTTCTCGCCGATAATATCTTCAAGTATAGGCACGAGAGCCTCGGCCAGCGCTTGCAATGGAGGTGTGATGGTCTCAATTTCGCTTTTCAGGACTGACTGCGGCGCAAGAATATTGCCTGTATATGCTCCTGTCTGTTCAGTGCGGAAAAGCGACAGGCCGTTGTACGAGCAGCGGCCACCGCACATGGTGAACAGCATGGCGAAATCGGCTTTTTTGTTCAGCCGTTGCTCACCCATTATCGCTCCTTGACGTCTTATTACGCCTTCTATTGAGGCGCGGATGTTGGGAAGGACGTTTCTGTCGGCGAATATCAGGCCTCGTCCCGACGAGGACCAGGGCAACTTGAGGATAGCTGACTCCGTATGCCGGACATAAGCCTCAACCTCTTCCATCGAGGTAAGTTCCTTTGCCGGTTCCGGCATGGGGTAGGGCAGGACGCTTTGCAGGGCAGTGGCTACCTTGGCAGCGGTTCTGCGGTGCGACAGTTGCCGCATACGGTCGAGCTGCGTATTGTCTGGCAGTTGTTCCGGTCTGAATCCTATGTTGCGGAGAAATAGGCGGGAGGCTTTGGACCAGCCCCACGGCGCGGGCATCAGTCCGGTAATAGAACCGTTGTAAAGACTCGTGCGAAGAGAGAATTTACTTCTTATACTTTCATACCAGCGCGCGTCAACGCCCTGATCGAAAATTTCGTCGCCGTCGTCGCCGTACCACAGCGCGAGTGTTTGCCCCGATTGGCGCAGCTGCGTGGCTGCCGGGGGAGGGGTGTATCGCTCAAGGTCGCGGGCGAGCGCAAGGTCGTTTTCAGGAAAGAAAAGATGCAGCTTCGGCATAGAGGCAACCTATGATGCTCAGAATGTAACGCCAATCTTGCACGTAGCCATATATATATCGGGCTGATAGGCCTCGGTATTGTGGAAATGGTCTTTCCCCGTGCGATATGTCATGCCCAACATCATGTAGGATGTGAATTTATTGCTGCGGGCAAGGTTTATACCAGCGCCGGTAAATCCGAAAAAAGCTGTGTATTCATGGCCGAAGTCGGTCAGGTTGTACGCCACGCCCGCGCGGATATCCCAGAAGAACAGTGATGGCTTGTCGCGGAAATTGGTGCGGAATTCAGCGAACACCGGGTAACAGCGCGACGAGTTGGACACAGATATCTGCGTACCCAGTCCTAAGCCGAGAAAGTTTATCCATCCGCGGCGCATGCCGAACGAGGCGTTGAAGTCGATTGCGCTCATGTCGTGGGCTGACATATCTATGGATGCTCCTGCGTCGGCGCCCCAGGCAAAGTGTATGTTGGTGTCGGCCTGGAGTTGCTTACGCGAGAATTTGCGTCCCTCTGGGGTGGCGCAAAAAGCGCTCTGAAGGCATATTGCTATCGCAGCTATTGCTGTTAGGATTCGTAGGCTCATGCTGTTTATAGTTTTATGAATGTCATCGACGACCAGTTGTCCATATCCGCAACACCGGCAGGCTGTAGACCTGCTTCTTTTGCCGCAGCTTCCACGATGGGTCGATCGGCGATATAAAAGCCACTCACTGTGAGGACTGCGCCTTTTTTCATGGCTGAGGCATAGCTGCGGATATCGGCTGTTATTATATTCCGGTTGATGTTGGCCAGGAAAATGTCGGCTGCGGGTACTCCGGCGAGGGCGGAAGCGTCGCCGCGTATAATTTTTACAGCATCGGGATTGCCGGGAAGGTTCAGTGCCACGTTGTCTATGGCGTTATCGGCGGCGGCAGGGTCTATCTCTATTCCCGTAACGCTTGCAGCTCCGCGCATTGCCGCAAGAATGGCGAGTATTGCCGTGCCGGTGCCCATATCGGTAACATTTTTGCCGCACACGTCGGCGTCGAGCAGACTGCGTAGCATTAGTGTTGTCGTCGGATGGTGTCCGGTGCCGAAAGCCATGCGTGGGTCTATCAGAATATCGTATTCCGCCTTGGGTACATCGGTGTGGAAGCTGCTGTGGACGGCCACGCGGCCTTCTATGACGATAGGTTTGAAATAGTGCTTTTCCCATTCCGAATTCCAGTCCTGACCTGGGACAAAAGAGCATGTGTAAGTTATCGCACAGTCGAAAGGCATTTCGGTGATAGCGTCTTCCACGGCCTCTGCGCGGTATAGGGGAGCAGGAACGTATGCTGTCATAGTTGCGCCTGGAGATTCCTCGTTCTGTACGAAACTTTCAAAACCTTCGTCGGCAAGGAGAGCCGCCATATAGTCGGCGGCATCTTCGGAAGTCGGGCGGAAAGTGAAATCTACCTGATAGTAGTCGTTCATATTGGGCTTGCGGCTTGTGCCGCTGTCGGTATTTTCCATTGTCGTGCGTTCTTTCTACGCACAAAGTTAGCTATTTTTATCAAAGCAATAAAAATATTTGCTAAATTTGCGGTGTGAAGCCTAAAACAAGCGCGATGCAGGGCGAGAACAATACAAAGGAACAGTGCCGTCGGGTGTTCAGCGAATACCTGACGCGTATGAATCTGCGGCATACCGCCGAACGTATGAAGCTTCTCGACCTTGTCTGTTCATTCACCGGAGCTTTTTCGGCCGAACAGCTGTACGATGTTGCTTCGGCATCTGAAATGCGAGTGGCGCCGGCAACGGTGTACAATACCCTTCGGATTATGTGCGACAGCGGTATATTGCGTGCTGGGGTGGGCGAAGGTCGCGAGCGTGTCTACGAGATTGGCGCGACATCCGGCATTTTTACGGTGTGCCGTCGTTGCGGGCGAACCAAAGTCTTGCACGACACTACTGCAGAGACTTTTATGGCATTCCACCGTTTTCGCGGCATTGCTATGGAGTGCTTCACGCTCACTGTTACGGGGCTTTGCCCCTCCTGCGCCAGGGCCGTCAGAAAAAAGAAGGCTTCCGACGATGCAATAAAAGAAATTATAACACCAAATAAAGTAAACCAAGCAAAAAAATGAAAGCCGACATACTTTTAGGCCTCCAATGGGGCGACGAAGGAAAAGGTAAAATTGTTGATGTACTCGCGCCGGACTACGATATCGTAGCCCGTTTTCAGGGTGGACCCAACGCCGGTCATACACTCGAGTTCGACGGCCGCAAGCACGTGCTCCGTTCGATTCCTTCCGGTATTTTCGCCGGCAATGGTACAAGCATTATCAATATCATAGGTAACGGTGTCGTTCTCGATCCGGTACTGTTCCGCGATGAGGCCCAGGCTCTCGAAGCAGAGGGCATAGATCTGCGCGGAATGCTCAAGATATCCAAGAAAACGCATCTTATTCTGCCTACACACCGCCGTCTGGACGCTGCCAATGAGCGTGCTAAAGGTGCATCCAAGATAGGCACCACAGGCAAGGGCATCGGTCCCACATATACAGACAAGGTTGCCCGCCGCGGTCTCCGCGTAGGTGATATTCTTTCCGAAGATTTCGGCGCGCACTATACATCTGTTCGCGACAGCCACTTGGAGCAGCTCGAAGCCTTGGGAATGTCTGTTGCCGGAACAAAAGATTTTGTTGACGCCGAGCAGAACTGGTTCGACGCTATCGACTATCTCCGCAATTTCGACCTTATCGACAGCGAACACTATGTTAACAAGGCCCTCGACAGCAGCCACAGCATGCTTTGCGAAGGTGCCCAGGGTACGATGCTCGACGTTGACTTCGGTTCCTATCCCTTTGTAACTTCCAGCAACACAATTACTGCAGGCGCATGCACGGGCCTTGGCCTGGCTCCCACACGCATCGGCAAGGTGTACGGTATCTTCAAGGCATATTGTACCCGAGTAGGCAGCGGTCCTTTCCCCACCGAACTTTTCGATGAAACAGGAGCAACAATACGCGCCATCGGCCACGAATACGGTGCCGTTACCGGCCGCGAGCGCCGCTGCGGCTGGCTCGATCTTGTAGCACTCCGCTATGCTGTGATGATAGACGGCGCCACACATCTTATCATGATGAAGAGCGACGTGCTCGACGACTTCGATGAAATTAAGGTATGCACAGCCTACCAGATGCCCGACGGCACCATTACGCGCGACTTCCCCTTCACCGTCGGCTACAATGCCGAGGGCGCCGGTGAGATAGAACCGGTTTACGAGACTTTCCCCGGCTGGAAAACAAAACTTTCAGGCATACGCAACTACGATGAGCTTCCGCAGGCTTTCAAGAACTATGTGAAGTTTATCGAAGAAGAAACAGGCGTACCTGTTGCTATTGTTTCCGTCGGCCCCGACCGCACAGAAACAATAGTGCGCGATATCTGACACTAAATACCATAAACCTATATCCTTAAAACACATGGCAACTGTTAAACCTTTCAAAGGAATACGTCCGCCCCGCGAACTTGTTACAGAGGTCGCATCGCGTCCGTATGACGTTCTCAACAGTCAGGAGGCCCGCGAGGAAGCTGAAGGCAATCCCCGCTCGCTTTACCATATCATCAAACCTGAAATCGACTTTGCTCCCGGTACCGATGAGCACGATCCAATGGTGTACGACAAGGCTGTAGAGAACTTCCGCAAGTTCCGCGAGAATGGGTGGCTCCTTCAGGACCCCGAGGAACATTATTACATTTACGCACAGACCATGAACGGCCGTACGCAGTACGGTATAGTCGTGGCTGCCAGCGTAGCTGATTATATGGAAGGCCGCATCAAAAAGCACGAACTTACCCGCCGCGACAAAGAAGAGGACCGCATGAAACATGTGCGCATAAACAATGCCAACATCGAGCCGGTATTCTTCGCTTTCCCTGACAATACGGAGCTCGACGATGTTATCAAAACTGTTACCGTAGGCAAGCCTGAGTATGATTTTGTGGCTCCCGACGGCTTTGGCCATCATTTCTGGGTTATCAGCGACAAAAATCTTATCGATCGCGTTACCAAGGCGTTCGCAGCCATTCCTTATCTTTACATTGCCGACGGACACCACCGCAGCGCTGCTGCTGCCCTTGTGGGAGCCGAAAAGGCAAAGCAGAATCCCGAGCATCGCGGCGACGAGGAATATAACTATTTCCTTGCCGTGGCTTTCCCGGCCTCGCATCTCAAGATTATCGACTATAACCGTGTAGTGAAGGACCTCAATGGCATGTCTCCTGCCGAGTTCCTTGAGAAACTCGAGGAAAACTTCGTTGTAGAGGAAAAAGGCGAGGACATTTATACTCCGGTTGCCCTGCACAATTTCGCGCTTTATCTGGAAGGCCGCTGGTACTCGCTTACCGCACGCCCCGGAACATATAACGACAGCGACCCCATCGGCGTGCTCGACGTTACCATTTCTTCCGACCTTATCCTCCGTGATCTTATCGGCATCACTGACCTCCGTTCCGACAAGCGTATCGACTTTGTCGGCGGTATCCGTGGTCTTGGAGAGCTTAAACGCCGTGTGGATTCCGGAGAGATGGCTTTTGCGCTTGCGCTGTATCCTGTGAGCATGGACCAGCTTATGGCGATCGCCGACAGCGGTAACATAATGCCGCCAAAAACCACGTGGTTCGAGCCCAAACTCCGTTCCGGTCTTATCATCCATTCTCTCGAAGACTGAGAATTTCGTAAAACCTATATATTATCAGCCCCGGTCTGTTCGCACAGGCCGGGGCTGATGCTGTCGCTGTTTCTATATGTGGAAACTTTGCCTTATATAATATTGATTACGAATACAAAGAATACTACTAAAAGAATAACAAAGATAGCAAGCATAGCCCATGCGAAAGCCGGTTTGGGTCCTTTCGAGTTGGTAACCACTGCAAAGGCGCCCCAGGCGAGGCCAAACGAAAGTGTCAGAGCCATTAGTATCGATATCACTACCGCTACGATGTTGTGCGAAACGGCAACCTCGTTCCAGGGCACATCGGCCAGAAAAGATGGTATTGTGCCGATGTGGTAGGCGGTGAGACCGATAACGAAAAATATGATAGCCATAAGACATCCTATGCCGAAAATAGCGCATATTCCACCAAGTATGGCCATGAGCGATTTGCCTATGATGCTGAAAACGGTGGCGAAAAAGTTGTTGCTGTCGTCGTTGTATGGAGGGGGAGCGACGGTCGTTTCCATAACGGCCTGTCCAACGCTGTTCAGGTTCATAGGCTCGCCGCGCATCTCGATAATCTGCTTGGGCGTACGAGCCAGCGGGATTATCATCCAGCATATAAGGTAGACAATCGTCAGCGGCCACACATCCGAGAATATAGCCAGAATCACATAGAACAGGCGCATGATATTGGCATTCCAGCCCAGGAAGTAGCCCAGACCGCCGAATACGCCGCCGAACACCTTGTTGTCGTTGCTGCGGAACAGCTTTTTGCGCGTGGGGAAGTTGAACTGGACGAATGCCTTCTTGTCGCCGTTCTCAGCGTTGGCATTCTCTGCCTTGCATTCCGTCTGCTGTTCGTTTTCGCCGGTGTTGCTGTCCGTCTGGCACTCCTGCTCCGGCTGACCGTCCGAAATGTCTTCTGGGCGTCCCAGTGTCTCTATAACGTTGTTTACGTCGGCAAGCACAATCACGCATTTGCCGCCGTCCATGCGGTTGCTTAAAAGCTCGCGTATACGGCTTTCGATATCGCCTACTATTTCCTCGCCTTCCTCTCCGCGGAATGATAAACGCAACTGTTCAAGATAGTTGTTCAGAAGATTATAGGCATCTTCATCGATGTAGAAAATTTGGCCGTCGATGTTGGCCGGAAAAGTCTTTTTCATTGTTGTTCGATTGTAGATTCGGTTTGGTTGGCGAGGAGATGGTTGATTGAACGACTTATTTCTTCCCACGACAGGCGTAGCTGGTCCAGCGTACATTCGCCCATAGGGGTTATGGAGTAATATTTGCGAGGTGGCCCGGATGGAGATTCCTCCCACCGGTAGGACAGAAGGCCGTCGTTTTTCAGACGTGTAAGCAACGGATAGAGAGTGCCTTCCATCACTATCATGTGAGCCTCCTTCATACGGGCGATGATTTCGTTTGCGTAAGCATCGCCGTTTTTCAATAGGATTAGCACGCAAAACTCCAGCATGCCCTTGCGCATTTGCGATTTAGAGTTGTCGATGTTCATGTTTTCTTTTTGTGATTGTAGATTTTCAGAGGGCTGTTTTGTTTTGACACTGCAAAGTTAATGCATGTTATAGTACTATGCAATACAAAGTACTAAATTTTAACAAAATTTTACATTATGCACGACCGTAACCTTTCCAATTAGTCTTATTAGTTCGATAAGTCCAATTTCATTCCGCGGTCCATTCTCCGTCCTCCGCTCTTCACTTTTATTTGCGGGGTCCTGCAAAATTTAGTAAATTTGCGTGATTAACGATAATAAGAATGAAAACATCGGTAATATTGCGTTTTGTCATTCTTGGCGTTCTGTGGCTTGGGCTGGTAATCTATCTTGTTGCCAGTGCACCGTTTACGCTTTATACCGCTTTTGTTATAGTGGCGTCGGCTATTATTATTTTTGTGCCGATGTACAAGAAATATGTAAATAAGAAATGAGTATGGATGCGACTAACCAGTGCGGCCCACTGTTGGCCACAATCTCCACGCCAGCCGACCTGCGTAAGCTGAGCGTTGAACAGTTGCCGCAGCTTTGCTCCGAAATTCGCCAGTTCCTTATAAAGTCCCTGTCGGTCAATCCGGGTCATTTTGCTTCGAGCATGGGAGCTGTGGAGCTGACAGTGGCTCTTCACTATGTCTTCGATACACCTTATGACCGTATTGTGTGGGATGTGGGCCATCAGGCTTATGGCCATAAAATTCTTACAGGGCGTCGCGAAGCTTTCGCTCAAAACCGCAAGATGGGTGGCCTGAGCGGTTTTCCTACGCCTGCCGAGAGTGAGTATGATACATTTTCGGCCGGTCATGCCTCAAATTCGATATCGGCGGCGCTTGGTATGGCTGTCGCAAGCACGCTCAAGGGTGAGGCTCCTCGTCGTAATGTTGTTGCGGTCGTCGGGGACGCTTCAATAAGCGGCGGTCTGGCCTTCGAGGGGCTGAACAATGCCTCGAATATGCCAAATAACCTTCTTATTGTGCTTAACGACAATGATATGAGTATCGATGAAAACGTCGGTGCCCTGAATTCGTATATGGCACACATGAACACGTCGAAGGTTTACAACGATATCCGCTACAGACTTTCCAAGTGGCTAACCGCAAAACATCTGATAAGCGATAAGGGCCGAGGGGCGCTTATACGCTTCACGAACAGCATAAAGAGTCTGCTTTCCAGACAACAGAATATTTTTGAGGGACTGAACATTCGCTATTTCGGTCCGTTCGACGGCCACGACGTAGGAAACCTCGTGCGTGTGCTCTCCGATATCCGTGATATGCGTGGACCACGCATTTTGCATCTTCGCACCGTAAAAGGCAAAGGCTATGAACCCGCCGAGAGGGATCCCGCGCACTGGCATGCTCCCGGTAAATTCAATCCAGAGACAGGCGAGCGTCTTACAGGGCCGAAAGGTGCCGGTGTGCCTCCCAAATATCAGGATGTGTTCGGCAACACCCTTGTGGAGCTTGCGCAGCAGAATCCCTCTATTGTTGCCATAACGGCGGCCATGTTGTCCGGCACGTCGGTCGGCATAATGCAGGGCGTTATGCCAGAACGCGTTTTCGATGTCGGCATATCCGAGGGCCATGCAGTTACGTTCGCCGGCGGTCTCGCCAAAGATGGCATGCTGCCATTTGTTGCGATATATAGCAGCTTCCTGCAGCGTGCCTACGACCATATAATCCACGACGTAGCTCTGATGGGCTTGCCGGTGATATTCTGCATCGACCGCGCCGGTCTTGTCGGCGAGGATGGTGCCACGCATCATGGCGCTTATGATCTTGCCTATCTTAGAACCGTGCCCGGCATGACAATCGCTGCCGCCCGCGATGCCGTTGCCTTGCGCAACCTTATGTACACAGCGCAGAAACTGCGCCGCGGACCTTTTGCAATACGTTATCCGCGTGGAGCTTCAGAAACGGCCGACTGGCAGAAACCTTTTGCCGAACTTCCTGTTGGAAAGGGCGAGAAACTGCGCGACGGTAATGCCGCTGCGGTGCTTTCTGTCGGTCCGGTCGCAGCCGATGTACAGCGGGCTATCGTGAAATCCGGCATCGATGTCGCGCATTACGATATGATATATCTCAAGCCACTCGACGAGGATATCCTTGCCGAGGTAGCTGCAAAGAGGTGTCCGATTATAACCGTTGAGGACGGCACGGTAAACGGAGGTCTTGGCAGTGCCGTGGCCGAATGGATGACGGCACACGGCTGTGGCCAGCAGATACGTCGCCTCGGTATTCCCGACAGATTCATCCCGCAGGCCACGCCCGCGCAGCAGCACAAAATGGCCGGCTTCGACGTTGATTCTATTGCAGCGGCCCTCGCCGAAGTAACTTCCAAAAGCAGCAACGGATGAGAATTATTATAGCAGGAGCAGGCGAGGTTGGTTCGCACCTTGCAAAGCTGCTTTCCAACGAGGAACAGGATATTACCCTTATCGACAGCAATGCTGAACGCCTTGCCGTACTTGATGCGAGCCTTAACCTGCTTACATTTGCCGGCGATCCTACAATGTTTTCCGTTCTCAGGGGGGCTGGCGTAGGAGATTGCGACCTGTTTATCGCCGTTACGCCCTACGAGACAAACAACATTGTGGCCTGTTCGATAGCAAAGAATCTCGGTGCCAAAACAACAGTTGCGCGAATAGATTCGTACGATTTTATGGAGCCGGATAATACAGTCTTTGTTCGCCGTATGGGCGTAGATCGTGTGATTTATCCCGAATATCTTGCTGCACAGGAGATTGTTACAGCTTTAAAACGGACATGGGCCCGCAACTGGTTCGAACTACACAACGGCAAGATTATCCTGGCCGGCGTGAAACTGCGTGGGGGCGCCCCAATAGTGGGTGTGAAACTCAAAGACTTTTCCTCTGCCAACCGTCATTTCCATGTTTCGGCAATCAAGCGTAACCACGAGACCATTATCCCGCGAGGCGACGATACAATTATGAACGGTGATATTGTATATATCACCACTACGCGCGACAATATCGACGAGCTTATCCAGATTACCGGCAAAACGGCATATCGTGTGCGTCGCGTGTTGATTATGGGCGGCTCCAAAATAGCAGTGCGCCTTGTAAACCTTGCCGGCGACGAATTCAAGTTCAAGATTGTGGAGAGCGACTCCGAACGCTGCAAGCAACTGCCGCAGAAGTGTCCCAACTGCGAGATTATTCATGGCGACGCCCGCGACCCCGAATTGCTTGCCGAGATAGGCATTACCGACGACGACGCATTTCTGGCTCTTACGGACAACAGCGAGGCAAATATCCTTACGTGCCTTACGGCCAAGGAGTTCAATGTAAGAAAGACAGTTGCAGAAGTTGAGTCCATCCAGTTTATATCGCAGGCCGAGAATCTGAATATCGGAACAGTGGTGAACAAGAAACTGTTGGCTTCCAGTACGATATTCCAGCTGCTGCTTGATGCCGATTCATCTTCCGCAAAGTTTATGGCGTTGGCCGATGCCGAGGTTGCAGAACTGGAAGCTAAAGAAGGTTCCAAAATTACTCGCTGTCCTGTAAAGGATCTCAAGCTGCCGCGCGAGCTCACACTCGCAGGCCTTATCCGCGACGACAAAGGCATGCTTATCACCGGTATGACTACAATCCAGCCCGGCGATCACGTGCTTGTATTCTGTCTTGCAGGAGCGCTACATAAAATAGAACGTCTATTCAGTTGAAAGTATGGCTATTTACGATTTAGTGAAGTCGCATCTTATTAATGTACGCATGCTCACACGTGTGATGGGATGGCTTCTCTTTATCGAGACGCTGTTCATGCTGTTTCCGCTGGCAGCCTGCATATATTTCGGGCACGAAGACTGGAAGGCTTTTGCTATTGCGGCCGGTATTACCGTTTCGGCGGCGTTTATAAGCACCGTGTACAGCCGTCCGCGCAGCAGTCATCTTGGCAAGCGCGACGCTTTTCTCCTTACGGCCCTGGTGTGGGTGGTTTTCACTCTGTTCGGGCTGATACCCTTCATGTTGTGCGACCATCCGCTGGGATTCACCGACGCATTCTTCGAAGCCATGTCGGGATTTACGACAACGGGCACATCGGTAATTCCCAATATCGATGCCATGAGCCGGGGTATACATCTGTGGCGCGCTATAATGCAGTGGGTTGGAGGCATGGGTATTGTACTTTTCACGCTCGCCATTATCCCGTCGCTGAATCATTCGGGCGGCATGCAGATGTTCAACGCTGAGGTAACGGGCATAACGCACGATAAAATCCGTCCGCGCATAAGCCAGACGGCCAAAGTATTGTGGCGCATATATGTGGTGCTTACAGTACTGCTGATCGTGTTGCTGTGGGTCGGTCCTATGAACTTTTTCGACAGTGTATGCCATGCGCTGAGCGCCATTTCCACCGGAGGATTCTCGGACACGGACCAAGGTATTTCGCGGTGGCACTGTGATTTATACGTAAAGGTGGTGCTAACGGTTTTTATGTTCCTTGGTGGCGTCAACTTCAGTATTATTTTCCGTGTGAGCAGAGGCGATTTCAAAGCCATACGCAACGATGTGTTCCGTGCCTTTATCTACATCATCGGCGGCACATGGGTATTGTTTGTGATTTCTATTTTTGTTACAGGAACGTACGAGGACTGGCAGGACCTTACGATAAATCCACTGTTCCACATTGTAGCTGTGATAACCTCTACGGGTTTCACAGCCAGTAACTTCGAGATGTGGGGCGCATTCCCTCTGGCCCTTACATTCGTACTCATGTTTATGGGTGCCTGTGCGGGCAGTACCACCGGCGGTGCAAAAATAGACCGTATACTTTTCCTTTTCAAGAACGCGCGCAACGAGTTGTTCCGCAGCCTCAATCCGTATTCCGTGATGGCTGTGCGCATAAACGGTAAGGTTGTGAGCCCTGATCTTGTGTCGAAAGTAATTGGTTTTCTGTGTATATACTCTCTGCTGATCATCGGCGGAGGCATAGCGCTCACGGCATGTGGCACGCCTATAGTCGATGCTTTTTTCGCCTCTTTCTCCTGTATGTCCAATACCGGACTTGGCGCCGGTGTAACAAGCGGTGGCTATGAGACTTTGCGTCCGATTGCAAAATGGATTCTATCTGCTCTTATGCTTATCGGGCGTCTTGAGATTTTTACGGTTCTCGTTCTTTTTACACGTGCGTTCTGGCGCAGGTAGCACTATGGCGCGGCATAACGACACAGGCAGATGGGGCGAGCAGATTGCTGCGGATGCCCTTGTGTGTGAGGGCTTTGCGATTAAGGAACGCAACTGGCGCCTGGGTCATTTGGAAATAGATATAATCGCTCAGCGAGGAAATGAATATGTTTTTGCGGAAGTTAAGACGCGGAGTGATAAGGATTCTGACCCTCTCGAAGCTGTGGGGCCCCGTAAGATTATGAATATGGTGCGTGCTGCTGATGCTTTTCTTAACTATCACAGCGACAGTTTGTTTGAAGTTCGTTTTGACCTTTTTTCTATCTCCGGGACTCCGGATGATTACACTGTAGAGCATATACCAGATGCCTTTCAGGCGCCGATAAAAACCTACAGATAACATGAAAACTTTTACATAATGAAAAAAAACTTATACGTATTGAAAAAAGAAATCGTATCGCGTCTTGACGCTTTCCGAGATCTTATGAAAAAATCCGGAGTCGCCGCCGCCATTGTTCCACAGGCCGACCCTCACATGAGCGAATATCTTGCCTCGCACTGGCAGGTTCGGCGCTGGCTGAGTTCTTTTACGGGATCTGCAGGAGACCTTGTCGTAACTATGGACGATGCCATGCTGTGGACCGATTCGCGTTATTTCATTCAGGCTGCCGCTCAGCTTGACGGCACAGGAATAAGGCTGATGAAGGACGGGCTGCGAGAAACACCCACCATCGCGCATGAGCTATGCCGGTTGCTTCCGACGGGCGCCGTAGTTGGTGTGGACGGCATGCTGATTCCGCACAGCCGCCTTACGGCACTGCGGTCGGAACTCGCCGTAAATGGTATTGAGCTGAACTGTCATTTCGATGTGATCGACAATATATGGACCAATAGGCCCGCGCTGCCTGCGGATGCTGTCTATATCCATGATATGCAGTACGCGGGACGTTCCGCACGCGATAAAATAGCCGACATAATGAAGGAAACTGTCGCCGCAGGCGCCAATGCGACGCTTATGTCGGCTCTCGACGAAATAGCATGGACGCTGAATATCCGCAGCAACGACGTTAAGTATACACCTGTCGCTACGGCATTCCTTTATCTTGAGGAGGGTAGTGCCATCCTGTTTATCGACGAGGCGAAACTCAACGATGCGACGCATGCCTATCTTGCCTCGCAGGGGGTGGTTGCGAAACCATATTCAGAGATTCAGAAATTCCTGTCGGCCCTTCCTGCCGGCGAGCGTGTTCTTGTGGATGCCTCCAAGACAGCCGGCGCTATCATGGATATACTGGGCCCCCGTGCCGTAGACGGCGGCACAACTGCTGCCACGCGCCTCAAATCGGTGAAGAACGAAGTGCAGATAAATGGCATCCGTCAGGCGATGGTCCGCGACGGTGTTGCTATGGTGCATGCGTTTATGGAGATTGAGGAACGATTGGCAAAAGGAGAGACCGTTACAGAACTGTCGGTAGGCGAAGCGCTTCACAAATACCGCAGTATGGGTGAGAACTATCGCGACGAGAGTTTCGGCACCATCGCAGGTTACGGTCCTCATGGCGCTATTGTTCATTACGAAGCCGATGAAGAGTCCAATATGACGCTGGAGCGCAAAGGACTGCTGTTGGTTGATTCCGGGGCGCAGTACCTTGACGGTACCACCGATATCACGCGCACAATCTGCCTCGGTACGCCCGACGCGCAGGAAAAACGCGATTTCACCCTTGTCATGAAGGGTCATATAGCACTTGCCTGTGCCGTATTCCCCGAAGGTACACGCGGCACGCAGCTTGATGTGCTTGCACATCAGTTCCTATGGAAAAACGGTCTTAACTATCTCCACGGCACCGGGCACGGCGTTGGCCACTTCCTTGGAGTACACGAAGGCCCTCACGGCATACGCATGAACTATATAGACGCACCTCTGCTTCCGGGCAGCATAACCTCCAATGAGCCCGGTCTGTACCGCGAGAACGTCCACGGCATCCGCTGCGAAAACCTTGTGCTTTGCCGTCGCCTTGAAGAAACCGAATTCGGAGCCTTCCTGTCGTTCGAGACACTGACGATGTTCCCCTTCGACCGAGCTCTTTTAGACCTCGATATCATGACTCCCGAGGAAATCGCCTGGGTTGACAGCTATCATGAGACAGTGCGCGAACGCCTTATGCCACATCTTTCCGACGAGGAATCGCGGCGTTGGCTGTCGGAACACACAGAACCACTTATGAATAATAACCTTAGATAATTATATATGGCATTGATAATTCCCGTACGCGGCTACACACCCGTTATAGGCCGCGATTGCTTCCTTGCCCCGAACGCCTCCATAATCGGCGATGTAACGATGGGCGACGAGTGCAGCATATGGTTCAACACCGTTCTTCGCGGTGATGTGAACACAATTACTATCGGCGACCGCGTGAATATTCAGGACGGCTCTGTGCTGCACACCCTGTATCAGAAATCCACAATAGAGATAGGCAACGACGTGTCCATAGGCCACAACGTAACCATTCACGGCGCCAAAATCCACGATTTCGCCCTTATCGGTATGGGTTCCATAGTTATGGATGACGCCGAAGTGGGCGAAGGCGCTATCGTAGCCGCCGGTGCAGTTGTTCTGTCGCGTACCAAAATCGGCCCCAATGAACTATGGGGAGGTACTCCTGCGAAATTCATCAAGATGGTTGACCCGGCGCAGGCTCGCGAGATAAACGTGAAAATCGCCCGTAACTATCTTATGTACTCCAAGTGGTACGACCAGGAAGAAAAATAATTCCTGTTTACAAGAGGATATGAAAAAAGCGCCGGAAGCCGGCGCTTTTTTCATATCCTGGAGGTGGAAGGTATCAGTTCATTCCGGAGACGGTTGCGGAGGGGTCGATTTTGCTAACGAGGCCCTGGAGCACTTTGCCCGGGCCGAGTTCAACAAATTCGGTTGCACCGTCGGCAATCATGTTGCGTACGGTCTGTGTCCAACGTACGGGAGCGGTGAGCTGAGCAATGAGGTTTGCCTTGATCTCGATGGGATCTGTGTGAGGCAGTGCGTCAACGTTCTGATAGATCGGGCATACGGGTTTGTGGAACTCGGTAACTTCGATGGCGTGAGCCAGTTCTGCGCGGGCAGGTTCCATCAGAGGGGAGTGGAAAGCGCCGCCGACTTTGAGCTTGAGTGCTCGTTTTGCACCAGCAGCCTTGAGGAGTTCGCATGCTTTGTCGATAGCAGCGACTTCGCCGGAAATTACAATCTGGCCGGGGCAGTTGTAGTTTGCGCAAACGACCACGCCGTCGATACCGGAGCATATTTCTTCAACTTTTTCGTCGGGGAGTGCTATAACGGCAGCCATAGTGGATTCTACCATTTCGCAGGCTTTCTGCATTGCGTTTGCACGAGCAGCGACAAGACGCAGGCCGTCTTCGAAGTTAAGAGCGCCAGCAGCAACGAGTGCCGAGAATTCGCCGAGAGAGTGTCCGGCTACCATATCGGGCTTGAATTCGTCGCCGAGGCTGATAGCGAGCAGTACGGAGTGGAGGAATATGGCAGGCTGAGTAACCGCAGTCTGGCGAAGATCCTCGTCGGTACCTGCAAACATGAGGTCGGTGATGTTGAAACCTAAAATTTCGTTTGCTTTTTCAAAAAGTTCGTGAGCCTTGGCGTTGTTGTCGTACAGGTCCTTGCCCATACCAACAAACTGCGCGCCCTGGCCGGGGAATATGAATGCTTTCATATCTATTGGTTTATAAATTGTCTTAAAAACAGTGCAAAGATACGGTTTTTTTGCGAAATTTCCGTAACTTTGACAATGTAAACGTAATAACACCGATAATTATATGATCAATGCCAATTTGTTGCCACTTTTTTTAGGCAACCTCCGCGGCTGGGAGTGGATTATTATATTTCTTGCCATACTGTTGCTGTTCGGTGGCAAAAAGATACCTGAGCTAATGCGCGGCCTGGGCAAGGGCGTTCATTCCTTCCGTCAGGGGATGAAGGAAGCACGCCGCGAGATGGAAAGCCCTCTTGATGACGACGAACCAGCCGAAACGCAAAAAACTGAAGCGAGCAAATAACGTATGAGCAGCGCAACCGCCGAGCAAATGAGCTTCTGGGACCATCTGGATGCTCTTCGGGCTGTGCTGATGCGAGTTCTCCTCGTAGCGGGAATTCTGGCAATAGGCGCGTTTATGGCCATGCCGTGGATCTTCGACCATGTGATAATGGCTCCGACGTCGCCCGCCTTTCCCACATACAGTTTATTCGACCGCATAGCGGCCCTTTCAGGGCAGAGCTCCGGCACATTCAGTGTCGACGTGGTTAGCCTTGAGTTAGCCTCTCAGATTTTCGTACACTTTTCCGCCTCCTGCTGGATAGCCCTTATAGTCGGCTTCCCGATAATCATATATCTACTGTGGGGATTTGTGTCTCCGGCTCTTTATCCCGATGAGAAACGCGGGATACGCCGCGCCTTCTTTTTCGGGAACGTGATGTTCTATATCGGCGTGGCAGTAGGATATTTCCTTGTCTTTCCGTTAGCAGTGCGATTTCTGGCCACCTACCAGCTGAGCAGTGCCATTCGGCCTATAGTATCGCTGGATTCGTATATGGATAATTTCTTTACCCTGTTGCTAATGATGGGCGCAGTTTTCGAACTCCCCCTTCTGGCATGGCTTTTAGGCAAGATGGGCATCCTAACCCGCAGTTTCTTCGGCACGTACCGCCGCCACGCCATTGTAGCACTGTTGATTGTTTCCGCCATAATTACGCCTACGGGCGATCCGTTCACTCTATTCCTCGTTTTCGTACCTATTTATGCGCTATGGGAAGCCTCGGCGCGCCTGGTACCACCTGACTCTACCACTACCAATGAAAACTAAACTAAAAGTCGGCCTCCTCGGCCGCATTGTTATCGCCATTGCCTTAGGTATAGCCTGCGGCTTTGTGTTCCCCGACTTTCTATGCCGGCTGTTCGCTACCTTCAACGGCATTTTCAGTGCGTTCCTCAATTTTATCATACCGTTGCTCATTGTCGGTTTTGTTGCACCAGCCATAGCCGACATAGGGCGCCGCGCAGGAGCCATACTGCTGTTTACCGTTGCAGTCGCCTACCTTATGACGTTCTGCTCCGGCATGATATCCTATTTCACGGCCGAAGCGACCTTTCCGGGACTGATTGGTGATGCCAAATATGTTGATGTACAGGACGGCCCCGGAGCGCCAGTACCGTTTTTCCAGATACCGATGGATCCACTGATGGGCGTTACGACTTCGCTTGTGCTCGCATTCGTCCTCGGTTTCGGCTGTGCGTCGCTACCAGAGCATACCGCACGCCTCAAAGGAATCTTAGATGATTTCTCGGGTGTTATAAAGTTTGTAATCAACAAGGCCATCATCCCCCTTCTGCCGCTATATATATTCGGCATATTCCTGTCTATGACAGTTGAGGGTGCGGTAGGTCCCGTACTTGTTACGTTCATCAAGATAATCGCGGTGATTTTTGTGCTTCACATAGGCATACTTGTGCTGCAATATGTGATAGCCTCACTGTTTTCGGGATACAATCCATTCCGGTCTCTGTTGAAAATGATGCCGGCATATGCAACGGCATTGGGAACGCAGTCGTCGGCGGCGACCATCCCCGTAACATTAGAGAGGGTAGTCAGCATAGGCGTTAGCCGTGATGTAGCCGGCTTTGTTATACCACTGTGCGCCACCATCCATATGTCCGGCTCTACGCTCAAGATTGTAGCGTGCGCAGTGGCGCTTATGATAGTTAAGGACCTGCCATTTGACGCCACCATGTTCGCGGCCTTCGTAGCGATGCTTGGAATAACAATAGTTGCGGCGCCCGGTGTACCCGGTGGAGCAATCATGGCATCTCTTGGCATCCTGACAAGCATTCTTGGGTTCAGCGACGCCGACAACGCCATGATGATCGCGCTGTATATCTCGATGGACAGCTTCGGCACCGCGTGCAATATCACCGGGGACGGCGCCATAGCGCAGATAGTTGACCGCTTCTTCGGAAAACGCACCGAAGGTGTTGTTACGGCGGCAACCGAGGCGTAACAGGCTTCGATTGTCCGTTTTTTAGCCATTTTTGTCCGAATACCATCCGGCAAACTGCTGCGTAATATATATCTTTGCGCATCGAAACCTAAAATATACCATGTGGCGAAAAAAACTGATAACACTGCTTCTGTTTCTTTGTACACTTGCATCGTATGCCATAAGCGACGCAAGCGAGCCGGAATGGAAGAATGTCAATTTTCGCGGGCGCAACAAAGTTGTCTATTCCATATACACAGACAGCCGCGGCATATTGTGGATAGGCACCAACAGCGGCCTGTTTGTATATGATGGCTTCAATACCTATCCGGCCGACAGCAGCGGAGAGTTCAACTCGCAGGTATATTCGGTAGTGGAGTACGGCGGCAATCTGTATATAGGCACCAACAACGGACTGTTTTGCCGTGGATGCGACGGAGAAAGTATCACCCGAGTAGATGGCGCATTCCCATCGGAGATACGCGGGATGCTTCTCAATGGCGACGATCTTATTATCGGTGGTCTGCTTGGCGTGCAGATATATAATCTGAAGGACGGAAGCCTCCGAGATGTGTCTGCGGGTCTTCCGCATAAGTCGGTATATGCCCTTGTCCGCGACCGCCGCGGCGTAGTGTACGCCGGAACGTACGACGGACTTGCCAGATGGAACATAGGCAAATACCGCTTCGAGAATGTTGAAATCATCCGACCGGCCAATGGCCGCAACCTGTTTGTAAACGCCATAGCCGAGATGCCTGACGGCACGTTATGGCTCGGCACAGGAGGCGCACTTATTAATTTCGATCCCGTCAAAGAAAAGGCAGTAGAGGATTCTCGCTTCAATAATCTGAATATAAAGTCGCTTGCAGTGTCGGGCAATGGAGCGTTGCTTGTAGGTACGGAGACCGGTCTTTACGCCCGAACCGACAGCACGACGATGCTTTACAGGCACGATTCGCGCGACGGACGCACCATAGGGGACAACGAGATATGGACCGTTCTGGCAGATGCGTCCGGCAATATCCTGGCAGGTACAGCCCGCGGCTTTTCCGTATCATCCTATTCCGATGCCGTTCGTACCACACGACTGGATAATATAATAGGGAGCGGCGACAGCAACGAGATATACAGCGCATGCCGCGACAGCCACGGGGACCTTTGGTTCGGAGGTACCGACGGCCTTGTGCGTATATCCTCCGGCGGTAGAGCGAAGCGATATGCACCAGACAATGGCGGCACACTGTCGCACAAGCGAGTGCGAGCAATTACCGAGGATTCCCAAGGCGAGCTTTGGGTAGCAACCGATGCCGGACTTAACCGATATGACCGATCCTCCGACCGTTTCGTGCAATACCGCATAGCCGATAAAACGGGCCGATACAAGGCAAACTGGGTGTATGCCGTGGCCGATGACGGCGACCGCCTAATTACGGGCAGCTTCCTTGGCGGCCTTCATTTTGTAGACCGAGATAAATTCCGCAACGGCGACATGCCAGTAGTGGCAGATTCCGTTATCAACAGTTCCGACGGGATAGCGAACGATTTTGTGAGTAACCTTATAGTGGATGGCGCCGGCAATATCTGGGTGCTTCTGTTCCGGGAGAACGCAATAATGCGCATCGATGCCCATAGCGGCATTATTTCGCGTATCGATTTCAAGGCAATCACCGGCCAGTACCCATCGCTGATATGCACCGACAGCCGCGGGCGCGTATGGAGCGCGGGCGAAGGGTCGGTTGTGCTTCTGGATACCGATGGAACGGTTCTTGGCAAGACACGTCTAAATCTTACGCACACCGACGACGGAGTTGTAGCCATCAATTCCGTAGGGGATGGGGATGTGTGGCTTTCAACGACCGGCAACGTATGGAAAATCAGCGGAGAAGATATGTCGGCGCAGCTTATGCCGCTTCCGGCAAAGTGTTTCACGCTTATCTACGAGGACCCGGAGACCAACAACGTTATATTGGGTGACGACAGGGAACTTCTGACAGTGAATCCAGATGCACTTCATGTGTCCGGACGCAACGACAGCATCCGTCTTGTCCGGCAGAACGGCCGGGACTATTTCCCCTCGGACCGAGCAGTGAAATTCCGCGTGGCATACTCACAGCCATTCGAGGTAAACATCTCCACGCTTGACTATTCACCCGAATCCGCGCAACATTTCGCCTATAAGATGCTTCGCAGCGATGCAGATACAGTAGGCGGGTGGATATATATGCCAGAGGGCAGCAATGTGCTACAGCTGTCGGGCATGAGCATGGGCAGCCATCGCGTGGCCGTCCGGGTGGCCGTCCCGGGTACACCAGTGTCGGTATTTACAGTGGATGTTTTGCCGCCGTGGTATCTGTCGGGGTGGGCGATAACATTATATGTTCTCACGGCCATTTCCTCGATAGCCTTTCTTGTAGTGTCGCTGCGACGCCGTGCCAGCAAGCGAATCGAGCACGCCGACCGACTGCGCGCGATTGCCGAAGCAGAACGACGACTGGCATTTCTATCCGATATATCCCACGACCTCAAGACCCCGCTCTCGCTTATCGTCGGCCCCGTCAGCCGTCTTCGGGAACGCGTTACCGACCCAACGGAGCGCCGCGCCCTTGATACAGTGTACGACAACGCCCTAAAGCTCAACAATATGATTCATAGAACCATAGAGCTGGACACGTTTGACGAGGAGACGGACAATATGCTGATTATGTCGCGTTTCGACGCCGTCGATTTCTGCCGCAGTATATTCGACAGCTACCGCGAAAGCCATTCCGACAAGAATTTCAGTTTCCATGCCCCCGACACACCAGTTATCGTAGAGGCCGATGCAGTGAAGATGGAGTCGATAGTGAACAACCTGCTATCCAACGCCTGCAAGTATTCCGGAGAAAATGCTACGGTATCTCTCAGCCTGAGTGTTAAGGACGGCAATCTGGAGATGATTGTCAGCGACGACGGCATGGGCATTCCCGATGCCGAACACACTCTGGTTTTCCAGCGGATGTACCGTTCGGCGCGCACCGCCTCGTTGCGGGAGGGTACAGGAATCGGTCTCTATCTTATCAAGAAATACCTCGGGCTACTTGGCGGCACAATAGAGTTGTACAGCCGCGAGAACGAGGGCACCACATTTATAATTACGCTACCTCTTGCTCCTGGTGCGTCCGGAACGTCGCCGTCCACCGTGTCGGCAGGGGATACCTCCCGTCCGAAGGTTCTTGTAGTTGAGGATAATGTCTCGGTGGCCGACTTTATATGCGAAACACTTGCCGGGACATACAGATGTGCCACTGCCGGCAACGGGCGCTCGGGCCTCGCGATGGTCTCGTCGTTTGCACCTGACCTTATAGTCGTGGACGAGATGATGCCAGTTATGAGCGGAATGGAGATGGTACGCCGCCTGAAGGAGAATCCCCGGACAGCCACGATACCCGTGATTATGCTAACGGCAAAGACTGACAATGCAACCGAAACACAGAGCGTACGCATGGGCATAGATGTTTTCATGGCGAAGCCATTCGAGCCGCAGCTTCTTCTGGCGCGAGCCGGGCAGCTACTGGAGGCTCGCATGAGCATGCGTCGCGCCATGCGCATGGAGGAATTGTCGGCGCCTGCACCCGTAGAGGTTGAATCGGCCGCCGAGAAACAGCTGGCACAGATATCGCGTATTATAGAGGAGAACATGGCCGACCCGGATCTGAATGTAGCCGCACTGGCCGATAAGACAGGCATAGGCACAAAGCAGCTTTACCGACTGCTGAAGAAGTATATCGGGGATACCCCCGTTGACTATATCCGGCGGATGCGTCTGCGCAAGGCCGCCATGCTTCTGGAACAACAGAAGCTCACAGTATCGGAGATAATGTACATGGTAGGCTTCAAGACCTCCTCCTATTTCTCCAAATGTTTCCAGGCAGAATACGGGTGCACCCCCAGCGAGTATGCCCGGCGAAGTTCTGGCGGCACGAATTAGGACAAGTTGCCCTCCGGGGGGTGTAGTTGTCCGAATTGTAGCCAGCTTTGTCCGAATTGTAACCGCAAGGCTTATAAATAGTTCGTAATTTTGTGTTGCCTTAAAAGAGGCGATGCGAACTATTATAGATTACCTTAACCAACATACCATTTTCCGAATGAAAAAAGTACGAAAGCAAGCTTTCGGTCTGGTAGGCCGACTGCTATTTGTTCTGGCAGTGTGTGCTGTAGCCACTATGTCGGCGACAGCGCGCACCGTTTCCGGTACAGTTACCGACCCCACCGGGGAGCCGCTGATAGGCGCCTCGGTACAGGCAGTGGGTCACACCACCGGTGTGGTTACCGACATTGACGGCAACTATACCATCAACATCCCCGATGCGGTTAACCAGCTCCGCTTCTCCTATGTGGGTTACACTCCCAAGACAGCCGATGTGAAAGGCGCGACACTTGATGTTGTGCTCCAGGAAGACAATAAAGTATTGGAAGAAGTCGTGGTTATCGGCTACGGTACGCGCAAGAAAGAGGACCTAACCGGCGCCGTTGCCTCGGTGAGCGAGAAAGACTTCAACAAGGGCGTCATTTCTTCGCCCGAGGAACTTATCAACGGAAAGATTGCAGGTGTTACGATAACCAGTTCCGGCGGCTCGCCCAATGGCGGGAGCACAATCCGCGTGCGCGGCGGAGCGTCGCTCAACGCATCCAACGATCCCCTTATTGTTCTTGACGGAGTTCCCATGGAAGTAGGCGGCGGCGTTGAAGGCAGCGGCAACTTTCTGAGCCTTATCAACCCCAACGATATCGAGAGCATGACAATCCTAAAAGATGCGTCGTCGACAGCCATCTACGGATCCCGCGCATCCAACGGCGTAGTTATCATCACCACCAAGAAGGGCAGTGGCGACGGCGTAAAGGTTTCGTTCTCCACCACCAACTCGATATCACACGCATCGAAATATGCTCCGAATCTTACCGTAGACCAGTTCCGCAGCGCAGTGGAAACCTTCGGCACACCTGCGCAGCTTGCGTTGCTCGGCACATCGAACACGAACTGGAACGACGAGATATTCAAGAGCGCTTTCGGCACGGACAATAATATAAGCATAGGAGGACGGGCCACCGCGTGGCTTCCTTTCCGCGTCAGCCTCGGCGCCATGTACCAGGACGGTATACTGCGCACCGACAATTCCACCCGTTATACGGCGAATGTGAACCTTACGCCGAGTTTCTTCAACGACCATCTGCGCGTAAACATCAGCGGGAAGGGAACCTACGCCCATAACCGCACCGCCAACAGCGGAGCCATCTGGAATGCCGGCGCATATGACCCCACACAGCCGGTGTACAGCGACGACCCCGACAAATTCGGCGGTTTCCACGAGGTTATAGACGGTGCCGGCCATCCCGGGCAGGGAGCCATCGCCAATCCCGTTGGCATGCTCATGAACAACCACAATGTGTCTGACGTATACCGTTTTGTAGGTAATGTGGACGTAGATTACCGTCTGCATCCGCTTCCCGAACTGCGTCTGCATGTTACCGGGGGCTACGACTACTCGCACGGCAAACGTACGGTTGATATGGACAAGAACACCTTCGAGGGTTACAACTCCGGGGGCTACCACTATGAGCAGGGACCGCAGAAGAACTACAACCGTCTTCTTACCGTCTATGCCAACTACAACAAGGACTTCGACGCTATCCGCTCGAGCCTCGACGCGACCGTGGGCTACGACTACCAGTACTGGCGCAACGACTATCCCGCATATCCAACTTTCAACGACTCCGGCGAACAGACCAATATGACTTCGCCCTACGACCAGCGCCACACGCTGCTGTCGTACTACGGACGCGTAAACTACACTTTCGACAGCAAGTATCTCCTTACCGCCACATTCCGTCGCGACGGAAGCTCGCGCTTCGCCAAGGCAAACCGGTGGGGCACATTCCCTTCGGTAGCGCTCGCATGGCGAGTAGGAAGCGAGGACTTCTTCGAAAGCATCCGTCCGGTTATGAACGACTTTAAGATTCGTGCAAGCTACGGTGTAACCGGTCAGCAGGACGGTATCGCGAACTATGCATATATACCCAACTATACCGAGAGTCTTGAGGGAGCCTACTATTATTTCAACGGCAAGTGGATTCCGACATTGCGCCCCGAGGCATACAACAGCGATCTGCGCTGGGAAACCACGAAGAGCTGGAACTTCGGTATAGACTTCGGTTTCCTGAACAACCGCTTCAGCGGCACCGTTGACTACTTTACGCGCAAGACCCACGACCTTCTTGCCACTGTACCCATTCCCGCAGGCATCAATTTTGACAAAACGATGCTTACAAATGTGGGCAACATCAGTTCCAAGGGCGTTGAAATTGCATTGAACGCCAATATTATCGAATCGAAGGACTGGAGCTGGACAGCCACATTCAACGCCACATGGCTTGATAACAAGATTACGAACCTGAGCCTCACCCCCGAGTCCAACACATCCGATACATATGTGGGCTATATGGAGTCTACGCCCATAATGGTGTATAAGACAGGCTACGCTCCACACACTTTCAAGGTTTACAAGCAGATTTACGACAGCGCAACAGGCCGCCCCATCGAAGGAATGTACGCCGACCTGAACGGGGACGGCAAAATCACTACCGACGACCAATACTACTATCATAGCTCGAATCCCGACTGGATATTCGGTCTGAGCACGTCGCTGCGCTATAAGAAATGGACACTGAGCACGTCGCTGCGCGCACAGGTAGGCAACTACCTCTATAACGGTTCGGCCGCCAACATGGGGGCATGGGAATGCACCTCGTGGAGCTCGGGTTCGGTCAACAATCTGTCAGCGTCGTTCCTGGATACCCACTTCCAGCAGCGCCAGTATCCAACCGATTATTATATCGAGAATGCGTCGTTCCTCAAAATGGACAATGTGCAGCTTTCCTATAACTTCGGCCGTATCTACCGTACGCTCGACCTCCACATCTCGGCAATGGTGCAGAATGTGTTCACCATTACCAAGTACAAGGGCGTCGACCCCGAAAGCAGCTGGGGCATAGACAATTCCACCTATCCGCGCCCCCGCACCTATTCAGTAAACATCGGTCTTAATTTCTAACAGGCGACAGACAATGAAAAAGATATATACAGTAATAGTGGCGCTTTGCGCTATCGTCATGGCGTCGTGCACCGGCGACCTGGACCAGAAGCCAGTGATCGGCAACAGCTCCGACCAGGTATATTCCACCATCGAAGGATATCAGTCAGTACTTGCCAAAATATATGGTTCCTATAGTCTTGTCGGGCAGGAACGCGCCGGCAATGTAGACCTTTCGAGCAACAAGGGTCAGGACCTTATCCGTAACCTTTTCAACCTTCAGGAAGCAGCCACCGACGAGGTTGCCAACACGTGGCTTTCGGGCGAGAACCAGAGCGCCATCACATATATGACGTGGGACGCCAACGACGTATGGGTTTCCGATACATACTATCGACTGTTCTACTCCATCGCTCTGTGCAACGAGTTCCTTCGTTACTGCGGGGACGGGAGTATCGGCGGTTTCAGCGAAGCCGAACAGCAGGAGATCCGTACCTACGCCGCGGAGGCCCGATTTATCCGCGCACTCGACTATTATTATGTTCTCGACCTATTCCGGAAAGGTCCGTACGTGAACGAGAATACTCCTACATCCGGTGTGATACCCGAAGCATATGACGGCAAACAGCTCTACGAGCTGATCGACAGCGAGATTAAGGCACTGGAGACCCTCCTGCCCGAAAACAATGCGTATGGCCGTGCCGGTCGCGCCGCCGCATGGGCTCTTGGTGTCCGTCTTGCTCTCAATGGCAAGGTCTACACCGGCGAGGACCACTACAGCGACTGCATAGCGTACGCAAAGAAAATTCTGGGTACCGGCATCTACTCGCTCGAGAATGACTACAGCAAGCTGTTCAACGCCGAGAACCACCTGCGCACCAATGAAATAATCTTTGCATTCGCAGCCGATTCCGAAAACGCCACCACGTGGGGCTCGGCAACAAACATAATCTGCGCATCGTGCGGCAACAACAGCACACAGGACCCGGCCAAGTACGGTATTGAGAACGGCTGGGGCAACTGGCGCGTGCGCGGCGAACTGCCGGCCCTGTTTACCAGCGATTCCGACGCGCGAAATACCTTCTGGACCGACAGCCAGACACAGTACTTCACCGGCGCTATCGACAATCAGGCCGAGGGTTACTTCAGCGAGAAGTGGACAAACCTGACCGATGCCGGGGCAGCCTCCAGCAACAGCGCCGCAAACGGCTGCGACACCGACTATCCGATGTTCCGCCTTGCGGAAGTGTACCTCTCGGCTGCCGAAGCACATCTGCGCGGCGGCGCGGGCCTGACCGATTCCGAAGCTCTTGAATACGTGAACCTTGTGCGCCGTCGTGCCTACGGGGACCGATCGGGCGACATCACCTCCGACCAGTTTACGGTACGTTTCATGCTTGACGAGCGCGGACGCGAATTCTACCACGAAATGCTTCGCCGTACCGATCTTGTGCGCTTCGACTGCTTCACCACCGCCAACTATCTGTGGCAGTGGAAGGGCGGCTCTCTGGACGGCACCGCCGTAGACGCACGCTACAATATCTATCCTATTCCCTCGGCAGAACTTTCCGCCAACCCCAACCTCAAAAATGAACTCTACTAAGCCATGAAATCAAGAATATTTTTCAACAGCCTCGCTGTAGCTGCCGCAGCGCTATCGCTTGTGGCGTGCGACAAGGACGGCGACCTGGTGTACACCGACGGAGCCGACAAGGCCGAACTTGCAACCTCGGCTTCCAAAATAGTTCTGAGCAAGGACAATCCCGACGCACTCGCACTCACGTTCTACTGGAACGAGAACGGCGACATCACTCTCAATAACCCGCTTGTTGCAGCGCCGCAGGATGCTGTTACTAACGTGGTTGAAATGTCGGCTGACGCTTCCTTTGCCAACAAATACGAGGAAACAGTTACTCCCGGCGTGTTCGAGTGCCGCTACACGGTGCTCCAGCTCAACAATATTACAGGACGTCTGGGCTTCGAGCCTGGGGTAGAGGGCGATATGTATATCCGTGTGCGCAGTTCCGTAGGCTCCAACATCGAGCCTAAGTATTCGGACGCTCTCAAAATTTCCGTAACCCCCTTCTTTATCGACCATACAACCGGTCATTATCTTGACAAGGACAAGAACGATACCGGCGTAGTCCTTCGTTCACCCGACGGCAATGGTGTTTTCAATGCCTTTGTTTCTGCCGGAGCATGGGAAAACTGGTGGTTCCTCGATCCCCTCAACAACTATTGGGGCAATCTCGGAGTCGACGGCAAGGCATTCTATGCATCCACCGCTGCCGACAGCTGGAATTTCTGGTTCCCGGGCGAAAGCGGCAGCTACTATATTACCGTTGATACCAACGAAGGCTGGTGGAGCGCCCTTCATCTGGACAACCTCACCGTTACCGGCGACGCTTCCGGCGAAATGACCTTCAACCGCTCTGCAAACCAGTGGACTCTGCCTATCAGTGTCGCCCAGGCCGGTACAATCAACGTAACCATCAGCGGCAAGGGCAGCTACTACAATACCGAATCGGGTACGGATGCACCACGCGAGATACGCGACATCGCATTCTCGGGGACAGCCGGCACACTTTCCTTCGGCAACACAGCTACAGCAATCAGCGTAAGTGTTCCGGCAGGCGAAAGCACGCTTGTTCTCGATCTTACGGACGTTCTTGCTCCCGCACTGTCGGCAGGCGCCGGCGCACCCGAAGAGGTAGTCCCCGAAAAGCTGTATTTCTCCGGCCTTGTCAACTGGGACAGCATTTCGGATTATCTCACTCTTACCGACGCCGACGCCAAGACATACGGTGGCGCGCACTACATCGACTCGGAATGGGGTTATCGCGCTTATACCTCAACATCCTGGGATGATGCCTACAAAGGTGCCGAAGGAGCCGAACCTCTTGCCGGTAAACTTGTAAAGGCCGACAGCGACGGTAATATTCCCGCACCAGAAGCCGGACTTTATGTGATGAACTACAATATGAAGGACCTCTCTTACGTTCTTACAAAGGTAGAAAGCGTAGGTTGCGCCGGTCTCGGCGACAACTGGGATGTTCAGGCAATGACCCAGGACGCCGACAATCCCGAAATCTTTACATACGAATATGTCAAGACCGCCGAAACTCCGTGGGGTGTGAAGGTTCTGTTCAACAATGACTGGAATCTTTTCCTCGGAGCCGGCGAGAAAGAAGGAGTGGCTTACCTGTATACCGACCAAAGCAAAAACGGTTTTGCCGGCGACAACGATATCGCAAACGGCACCACCGTTGTACTTACAGTTGACCTTGGCAAACAAACATTCTCTTACACAACCAAATAAATATTACAGATGAAAATGACAAGCATATTATCCGCCATCTCACTGGCAATGGCAATAGCCACCACTACGGCATGTACCGAGGACAGCCCCGTAACCAATCCCATGCCTCAGCCCGAAGAAGTTGTCAGGGAAACCGGCTTCGCTTACGGCGCCGACGTAAGCTGGATTACCGAACTGGAGAACAAGGGCGAGAAGTTCTACACACCAGGCAGCGACCGTCAGGAAATGGAATGCATGCAGCTTCTGCGCGACCATTGCGGCGTGAACTCCATCCGTCTGCGAGTGTGGGTCAATCCCAAGGACGGATGGAACAACATCGACGACGTCGTTGTAAAGGCCCGTCGTGCCGATCGCCTTGGCCAGCGCGTGATGATCGATTTCCACTTCTCCGACACCTGGGCTGACCCTGGCCATCAGGAAATGCCCGAGGCCTGGAAAGGCCTTAGCTTCGAGGAGCAGAAGGCGGCTCTGGCCGCCCATGTTACCCAGACCCTCGAAGCCCTCAAGGCAGTGGGTATATCACCTGCCTGGGTACAGATAGGCAACGAGACCACTCCCGGCATGATGCTTCCGGTAGGTTCTGTAGATAACCCCGTACAGCTTACCCAGCTCAATAACGCGGGTTACGACGCTGTAAAGGCCGTGTGCCCCGAAGCCCTTGTTATTGTTCACCTTGACAGCGGAAACAACCAATGGATCTACGACCGCATGTTCGACATTCTCGAAACCAACGGAGGCAAGTACGATATGATAGGCATGTCGCTCTATCCCTACTGGGCCGAACAGAACGGCGAGACGGGCGGCTGGCGTAAGGTGGCTACCGACTGCATCGCAAATGTAAATCACGTAAAGACCAAATACAACAAACCCGTGATGATTTGCGAAATAGGCATGCCCTACGACCAGGGCGCAACCTGCAAGGAACTTATCAAGCTTGTAATGACAGCCGATGTTGAGGGTATCTTCTACTGGGAGCCCGAGGCACCGGAGGATTATAATGACGGCTACAAACTCGGATGCTTCCAGAATGGTGCGCCCAATGAAGCCCTCGAGGCTTTTGTAGAGGCAAAAGCAAAAAAATGATACATAGTTCCGTGTGAAAAACATTATATTTGTATCCGCTTAATACGGAAAAACTGATAATGAATAAAAGACTTTTAATTCCGGCAATGGCTCTTTCGGGAGCCTTTGCCTTATGTTTCGCCGAGAGGGTAGAAACAACTCTCAACGACGGCTGGCAGTTCTCTCGCGGGACACTTTCCGAAGCAGAAAACTGGCAGAACGTTCGTGTTCCGCACGACTGGGCCATTTACGGACCTTTCGACCGCAATAATGACCTCCAGACTGTTGCCGTGGAGCAGAATGGCGAGAAAGAGGAAACGGTAAAGACCGGACGAACGGGCGGTCTGCCATTCATAGGCAAGGGAGTGTACCGTACCACCTTCAATGTTCCCGATACGGCAGGGCGCTCTGTTGTGCTTCTTTTCGACGGAGCCATGAGCAACGCACGCGTAAGCGTTAACGGCAAGGAACTGGCATACTGGCCCTACGGCTATAACTCCTTTACGGTTGACACCCGCGGCGCCGTCCGTCCCGGCGACAACGAGCTTGTCGTTGAACTGGAGAACAAGGAACGCGCCTCTCGCTGGTACCCCGGTGCCGGTCTGTACCGCAATGTCCATGTTATCAACACCGACCGCATCCATATTCCCGTGTGGGGCACTTACGTAACCACTCCTGTTGTGAAGGATGACTATGCCTCGGTGAACCTGCGTATGAAAATCGACGGCGCGCGGAAGGTTGAGGAATGGCCCAACGGGGAGAAAATCAACGTAACCACTGTAATCCTGGACCCCGAAGGCAAGGAAGTGGCAAAGAATTCGTCGCTCTACATTGCACGCGGTCAGGAGTTCGAGCAGAATTTCATTGTCGCCAATCCCGACCTTTGGTCTCCCGCCAATCCGGCTCTGTACACAGCCAAGACAACGCTGAGCGTCGACGGCAAGGACGTAGATGCCTATGATACCCGTTTCGGCATCCGCACCATCGAGTATGTACCCGAAAAGGGGTTCTTTCTAAATGGCGAGCCCACAAAATTCAAGGGCGTATGCAATCATCACGACCTTGGTCCGCTCGGTGCGGCAGTAAACCGTTCGGCTCTGCGCCATCAGATTGAACTGCTCAAGGATATGGGCGCCAACGCCATCCGTACCTCCCATAATATGCCTGCTCCAGAACTTGCCGAACTGTGCGATGAAATGGGCATGATGCTTATGATAGAGCCTTTCGACGACTGGGGCTTCCGTCCCAAATCGCCCAACGGCTACGGTTCTGTGTTCAACGAGTGGGCAGAGCGCGACATTACCAATATGGTGGAGCACTTCCGCAATTCTCCCTCCGTAGTAATGTGGTCGATAGGCAACGAGGTTCCCAGCCAGTGGGGCCCTGTCGGTATGGACGAGCTTGTGATGCTCCAGAGCCTTGTTCACAGTCTGGATTCAACGCGCCCCGTAACCTGCGGCATGGACCAGATCAACAGTGTTCTTGACAATGGTTTCGCCGCCGCGCTGGATATTCCCGGCTTCAACTACAAGCCGCAGTACTACGACAAGGCCTACAGCATGCTGCCCCAGAAAATGATTCTCGGCTCAGAAACGGCTTCTACGGTATCGTCGCGAGGCAAGTACTATTTCCCCGTTGAATTCGGCGAACATCATACGGCCATGCACGCCGATAACCAGAGCAACAGCTATGATAACGAAAGCTGCTCGTGGAGCAATACACCCGACCTTGATTTCGAGATGGACGACGACCGCGAGTGGGTCCTGGGCCAGTTCGTATGGACCGGATTCGACTACCTTGGCGAGCCTTCGCCCTACGATACCGACGCATGGCCCAGCCACAGCTCGTACTTCGGTATTTTCGACCTTGCATCGTTGCCCAAAGACCGTTTCTATCTCTACCGCTCGCAGTGGAACAACGATTCCACGACCTTGCACGTGCTTCCGCACTGGACATGGCCCGGACGAGAAGGACAGGTAACCCCTGTATTTGTATACACAAGCTATCCGGAAGCCGAACTTTTTGTGAACGGTGTGAGCCAGGGACGCCGCAAGTATGACAAATCAAACGTAATCGACCGCTACCGCATGCGTTGGAACGATGTGGTTTATCAGCCCGGCGAGATTCGTGTAGTGGCATACGATGATAACGGAAAGGCCGCCGAGGAAAAGACCGTCCGCACCGCCGGAAAGGCCAAAGCATTGAAAATATCGGCTAACCGCAAGAACATTTCCGCCGACGGCGAGGATCTGGTATACTTCACCGTATGGGCAGTTGATGGCAAAGGCAACCCAGTTCCCGATGCCGACAACCTTGTCAAATTCCAGGTTACAGGAGCCGGCAGTTTCGAGGCTACTGCTAACGGCGACGCTACATGCGTGATGCCGTTCCAGAAGCCCGAGATGAAACTGTTCAGCGGTGCGGCCACAGCAATCGCACGCCCCGGAACCACTCCCGGCACTCTTACAATCAAAGCTACCGGCCGCGGTCTGCGTCCGGCAACTGCAACAGTTACCGTAGAGTAAATCATTCAATAATCATATTACGTGGCGTCCGCTGTCCAACCGGCGGACGCCACTGCTTTTTATTCCGGAGCAGCCGACAACACAAAAGGTGCCCGGAGACCGGACACCTCGTTGAAGAGTGAGAGATAGAGAATTATTGCTGTCCGATAAAAGATTTTGAAGCGAGATAAAATTAGGACTGATTCCATT
>CALEUL010000049.1 GCA_937921035.1 uncultured Porphyromonadaceae bacterium
CTATTGTATAGCAATCCTCTGGTTCCATGCGGTACATGGTAACTGGTTTCCTTGGCTTGGTGTCAAGCGGAGACTGTCTTAACGGAAACAGATTCATTAGTTCTCCTTTGCATACAAGTCGTATTCCTTTCTCTGGCTCAATGAAGGAAATCTTTTTCATGTAGATGAGCCTATAAATGGTTGAGCGGCTTGCACCAAACATAGCATACGCTTCCGTTATGCTGATATACTCTTTAGACTTGGGCATATTGCTTACAATCTTGTCCAGTTCAAGTTGGCGTTTTTCTTCATCATGCTTACGCTTCCACGCCACCTTGGAGCATTTGGGTGAACAATACCAGGACTCCAAAGTCCTTGCGAAGAACTCTTCTCCGCACACAGGACATTTCCGTACTATCTTATACTTTGCTACTGCCATAATTCATTCATTTTGTAGTTCTTAATATCTATTCTTCTCATCATATCTACTTTTTCTTACAGGTACAAATAAGGTACAGATGTTTATAATAATAACGCAAAGATAGCAATATTATTGTGTACGGCCAAAAACAAGAAAAGCGTGTAACTCATTGAGCTACACGCTTTCCATTTGATATTGTATTCTTATTTCTCTATGTGCTTATTTCACTTCTTCGAAGTCTACGTCGGTTACGTGGTCGTCGGGGTTGCCGCCGTTGTTGTTGGCGTTGCCGCCGAAGTCCTGAGGACCTGCCTGCTGCTGAGCCTGCTGCTGCTGGGCCTGTGCGTTGAGGATGTCCTGCTGTACGGTACCGAATGTGGTTTCGATTTCTTTGATTGCGGCGTCGATACCAGCGAGGTCGGCGTTCTTGTGTGCTTCTTTCAGTTTGGCTACGGCACCTTCGATTGCTGCACGCTTGTCGGCGGGAATCTTGTCGCCGAATTCGCTGAGCTGCTTTTCGGTCTGGAAGATTACGGCGTCGGCCTGGTTGATCTTGTCGGCGCGTTCTTTCTCGCGAGCGTCGGCGTCGGCGTTGGCGGCAGCTTCGTCTTTCATACGCTTGATTTCTGCGTCGGTAAGGCCGCTGGATGCTTCGATGCGGATGCTCTGTTCCTTGCCGGTTGCTTTGTCTTTTGCGGATACGTTGAGGATGCCGTTGGCGTCGATTTCGAATGTTACTTCAATCTGAGGTATGCCGCGGGGGGCGGGAGCGATGCCGTCGAGGTGGAATTTACCGAGGAGTTTGTCGTCTTTCGCCATCGGGCGTTCGCCCTGGAGGACGTTGATTTCAACGGAGGGCTGGTTGTCGGCTGCGGTGGAGAATGTCTCGCTCTTGCGTGTAGGTATGGTGGTGTTTGCTTCGATGAGTTTGGTCATTACGCCGCCGAGGGTTTCGATACCTACTGACAGAGGCACAACGTCGAGCAGAAGGACGTCTTTGACGTCGCCGCTGAGTACGCCGCCCTGGATTGCTGCGCCTACGGCCACTACTTCGTCGGGGTTTACGCCTTTGCTGGGCACTTTGCCGAAGAATTTTTCTACCTGCTGCTGGATTGCGGGTATACGAGTGGAACCGCCGACGAGGATTACTTCGTCGATGTCTTTAGCGGAGAGGCCTGCGTCGCGGAGGGCGTCCTCGCAGGGCTTGAGGGTGGCGTGGATGAGTCTATCTGCCAGCTGCTCGAATTTAGCGCGGGTGAGGGTCATCTGCAGGTGTTTGGGCACACCGTTTACGGGCATGATGTAGGGCAGGTTGATTTCGGTTGAAGTTGCGCTGGAGAGTTCGATTTTTGCTTTTTCGGCAGCTTCGCGGAGGCGCTGGAGTGCCATCGGGTCCTGACGGAGGTCTACGCCTTCTTTAGCGAGGAAGTCGTCGGCCATCCAGTCGATGATAACGTGGTCGAAGTCGTCGCCGCCGAGGTGGGTGTCGCCGTTGGTGGATTTAACTTCGAATACGCCGTCGCCGAGTTCGAGGATGGAGATATCGAATGTACCGCCGCCAAGGTCGAATACGGCGATCTTCATGTCTTTGTTTGCTTTGTCGAGGCCGTATGCGAGAGCGGCAGCGGTGGGTTCGTTAACGATACGGCGTACGTTGAGGCCTGCGATTTCGCCGGCTTCCTTGGTTGCCTGACGCTGGGAGTCGTTGAAGTATGCGGGCACGGTGATAACGGCATCGGTAACGGCCTGACCGAGGTGGTCTTCGGCGGTTTTCTTCATTTTCTGAAGAATCATTGCGGAAATCTCTTGAGGAGAGTATTCGCGTCCGTCGATGTCGATACGCGGGGTGTTGTTAGCGCCGCGTACAACTTTATAAGGTACACGTTCAATTTCGTTGAGAACCTGATCGTAGGTCTCGCCCATGAAACGTTTGATGGAGTAGATAGTACGTTTGGGGTTGGTTACGGCCTGACGTTTTGCGGGTTCACCGACTTTGCGTTCGCCGCCGTCGACGAAAGCCACAACCGAAGGAGTTGTGCGAGCGCCTTCGGAGTTGGGTATTACCACAGGGCTGTTGCCTTCGAGTACGGCAACGCAGGAGTTGGTTGTTCCTAAGTCAATACCAATTATTTTTCCCATAATTGTAAGTGTTAAGTCTTTTATATTGTTTAATGAATTTCATTTTGTCTGCTATCTATAAAAACAAATCGTGTGCCAAAAAGGTTTGAGGGTTGCCGCGTCATATCGGTGCTGACAAAGTGGCAGTCGGCGTGTGTGCCGGCTGCATGCGATTGTTGTGCGGACTGGTTTATCGGGACATTATTCCGGCTATCTCGGAGGCATATTGTCTGCCCACGGGGAGTGATGTGCCGTTGGAGAGGGTAACTTCCTGCTTGCTGTAGCTTTTAATCTTTGACTTTGATACGACGAAGGAGCGGTGTATCCGCAAAAAACAATCCTGCGGCAGGAGCGCAAAAATATTTTTGAGCAGAATGCGCGAGACGATGCAGTCGCCCGAGGTCTTGAAAATTTTTGAGTAACCTTCTGTTGCTTCGATATACAGGATATCGTCGACGGGAATACTGATATTGTTATAGTCCTGCTTGACGGTTATGCACTGCGAGGTGGTCTGGAACTGCTGTTGTCCGATACGTCGCAGGGCTTTGGAGAAGGCGGTCTGAAAGCGATTGAAAGAGAATGGTTTGTGAAGGTAGTCGACTGCATCGAGGTCGAACCCTTCGAGCGCGTACCGCAAATATGCGGTGGTGAATATAAAGCATGTGCCTTCGGGTATGCGGGATGCTATTTCGAGCCCGTTGATGCCGTCCATTTCGATATCGAGAAAAACTATATCCGGCCTATTGCGCTGAATATTGTCGAGACCTTCCGACGGGTCGCAGAATTTCTGCATCTCAATGTTTCCTATGCGTTGGCAGAAATTTTCTATTATGTTCAGGGCCAGAGGCTCGTCGTCGATAGCCACACATCTGACAGTGTCATTCATGTTTTTCAAGGTTTATTCTCAGTTCAACATCAAACAGTCCGTTCTCCTCTTTAATATTCAGGGAATAGTTGCCGGGATACAAGGCCGACAGTCTGTTGCGGCAATTGTCTATTCCTACCGGCATATCTTTGCGGAACTCGTCGGAATGTTTCAGTATCATATTCCGGGTCCGGAAATGCAGTATTCCGTTATTCAGATGCAGTTTAATCAAGATATCGCAGTTGCGATTCGAGGAAGCGCCATATTTGAATGCATTTTCCACAAATGTGAGAAAAATCATCGGTGGAATGGATGCCTCGTCGTTGTCTGTTGAAAAATCCCGTATTACGTTAGTGTGGCAGTCCAGCCGGATAAGCTGTAGGTCGATATAATTGTTGATGTAGTTGATTTCGTCGGCGATTGTAACCCAGTCGCTGCTGGCTGTGAGATATGTGTATTTAAGCAGTTCGGTAAATTTGATGAATGCGTCCTCGGCTTTTTGCGAAGTTCCTATTATCAGGCTGTATATCGAGTTGAGCGTGTTGAAAAGGAAGTGAGGGTTAATCTGGGCTTTGTATAGCGCCAGTTCCGCTTTGTCGCGTTGGTTCTCCACGATGTTCTGCAGCAAGAGCCTGTGATACAGCTCTTTGATGAAAGCCACGGTGATGGAGTAGCATATAACCACAAGGAACATTAGCCATACGGTTATTGCGACATTGTAGTTTCTTACCCTCGTCTGATATTCGGTCATGGATGGTATTACAAAATCCATCTCGGGCAAAGGGTATAAAGTGAGCAGATATGTCAGCAATATAACGACCAGGGAAATTATACCTATCTTATAATAGGCGCGGGATAGAATCAGCTGAGGGAGTTGCAATTTTTTTGTGATAAAGTAGCATCCGTACAGATATGCTATGGCGAGGGAAGAGAACGCGGGAGATATTCTCCACCAATTCTGTGCCGGTCCGACGATTATCAGGAGAGGCATGATAACGATGCAGAAGAACAGATCGAAGATTAAATTGGTCTTGTGTTCCAAAGATTTCATGCTGCAAAATTAGCACATATTTCTATCCGAGGCAAGCATGTTGCGTTACCTTCGTTGACACATTTACGCTGTCTGTTTACACTTGCTGTGAAATACAGACTCAGTTTTAGAAATTTGCATAAACTCAATTATTCGAAAAATGAAAACAAGGCATATCTTTATCTCAGTAGTTCTTGTCTCGATGCTGTTCTCCTGCAAGTGGGACAACGGAAAGGAGGAGCAGTCTCTGGAGAATATTACCAAGCAGGAACTTGCGACTGCCCTGGCGGAACGCGACGAGCTTCTGGCGCTGGTCAAGGAGGTTTCTGTGGGTCTGGAACAGATTAAGGAGCTTGAAAATATCATGGCAATCGCCGCTGCGAGTCCAAACGAGAAACCGGACCAAAAGGCGCGTATACTCTCGGATATATCTGCAGTCAAAGGAACAATCCAACAGCGCAGGGAGCAGCTGCATGATTTGGAGGCGAAACTGCAGCGTTCCACAATCAACAGCAAAGAGCTTAAGGAGACAATAGAGGCTCTGAGTATGCAGATAGATTCCCAGATGGAGGAAATAGAGTCTCTGCGGCAGCAGCTTGTGGCGGCTAACGCACAGATAGGCATTCTTCACAGTACCGTGGATTCTCTCTATACAACGGTTTCGGCTGTTACAGGCGAAAGGGATTCGGCAAAGGAGGAGACTGTTAAACTCGAGCATGAACTGAATACATGCTACTACATTATCGCTACAAAATCCGAATTGAAAAAGGCCAATATCCTCGAATCAGGCTTTCTCCGCAATACCAGGCTGATGAAAGGTGATTTCGACAAAGGGGCTTTTGTAAAGAGCGATAAAAGCACGCTTTCCGTTTTGCCTCTTAAGACAGATAAGGCAAAGATTCTTACAAATCACCCGAAGAAGTCTTATGAGATAGTAGAGGAGAACGGACAAAAAATAATCAGAATAATAAATCCGGCCCAGTTCTGGAGCCTGACAAACTATCTTGTTGTTCAGAAAAACTAAAAGCGAATTATCAAAAACCATTGGCGTCGATGTATTGTTTCTAATATAAGTAGTCCGGTTGCCAATACATATATAAACCGGCACGTCGGATAACATCAATCGCGGTCTGATAATTCATCGATTAGCTTAATATACTCAGGATTAACGACATTATGGATATGGATAACAACGGGAATGTACGTCCCGAAAAATTGTTGCTGCAGACATATGCCTCTTATTTGCGGCGTTTTTGCAGGAAATGTAAGAAATTGTGGGTAAGTATACCTCTCAAGGGACGCCGATGGATCGGCGTGATTCTGTGTCTGGCGGTTGTTACAGCAATAGTGATCAGCTATATCCTTAAGCACCGTCCGGCGCAGGAAATGCTGCCAGTGGTTGCCGTGGAGACTGTGAAAACAGAGAATGTTAATATCTATGGCGAATATGCCGCACGCATCCGCGCACAGCAGTTTGTTGAAATACATGCACGTGTAGAGGGCTATCTTGAGCGTATGCTGTTTGCCGAGGGTACGTATATCGAGAAAGGGCAGACATTGTTTATAATTGACCCTCAGCTCTATCAGGCGCGTGCCAACCGGGCAAAGGCGCAGCTTAACAAGGCGAAAGCGCAGGCCTTGAAGGCCGAACGTGATTTAAACCGAATACGTCCGCTCTACGAACAGAAGGCAGCCAGCCAGCTTGACCTGGACAACGCTATCGCGGCCTACGAAAGCGCTACGGCCGATGTGGCCGTTTGCGAGGCCGACCTCACCCAGGCGGAACTGACGCTGGGGTATACGTCGGTCCGCTCGCCCGCTTCCGGATACATATCGGAACGCAATGCCGATATCGGCGCCCTTGTAGGCCCCGGAAACCAGTCGCTGCTGGCAACGGTTGTGAAAAGCGATACAGTGCGTATCGATTTCAGCATGACGTCGCTGGAGTATCTCCGTTCAAAGGCCCGTAACATAAATCTTGGCCAGCGAGATTCCACCCGCACCTGGGACCCCTATATTACCGTTACTCTGGCCGATGGTTCGGCATATCCGTACCGCGGGCTGGTAGATTTTGCCGATCCGCAGATCGACCCCAAGACAGGTACATTCTCGGTAAGGGCCGAGATGCCCAATCCCGACCATATCCTGCTTCCCGGACAGTTCACGCGCGTGAAACTGCTGATGGATGTGCGCGAGAATGCAGTGGTGGTTCCGACCCGTGCGCTGATTATAGAGAACGGCGGTGCCTACCTATATGTTGTGCGTGCAAATGATGTGGTTGAAAAGAGATATGTGGAAACCGGTCCCGAAATCGGGAACAATACTATAATAGAACGCGGACTTGTGGCCGGAGAGCGTATTGTCGTAGAGGGCCTTCACAAGCTATCGCATGGAATGAAAGTGGAAGTGGAGCCTGTGGCTCCCCAGAATGAAACCGCCACCGAGGAGGAATAAAGCGATGAAGAATAATTTTTTTCTTAGTCATCCGGTCTTTTCTATTGTCATTTCTATCGTTATCGTTATTGTCGGTACGATAGGACTGGTGCTTCTGCCTGTAGACCAGTATCCACAGATAGTTCCGCCGGTTGTTAGGATTGCAGCATCCTATCCCGGAGCCGATGCACAGACTGTATCGCAGGCAGTGGCGACTCCTATCGAGCAGGAACTTAACGGTACGCCCGGAATGATTTATATGGAGTCGTCGAGCTCTAATTCCGGAGGCTTCTCGGCAACGGTTACCTTCGATATCTCCACCGATCCCGATCTTGCGGCAGTTGAGATCCAGAACCGGTTGAAGAAGGCCGAATCGCGTCTGCCGGCCGAAGTTGTGCAGAACGGCATCACCGTTGAGAAACAGGCTGCAAGCCGGTTAATGACCATAACGCTGTTTTCCTCCGACTCCAAGTTCGATGAAATCTATCTGTCGAACTATGCGACGCTGAATGTTCTCGACCTGTTGAGGCGCGTGCCCGGCGTGGGCAGCGTGTCGAATGTCGGCAGCCGATACTATGCGATGCGTATCTGGGTACAGCCCGACAAACTTGCCGATCTTGGTCTGACGGTCAAGGACCTGCAGTCGGTCCTTCGGGACCAGAACCGCGAGTCGGCGGCCGGTGTACTGGGCGAGGCGCCTATAGATGGAGTGGACATAACCATTCCTATCACCGCGCAAGGGCGTCTGTCGTCTGTCGACGAGTTCGAGCAGATTGTTGTGAGGGCGAATCCCGACGGATCGATAATCCGCCTGAAGGATGTGGCCCGTATATCTCTTGAAGCGTCCTCCTATTCAACGGAGAGCGGTATAGACGGAGGTAATGCGGCCGTCCTCAACATAAATATGCTGCCGGGCGCCAATGCCATAGAGGTAGCCGACCATGTGAAGGAAACGATGAAGGAAATCGGCCGTAATTTCCCTGAGGGAATTACGTATGCGATACCGTTTGATATGACCACCTACATATCCGCATCCATTCATCATGTGTACCGCACGCTGTTCGAGGCGCTGCTGCTTGTGATGCTGGTTGTTTTCCTGTCGTTGCAGAGCTGGAGAGCCACGATAATCCCTATTGTCGCCGTACCGATTTCTCTTATCGGAACATTCGGTGTGATGCTTGCTTTCGGCTTCTCGCTCAATATGCTCACTCTGCTGGGCCTGATTCTGGCAATCGGTATAGTGGTGGACGATGCAATCGTCGTAGTCGAGAATGTAGACCGTATTATGAACGAAGAAGGGCTTTCGCCCTATGAGGCAACAAAGAAAGCGATGAGCAACCTCAGCGGCGCTCTGATAGCCATGTCTCTTGTGCTCTGTGCCGTTTTTGTGCCGGTGAGCTTCCTGCCCGGTATCACGGGACAGCTCTACCGCCAGTTTACAATAACTATCGCCGTATCTGTCATAATATCTACCATCGTGGCTCTGACATTGAGCCCGGTAATGTGTTCGATGATACTGCGCCCCGATAAAGGAGGACCCAAAAACGCCCTTTTCCGTGCGATAAACCGAGGCTTGGCCGCAGGTAACCGGTTCTATTGCGCGCAGGTGGATAAGACACTTCACCACTCGCGCTTCATGTTCATAGCCTTTGTTGTAATTCTGATAGGTATATGGGTGATGAATATGGTAGTTCCGCAAAGCTTTATGCCGAAAGAGGATCAGGGCTATTTTACGGTGGAACTTGAATTGCCCGAGGGTGCCACTATCGAGCGCACACGCAAAGTTACCGAACGGGCAATGGCTTTCCTTCAGTCCGACCCCGCAGTGGAGCATGTGCTCAACGTAACCGGTTCGAGCCCGCGCGTAGGTTCCAACCAGGCACGCAGCCAGCTGACGGTGATTCTTAAGCCGTGGGGCGAGCGCACTTCGGATGATATTTCCGATGTAATGGAACGTACCCGGCAGGAGCTGTCCCGCTATCCGGAGTCGAAAGTATATTTGTCTACGCCGGCGGTTATTCCCGGCCTCGGAAATTCCGGAGGTGTAGAAATGGTGCTTGAGGCGCGTGGCGACGCCACCTATAATGATCTGCGCCAGGCCGTGGACACATTGATGTATTATGCTTCCCAGCAACCGGAGCTGGCAGGTCTTTCCACGGCTATGCAGAATGCCATACCGCAGCTCTACTATGACGTGGACCGCGACAAAGCCCGTCTTCAGGGTGTGCCCATGTCGGATATATTCTCGACTATGAAAGCGTTCACGGGCTCGCTGTACATCAACGACTTCAATATGTTTAACCGCATATACCGTGTATATATCCAGGCCGAGGCTCCATATCGAGCCTACCGCGACAACCTGCGTCTGTTCTTTGTTCGCGGTGCCGACGGTGCCATGATACCGATTACGGCGCTCGGCTCCACACGCTATATCACAGGTGCCGGCACTATAAAACGTTTCAACATGTTCAATGCCGCGCCTGTAACCGGCGAGGCCGCTCCGGGCTACAGCTCCGGGCAGGCCATGAATGCGCTGGAGCAGATTGCCGCCGAACATCTGCCGGATAACATCGGTCTTGAATGGAGCGGCCTGTCATATCAGGAGAAACATGAAAGCGGCAACACGGCGTTTGTGCTGATGCTCGCCCTGCTTTTCGTCTTTCTCTTTCTTGCCGCCCTTTACGAGAGTTGGACTGTGCCTATAGCCGTAATTCTGTCGCTGCCTGTAGCAGGCCTTGGAGCTTATCTCGGAATATGGATATGCGGCCTCGAAAACAACATCTATTTCCAGATAGGACTGGTGATGCTGGTTGGCCTTGTTGCCAAGAACGCTATTCTGATTGTAGAGTTTGCCAAAGAAGAGGTAGACAAGGGCCGCGATGCAGTGTCGGCCGCAATCACGGCCATGAAGCTGAGATTCAGACCTATCGTAATGACGTCGCTCTCGTTTATTCTCGGTCTGCTGCCGCTGGTATTTGCCACGGGTCCCGGTTCTGCGAGCCGTCAGGGCATTGGTACGGGTGTGTTCTTCGGAATGCTTGTAGCCGTTGCGGTGGGAATAATATTTGTGCCATTCTTCTTTGTATGGGTATATCGAATTAAGGAAAGATTGAAAAAATGAAACATATCCGAACAATAATAATTGCCTTGGTCGTAGCTCCGTTGCTTGCGTCATGTTCTGCCACACGGCAATGCCGGCCACCGGAGCTTAACCTTCCGGAGACTATCGTACCCGGAGAAATGGATACTCTGACTATTGCCGATATGGAATGGTGGCGTTTTTATGGAGACAGCGTTCTGTGCCGGCTGATTAACCGCACGCTCGAACATAACCGCAACATCCAGGCCGCAGTCTCGCATGTGGAACAACTGCGGGAACTGTACAGAATCAGCAAAGCCAATATGTTGCCGACGATAGACATCAGGGCGACGGCAGATAATGAAACCAACGATTATGCCGGCGAATCTTCCAAGCGTGATCCGGAATTTGGTCTGAAGGCTAATCTGAATTGGGAAATCGACCTATGGGGCAATCTGCGGTGGGCTCGCCGTAAAGGCGAGGCCGAATGGCTGCTCTCGGTGGAAGACGAGCGGGCACTGCGCATGACTCTTATTGCCGAAGTTGCCACATCCTATTTCCAGCTTGTGGCTCTGGACAATGAGTTGGCCATTGTGCAGCGAACATTGGAAACCCGGCGCGAAGGCGTGGCCAAGGCCAAGCTGCGCTTCGAAGGCGGCCTCACTTCCGAACTGGTCTACCAGCAGGCACAGGTTGAATACGCGACCACGGCGGCGCTTATACCAGACTTGAGAAAGCGCATCAAAATTACAGAAAACGCCCTGTGTCTGTTAATGGGAACTTATCCTGGCGAGGAAATTATTCGCGGCGGGACAGAGGTTACATCCTTGATTCCGGATTCCCTGCCGATAGGCCTGCCGTCGCAGCTGTTGCAGCGTCGCCCCGATATCCGCGCCGCCGAACAGCAGCTGATATCTGCGATGAGCGGGGTAGGAGTGGCATATACCGACCGTTTTCCACGCCTTACATTTAATTTACAGGGCGGATGGGAAAATGATGCCCTGAAGGGATTCTTCAGCTCGCCATTCTCGTATGTGGCAGGTCAGCTTATAGCACCCGTCTTTTCGTTCGGTCGTAAAAAAGCCAGATATAAGGCGGCCCTGGCGGCGTATGATGAAAGTAGGCTGAAGTATGAACAGGCAGTGCTGGAGGCGTTCAAGGAAACGGATGATGCTGTAACGACATACCGCAATGTGCGTGAAACGACCGCCCTGAAAATTAGTTCGCGCAATGCCGCACAGAAATATGTGGAACTCGCCGAGCTGCAGTATCGCACCGGCAGCATAAATTATATCGAGGTGCTTGATGCCCAGCGCCGATATTTCGATGCCCAGATTGGTCTGAGCAACGCTGTTCGCGACGAAAATCTTGCTCTGGTGCAACTTTACAAGGCGTTGGGCGGCGGTTGGCAACACCGGTCGGCCGCGCAGTTGCAGGCACATTGATGCCAGTACCGTGGCTGTGTGTGGTTAAGCAGATACATGGCCTCCGTCCATTTCCGGGAGTCATATACGGGCCTGACCGCAAGGGTTAATCATAAGAACAGAAATAGGGAACCGGCACTCGTTATAAACTTAAAAATGAGTGTCGGTTCCTATTTTACCGGTATATACGATGTGGCGCTTTATTGTGCAGAGTGTGTTAAATAATGCAAATGGGCTGACAAAATTCTTGCAAATCACACGGGAATACAGTAATTTTGTTTCTCGAAGCCCGGAATAACAGGGCAAAATAAATCAGAGCATATCGCTCTTCCAATTATTATTCACTTAAAAAAAGCCGCCTATCGCAAAACTCTACTCTAAATCAAAAACAGAATAGAAAATGCAAAACATTAAAGAGCTCACCGACGAGCAGTTGGTAGTAGCTTACGCCTCCGGCAACAACGAAGCATTCGATACTTTGCTTCTGCGGCACAAGGGACGACTGTTCAACTACATATATCAGATGGTTCGGGACCGCGACATTGCAGACGATATTTTTCAGGAAACGTTTGTAAAGGCAATCACCACCATCCGCCAGGGCCGGTACAATGATATGGGCAAATTTTCCGCATGGATCACCCGCATAGCCCGTAATCTGGTAATCGACTCCTTCCGTGCCGAGAAGAGCGAGGCCATTCTTAGTACCGACGATACCAACTTCGATATCCTCAATCGCCGCGAGCTTTCCGAGGAAACGATTGAAGACGCTATCATAGACCTGCAGATAGAAGACGACCTGCGCCGCCTTATCGACGAGCTGCCCGAAACGCAGCGCGAAGTGCTTAACATGCGCTTCTACAGCGATCTCTCCTTTAAGGAGATTGCCGAGCTTACCGGCGTGAGCATAAATACCGCCCTCGGGCGCATGCGCTATGCCATACTTAATCTGCGCCGTATGGCAAAGGAAAAGAATCTTATTCTCAGTCGCTGATAATCAGGGAATTGCTGGCGCAGATAAAAATTTGGAATAAAAATAGCGCCAAAAATTTGGATAAAGCGCCAAAAGATTGTAACTTTGCAGAGCAAAACGGGCGAAAGCCCGCCCTGCACCACCAAGGAGAGGTGGGTGAGTGGCTGAAACCACCAGTTTGCTAAACTGACGTAGGAGTAATCCTACCACGAGTTCGAATCTCGTCCTCTCCGCAAAACCACCAAGCGAAATCGCTGTAAGTCAACAACTTGCAGCGATTTTGATTTTATATACATACAAAAATACATACAAAAATACATACAAATTGCCGGACAATCCAAGCCCTATACAAATGCGTCAGTATCATGGAAAATCAAAGGGAGGGAAGATAATATTGTGAGCTATCATAAAGAATAATAAAGTTTCCCAGTCAAAAGAGTTTCCAAAACGGTAACCACTTTTACATTGCCCCTTTACTTGAGATGGCAAGCGGGCAGCCTAAATGACATCAATCCGCATGTGTGAGTGCCGTTTTTAGGTGCCGATTGTCTGATTTTAACAATCTCTCTTAAAATATTGGGGTATAGAGAGTAAGTATTCTTTGAATGAGGAAGTTGCGCGCTACTTTTGCGGCGTCGACAAAATTATCACCCGGCTTCAGGTACCGGAAGCCACAACAATTCTCATCTCAATGAATATTTCAGACCTTTTACAGAAACCCTTGTGGCAAATGACCGGCGAGGAATTCATGTTCCTCTCCAAAACAGCCTCTCAGAATGATGAGGCGAAGATTCAGAACACACCCTCTCAGTCAACAGCTGAGAAGAAATATGTCTATGGCATTGACGGCATCGCTGAGATTTTCGGATGCAGCCGCCCTACAGCCTCGCGCATCAAGAAGAGCGGCAGGATTAATGCCGCAATCCGTCAGATCGGGCGCAAGATAGTGGTGGATGTCGAACTCGCCCTTTCTCTCGTCGGGCAGAAGAAGGAGGCTCGCAGATGGACACAATGAAAAGCTATCCGTACCGCTACCTTCAGGACTTTTACTATTGAAAAAGTTAGTTGGATGAAGCGAGCCTATATATACACGACACCTCACCCAACCAAAATTCGATACGACAATGTCTAAACGTTGAGCCTCCAAACTTGACATCGCAGACTTCCTCTTGGATGCGGCAAGCCGGAATAACCCCGTTGTAAGAGCTGCCGAAAGAGTCGGTCAGCTTGCTGAATGTAGGGAGGATTTTAGTAATAAAATTCCGTAGCTTATTATGGCATTTTCAGCCGATGTCTCCGACCTCTTCCGAAAAAGCCACCAGACATCGAGCCTCCTCCCGGCTCTCCTTTGCGATTGATACGGAATTTTATCATAACCAATTTAATTCAAGACTATATGACTACACAATATGCAGTGTGCCACCTGGAGCGTGGCGCAGGCAACGATTCGGGAATGTCCTGCCACATCGAGCGCAAGACCGCCGAGGGCAAACCGCACATTCCCGATAATGCCGACGAGAGCAGAACACACCTCAACCGTGAGCTTATCACCTTCCCTGAAGGCGTTCACAACCGCACTCAGGCGATTCAACACTGTATTGAAACAGCCGGACTTCAAAGAAAAGTCGGCAAGAACCAGACCCGTGCCATCCGAGTGCTTCTAACTGGCACGCATGAGCGGATGATGGCTCTTGTAAACTCCGGTCGCCTTGATGACTGGTGCCGATCCAATATCAAATGGCTGCACGACACCTTCGGCAAGGATAATCTTGTGTCATGCGTGCTCCACATGGATGAGAAGACACCCCACCTTCATGCAACGGTTGTCCCCATTGTAACGGCACCACGCACACGCCGTAAGCGCGAGGGTGAGCAGAAGTACAAGGATAAGACTCCGGCACCGAGGCTGTGCGCCAATGAGCTGATGACACGTGGCAAGCTCCGGCAATATCAGGATACTTACGCACAGGCAATGGCCGGATTCGGATTGAAGCGCGGTGTCGTGGCGAGTGGCGCGAAACATCAGACACAGCAGCAATATAACCGTCAGCAAGCACTCGAACTTCAGTCAGACATCGAAAGATTGACAGCCGAAATTGAAAAACTCTCAGCCGAAAAGAAGGCAGTCGAGAAGGGAGCGAAGGACGGCAAGAATCGCATCCTATCGTGGCTCGGAACTGGGGAACTGCCGAAGTTGGAAAAGGAAGTAGCTGATAAGGAAAGACAAATTGCCGCATTACAAAAGCAGCTCTCCGAGATGCAGAAACGGTATGATGCCCTGAAAGCCAACTCGCTCCGAGAGCACAACTCTTACCAAAAGGAAATCGACGCGGCAACCAAACGTGTTGCCGAATGGGAGACCCGTTATAATGCCGAACACAACCGGGCGAAGGAACTTCACCGCAAGGCATACCCGGAGCGATATCGACTGTCCTCCGGGGCGGAGCTTGTAAGCGGCTGGATTCCAAACCGCATGTATCCCAGTCTGTCAATCATGACGCTCTTTCATGGCAACGAGTTCAAGAACACCTCTTATAATCTGCCCCAGAATCTTCTCGACAAGTACGACAGCGGTGCTATAACCCTTCATGAATTGGTCAACGAACTGTTTGAGCCGTGGGAGCAGGTCGATGAATCGCAGCACAGCCTTCTCGCTATCGCCCTTCAGACCGCAGCCGGAGGCATACCCACTCAAAACATAGGCACCGGAGCCGGTTGCTCATCTTCAGAACTGCCCTGGAATGATCACGACAAGGGAAAATACCAAAGACCTAAATCCAGAGGACGAAGCTAATATTTACGCTATGACAAATGTAAGCATATTATAAAATATTCACCGCTGAAGAGTACCGCAAGATACACCTGCACACAGGTTAGGTCTACATATTTAAAAATCCACTGAGGAGATTCAGTTATTGAAGCATTATCATTGTTTTTTCTTGTGCGGATATCTTAACCAACAATCAAGTGATATTCTAAATAATTGCAAAGTTTTTAGACGCATTAGCCAATCATTATAAACTTTATCTTTACAAGTCTCACTTAAAGTTAGTTCATAATCACTCGAAAAAAGTTTCCCCATATGGGTCATTTTACTTCTAAGATTATATATATCCTTGTAAACCTTTTTTGATTTTTCACTGCCAGCAACAAATTTAGAAAGAAAGTTAACAAATTTTTGCTTAATGCCCCATATTGGTCTTCCACATTTTGGACATGTATACGGAGAATGCTTTATAGCCTTACAACTAGGGCATTCAAATATAATTTCATTATCAGTCTCTTCTAAACTGACTAATCCTTCAATTGCTGACACATACGAGAGGAAGGACAAACTTCGTTTGTTGTCGGATATGTCTATGCCATCGCATACTAAGTATGTGCAAGAAATTACCTTTTCTCTTGTTTTCGATGATAGCTTGAAATAAACGTGGAGAGCTGAGTTAATTGTATTTGGGAAACAAATATCATGATTGTAATCATCGATGGGATCGTTCATATAATATTCATGCATTTGGGCCTCTTTATACTCAATTTCTTCGCCAATATCAGAGAAGTGCTCAATATACATGTCGTCTTTTAATCCTCTATATAAATAACCACCTATAAAGTAGTGGCTTTCCAGATTATTCATGTCTTCCGTTTCTTCCGGAGTCATAGAGACTAAGCTTTTCTCTGGAAGTATGATACCCCATCCCATCTTAGAGGAATCATAATTAAAAAATCTATGATTAGTTAGACAGGAAAGTAGATTTAATAATTCTTTTTCTTTGTTTATACGTATTGCTCCCAGTTCAAAAGGATCCTCAGGTTCATGATTTGGGTATTCTATCGTATATTCAAGGAAAAGTGGGAAATGTCGTGCATATGGACTTTGTGGTTTTCCATCCATGCTGAAAGGTAAAATTTGAAACTTATCCTCAAATCTGAAACCACCGTTCAATTTTGAGTTTGAAAAAACTATCTTGCGGTAATATTTTCTCATTCCTATTTAGTGAAAAGTCGGGATGAAATTATGCTAAATCCTTTAAATAAAATAAACATACAAAATCCGGATATATCGTTTATATTGAACGATGTATATTATTTATGGATTAGTATCCTAGAAAATCAAAATCGCCATCAAAATCATCTGGCATATCTCCATATTGACCATCAGTCATGGCATCCCAAGTGTCTTCCATCATTTCTCGTTGGCTGTAATACGGTCGGGAGTCATATAACGAATCTTCATACTCTTCATAATCTTTCCCAACTTTTTTTTCTACTCCATTTTCATGAACAAGGAATAGTCCAGTACTAATATGTTTTATGTCATCATATATACAAGGAATATACTCAAATCCCGTCATATTCAAAACTCCACATTTGCCATTTTTTGATATAATCCAATAATTGGCATCTAACGTAAACATATCGAAATGTTGTTTGTCCAAAATAAAACCACCTGCGGTAACATACCCAATTTCATCATTTTTTTTAAATTTAATAAAATCAAAAGTTTTGGATAGTCTCTGTCTGGGGCCAAAAACGAATTCCATTTCTTCACATTCTTCGATTTTACACTCGCCACTAATTATATCATACAATGCATATTTATTATTCTTTTTTACAATGATATAAATGATGTTAATATATTTCCCAAATCCTACATTAAAGAAGTGAATTTTTGTATAAGGTTTTATGGTACCATCATATAAATAAACCTCATCAAGACATGGATCTACAATCGTTTTGCCAAAGTTGTTTAGCAGACCGTATTTATTATTTTTATACGTAATGTAGAATCCATCCAATGTTCTTACTCCGTCTTCTATATAGACGCAATTTTCATATTTGTCTATTGGGATTTTTCCGTAAAATTTATTATTTTCAAAAAAGATTCTAAAGCGGAAACCCAACAATTCTGTATATAAGAAATATTTGAAATCATCTAGATAAATACTTTTATTGTATATAGCCTTGACAAAAACAGCACCACAATTATCCAACAATCCAAATTTACCATCCTCTTCAAACAAGAAATACTCATTTGAATAACCTGTTATCGCGCAATACTCTTTTGACTCAGTTTTATTCGTATAATTAAACAGAAACACTCCAGTCTCGGACTCTACAATAAACAAATCGAAGGAGGTGTTTTGAAACTCCCTCGGCACATATGAAATCTTACGAAAAGCCGTATGAAGTATAATATTACCCTTGTTATCAATCACTCCATATCGATTTTCTTTTTCACATAGAAAAAGAAAATCCGTCAATTGTAAGACCCCGTCATATTTAATGCAAGAGAATTTCGAATAGAAAAATCCGTTTTCATCAATTGGAATGCTTTTTGAGAATTTACTATAAAAAATCCTAAATATCCTCTTGCTATTAATGAGGTCATCATCTTCGTGATATCCACCCCATTCGCCTTTTAGTAGACCATTAGCATCAACATAATATGAACGGTTTTGCCCCATTTTTCTAACGATATTAATTTTTTGCTTTTCCATTTAAAACAGGCTTAATATGAAATAATTTGTGATAGCGTATTTCAGCCGACTGTTATTATAGGCTGGCCGAAAAATGAGGAGAGCATGGCGAGTGTGGAAAGGGTGAAATTGTGCTGACCGCTGAGCCATTTTGTAATTTCACATGGACGCTTCCCAATCGAGCGGGCAAACTCGGCTTTTGACAACCCTTTTTGAGTCATAAGGTCAAAAATTCTATTGGACACAGCCATTTCCATGTCCACTTCTTTGCTGATGTGATCAGGTATAGATGACACCATGCGATTGTAAGCTTCAAAGGCTGTCTTCATATATCAAACGTTTTGTCGGTTTCAATTTGATTCTCGGAAATGGCGATGGTTCCGTCCTTCACTCCCTCTTTGATAAGTTTATCAAAGTTTTGGAGGGTGACCACAAATCCACGCAATTCATCATCTTCATCATAGGTGCGTGTTTTCTTAATCCCTCCATTTCCGAGGATAAGGATACTGTCTGAGAGCCGCAGACAATACAGGCGCAACTTTGACTTTACAACCGGGAGCGCACAGACTCTATCGCTCATCTTTCCTTCCGGACGGAAGAAACGCTCCAAAGCTCCAAGATCGGCGATGCTTTCAACAAACTTGGCGATTCGAGCCAAATCCTCATTATAGGTTGCATCGTCCTTAAAGCGGTTATAGAAACGGAGATACTCGCCCTTATCCTCAGTGATGAACTGAATTGTGTAAAGGGTGCAGTTATGGTCTTTGTTTAGCTGTATAAGTTCTGCCTCACTCATATCTGTATTGTCTTCTTATCTTAATAACTGCAAAGTTACGAAAAATGTTTTATTTATAAGTAAACATAGGTGGCTTTTTTGAGTTAAAGTCTCATGATTATCTCCAACACCTCATTGAGTTTGTGGGTTGGAAGGCGTTTTATGTACTCTGCACGGGCAACGAGGTTGCCGCGGATGTGGGCGAGGACGGCAAGATGAGCATTGACAGAGGCTGTGTCGCCCTCGAAGATTTCAAAATAGGTCTCTCGGGTAGGTATGCCAAGCCGAATACGCTCGTCATCAGTGATTGCGTGGTCGAATACGGTCTCAACTCCTGATTGGGCGTTCTCGTTGAGGATGCTCATTTTCTCCCTCTTGCTTTCATCGTCGAATTTCACATACTTCATCATCATGTCTGCGGTGGTATGACCTGTTACAGCACGAATATCTTCCGGTGACATGCCTTTGCGCAGACACATTGTTACGAATGTGCGCCGTGCCACATGTGAAGTCAACAGCTCATACTTAGGACGCACTTCCCTAGTTTTGGTTCGTCCACTCTGCTTCTCAGTAATCCAATCGCCTGTCATTCCTGCGAGTTTGCCAACCACTTTTAACTGTTCGTTGTACTTCTGATTCGTAATCCGTGGGAAGATATAAGGATCCGGCTCATCAGGAGCTTTGGGGTACTTGGACAATATCATCATGGCCTCGTTAGCGAGGGCAAAACGCTGGCGTTTGTTCGTCTTCTTTGAAATTACATCAAGAATATCACCGTCAATATTAGACCACCGTAGATTCATTACATCAGAAAATCTAAGTCCGGTGTAACAGGCGAAGACAAATACGTTTCTTGTTCTGTCTATAGCCTTTCTTCCAGTGGGGAAAATCATAATGGATTGCAGTTCCTCGGGAGTAAGTGCATAGAGATTGACAGTGCTGTCAGCCTTCGTTTCGTCTCGGAAACGCTGCTGGTATGCTTGATAGGCATTGTTTTTGTTATATCCCTTCTTCGTAGCCCAGTTAAGGAATGTCTTTATATCCATCATTGACTTGTGGGTATAGTTGTTGGACAGACCTTTAGCTATAAGAGCCAGTTCAAACTTCGCCAAAAATTCATCGTTGATGTCTTCAAAATAGATACCACTTCTAAATTCTTTCAGATGGCGAAGCATAGTCCTATGCTTTGTGAGTGTTCCTTTGCTCCATTGGGCGGTTGCAGGAGTTTCCTTAATCTCCTTTTCCCTTTCGTCAATCAATAACTGATACACCTCTGCGACAGTAAGTCGGGAAGACTTTTCTTCGTTAAGGATTCCTTTGACTTTTTCTTTGATTATGGCAGGAGAAACCTCCTCACCCTCCAGTTCAAGCTGATTGAAAGCCTCATGTATGGCTACTTCGACCTTGGCTATGCGAGTATTGATTTCCGAGGCAGATACACCATCCGTATTAAAATTATTCCTTTTGACTCTTTGTGCTTCCGGATCCCATTTGGATGGTTGAAGTCGATAGCCAATATAGTACCATACCCGCTTACCGCCGAAAGTGATGTCGGCGTTTATAGGCATCTCATCGGAATCGCTCTTGCCTTTCCTCTTTTCAATTCGGAAATTTATCCTATGCTTGTATTTGTCCATTATTGAGTCTTTGTCGGTGATACTATGTTTTAACCATACAAAATTACATACAATTTTTCATACAATCAAGGATAATCCAATATATTTTAGTTTACGACCTTTGCGATATAATGCGCTAATTATCAATAGATATAATGCTAAATTTGAACTATAGTGATATTCTATTTAACAAATAGTTCATGTCTCGTCCTCTCCGCAAAAAGAGCTGCAAGTCTATGACTTGTGGCTCTTTTGGTATTATAGCGGTTTGATTCCTGCGGCGGAGTTGGGGCCGTTTTTCTTATCATGTGTAGCGATGCTACGAAATTCGGTGATATGGCAATGGAAATAGTGAGATGTTGTGAAGATGATTATATTACGCTTGCCGGGATATGGGAGCGTTCAGTAAAAGCTACGCACAGTTTTCTGAAAGAAGAAGATTTCAATGAAATAAAAGCGGCGCTTATTCCTTGCTATTTCCCGAATGTAGAGATTTTCGCTGTAGCCGATAATGGCATATATGCCGGATTCATCGGATTGAGCGCAGACACGATAGAAATGCTCTTTATCGACAGCGACCGTCGCGGGCACGGTTTTGGCTCTTTCCTTATGGAGTATGCGAAACAAAGAGGAGCGACAAAGGTAGATGTAAACGAACAGAATCCATCAGCCTTGAATTTCTACATATCAAAAGGATTCCGAGTGGTTGCCAGAGATGAAAAGGATGATGCCGGCCGTCGTTATCCGGTGCTTCATCTGTCGCTATAGCCGTTGGGTATAGTTGTCGTTTTTCTCGGCATGCGTGGCCTCAAAAAATTTGCGGAATACATCAGCTGTTACGAATATTTCAGTAATTTTGTCTTTGGTGTGCGCAGTGATAAAAGTATTTGTTTGTAATTAAGTATTAAATAAAAATATTTATCGCTAATTACTGTGCTTTTAATTATTTAAATTTATTGGAATAGCGTATTGATTGTGCATGGAAAAATCGTTTAAGCAAAGTGTAACTGAAGCAATAGGTTGTTATGTGTATGCGCTTGTTGATCCTCGAGACAATCACATTTTTTATGTAGGAAAAGGTACAGGTAACCGAGTTTATCAACACGTACAGGCTGCCCTCACAGATGATTCTCAAAGCCTGAAGCTATCCACTATAAGAGAAATTATGACTCTTGGTTTAGAGGTGAAGTATTACATTATTAGGCATAATATGACCGAACAAGAGGCATACCTTGTAGAATCCTCGATAATTGACTTACTAACTTATCCCGCTTTCAATAAAAATAATATACTCACCAATATTGTTAGTGGACACCATCAGTGGAACGAGGGTATTAAAACTGATGAAGAAATCAATATCCTATACGACTGTCCTAAGATTGAGCCAGTTCCGGGAGAGAGACTTCTTTTGGTCAGCCTGAATAAAAGTTATGTGCAACCAAAGGCTTCTGGAGTGTATCACCGGGCGAATGATTACGAGAGTGCCCGTAAATATTGGGCACTCTCGCCCGACAAAGCTGATAAAATAGATTACATCTTAGGTATATATAGAGGGATTGTGCGTATTGTAATTCACGTTAAAGGTAAATCCATTTGTTCTGTTGCGGAAGACGGATCGATTTTCAAAAAGCCGCGTTTCGCATTTGTGGGTGATATTGTTCCGAATTCTCCATATCTAAACACAGACGTAACCGATTATCCTTTTGGCAGTGGCGGCGCGATAACCTATATTCCCCGGAACAATTTTTAGCAACACTCTTAGATAACTCGTTAGATAAAGTTAGATAAAGCGCAGACTCTACAAGTCTTATAATGGTGCGGGTTTGCTTTGTCGGGGATTTTTTGTAATTTTGCATGATAGAGTTCCGCGAACCAGTTTATATAGACATTACGTAATGAAAAAAATATTATACAGTGTTCTTGTAGCCCTGTCGGCGTTATTTCCTCTTTCGGTTAACGCCCAGCAGGAGAGCCTTTTCACCTATCCGGTGCCACCGGATACGCTGCTTAATTTCCAGCCTCGCTGCGACTATATTATCAGCCGATTCTGGGACCGCTGCAATTTTGAGCAGGCCCTGCTTCATCCCGACGAATTCAACAAGGCTTTCGGCGACTGGGTGAATATCATGCCTCATGCTTCGGCCGATACAGTCCATAGCACAATAGACCGTCTGCTTGCCCGCTTTACCAAGAAGGGCGGCGATCAGGCTCTCGCGCTGGCGCGTCTGGCCGAGAACTGGGTGTATTCCGATACTTCCGAACTTGTATCCGAGGAGATTATGTTGCCTTTCGCGCATGTGGCCGCGAATCACAAGAAAATTGACAAGGCCGACCGCCGGCATTTTGCTGCCATCGAGAAGGTGCTGACATCCAGCATGGTGGGTCAGACACTTCCCAATCTTGAGTTTGTCCGTCCCGACGGTACAAAAGGCCATCTGAGCGATATAGCACGCGGATCGGTGCTTCTGTTCTTCTGCGATCCCGGCGACCCTGCTTCTTCTTTCCCGAGAATACGTCTGGATACCGACCCCGATACGCGTGAACTGATAGACCGGGGCGAGCTTACGATTGTAACGATATATGCCTCCGAGCCCGACAGCAAGTGGCTCGACAATGTTAAGGACTATCCCGAGAACTGGCATAATGTGGCCATTCCGGACGCCGCGGAGTACTTCGGCAAGATTGGGTCGCCGATGTTGTATTTCCTTAACAGCGGACTTAAGGTGCTTGCCAAGAATCTGAGCGCCGATTATCTTCTGGGCGCTTTCAAATATACCAACGCTAGGCGTAAGAAGCAATGAACGAGCGTAAAACGATAGCGGTTCTTGTGTCCGGCGGCGTTGACAGCGCCGTGGTGGTGCATCAGCTTGCGCAGGACAGCAGCCTGGACCTTCATCTGTTCTATATCCGCATAGGAATGGACAACGGCGAGGGCGATTGCTCCGCCGAGGAGGATATTGAAATGTGCAGCCTGATCGCACATCGCTATGGTCTGCCGTTCGAGGTTGTGTCGCTGCATCAGGAATACTGGGATAATGTTATGGCATACGCGCTGCGCACCGTCAGGGAGGGCCTTACGCCAAACCCCGACATTATGTGCAACTCTATAATCAAATTCGGCTATTTCGAGGACCGTCGCGGCCGGGATTTCGACCTTACGGCTACGGGCCATTATGCTTCCACGATTATCGACGCGCAGGGCCGCAAATGGCTCGGTACGGCAGTCGATCCGGTAAAGGACCAGACGGATTTTCTGGCTCGTATAAGCGGCCATCAGCTGCAGCATCTGATTTTCCCTCTGGGCAACATGCCCAAGGCAGATGTGCGCCGTATCGCCGCCGAGGCCAAGCTGCCGAATGCCATGCGTCGCGATTCGCAGGGAATATGTTTCCTGGGAAAAATAAATTATAACGATTTTATCCGCCGCCATCTTGGCGAGCGTCCCGGTCCTATTGTTGAGATTGAGACAGGCCGTAAATTAGGCGAGCACCGCGGCTACTGGTTCCATACCATCGGCCAGCGCAAGGGTCTTGGTCTGAGCGGTGGCCCGTGGTTCGTTGTCCGCAAGAACATTGCCGAGAACGTTATTTACGTTTCGCGCGGCTACGATACCGAGAAGCAGTACGGCCGCACGCTGCATCTTGCCGAGATGCACTTCATTACCGAGGATCCCTGGGGAGATGCCGCCGACGGCGGTGTGCGCCTTATGTTCAAGAACCGCCACAGCCCCGATTTCCTGCCTGGCACCATACGGCGGTTGCCGGATGCCCCCGGCGAGTACGTCATCGAATCCGACGTAAAGGTGCAGGGCATAGCCCCCGGCCAGTTTGCTGCCGTCTACGACCCCGAACACAGAATATGTTACGGTTCCGGCATTATCACCGGCGCCGCCGTAAAAATATAGCAGTCTATGGACGACAAAGTGAGAATCTATGTTTTCGGGCTGTCCTACAGTCAGCTTCAGAGCGGCGCATATGCCCTTGTGCTGGCCGAGGAGAACGGCCGCCGGCGTATACCCGTTATGATAGGCCCCGCCGAGGCCCAGTCTATTGCTGTCGCGCTCGAGAATGTGCATACCCCCCGGCCGCTCACCCACGAGCTTTTTGTCTCGTTCGCTCATGCTTTTGGCGTGAAACTTATCGAAGTGTACATCTACCGCTTCAGCGAGGGTATATTCTCCTCGGAACTCACTTTCAGCGACGGCGACCGTACCATAAAGATTGATGCGCGCACCTCCGACGCCATTGCCATTGCCGTGCGCACACATACGCCAATCTATACGTCCGAGGAAATACTGCAGAAGGCAGGTTTTATAATCGAGAACGAATCGATGCAGCGCGACGACAGCGAGGCCGACAATACCGATAGCGGTATCGATGCTCTGGCCGACGACGATTATTCCGCTCAGACGTATGCCGACCGCAATGATTATATGGCGGAGCCTAATCCGGAGAAATATACGATAGAGGAGCTTGAGCGGATACTCGCGCGCCTTATCGACGAGGAGAACTACGAGGAGGCCGAGCGGATAAGCCAGATACTGAACAAAAAGAAGGACCGCGGCAACAGCGCTGCGGTCTGAACGACATAAACACAATTAAATCATCATAAAAATCTAATACACCGGTAATAATGAATACTTTCGTGCTGAAAACGCGCCTTTCGTTGCTCGGATTCATTGAATTCGCCATATGGGGCGCTTATCTTACATCTCTGGGCGCCTATCTGGCCGGCATCGGCCTGAGCGAGAATATCGCATGGTTCTATGCCATCCAGGGCGTTGTATCGCTCTTTATGCCTGCCCTTGTCGGCATTGTGGCCGACCGCTGGATTCAGGCTCAGAAAACCTTGAGCCTCTGCCACCTTATTGCCGGCGTTTTCATGCTCGCCGCCGGTCTCTACGGCATGTCGACGGCACAGCCCGACGGAGGAATCCTGTTTGCGCTCTACACCGTGTCGGTAGCATTCTTCATGCCTACAATCGGTCTGAGTAATTCTGTGGCATATTCGGCACTCGACCAGGCCGGTCTCGATACGGTGAAGCACTTCCCGCCTGTGCGCGTGTTCGGTACGGTGGGCTTCATCGTTTCTATGCTCTTTGTCAACTTTACGGGCTTTCAGAATACTGCCGCCCAGCTTGTAACGTCGGCAGTACTCAGCTTTGTGATGATGTTCTATGCGCTTACAATGCCCAAGTGCCCCGTTAACAAGAGTCAGGGCAAGGTGTCGCTTTACGATGCCCTCGGTCTTAAGGCTTTCGCTCTTTTCAAGAATAAACAGATGGCCATATTCTTTATTTTTTCCATGCTCCTTGGTGTTGCGCTCCAGATTACCAACGGCTTCGCCAATCCGTTTATCCAGAGCTTCGGATCCGTGGCCGAATATACCGATACCTGGGGCGTGCACAATGCCAATGCCCTTATCTCGCTGTCGCAGATGAGCGAGGCACTGTGTATCCTGCTAATTCCTTTCTTCCTGCGCCGCTACGGTATCAAGGTGGTTATGCTCATGTCCATGTCGGCATGGGTTCTTCGCTTCGGTTTCTTTGGCTTAGGCAATCCCGGCGAGGGGGTATGGCTCTTTATCCTGTCTATGATTGTCTATGGCGTTGCCTTCGATTTCTTTAATGTTTCAGGCTCGCTGTTCGTGGACAAAATGACAACGAAGGACATCCGTTCGTCGGCTCAGGGCCTGTTCATGATAATGACCAACGGTATCGGCGCGACAATAGGCACCATTTGCGCGCAGGCTGTGATAAACGCCAAAGTGTTTTCGCAGCCGGCAGGCATGTCGCAGATAGAAGGGTGGCACCAGTCGTGGCTCATCTTCGCCGGATATGCCCTTGTAGTGGCAATTCTGTTCATGTTTATCTTCAAAGACCCTAAGATCGGTAACGTTCCCGACAAGGCAATCAAACAGGCCGAGAAGGATAACGCCCCGGACACCGCTATATGATACGCTTCTACGCCCCCGATATTCTTGAAACGGCCAAACTGCCGGCCGAGGACAGTGCCCATGCCGTGCGTGTGCTTCGCCGCCGTGCCGGCGACGAGGTCGAGGTTGTCGACGGCCGCGGCGGTCTGTATATCTGCCGCCTTGTAACCGATGACCCTCGTGGCGCAGTTGTGCAGGTAGTGGAAAGCAGGGAACTGCCTAAGGTGTGGAAACCTAATATTACGGTGGCCGTCGCTCCTACCAAGCATAACGACCGCATGGAGTGGCTCGTGGAAAAGTTGGTCGAGATAGGCGTAGACCGCATTGTGCCGGTGCGTTGCGAGCGTTCCGAACGCAAGGAAATAAAGACTGAGCGTCTGCAGAAGATTGCTGTGGCCGCCATGAAGCAGTCGCTCAAGGCTGTTCTGCCGCGCATCGACGATACAACGCCTCTTTCCGCGTTTCTGAAAGAAGATTTTGCCGGCGAGCGTTTTGTGGGCTATTGCGATGCCGCCACCGAGCGGCGTCTGCTTGCCACGGCGTATACTCCCGGCACCGACGTGGCCATTCTAATCGGCCCCGAGGGCGATTTTTCGCCTGCCGAGATTCAGGCGGCCATATCCGCGGGCTTCGTGCCTGTTACAATGGGCGACAACCGCCTGCGAACCGAGACAGCAGCCCTTGTAGGCTGCGATACTATCCATATTGTAAATCAAATATTCAAGAAATAATGTCCGCAACATTCAACCGACTTTCTCGCGGCGGAGGATTCTTCCTCCTTGCCGGCCCATGTGTAATCGAAGGTGAAGAAATGGCTTTTCAGATAGGCCGTCATATCAAGGATGTGTGCTCGCGTCTGGGAATACCGTTTGCCTTCAAGGGCAGCTACCGCAAGGCTAACCGCAGCCGTCTGGATTCTTTCACCGGAATAGGCGACCTTGAGGCTCTGCGGATTCTTTCCGGCGTCGGCAAGGAACTCGATGTGCCCGTGGTTACCGACATACACCTGCCTGAGGAGGCTGCTATGGCCGCGGATTTTGTTGATATCCTTCAGATTCCCGCCTTCCTTTGCCGACAGACAGACCTGCTCATTGCCGCCGGCAGAACGGGTAAGGCAGTCAATATAAAGAAGGGACAGTTCCTTGCTCCGGCCTCCATGCGTTTTGCCGTGGAGAAGGTGCGTGCCTGCGGCAACGACGATGTGGCTGTTACCGAGCGTGGCACCACATTCGGCTACGGCGACCTTGTAGTTGATTTCCGTGGTGTGCCCGAGATGCAGGCGGCGTGCAATGCTCCGGTGATTGTGGACTGCACCCATTCGCTACAGCAGCCCAACACTGCCGGCGGCGTTACAGGCGGACGTCCCGAACTTATCGAGACCATCGCACGCGCAGCCGTGGCTACCGGTGCCGACGGCCTGTTCATGGAAACTCATCCCGACCCCGCCAATGCCAAGAGCGACGGTGCGAACATGCTGCGTCTCGACCTCCTTGAACCGCTGCTGACGCGTTTGGCGGCCATACGTCGAACAATCGATTCTTTCGGCTGTTAACTCTTGTGTTATGATTATCGCTTCAGCAAAACGAAAGGAAAATATAGCCGAATATCTGCTTTACATGTGGCAGATAGAGGATATTATCCGGGCCAACGGTCTGGATATGGATAAGATTCGCCAGAATGTTATCAGCCGCTTTCCCGTGGACGACGAAACGCTTCGCAAGATGGCCGACTGGTACGAATCGCTGATAGACATGATGCGCCGCGAGGAGGTTGTAGACCACGGGCATCTTCAGATGAACAAGAATATCATCGGAGAGCTTGCCGACCTCAACCGCCGTGTGCTTGCCGATCCCGCGTTCCAGGAGTATCACAAGGAATATTACGCCGCGCTGCCATACATTGTGGAACTTCGCGCCAAAGCCGGCGACGCCAAGGCCGGCGAGATAGAGACATGCTTCAACGCCTTGTACGGAGTGCTGCTGCTACGCCTCAAACATGTCGAAATCAGTCCCGAGACAACGCGCGCCGTGGATTGCATATCGCGCTTTATCGCGCTGCTGTCCAAATATTTTTATCTTGACGAACACGACAAACTGTTCAAGACGCCTGAGGACTGACGTCCGCGCAGTGTATTCTTTCGTATGGAAATAATCTGTCTTGTCCTGGCAGGAGCGCTCGTTGCGGCTCTGTGCCTTGTCTTTTATTACCGCGGGCTCCTTTCGGCAGCCCGTGCCGATATGGCGCGCCAGCGCGAAGATTTCGACCGAATCAACTCCGCCTCCGAGGCCCGCTTCAAGGAAATGGCCGCGCAGGCTTTGGCGACGAATTCCGAATCGTTGCGAAAGGCCAGCGTCAACAGCATGGCCGAGGTGCTTGCACCCATGCGGGAGAATATAGAGAACTTCCGCCGCACCATTTCCGAACAGTATACCGAGGAGGCCCGTGAGCGTTTCGCCCTCGGCAAAAGTCTTCAGCAGCTAATGACGCTCAGCCGTGCCGTAAGCGACGAGACCGCCCGTCTGACATCGGCTCTGAAAGGTAACTCGCGCGTTCAGGGCGAGTGGGGCGAGATGGTGCTGGACAATATCCTGCGTGCCGCGGGATTCCGTAAGGGTTTCGAGTACACCGTGCAGGCTTCCGGACAGACCGACGAGGGCCAGCGCCTGCGTCCGGATGTAATTATAAACTATGACGGAGACAACCATATAGTAATCGACTCCAAGGTGTCTATCCAGGACTATCTTAAAATGATAGAGGCCGACAGCGACGCATCGCGCGATGCCTACGCACGTGCCCACCTGGCGTCGGTTCGCAAGCACATCGGCGAACTGGCGCGCAAGCCCTACCGCGACCTTGCCGGGCAGAATACCTTCGACTATGTGCTGATGTTTGTACCCAACGAGGGCGCGTTCCTGAGTGCCATAAACCTCGACCCGCAGTTGTGGCAGACGGCAATGGACGGACATGTGATAATAATTTCGCCAACGCATCTGCTGGCAGTGGTGAAGCTGATAGAGCAGATGTGGCGCCAGGACAAGCAGAACCGCAACGCCCTTGCGATTGCCGAGGAGGCCGGAAAGATGCTGAATAAATTCAGCGCATTCCTCGAAGATATGGCCAGGATAGAGAAATCCGTCGGTCAGGCAGGAGAAACACTCCGCGAGGCGATGCGCAAGCTCAGCACCGGCACCGGCAGTCTTGTGTCGCGTGCGCAGAAGATAGAACAGCTTGGCGCCAAGGCCAAGAAAACGATGCCGCAGCGTTTCATAGGCGACAGCGAGGAGGAAACGGAATAGACGGTGAACAAGCGGAGCCTGTGTGTGTTTATTTAATAAACATACATTCAGCTCCATTATGAATAAAACTGGAATTTTCTATGCTTCGGCCACAGGTACAACGGCCGATATAGCACGACGCATAGCCAACGCACTCGGCGTTGCCGATGCCGACGTTTACGATGTCGCCGACACCGCACCCGATCGTCTTGGCGAATACGACACTATTATAATCGGTTCTTCCACATACGGAAGCGGCGATTTAGAGGATGATATGGCCGATTTTCTCGACGGTGCTTCAGCTCTGTCGCTCAAAGGAAAGAAGATAGCTGTGTTTGGCTGTGGCGACGAAACAATGTCGGACACATTCTGCAACGCCGTAGGCACGATATACAGACGGCTGGAGGGCACCGGAGCAACTATGATAGGCCAATTCCCCGCTACAGGTTATACATTCGAGGAATCATCCGCAGCCGACGGAGCCACGATGGTAGGTCTGGTAATAGACGAGGTGAACCATCCCGAACTTACAGACAAGCGCATAGCGCAGTGGGTGGAACAGATTGGCAAGGAATAAGAAGGTATATACCCTTCGTCCATAAAAGGGAAAAAAAGTGGTCCGACGTTCGCCGGACCACTTTTTTTGCATAGTTTTTTTATTATTCCTTGGCTGCCAGAGGAGAGGGCACTGTGTAGGTGCGGGCGGCAAGTTCCTGGTCGAGGGTGTAGAGTGCAAGGCCGTCGTTGCCGATGAGTTTCAGACGGTCGATGATGTTGTGTGCGTTCTCTTCTTCTTCTACCTGCTCGGAAACGAACCAGTCGAGTTTTCCGCGTGTGGCATAGTCGTGTTCAGCCTCAGCGATGGCATAGAGGTTGTTGATGAGTGCTGTAACTTTTTCCTCGTGAGCCAGAGTGTTCTCGAAAGCAGCCAATGGCGATTCCCATGTTGTGGGGACGGCGTCGATGGCCTTGAGTTCCACGCGGCCTCCGCGGCTAAGAAGATAGTTGATGAAGATTTCGGCATGAGCCTGTTCTTCCTTGAACTGGATGCGGTACCAGTTTGCGATTCCGTGGTGGCCTTCGGCTTCGAAATGCATGCCCATAGCAAGATAGAGGTATGCCGACCAGAATTCTGCATTGATCTGGGCGTTGATTGCGTCTTGAATTTTAGGACTGATCATTTTGTTGAGTATTAAAGATTGTTGTATGTTAGAGTACGGCTTTCAGTGCAGTTTTTGCACCGTTGGAGGTCGTTGTTTCAATAATGTATGCTCCTGCGGGAAGGTTTACGGTGTATACGCTGCCGGCAGCGGGAGCTGTGGCGATATGTGCGGCTTCGGCGCCGGCGATGTCGTAGATTACTATCGATGCTACGTTGTCGGCGAGCACGCGGATGCTGTGGCCTTCAATGGCTATTGGAGCGGTGCCGCAGGCCACATCTTCGATGCCGGAGTTTTCGGAACTGTATACAAAGCTTACTGTTGGTCCGAAGCCCGAGTCCTTCGACGAGCTGTCGATACTGCGGTAGAACGATTTCGCGCGTACGTAGTATGTCTCGCCGTCGACAAGCGCTTTGGTGCCGAGTTTTATTTCGGCAGCAGTCTTGGGATCGGTGAATGTTTCCAGATCCAGACGAGTGCTTATGTAGCTTGTGCGGGCAGGGAACGATTCTGACGATGAAACCTCCACGCGCAACTGCGATGCGCCGGCGACGTCGCCGAGAGTGATGTGCTGGTCGGAGTACAGGATGCCGTCGGCGCCGGGAGTAACTATAACAGGCACTCGCGGTTCCATTTCCAAGGTTGTGAACTGGATTATCGGGCAAGTCTTCTCAACTCCGCCGAGGGTGTAGCGCATGCGTGCGTAGTAAGTTGACGCAGCTTTCAGTTTATTCTCGGGAACGGTAACCTGTCCCTTGCCGGGGCATGTGAGAACCATCTCGTTGTCGTTGAAGGCTTCGGATGTGGCGATTTCAAGGATGACGTCGCGGTCGGGGATTGATGTAACGAAAGTTGGAGTGAGGCTCAGATTCGTCTCGCCTGAAGCGGGAGAGACAATGAGCAGATTGCTTGCGAAGAAGTCGTATACTTCGGAAACGCCGTCGGCCTTTCCGGCGCCGCAGGCACGTACGCGCCAGTAGACGGGCACACCTACGGGCAGAGTAAAGAAGTTCTCGGTGCTTATGCTGGTTGTTGTGCTGCTGCGCTGGTCTATGCGCTGCTTCATTTCTTTGTCGGTAGCTATTTCCACAATATATTCGGTTGCGCCTTCAACAGCATTCCATTCATAGTTGAACGGAACTTCGGCAGTGATGCCGCCGATGGGGAAGGTTGCTTCGGGAGCGCCGAGAGCCTCGGTAGCCACGCCCAGGATGGCAGGCGAGTATTCGTTGCCGTATCGGTCGAGGGCGCACACGGCATAGCGGCAACCGGTAAGTGCCGCAGCGGGAATGGTGAATTCGTTCGAGTAGCTTACGCCGAGCAGATACTCGGCCTCGCGCATGAAGTTTGCGGTGGGCATTTCCTCGGGGAAGGCATATATTGTGTAGCGCATATTGTCCATGCCTTTCCAGGAGAGGGTGGAGCCGCTGCGCTGCAGATCTTCCACAAGGCCGACAGCCTCGGTGCTTTGCCATGTCATGGCAGGAACAAGTGCCGGAGTATTGAAAACCGTGTTCTTAAGATAATGTCCGAACTTGGGCGATACGTTGTAGATGTATTTTGCAGAGTAGAAAATAGAACCGGGAGCGTCGTTCTGGTCGTATTCGCGGTTGGCGAGCACCTCGTTGGCATATTCCGAGTACGAAGCGCTGTTAGGACCGGAAGCCTTTGCATCGAGCATTCCTTCTTCGGCAGCGGAGAGGCCTGGAGCCTTGCTGCTGAGTGTGAGCGACGAAATGGAGTGGGATACATACAGGTGGCGCTGCCATTTGTGTGCTACCATGCTCCACCATTCGGCTGCCTCGCCGTAGTTTGTGCCGTTTCCTAAGGTCCAGTATATCTGTGGCGAGATAAAGTCGAGCGTGCCGCGCGATACCCATGCGATAGGATCGGAGAAAATACCGTTGTACTGCCAGTCGGAGCCGGTGGGGCAGCGGGGTATGCCGTAGCTGCGGGCTACGTTTGCGTCGGTGCAGGCTATGCCGGCGGGAGATACGCCGAAACGTACCCACGGTTTTGTGCTTTTTACGGTGGAGTATACCTTTGCGATCATATCGTTGACGTTCTCGCGGCGCCAGTCGCCTATAGACAGTTTACCTCCGCCGTCGGTGTAGGCTTTATAGAGGTTGCCGTCGTGGCTTTCGGTTGTTCCCTGAAGATAGAAATAGTCATCGAAAAGGAGGCCGTCGATATCGTAGTTGGTAACGATTTCCTTGATGATGTCGCATATGCGCTGTGTTACCTCGGGGAGGCCCGGATTGAGGATGGAGGCGCTGCCGACGTCCATAACCCACTCGGGTTTGGTCTTGCGGTAGCAGTCGGGATCGTCGTTCCATTGTCCGATAACAGATTCGTACCGGTAAGGGTTGATCCATGCATGGCACTCGAGACCGCGCTTGTGGCATTCTTCAACAACGAATTCCAGGGGGTCCCATCCGGGGTCCATGCCGCGGGTGCTTACAAGGTCGGCCGACCAGGGCTCGTAGCTGGATTTGTACATGGCGTCGCAGCGCGATCGAACCTGAAAGTTTATTGCGTTGAAGTTGTTGACATACAGCGAGTCGAGCAACTTTATCATTCCGTCTTTCTGTTTTTTGATCTGAGAGGCGTTGCCGGTTTCGCTGATAGTGATGCCTGGCCAGTCCAGACGCCACACAGTGGCAACCCAGGCCGAGCGCATCTCGCGTTTCTGAGGAGTGTTTTCTGCCGATACTGTCAATGGAAGGAGCAGTGCGGCAAGAAGGATTGCAATAAGTTTTGATTTCATAGTTGGATTTATCGGGTTAAGTTTTTTTGATAATGTTCATTTTTTTACAGCGATGTAAAGCGGTCGTCGGATATCGCCCGAGCGTTCTGTGAGAGTGCTCACTTCAAAATCGGCGGTAGCGCCTTTTATGTCGTCGCCTGTGGCGATTACGGTTGCTCCGGCAGGAAGCTGCGAGGCCACGGACCAGTCGGCCACGGGGCGCACGGCATCGTTAAGATAAAAGTCGATGGTATACGGGCGGAAAGTGCTGTATGTCGCAACTTCTGTGGCGTCTTTGAGGGCGCAGGCTGCAGGATAATCGCTCTTCGGATTCAGTACCGCTGGCATAAGGGCTACGGCATAGGTCATGTACATGGCCCATACGATCACCATCACATGTCCTACCGGACTGTGCCGGTTTACCATCCATGCTATGCCGGCGGCAAAAGGCAGCGCGAGGGCAAAATAGCGCCACAGGGGTATGGCGGCCATCGGAAGCGACGGGTGCGGGAATATCTGCAGGCCCACAACTGCCAGAGGCGCCAAAACGGCGAGTACTGCCATTATCCACGTGAATATGCGCACGGGTCGGGTTAATTCCGGCTCGTCCAGAATCGACGCTATGCCGTAGCACAGGAACGGATAGGCCGGCAGCAGGTATACGCTGCGCTTGCTGGCGGGAATGCAGTAGAAGCCGATTATTACTACTGCGGCCACTACAGAAAACAGTGCGGCCGGTTTGAGCGGGTGGCGCGGAAGGCGAGTCCAAAGGCGCAAGCACAGGAATGTAATCAGCAGCAGCAGTGTCCACGGACACAGGCCGCCTATAAGGGTGACGAAGTTATACCACCAGGGGTTTTCGTGACTTTCGTACGACATATTGCCTGTGAGGCGGCCGAAGTTTTCTTCCATCATCAGGTCGAAGAATTCTTTACCGCCGCGCAGATAGGCAGCGTAGTACCACATTGCTGGAATAACCATTGCGGCGAGCGCGAGGCCGATCATCGAGAAGAACGTTGGAAAGAACCTTCCGCCTCGGAGCAGTCTGTACACTCCCGCAACGGCGCAGGGCAGCAGCGCTCCAACCGGGCCTTTGGTGAGGGTTGCCACTGTAAGGAGCGCCACAATGGCTGTATAGCGCAGTCCGGTCATGCGGCGCCTGTTCTCGGTAAGGTCGAAAAGCATGTACATCGCTCCAACCATACATGCCGTGAGTATCATGTCCAGCCGGCATGCGATGCCGGCGCGGAATACTTCGACAGAGGTGAGGGTAACCAGCGAGAATACCATTGCAAAGCGCGTTCCGCGTACGCTGCGAGCCCAGAAGTAGCCTCCGCCGATCATTGCCACGCAGGCCAGGGCCGACGGCAGACGACTGAGGTATTCGTTAACCACGCCGCCGTTGAACAGCCATGCCAGCGAGGCGATTATCCACGCCATGAATGGCGGTTTGTAGGGTATGTCTGTACCGAAGTTGCGGGGGAGAATCCATTCGCCGTCCTGAAGCATGGAGACGGCCACAAGGGCCTCGCGGGGCTCTCCCTTGCTGTTGAAAAGGGTTTCGCCGAGCCACGGTATCAGCAGTGCCGCGGCCATGAAAATTACGATTGCCGTAGCGCCCGGAAGGTGGGACTCGATGCGTCGGTTCATGTCGGTTCTATCGTATGATGGTTTTGAATGAGCCGCGCGGGGTGCGCGCGATATAGAATCCGGCGGGCAGACTTACGGATGCGCTGCCGCTGGTATCGGCCGTGAGGGTAGCCACGAGATTTCCGGCTATGCCGAACACGCTAACAACATCGCCGCACGAACCCTGGTAGAGAATTGTGGTTCCTTGCACGGCAAGGGATACGTTGCCTGTGCTTATGTTTTCTATATTGCTTTCTCCCGCGTGGCTTGTGCGGGCCGTAATTGCTCGGGATGGCATGGATAAATTGCCGTCGGCGTCCTTGGCTTCGACGGTGAAACGCAGGCCTGTCGCTCCTTCCGGCATTTCCAGTGTGTAGTGCAGGGCTGCACCTGCCTCGGTGCGGCTGAGGTAGTCGCTGAAAGTGTATACGGGCAGTGTCAGCGACAGGTCGTCTATAACGGCACTGCCGCCGTAGCGCTCTAAGCTGAAGCGTATCTGCCGGATGCTGTCCGGCATCTCTATGCTATGGATTTTTCCTCCGCCGTTTAGCGTGTTGAGGCGTTCAATGGTGTAGATGGTATCGTAGGGAGCTTCGGCGCTGTTGCGTCCGCATATATGGAACTTGTTCTTGAAGCTGCCGGTTACGCTGCGCAGCCAGAACGATACGTTCTTTATGTTTTCGCCGAATACCGGCGATTCAAGGAATGCATTGTCGACCGGGAATTTGAGCGACGGAGCGTCCTCGCCATAGAAGTTGTCGGAATCTGCTGTGTAGCAGTCAGCGGGGCTTTCGCTCCAGTTCCATCCTTCCGGTATTGTCGCCTGTCTGTCGTTGTGCTCGCCGAAGGTGAAAATTGCAATGCTGTCCTGCAGCGCTGATTCTTTCTCTACGGTTACCAGATAGGTCGCCGCATTGTGGAGAGGTTGCCAGGATAGCAGGGCTTTGCCGCCGTCGAAAGTGCATCCGGTGGCCACAGGGGCTGTGTGTATGAAATCGATATCGCCCGAATTTGTCATTACTTCGGCGGAATATTCCGATACAAGCGCTGCATTGCGTGCGCGAACGCGGGCAAAATATTCTGTATCCGGTTGAAGTCTGTCGATGCTGATGCTTGTGGCGCTGCCGGTAGAGTAATCTTTGTAACCGCCGAAAATATTCTCGGTGCCGTCGGATGTCTTGGTGTATATGCATACTTCGTAACTCTGGGCATCGCTGACAGCGTTCCAGGAAATTTCTATGCGGCCCTCGGCAGTGTACGGTGTAATTCTGATTCCCGCCGGTACCTCGGGTGCTGTTTTTGTGCCGCCGATATGGAAACTGATAACGCCTGAGTTTTCGGCGATATCGGTAATGGGGTGGTCGATGGCATTGCCGTTCCAGTCGGTGAGGGACGGAGTTGTTTCGGCTGTGAAACTTGTAACCCTATTTGTGCCGGGGAAAGTGTACGCGGCGCGTCCGGCAAAGTTGGTGGCGACGTTTCCGCAGGCCTCCTCAATGTCCACGCGCTGGTGCGAGATGATGTTGTTTACGGAGTTGTTATCCCATACCAACTGCTTGAAGTCGATGTGCCATATCAGCAGGCCGTGGCCTGGAATATAAGCGTCCCATCCCTTCTTCTGGCGGTTCTCGAGCAGGAAAAACTCGTTGTTGTTGCGGGTGGGTATAAGGTATGCGGTGTTGGAATCGGAGATGGAATGGAGTGTTACGTTTGCGGAAGCGTCCACGATAACGGGTTTCATCCACCGCAGGGCATTGCGTTCGAACGACGAGTAGTTCGGCGGCGTATGGCTGTTGTTGTTGTAACTGCCCTGGTCCATTATGTCCCATTCGTTGGGAGTGCATGCAAACTGCGTCTGCGTTCCGTAAAGGTCGGGCAGGCCGAGTACATGGGAGTATTCGTGGCAGAATGTGCCTATTCCGTCGGGAGCGCCTCCGAATACTTCGTTGGAGCATGCATAGCCTCGCAGGCGCTTTCCGTTGTACGACGGACTGTTTCCTACCTGAAATGAGTGGGGCCAAACGGTTTCTGCACTGCCTCCGTTCGCTTCGCCCATTCCGGCATAGATGATGTAGATATTGTCTACATAGCCGTCGTTGTCCAGGTCGTATTCCGAGAAATCTATCTCGTTCTTGAGCAGTTCGGCGGCATGAAGCATCATGTACTGGGGGTTGCGGTCGTTGCCGTAAGCGTCGTTGGCGCCGTAGTAGCTCCTGTTCTGGGGCAGTGTTACGGGGCCGAAAACATCGAAATGAGGGTTGAATATGCTGTCGGACTGCTTGAGGAAGTAGTCGCGGGCCGAACCCGTAGCTCCGTAGTCGGAGTAACCGGATTCGTTCAGCTGGCGTGTGAATACATCGTGAGCGTTGGCGGTGGTGAATTTCACGTCCTGATATTCGACTAAGAAAACAAGGCTTTTCACTTCGCCGGTGCGCGGATAATTGTTTGTGAAAAGACCGATACCGTACTGTGGCGCTTCAGACGCCTTGGCGGGCGCCTTGCGTGTGGCTGCTGCGGCAGCGGCCCTGTTTGCACGCACATCGCGCGCGCGTAAAGAAATAGCTTCCTCTACTTTCTCGCGGTCGGCCCGGCGCAGAAACTGTTCGGCTCCGGCGTCGCGTTGCTGCGGGTCGGCGGCAGCCATATCGCTTAGCACTAATTTGCCGGCGTCTGCGGCAACATAGCGGAGCACACCGCTGTTGTCGGCCATGAGGGCTTTGCCGTCGGTACTGAGATAGTAGTGGCCGAACTCGTCGCCAACGGGCATGGCTGTTACTGTGCTTCCGTCGGGTTGCGGGTACTGGAAATACGCACGTCTGGCAGGCACAGCGTTTAACGCGAGCGCGCCGGCGGCCATGCATAATATGATTAAGCTGATTCTTTTCATTATTGTGATGATATTACGCCTGATATGATACTGCTTAATTCTCGCCTGTTTCCGACATCTCGGAGGGATGCTTGTCGAAGTATTGCTTCAGCATTTCGCTGATATTGAAATAGTAGCCTTGGTTTGCAGCTTTTGCGTTCTTTTTCTGCACCTCGATGTAATCGTAGTAGGGCGGCTCGAACCGCTGGCTGGTGGCTGTCATGCCGGAAAGGTTCAGAAAGTCGTATTCGTGCTGTGGATACACTACTACGATTGCGTGTTCCGGATCGGCTCCTGTGCCGGATGCTGCTATCACAAGCAGCAGGTGGTTTAGCTTGTACTGCCATATCTTGGCAAGATCGTATTTTCTGTTCTGTTCGTATACGAAAATGCGGTTGGTAAGCTGCCTCAGGTCAATGGGGTTGTCGTCGAGCACCTGCATGGCATAATCCAGCATCTTGCCGCGGTCGGCGCGTGTACGTTTGTCTTTGGCGTAGATTGGCATAAGTTCCTGCAGCAGTTCGGGGTTCACGGCCTCGCGGTAAGGGTCGTAGTCTTCCTGAAACATTGTGCCGTAGTAGAAGTACTGGAAGTCCTCGGGTGTCATGGTGGTGTCGTTGGCCATGAAAGCCTTGAAGAGCTTGGGGTAGTAGTACTGCGAGGCGGGGTCGGTGCTTTCTTTGGCAATACGTTCGATATCCGGAGCGCCGAGTTTGGCAAGGTCGGTGTTATGTTTTGCAGCGTACGAGCACATTGCTGCGCCGACGAGAACCGTAGCTATAAAAAATCTTTTCATAGGACGAGTGCAATGACGATAGCCGCCATCGAGCAGCTTACGACTGCCGGCAGCCCTTTGGCGCAGAGGTACTGTACAAAGTGCGGGGATGTGAGTTTCAGACGCGGGCTTTTAGGTGTGCGCATATATGCCACAGCACCGAGGACGGCGCCGATTATGCTGCCTGCGATTATGGAGGCGGTAACGTTTGCGGCAAGGAGTCCTAAAAGCGCTCCTACGATGGCGCCGCCCACGACATATCCCTGCCCGCTGCGGGTGGATGTAAGAGCCTTGGGCTGCAGGATGCCTAACATAATCACTATTAACGAGGCTGTACCCCAGAAAATAAGAACTTTGCTGTTTATGAACGGAAAACCGCCCAAATGCGCGCACAGCATGGCGAGCCATCCGGCCACGACGGCCGGAAATTGTGGTATAAAGCTCAAGCCTACGGCCGCGGCGGCAAGAACCGATGCTGTTATGGTGAATATATCCATTGTCAATGTCATTTACCACAAATTTACAACAAATACTTTATACAGCCCGCCGAAAATGAAAGCCTTTTCACATATTTCACTTATTTTAATTATTCCCGTATAAAAAATATGTCGGAGGCATGCACGTGCATGCCTCCGACATTATGTTGTGTAGTATGGGTTATTCTGCGGGTTCTTCGGCTGCTGCCTGTTCGCCTGTGGCGTTGTTCAGGGCAGATACCATGTTGCGGAATTCGTCGAGGGTGATGGTGTGCTCGTTCAGTTTTACGGCAGCGTGGATAGCGCCCATCAGCTTGTTGTTGAAGGCTGTCTGTGCGCAGTGGCGGCGCTGGTTTTCGTCCTTGAGCATGTTCTCGGCGTAGTAGTCGGCCATCTGGTCGGCCATAGCGCCCATGCCGTACTGGCGAAGCTGCTCGATTGCGATGAAGCGGGCTGCGGCTTTTACGTCGTCCTCGTTAATCTTGACTTCGAGGAGTTCTGCAGCCTTGCTCTCGATGATATCCCACTTGATGCGGGGAAGAATCTGGTTGAGATACTGGTCGATTTCCTCTTCCTTGATTTCTGTCTGGGTGCGCAGCATGTATTTGCGCAGGAAGTCCATAGGCAGCTCCATGTTGCCGTAGGTGGCCATGAGGTAGTCCTCGGTGTTGCGAACGAACAGCGACTGGCTGTTGGGCTGGAGGGCCTGTGCGATCATTGCTGCAACGGCCTTGTGGTATTCCTCTTCGTTGTGTACCTTGTCTTCGCCGAATACTTTTTTGTAGAATTCCTCGCCTAATTCGGCGGGTTTGTTTACAACGAATTCGGAGATTACAATCTGGAAGTTGCCGCGGGCTGTCTCGATTTTGTCGCGGTCGATGTGGAGCATGCTGCTGATTTCGGCCTCGTTTCCGTCGCAGGTGGCGAAGGCGTCGAATACAACCTTGTCGCCTACCTTTGTGCCTTCGAACTTGGCAGCTTCTTCCTTGGATGTGAAGTGGAAGGGAGCGAGGATGCCGTCGGTTACCTGGATGCCGTCTTCGCGTACGTTGCCGTCTTCGTTAAGCTGCATGATTGTGCCTTTTACAAGGGCGCGTTCGGCATATTCCTGTGCGGGAACCTGCTCGCCGGCCTGTGCGCGGAGGAATTTGTCCTGCTCGGCGATCATGTCGTCGCTTACGGAGATGTTGTAGAAGTCGAGTTCTACGCTCTGGTCGAACTTCATGTTGAGTTCGGGCGCAAAGCCGATTTCGTAGGTGAAGGTGAAATCTGTATCGTCGATGCTGAATTCCTTCTCTACCACGGGAATGGGCTGGCCGAGGGTATCAAGTTTGTTATCCTGGATATATTTGAGGGCTGCGTCGGCTGCTATGTCGTTCAATACGTCGGATTTAACTTTTTTACCAAAACGCTTTTGCAGCTGTGCCATATCTACATGGCCTTTGCGGAAGCCGGGAATCTGATGGTTTTTACCAATTTCCTTAAGTTCTTTTTTTACGCGGTCCGTGTAGTCGGATTCCTGAACTTTTATAACGAGGCGGCCTTCGAGGGCGCCCGTCTTTTCAAGGGTTACGTCCATTATTTATATGTTTATGTTTGAGATATTCTTTGTTAGTTACACAATTAAATAAACGCTCGGCGCGTTTCAAAGTGCAAAATTAATATATAAATTTTTATAAATCAATTTTGGAGCCTCAAAACCGTTAAAAATTTATCAACAGCGGGCCGTGAAGGCGCTACAGCAAGGTTCAGAACGGCTGTTCGTCGGGTGCGTTCTGCATTGTGAATGCCGCGGCGTCGGCAGCTGCCTGTGCGGGATCGGCCTCGCCGACGGCTGTTTCGTTGTTGTCGCTTGCCGCGCGCAGGTCGAAGTTGTCGGCCTGGGCAGTCTCGTCCCAGTTTTCGAAACGCACATATTCATGACGGAAGAACATGTTTACCGAGCCTACGCCGCCGCTACGGTGCTTTGCCAGAATGAATTCCACCTTGCCTTTGATGTTGTTGCCTTCCTCGTCCACCGAACTGCGGGTATAGTATTCCGGGCGGTGGATAAAGCATACGATGTCGGCATCCTGCTCGATGGCGCCGGATTCACGGAGGTCGGACAGCTGGGGGCGCTTGTCTTTGTTGCCGCGGTCTTCCAGTTTACGGTTAAGCTGCGACAGGGCTATCACGGGTATGTTCAGCTCTTTGGCCATTTCCTTCAGCGAGCGGGATATGGTGCTCACTTCCTGCTCGCGCGAGCCGAGTTTCTGGCCGGCGGTCATCAGCTGGAGGTAGTCGATTATAATCAGCTTCACGTCGTGCTCGCGCACCAGACGTCGTGCTTTTGTGCGCAGCTCCATCATGGACAGGCCCGATGTATCGTCCACATACAGCGGTACGCTCTGCAGTTTCTGCATACGGCTCATCAGCTGCGTCCATTCAAGGTCGGACAGGTTGCCGCTCTTGATTTTGTCGCCGGAAATCTCGCAGGCGTTGGATATAAGACGGTTTACAAGCTGCAGGTTACTCATTTCCAGCGAGAACACTGCAACGGGGTCGTTGTGCATGGCAATGTTGAGGGCCATAGAGAGCACAAAGGCCGTTTTGCCCATAGCGGGGCGCGCGGCAATGATTATAAGATCGGAATTCTGCCATCCGGAAGTCATTTTGTCGAGGGCATGGAATCCGGTGCCCAGACCCGAAATACCGCTGGAGCGCTGCGATGCTATCTGCATCTGCTCCACGGCCTTTGCAAGGAGCGGATTAATCTGGATAACATCGCGCTTGAGGTTGCGCTGGCTAATTTCGAACAGTTTGGCTTCGGCCTCCTGCAGCAGGTCGTCTACGTCGTTGCTTTCGTCGAAGGCATTGTTCTCTATCGAGGAGGCGAAGGATATCAGCTGGCGCGCAAGGTATTTCTGCGCAACGATGCGTGCGTGCGTTTCCACGTGTGCCGCGGAAACAACGTTCATGGTAAGGCTGGCTATGAAGCCGGGGCCGCCTATTTTGTCGAGGTTGCCGTCGGAACGCAGACGGTTGGTAACCGTAATCATGTCGATGGGTTCCTCGGACAGACCGAGACGCTGTATGGCCTGATAAACCAGTACGTGGCGCGGCTCGTAGAAACTTTCGGGGGAAAGAAGGTCGCACACTTCGGCGAAGGCGTCTTTCTCGAGCATCAGGGCGCCGAGTACGGCCGCTTCTATTTCCACAGCTCGCGGCACCAGTCGGCCGGCAATCTCGGCGACGATGCTGTTGTCCTTTCGCTGTGCGCGCGGGTTTCGTATCTGTTTGTTATCGTTGTTGAAATCCATCGGTGTGATTGAGTTGTGTGCCTTATTTACTTTTTGTTGCGGATTTTGTCTATCAGCTGTTGAGTGGGCACAAAATATATTTCCGCCCGTCGGTTTTTCTCGCGGTTAGCCACGCCCGTGTTGGGTGCGACAGGTTCGTCGGAGCCGAGGCCGTAGGGAATAATGTCTGTATCGTGGTTGCCGTTGGCGCGGTAGTAATATTCGTCGATAGCGTTGGCGCGGTCGGCGGTAATTTTTTCGGAATAAATGTCGTCGCCGGTGTTGTCGGTATGTACGGCAAGGATAACCTTATAGTTGTCGGAACGCTGTATGTATGGCGCCAGGCCGGCGAGCAGTTTGGTGCCGTCGGGCAGAAGAGTTGTGCTGTTGGGTGCGAAAAGTTTTGCGCACTGTATCGTAACCATCACAACCTCGCCTTTGCGTACGGCGTCGACGTGGTAGCCGCTTTCCCGTAGTTTGGACAATAGATGCGCCATTGCGGCGGTTACGGCAGCCGATTGCTTGTCGGGAACTGCCGGCGTAGCGATATTTTCTTCAATATTTGCGGTCAGAGGATCGAAAGCGTCAGGCGTATTGGCTGCCATGCCGCATACGCACCCGACAATCAGTGCGGCAAGGAGAGAGCGTAGCCTTTTCATTGCAGGCTCTCCTCGTAGTTTATTTCTGCATTCACCATTTTTTCAATCTCGTCGGCGGTGAAGTTTACTTCGGCGGGAGTTTTGTCAAGTTTGCGGCAGATGTATTTCACAATCTCGGCGACATCGGAAACGTCGTCGCTGTCGTCATCCTCGTCGAAATCAATCTCCAGGATTCCGTTGTCGTCGTAGTATTCAAAAATAAGGTCCAGCACCTCCAAAATGGCGTCTTCGTTGCGCCGTTCCGGTTCCAGAACGGCCGCCATAAGCTTTACAGCCTTGTTGTCGTCGTATTCCTGCATGTCAGTTGAGGTCGATGAGACCCTCGGGGAGAGTCATTGTTATAATATTGTGTTCTAAATCGATGTCGTCGATAAAATCGTCGGCAGCGGGTACGAGGATGTGGCGGCCGTCGGCTGTTTCCACATCTAAAACCACGTTTTCGGTGGAGTCGTCCACATCTGCCACTGTGCCGAGCTCGTGGTCTCCGTCAAACAGCCTCAGTCCGATAAGCTGGTCGTAGGTCAGGCACTCGTCCTCGTCTGTTTCGGGCAAATATTCTGTCGGTACGAATGCCTGTGCGCCGGTGAAGAGTTTTGCCTCCTCCGAACTTTCGATACCGCGTAATGCGATGGTGTAGCCGTCGCCTTTCTGCTTCACCTGCGTAATGCGCCAGGGCACTGGCAGCCCGTCCTCTTTCACAAATATGAACATCCCGGGCTGCAGGTCCAGGTTATAAGGATAGCTCAGGGAAATCATGCCTTTGTAGCCTACTGGCTTGCCGAAATTTCCGAGGCAGAAAAGAGAGCCGGAATCTATCATTTCTTGCGTTTCTTTTTGCCGGAAGGAGTGGGCGCCTGCTTGAAGTCCTGAATTCGGATAGTGGATGCGTCCTCGTTAATTTCTCCGTGCGACATCATTCGCATTTCCTTGAATATGCGGCTGTCGTTGGCGCTCTCGGGGCTTGATGCCATCAGTGTTTTTTTCATCTGGTTGGCAATCAGGGTAATCAGTGCCGTGCGTTCCATGCCCGGTTCCATTGTGCATGCTGTCTCGATAAGCGCTGGAATCAGTTTTCCATAATGGCGGAACGGCAGCGTGCCGGGACGTTCTGCCGGAACGGGGTCCGGGCCTTGGTCGAAGGCGTCGGGCATCACAATCTCGAAGGGAGTGTCTACATCGAGCTGGAAATCACTCATAATAATCAGGTGATCCCAAAGTTTACGTTCGTATTCCTCAATGTCGCCCGTTGGAGGAAACAGCACGCGCATGGCGTCGATAATAGATGCGGCGCAATCGGTGCGTTCGTAGCGGTCCTCTATGGTGAGACAGTAGTCTACCATATTCTGTATGTTACGTCCGTATTCCGGAAGAATAAGTTTTTTGAGCCGGTTGTTGTATGTGAGCATCAGTAGCTGTATTTACTTTTTCAATCGGCAAATTTAATTGAAAAAAGCCAATTCTCAAAATCGGGAGGGCGGCGCAGATTGCTTTTATAGATATTTTGCAGCGAGGGAATCGTAGGCGGCACTCTGTCGGAACTCGCGAAGCCAGGTGTTTATGGAGTCGAGCAAAATACTGTCGCCCGGAGCGAGGGCCCATACCTGAAACTGGCTGAAACTGATGGGTACCGAAAAGTCAAGGCCTGGATAATCGGCAACCATGTGCCTTGCAATGCTTTCGTTTACAACGGCACGCGGTATTTGCCCCAAGGCGGTCATGATAACCAGATGTTCGGCGGAATATTCCGGCACGGACTGTACCGTTATGCTGTCGCCCATCTCCTGGCCGAGATTCCTTAGACGCGTGCGGAAAGGCGAGCCGTCGGCAATCCACACTGTATCGCCGCGCAATTGCTGCTGCGATGTAACCGTCAGGCTGCTGTCGGCGTTGCGGAGCTGCACCAACACCTGCCGGTCGAGATACACGGCGTCGGTCAATGGAAAGTATTCCTTAAGCGTTTTTGTTGCCGGTATGGATGCGACAAGAATGTCATACTCGCCGTCGTTAAGACCTCGGAAGGCACGGTCGAGGTCGCTTACAGGATGGAATTTCATCGCTATTCCGTGGCTGCGTCCTATTTCGCGCAATATACAGTAGTCGAAGCCCTCGGCGCTGTCGTGGCGCATGAAGTATGTCATTGGCGACATCTCGATAGCTACCGCCAGGGTGTCGGCCGATGGTTTGATATAGTCGTCGGAGAGTGTGGACGGCGGAATGTTGCAACGCCTTACAAGACTGAGGCATACTAATATGGCCGCAATGGCCAGAACGATCAGGGGCAGGCGCCCCATTGTTAGTTTAGCTTTCATATTAAAACTAACACGCCGCAACCCCGCGCGGTTGAAAAAATCACCAAAAATGACAGACTTCTTGGATGGAAGCAAAAAAATGCTTAACTTTGCAAAAGTTTTCGGGGCGTAGCGCAGTCCGGTAGCGCTCCTGGTTTGGGACCAGGCGGTCGCAGGTTCGAATCCTGTCACCCCGACTTGTAGGCTGCCTTTAACATTCACGATGTTAAAGGCAGCCTGCTTTTTATAGGGCTAAACAGATGGTACAGTTGTCGTTATGCCAAAGTTTTGGCTGTGCTGTCGGGCCTTTGTTTTTGAATTAATATTTGTGCTGTTGCGGCAACATTGAACCCTGCGCGTGCTTGTAGACTCTGTATTTATCTGTATCTGTAAAACCCGATTTTGTTACTACGGCAAAAATTTGTAACTTTGTACGTTTATGGGAAACCATACTTTTTTTGATATTCAGCATGAAACCCTTATATATCATTCCGGCACGCGGAGGCAGTAAAGGAATTCCCCGCAAAAATATTAAGGAACTCGGCGGCAAGCCTTTGATTGCATACAGCATAGAAGTGGCGAGCGCCGCCAGGGCAGTGTATGGCGGTTACATATTGCTCAGCACCGATGATGCCGAGATTGCCGATGTGGCACGCAGCTGCGGCTTAGAGGTAGACTATATGCGTCCTGCCGCGCTTGGCGCCGATACCACCGGCTCGCAGGATGTGATTCTCGATGCGATGAACTGGGCCGAGGGGCAGGGCATTGCCTTCGATTGCGTGGTGCTTCTTCAGCCGACATCGCCTTTCCGTATCCCTGCGGATGTCACCGGCGCAATGGAAATGTATACCGGTGCCGAGGATATGATTGTTAGCGTGTGCCCGTCCGAGGCCAATCCGTACTATAATCTTTTCGAGACCGACAGCGAGGGCAATCTGCACATCTGCATGGGCGACGGCCTCTACACCCGGCGCCAGGATGCACCGCAGGTGCTGGAGTATAACGGCGCTGTGTATGTAATCAATCCGCACTCTATCCGCACTATGCCGATGGGCGCGTTCCCTGTATGCAAGCCTTTTATGATGCCTGCCGGGCGTAGTCTTGACCTCGATACCCTCGACGACTGGCGCCGGGCCGAAGAAAAAATAGCCGAGTTATGAACGAGAACCATACAATATCCGAAAATGCCGGGCTGCTCGAGGCTCTCGGTCGTCTTAATGCATTGTCCGGCAGCGGTATGACTCTTTTTGCGCTCGACGAAGACGCCCGTGTAGTGGGTACGCTCACCGATGGCGACATCCGGCGCGCGCTTATCGGCGGAGCAACGCTCGAATCTACTGTCGGCCAGGCATGCCGCCGCAATTTCCGCAGCGTACGCGCTGCCGATATCGATCCAGCATCGCTGAAAGCCTGCCGCATGGACGGCATAATGCTTGTGCCTGTGCTCGATGCCGAGGGACGCCTTGCCTCGCTGATAAATCTAAACCGCTGCCGCACCGTCCTTCCGCTGTCGGCCGTCCTTATGGCCGGAGGCATGGGCGAACGGCTGCGTCCGGCTACTCTTACAACTCCGAAGCCTCTGCTGCAAATCGAGGGCAAGGCTATCATCGACTACAATGTGGAGCTGCTGGCATCGTGCGGCGTTTCCGACATTACTGTGTGTACCCGCTATCTTTCTGGGCAGATTTTCAGTCATTTCGAGCAACCGGTGGCTGGCGTGCAGGTGAAATGCGTGCGCGAGGACGAACCGCTTGGCACCATTGGAGCCGTAACTCTCACCGATGCGGCCTTGCGGCCCGGCGACACTATTGTGATGAATTCCGACCTGCTCACCACCATATCTTTCGAGGAAATGTATCTGCGCCACCGCGAGACGCACGCCGACATTACTATTGCCGCCGTGCCCTACCAGGTGTCTGTGCCGTATGCAATTCTCACCCTCGGAGGAGAGGACCGCTCGCAGGTTACGGCAATCGAGGAAAAGCCCTCGTATTCCTACTATGCCAACGCTGGCATATATATTTTCTCCAACGAAGTTCTCGGTATGCTTGTGCCGGGCACCCGCACCGACGCCACCGACCTTATCACGGCGGCCATTGCCTCCGGACGCAAGGTTACCTATTATCCTATCAGCGGAACATGGATAGATGTCGGCTCGCCGGTGGATTTCCGGCAGGCCGCCGAACTGATGCGCCACCACAACTCGATGGCAAAAGCGAACTCTTAAGGCTGTTCCGCGTTTTCAATTATATAACCGACATAAAACATGGCAGATTCCAATTTCATCGATTATGTAAAGATATTATGCCGCTCGGGCAAGGGCGGCGCCGGCTCGCGACATTTCTATCGCGCCAAATACGTACCCAAAGGCGGTCCTGACGGCGGCGACGGAGGCCGCGGAGGCCATATCATTCTCCGTGGCAACCGCAATATGTGGACGCTTCTTCCGCTGAAGTACCGCCGCCACATATTCGCCGGCAACGGTCAGGCCGGTTCCGGCGGCCGCAGCTTCGGCAAGGACGGTGATGATGTTGTTGTAGAAGTTCCCTGCGGCACCGTAGTGTTCGATGCCGAGACGGGTGAGTACCTGTGCGAGGTTACCGACGACGGTCAGGAGGTGAAGCTCCTTAAAGGCGGTCGCGGCGGTCTTGGCAACTGGCATTTCAAAAGCTCCACCAACCGCACCCCGCGCTATGCGCAGCCCGGCGAGCCGGCCATAGAACGCAGCATCATCCTTGAGCTGAAAATGCTTGCCGATGTGGGTCTTGTGGGCTTCCCGAATGCAGGAAAGTCGACGCTCCTCTCGGCTGTCAGCGCGGCTGAACCTAAGATTGCCGACTATCCATTCACCACAATGGAGCCGCAGCTCGGTATTGTGGCGTATCGCGACAACCGCTCGTTTGTTATGGCGGATATCCCCGGTATTATAGAAGGTGCCAGCGAGGGCAAAGGACTTGGTTTGCGATTCCTCAGACATATCGAGCGCAATGCTGTGCTCCTTTTTATGGTTCCTGCAGATGCCGACGATATCACCGAACAATATAACATTCTGCTTCGCGAGCTTAACCAGTTTAACCCGCAGCTTGCCGACAAGCAGCGCGTGCTTGCTGTCTCGAAATCCGATATGCTCGACGACGAACTCCGCCAGGAGATTGAAAAGACGCTCCCCGCCGATGTTCCGCACGTGTTCATCTCTGCCGTTACAGGATATGGCATAACAGAACTCAAGGACCTGCTGTGGGCGGCTATAACCGACGAAAAGAACATCATCGCCGCCGACAATCTTGTTCATCGGCCGCTCGACGGCAACCACCGTGTGCGCGAGGAGGACGAATTTATCTTTGAATATGTTCCAACTCCCGACGACGACGAGGAGGAAGGAGAGGATCTGCAGAGCATCAGCGCCGAACAATGGGGCGAGGATATCGACTGGGATGATGCCGAGGAACTGGATTCCGACGAAGATTTTATAAACGGCAAATGACTACCGCAGGCGATTACTTCCGTGCTACCGTGGCGCGCCTCAGGCCTGTATTGGATTCCGAGGCGGAGGATGCCGCACGCATAATATTCGAGGATGTTGCCGGGTACGACCGTAAGTATATCTTTATGAACGGCGACCGTGAGATTCTCGATTTTGTGCAGCGCAATATTTCTGCCGCCGTGGACAAGGTGCTCGCCGGCGAACCGGTGCAGTACGCTGTGGGCCGCGCGCGCTTTATGGGCATGGATTTCAAGGTTTCGCCTGCCGTATTGGTCCCACGTCCCGAGACTGAGGGACTTGTGGACCTGATTACCGATGACTGGTGCGGACGCTCCGATCTTTCGGTACTGGACCTCTGTACCGGCTCGGGCTGCATTGCCGTGGCGCTTTCGCGCGCACTGCCGTTTTCGGATGTTGAGGCGGTTGATATCAGTGCCGATGCGCTTGCCGTAGCCCGGGAGAATGCCGCGGCATTGGGTGCGCGCGTGCGGTTTGTCCGCGCCGACGTGCTCGACCTCAGGCCGGAGGAAGACGGGAAATTCGATATAGTCGTAAGCAATCCGCCATACGTCTGCGAATCGGAGAAGAAGGACATGGATGCACGTGTGCTGGATTATGAGCCGCATCTTGCTCTCTTTGTCCCGGATAGCAATCCTCTCGAATTCTACAGGCCCATTGCGGAATATGCCTCGCAGGCATTGAAGAAGGGCGGAATGCTGTACTTCGAAATAAATCCTTTGTTTGCTTCCGATATAGCGTCAATGCTGAACAATACGGGATTTGCCGATGTTCAGATTTTTAGAGACTATCGCGGAAAACAGCGTTTTGCACGTGCCGCTAAAACAGCCGAGCCATCATGATGAGAGCGTCTATTTCCCCGGAGCGTGCTCTGGAGCGCCTGGAGCAGTTGTGCGTACGCAGCGAACACTGCACGGCCGAGCTTATGGCCAAGTTGCGCACATGGAAAATCACTCCGGAGGATACCGAGGCGATTATTTATTCGTTGCAGCGCCGCCGTTTTGTGGACGACGGGCGTTTTGCCAGAGCCTTCGTGCGCGATAAATACCGCTTCAACCGTTGGGGGCGCATAAAAATTCGCATGGAGCTGCGCGCAAAACATATCCCGGCAGACATTATCGATGCAGCTATGGATGAGATTGATGAAGAAATATATATTGCCGGGCTAAAGGCATTGATTAATTCAAAAATGCGCGTGGCGCGTGGCGACGATGCCTTCAAAATCCGTCAGAAAATATTCCGCGCCGCCGTTTCACGCGGATTCGAGTCGGCTTTAGTAGCAAAAATGCTGCCGGTCGGTTGCATGGACGCTCCGGAAGACTTTTATGTGGAAAACGGCGAGTCCGATATATAAAAATTGTATTTTTTAAGCATACATAACGTGGAAGCACAGAAAACACTAAACGCATATATAAGGCAGTCCATACAGCAGAACTGGGATATGCCCGCTCTTACTGATTTCAACGGTGTAACGTACACATATCATGATGTGGCGCGCAAAGTTGCAAAAATGCACATACTGTTCAGGCACGCAGGCCTTGTGCAGGGCGACAAAATTGCATTCTGCGGCCGCAACAGCGCCGAGTGGGCTATGGCTGCAATCGCTTCCATAACCTACGGTACCGTTACGGTTCCTGTCCTTCACGATTTCAAGGCCGATACGGTGCATCATCTCGTGTGCCACAGCGAGGCTAAGCTGCTATTTACAGATTCGCAGATGTGGGAGAATTTAGACCACGAGCACATGGAGCATCTGAAAGGCGCTATCCAGGTTTCCGACTATTCGTTGCTGTTCAGCCGCAGCAAGGAGCTGACTGCCGCACGTGAAAAGCTGAACCGTCTTTTTGGCGAAAAATATCCCGAACGATTTACACGTAACGATGTCGACTATCCCGAGTTCGACGGCGACCAGCTTGTGCTGATCAACTACACTTCGGGTTCTATGGGCTTCAGCAAAGGTGTGATGCTGTCGTACAAGAGTCTGTGGAGCAATATACAGTACAGTATCGACGGGCTGTCGTTCCTCAGGCCCGGCGACGGAACCGTGTGTATGTTACCGCTGGCGCACATGTTTGGCCTTTCCATCGAATTGCTGCATCCCTTTGTCAAGGGATGCCATATCAATTTTCTTACCCGTACGCCGTCGCCGCGCATAATCCTGGAAGCATTCGCGCAGGTGCATCCCAAACTTGTTATCGCCGTTCCGCTGATTATAGAGAAGATTATCCGCTCCCGCGTGTTCCCATTGCTGGATAAACCGCTGATGAAGGTGCTGATGGCCATTCCCGTTTTAGACAAGAAGCTGTTGTCCAAGATAAGGGAGAGCCTTATCCAGGCATTCGGCGGAGAGCTGAAGCAGATAATCGTTGGAGGCGCGCCGCTAAACAAGGAAGTCGAGACTTTCCTCCGTAAAATCAAATTTCCCTACACTGTCGGCTATGGTATGACCGAATGTGGCCCGCTTGTAAGCTATGCTCCCTGGCAGGAAATACGTCTGGGGTCGTGCGGACGTCTTGTCGACCGCATGAAGGCGCGTATCGATTCTCCTGACCCTGTGGCTGTGCCGGGTATGCTGTATCTCAATGGCGACAATGTAATGCTGGGCTACTATAAGAACCCCGAGGAAACCAAGGCCACGTTTACCGATGACGGCTGGCTGAAAACCGGAGATATTGCCCAGATGGACGCCGACGGCTTCCTGTATCTGCGCGGTCGCGAGAAGAATATGATTCTCGGCCCTTCCGGACAGAACATATATCCCGAGGAGATAGAGCAGATTCTTAACAATCTGCCATACGTGAACGAATCGCTGATAGTGATGCGCGACGGCAAGCTGTTTGCGCTTATACATCCCGACGTCGAGGCCGCCCAGAAGGCGGGTATGGACAACACGCGCATAACACAGCAGATGGAGGACAATATACGCGTGCTCAACGACAAGCTGCCGCCCTACAGCCAGGTGAGCGGTTTCAAACTCTTCGACGAAGAATTCGAGAAAACGCCCAAGCGCTCTATCAAACGCTATCTGTATCAATAAATTGGATTGTTTATGGGAACGAAAGCGCACATACTCGCCATTGTCCGGATTATCGTCCTTGTGGCCGCCGCGTCGCTCGTGGTCGTGGCCAGTGTGGACGTGTTTCATTCCCTCTCCTTCTTTTCCTCTGCCGGCGCCGTCAAGCTGCAGCGGGCGATATGCCTGATAATGCTCGGCGAGCTGCTGCTGGAGTTTTTCATGGCCGACAACAAATGGCGCTATGCGGTGTGGCACATGCCTTTTGTGCTGCTGTGCATACCGTATAGCTCGCTGCTCGGCAACCGCTTGGAGTCGCTGCCCGAGGCCCTTTATTTCGTGCTTCAGCTCCTGCCCGTGCTGCGTTCCATATTCGTGCTCGGCGACCTGCTGCGGGCCCTGCGCTTCGGCTCCATCGTGTCGCTCTCCGGAGCATACGTAACCCTGCTCGCGGCCATTCTGTACTTCTCCAGTCTTATATTTTTCGTGGCCGAATACGGCCACAACCCGGAGGTGCACTCCTTCCGCTCGGCGGTGTACTGGGCCGTTATGAGCATGACAACCACGGGCTGCAACATCACCGAGACCACTGCCGCCGGCGAAGTGGTGGCAGTGGTGCTCGCTGCCACGGGCCTTGTCCTGTTCCCCGTCTTCACCGTCTATGTGGCCGCGGCGATAGCACGCGCCACGCACAACAGCCGCAAGGCCGGCGAGGCGGCGAATCAGTCGTAGCGCATATCGTTCAGAATATTCTGCAGGCGCTTGCGGGCCTGGAAAATCCTGCTTTTTACGGTTCCCAACGGCAGATTCATGTTCTTGGCAATCTCGTCGTAGTGATAACCGGCAATGAACTGCGACAGCGGCTCGCCGAATTCGCGCGGAATGCCGTTGAGGGCATCATGTATCTGGCGGGTATTGATGGCACCTTCGGGGTCGTCGATGGCCGTTCCGGGCGTTGAGTTGAGCTGGTATAGGTCGTCGCTCTGGTCCACCACTATCACGGAGCGCATCTGTTTGCGGTAGTTGTTGATGAACAGATTGCGCATTATCGTGAATATCCATCCTTTGAAGTTGGAGTTGTCTACAAATTTGTCCTCGCTGTCGAGCGCCTTGAGGGTGGTGTCCTGCAGCAGGTCGTAGGCGTCGTCGCGGTTCGATGTAAGCGCGTAGGCAAAATTCAACAGGTTTGTCTGTAAGGAAAGTATTTTGGCTCTGAATTGTGTTGATCCCATAATTATTATAGTCTTGACGTAGAATCATAAATTGTCTATTTAAACAACAATTTCATTGTTCAAAAGGTCTCCGGTTTTGCAATCTTTCACGCATTTTATCTTATTTGCGCGGAATGTTAAAATAGGGAGAGCCGATTTTGCCAATATACGAAGCAGACGTGTCTCGGGGGCACGTCTGCTTATATTCCAGTGAAGGTTCGATTTAATGTCTCACAAAATAACGCTCCGATTTCGTACCGTGTTTTATGATGTAGAAACCAGGCGTCAGGTCGATAAGCCCGCTCTTATCTGCGAAGCTCCCAATACGGTAACCAGCGACACTGTAGACCTCATAGCCTTCTGTACTATTTTCATTCAGAATTTCCTTTACTCCGGACGTTTCGAAATGATTGAAATAATGCCACGTGGTTCGTTCATCCTTGTATTTTTCAAGACTTTCATCAGGAACTATAAGAGTTGCTTCATTGTAGACTGATGTAGCAAAATCAGCGAACGAAAGATTATCACCCCATCGTTCCTCTTTCGCCAATACCGGTGGAACCGGATTGTGGGAAATGATTTTGGAAATATTTTTGAAGCCACCGAAAATGACATCTGCGGAATTACTGGGTCTCATGATTGCTGTGATGGTTCGGGGTAGTTCCACAGTGATGTCATGGTCATATTCGAGGTTATAAGGCAAAGCTCTCTGGATGCGCCGGACCTCATAACTGTTTCCATTATCATCTACAATATTTTCCGGAAGGCTGAAAGTGTCATCCTGATTTTTTAACATGGATGCCATGTCGCCAGGAAACGACTGAAGTGTTGTGAGGATATTATTGATATAATTACGGTGGTTCTTGTAATTATCAATATAATTCTTAGCATAATCTTTAAGGTAATTCAGATATCCGAGGCATTCGGCTACCACTTCTTGCGGGTGTTCCATGTATGCTATCACGAAATCAGATTCCATTCGTATCCATTCATCATACATGGATAGCTGTTCATAAACTTCATAGGACTTTGCCATAGCGCCGTCCCATATCGACTGTGTCAGTGCGCCTTCTGCTTCTTTATTTCTGAAAGAACTTTCCGTATTCTCAAAGTTATTGATATAATCTTTGATTTTAGTCTGATAATCGCTAACTCGTATAAATTGGATGTCATAACTCCCCTGCGCCGCACGCGTAAGACGATCAATTGTCTGATTGAGTATGTATTTTATATCAGGAAGGCTCCAACCATTTCTCCAAGTAGTTGTATCCCATGAAAACCTATCGAAAAATATTTCTCCATATCCCTGACTGGTTATAAGATATGTAAGATACAGCGGGAATTCCTTTCTCTCATTTTGAGAACGCTTACCTTCCATCTTCCACATCTCTCCATATACAGCGGATGCACTTTCGATAAAGGCTGTGATCCGATCTTTAAGTTCTTGGATATTCTCAAAAACGGTCGGCAATTCCGTTAAGTAATTTTGATATTTTTCCGCCGACATAATGCTCTGTTCGTAGCCTCTGAATCCGGAGTTTTCTATGTCCTTGAGTCTTTTGTCTATAGTTTCGACAGCTTCATTTGCATTATTGCTGACACTGCCATCTGCTATTGATTCGTCAATAGTGCGGATAAGCTCCGGCAATCCATTAATAAGATCCGGTCCGAGGCTTCTGTCATAAGCTGCATATTCATAAGGGCAGTACCAGTCGGCCTGATGTATCTCGTATGACGCATATGGATTTTCTTTTGAAATGAGATAATGCGTTTTTCCGATATTGTATGTATACATATCAGTATTCAGGTTTTGCTGCCCGTTTACATTCTGAGGCAACAACACCAGAAATAAAGCCGATGTGATTAGTTTAACAGATTTCATAAGGTTAGTAAATTTCTTATTCATATATGTAAGGTCTTGTTTTATATATACTTTTCTATTTCCGCCGTGTCGTGATGACAGAAACGTTACTATTATGCAAAGTTAGGATTATTTACCTAATCATTCAAATATTGAAGCAAGAAAAATGCCGTTAAATTTGAGCCGTTGATGCCGTTGATGCTATTGGATGGTGTTATGAAATTTTATCGCTATCTTTGCGGTGTTTTACAATAGATACAATGACTATGAACAGATTTTTTATTGCTTTGCTTGCATCGGCGAGCGTTGCGGCTGTCTCTTGCAGCGACGATGACGAGCCGAAGGTGCCGTCGAATGCCATTACGGTGAATATGATGGCTGTGAACAGCGAAACTACTATCGGTTAATCCGACGTCTATATCAATGCTTCCAATAATTTCACTACTGCGGGCTATGCCATTGCCGACCTCGGCAAGACGGGCGGTTTCGACAAATTCCCGAATCTGTCGCAGCTTGCGCAGGAAGTTGCTGTTACTCCGGGAAATTTCTATCAGATTGTGCTTGCCGAGGATATCCGCACTGTAGCCGGCGCTCGCGCGATTCCCGCGAACTCCGGTTTCTATAATGCGTACGTGGATTCGTGGATTTACGACAAGAACAGCGATATAAGCGGTGCGAAGGTAAGCTATGCCGAGTGCATCCCCGAGACTGACAGGCTGCCGGAATGGAACTCGAAAATCGAGGTAACCATGTCGCCGTACAGGAAGGACGAGAACGGCGAGAGTGCTGTTTATTCCTTTCCCCGCGGGTGCGAAATTGATGAATCCGTCGAGGTCAACAATATCAACGGCTACAACAACCTGAAGCAGCACCTCGATATCGATATGGACGATAACCGCATATCTTTCTCCGACACCGCATGGACCGGAGGCGCACGCGCCGAGGTGGTTCTTCTTGTGCGCTACGAAAGCGTGTACAGCCGCGTTGTGCTGGAGGTGCAGAAGTTCATGTAAATGCGTGTGAACATTCGGGCTGCGGAGTTGTTTTATATGTATTCTTAATACTATTATAGATATGGAACAGAAAAGTATAAAAGGCACCCGCACCGAGCACAACCTGCTCGCATCATTTGCAGGCGAGAGTCAGGCACGGTCGCGCTATACATTATTTGCCATCAAGGCCGAGGAAGAGGGCTATCGCCAGATTGCGGCTGTCTTCCGTCAGACGGCAGAGCAGGAGCTCCAGCATGCGCGTCAGTTCTTCAGCTACCTTGAAGGCGGCATGGTAGAGATCAGGGCCGCATATCCCGCCGGCGTTGTCGCAGACACTGCCAAGAACCTTGCCGAAGCCGCAGCCGGCGAACGCGAGGAATGGGGCGAGCTGTACGAAAACTTTGCCAAGGTGGCGCAGGAAGAAGGTTTCCCCCAGATTGCCAACACTTTCAAATTGGTTGCAAAGGTAGAGCAGATGCACGAGCAGCGTTACCTTAAATTGCTCGAACGTCTTGAGACAGGAACCGAGTTCGAGGAAGAACAGCCCGTTGAGTGGATGTGTATAAACTGCGGTTTCACAATCACTGCCAAGGCCGCACCGAAGCGTTGCCCCGTTTGCGGTGTAGACCAGTCGTGGTTCGAGCGCAAGGCAAACAACTACTGATTCCGCCGACTTTTCATTGATGACTGCATAAGATAAAGAAACCGCCGCATCGGATTTTTCCGGTGCGGCGGCGTTATTGTCGGGCGGGAGGTATCAGCCGCCGAAGTTGTCGTAATGGATGCTGGAGGGGTCTACGCCGAGCTGGTCGAGCATGGTGTTGACGGCATTGCTCATCGGGCCGGGGCCGCACATGTAGTATTCGATATCCTCGGGACTATCGTGGTCCTTGAGGTAGTTGTTGTAGATTACCTGATGTACGAAGCCGGGGGTGTATTTCACTCCTGCGGCATCGGCGGCAGGATCGGGACGGTCGAGTGCCAGATGGAACTTGAAGTTGGGGAATTCTTTTTCGAGCTGAAGGAAGTCTTCGAGATAGAACACTTCGTTGAGGGCGCGTGCGCCGTAGAAGTAGCTCATCTTGCGGTTTGTTGTTTTCAGCGTCTTGGTCATGTGCATAATCTGGGCGCGCAGAGGTGCCATACCGGCGCCGCCGCCAATCCACATCATTTCCTTGTCGGAATCGAAAATCGGGTGGAAATCGCCGTAAGGGCCGCTCATGATTACCTTGTCGCCGGGTTTGAGCGAGAAGATATAGCTGGACGCGATGCCCGGCATAACGTCCTGGAAACCGACCTGAGGCTTCGGTTTGAAGGGCGGGGTGGCGATACGTACTGTGAGCATGATGCGGTCGCCCTCGGCGGGATAGTTGGCCATAGAGTAGGCGCGCACTGTGGTCTCGGTGTTGCGGCACTTGAGGCCGAACAATCCGAATTTTTCCCAAGCGGGGAGATATTCGTCGCCGATAAGCGAGCGGTCGATGTCCTTGGCATAGTCCATCTCGTAGGGCGGAATCTTGATCTGCGCGTACGAGCCGGGGAGAAAGTCCATGTGTTCGCCCGGGGGCAAGGCGACGATGAATTCCTTGATGAACGTTGCCACGTTGCGGTTCGATATAACCTCGCATTCCCATTCCTTGACGTTGAGAGCGCCTGCGGGAATCTGTATGTCGAGGTCGTTTTTCACCTTCACCTGGCAGGCGAGGCGCCAGTGGTCTTTCATTTCCTTGCGGGAGAAGTGGACGGCCTCGGTGGGCAGCGGGTCGCCGCCACCGGCGAGAACCTGCACGCGGCACTGGCCGCAGCTGCCTTTGCCGCCGCATGCGCTGGGCAGGAACACGTTGTTGTCCGCCATTGTGGAAAGAAGCGATTTGCCGGCTTCGGCGGTAACCTTGCGGTCGCCGTTGACGGTGATTTCCACAGGGCCGCTCTGCACAAGATATTTCTTGGCGATGAGCAGCACAATCACAAGCAGCAATGTAACTGCCAGAAAGAAGCCCACGCCGGCAAGGATGGTGTTCCATCCGTTGGCGCCGAGGCTGCATATAAGGATATTAGCCTGTGTCATAACTGTTAGATCTTAATGCCGAGGAAGCTCATGAAGGCAATGCCCATAAGAGCCGTGATAATGAATGTGATGCCTACGCCCTTGAGGGGGCCGGGTATTTTGGAATACTGGGCAATGCGCTCGCGCACGGCAGCCACGGCGGTAATGGCCAGAAGCCAGCCGATGCCCCAGCCCGAACCGGCGCATACTGCCGTCCAGCCGTTGGAGAAGCCGCGCTGCTGCATGAACAGCGAGCCGCCGAGGATGGCGCAGTTAACGGCGATAAGGGGAAGGAAGATACCCAGCGAGGAGTACAGCGCAGGCGAGTATTTTTCCACTACCATCTCCACAAGCTGTGTCATGGAGGCGATAACGGCGATGAATACTATCAGCGACAGGAAGCTGAGGTCTACCGTGGCGAAGTCGGCACCGAGCCAGCTCAGGGCGCCAGGGCTGAGTACGTAGGTGTTCAGATAGTAGTTGATGGGCAGCGTGATAGTGAGCATGAATGTTACCGCCACGCCAAGTCCGAAAGCAGTTTTCACGTCCTTGCTCACGGCAATGAAAGAGCACATGCCAAGGAAGTACGCGAATATCATGTTGTCGACGAAAATCGACCGTATGAAAAGATTCAGGTTCTCCATTTTGGAATAATTTTGCGGTGTTATTTATCCTGAAGGTCTTTGTTGATGCTGCGGTGTACCCAGATTATGCAGGCAACCACGATAAGTGCCATAGGCGGCAGAATCATAAGGCCGTTGTTCACATAGCCGGCATCGTAGAGGCACTGCGGAACAACCTGGAAGCCCAGCAGTGTGCCGGAGCCGAGGAGTTCGCGGAAAAAGCCGACGATGATAAGGATGATGGCATACCCCACACCGTTGCCTACGCCGTCGAGGAAGCTGGGCCACGGGCGGTTAGCCATTGCAAAGGCTTCAAGGCGACCCATCAGGATGCAGTTGGTGATAATCAGGCCTATGAAAACGGACAGCTGCTTGCTAACGTCGTAGGCATAGGCCTCCAGAAGCTGAGATACTATCACCACAAGGCCGGCAACCACTACAAGCTGTACGATAATGCGGATGTTGGTGGGAATGGTCTTGCGTATGCACGAGATAATCACGTTGCTGAAAGCGAGCACTGCGATAACCGACAGGCCCATCACTATGGCCGGCTCCAGCTTGGCCGTTACGGCCAGCACAGAGCAGATGCCAAGTATCTGCACTATTACGGGGTTGTTCTTCGAGAACGGATTGAACAAAACACTTTTGTTTGTCATTATCGCAGATTTTATTTGTTGTTAAGCGAATTAAGGAAAGCGGCGTAGGGCGCGAGGCAGTTGTCTATCATGGCACCCACACCCTTGCTGGTGATTGTGCCGCCCGAGATGCCGTCCACATAGTCGGCGTCGCCGACGGGTTTCTGGCCGTTTTTCACAACCTGCACGGGCTCGAACTTGCCGTTTATAAAGAAGTGCTTGCCTTCGAACTGTTTGCAGAAAGCCGGCTTGGCTATTTCAGCGCCCAGGCCCGGAGTCTCGCCCTGGTGGTCGAAGTATGCGCCGTAGATGGTGGAGCCGTCGGCATTGACGGAAACATATCCCCATATGGGGCCCCACAGGCCGGCGCCGTACATCGGCAGCACATATTTTGTGCCTTCGGGCAGCTGACATTCGTATACGGGCAGCAGGCGCTCGCCTGCGTTCTCCTTGCTCTGTTCCGATACGTTCACATCAAAGGCTGCGGGAGCGTTCCCAACCTTCTCGCCCTTGTCGTTTACGACAAAGGTAGATGTAACATACTTGCCGTAGGCCTCGATAATGTCCGAGGCGGGCACTTCCACATTCACGCTTGCCAGAATCTGGCGCATCTTGTCGGCGTCGGCGTTCGCTTTCTGACGGTCTTTCAGCGATATGGAGGTCAGAGCCAGTGCGGTGCCCACTACCACAACAAGAACGATGATGTAGACTATGGTGTATAAGTTGCTTTGCTTGTTCATCTGCTTATTCGGTTTTTGCGTTTACGCGGCTCAGGCGGCGACGCATGTTGGCATGAACGACGCACCAGTCGATGAGCGGAGCAAAGCAGTTCATCAGCAGCACGGCGAGCATTGCGCCTTCGGGGTAGCCGTTGTTATATGTACGGATAAGGATAGCGATAACGCCTATCAGGAAGCCATAGATGTACTTGCCGGTGTTGGTGCGGGCGGCTGTTACGGGGTCGGTTGCCATGAACACGGCTGCGAAAGCGAAGCCGCCGAGCAGTAGCTGGTCGGCAGGAGCGAGATACGAGGCCGGGTAGAGGGGCGAGGCGCATGCGTGCGCCACCAGGGCCATGCAGAAGCCGCCGGCGAATACGGATACCATGATCTTCCACGAGGCTATGCCGGTGGCAAGCAGGATAATGGCGCCGATAAGGATGCACAGCGTGGATGTTTCGCCGAACGAACCGGGAATAAGACCTAAGAAAGCCTGCCATGTGTCGATGGCCTGGCCGGTGAGGCCGGTGAGGGTGATATCGGGACCCGACTGGGTTGCGAGCTGGCCGAGCGGTGTGGCGCCCGAGAAGCCGTCGGGGAGGGCGGTGCCGTAGCCGAAGGGGGTGCCGCCGGCTACATATACCTTGTCGCCGGACATCTGGGCCGGATATGCGAAGAACAGGAACGCGCGGGTTACAAGGGCGATGTTAACCACGTTGTAGCCTGTGCCGCCGAAAACTTCCTTGGCGAAGATTACGGCGAATGCCACTGCGACGGCGAGCATCCACAGAGGTATCTCGGCGGGGCATATCATCGGGACGATGATACCCGTTACAAGAAAGCCTTCCTGAATTTCCTCGTGTTTGAGCTGCGCGGCGGCAAACTCGATGCCGAGGCCGACGATGTAGGCCACAGCTACGCGCGGAAGTATTGTGAGGAATCCGTAGCACATCAGCTGCCAGAAGGGGAACTCGGTGGCTCCGAGGGCAAGCCAGTGCTGATAGCCCGTGTTGTACATGCCGAAGAAGAAGCACGGCATGAGGGCAAGCACCACAATAATCATGGTTCGCTTGGAATCCATGCTGTCGTGGATTTGGACCGCGCCTGTTCGTGCCGAAGTGGTGGTCGGGGTGTACAGGAAAGACTCGAAGCCCTCGTAAACGGAGTTGAAGGCATGCAGCTTTCCGCCCGGCTGGAAATTCGGTTTAATGCGGTCGAGAAAATTTCTTATTGTTGCCAAAACGTATTGTTGTTAAGTTCTCTATTCAAGTTCTTTGCGTACATAATCCAGTCCGTCGCGGATAATCTTCTGCAGCGGCAGCTTGGAGGTGTCGGCATATTCGGCGGCGGCGAAATCCTCGGGAGCCACCTCGTAGATACCGAGTTTTTCCATGTCCTCGATGTTTCCGGACATGATGGCTTTTACGAGATATTCGGTGAGGATGTCCATAGGCACTGCCTTGTCGTACTGGCCGCTCATAATCATTGCCCTGCGGCCGCCGTTGAGGCGTGCGTCGGGGCGGAAGAGGCGTTTGAGGAAGTGCCCGGGGAAACTGGTGCTTTCGCTCATTTTCGAGGGTGAGAACGATGCCCAGCCCATGAATTCGGTGGTGTCGTCGCCCTCGGCGATAACGGTAACCTGTCGGTAGGGATACTCCAGATATCCATCGGCATCCACAGCCGTGCCGACCAGGACGTTGCCCGATATCACGCGGCGGTGATGTGCAGCTTCGGCGATATGGCCGGCAAGCAATGCTGCCACAGGAGCGCCTACTGTCGTTTCCACAAGGGCCGGACTGGCTACCTCGGGGCCGGTTACTGCGACGATGGTGCGGGTTTCCAGTTCTCCCTTGGAGGCAAGACGGCCAATGCGGCCGAGTGTGGGCAGGTCAAGAGTCCATATCACCTCCCCTTTGTTTACGGGGCGGATGTTGGCGGCCTGTACACCGGCGTTGCTTGCGGGGTAGGGGCCTTCCACTGCAACCATTTCGGCGCCGCGGATGTCTCCGAGATTCCAGTCGGAACCGTGCGAGAGATAAATTTTACCTTTGGTTATGAGAGAAAGTACTTTCACGCCTGCCTCATAATCTTCCTTGGAGAAGATGGCCGAGAACACGGCAGGCGAAACGGCAAGAGGTGCAAGGTCCATTGCTGTTACGAAAATGTCGCGCACAACGTCGTTCGGTTCGGGAACCACGGCGTAGGGACGGCGGCGCATCATGGCCATTAGACCGCTTTGCGCAAGCAGGGCGCGTGCCGAGGCCTCGTCGGTGGCTTTTGGCCATACGGGGGATGTGGCGCCGACAGTATTGTCGGCTTCGACAACCACGCGCATAATTTTGCGGCGGTCGCCTCTGACGACGGCGCGGACACGGCCTGCGAGAGGAGCTACAAGCTTCATCTCGGGATGATTTTTTTCGTAAAGCAACGGTGTGCCGACAGCAACGGCATCGCCCTCTTTCACAGCAAGTTTGGGTATGAAGCCTTCAAAATCGTCGGGCACGATGGCACTTTCGCTGGCTTTTACAACCGTTGGTGTCATTTTGCCCTGTGGAACTGCTCCGGCGATGTTGAGACTCACACCCTTTTTGAGCTTCAGGTTCATGTGATAATCAAGTTATGCTTAAACAGCGCAAAGTTAGCACTTTTGCTAAAAATATTTAAATATTTTGATTGGTATAATATGGCTCCTTAACAAAAAATAACTGTTCGCCGGATATCGCATGCGCATAAAAAAAGCACGCCATCGGCGTGCCTGAGAGAGAGAGGAGAACAATACTTAAATGATTGCAGACTATTTATGGTCGCTCTTGTTGGCCTTTCCGCTGTTGCGGCGGTCTTGTGAGTCCTTGCGGATATCTTTTGTATCTTTCTTCGTACCGTGGTGGCGGTATGCGATTTTATCGTTGTGTCGGAACGAGCCGGCGCGGTTTAGGTATTCGTTCTCAAGGAACTGTATATACTGCTCCGGAGAGAGTATTGCCTTTATCTGTGCGAGGTATTCAGCACGGCGCCCTTTCATTTCGGTGCGGAGATCCTTCTTTTCCTGCTTGCGTTCTGCTTTTGCCTTTTCGCGGTCGGCCTTGCGCTGGTCGGCAAGTGCTTTAAGCTTTGTCTGCTGGTCGGCGGAGAGATTGAGGCCGTCGAAGGGGCAGAAAGCTTTTTTCTGCTGCTGAAGGCAGTTGCCTTCGGCTGTGCAGGCGCCTGTGTTGCTGGTTGGCTGCTGTGCGAAAATGGTGGCGCATGGTATGGAAGCAATGGTAAGAAGAACTGCTGCGAATAATTTCTTTTTCATTTTGATAATGCTTTTGTTAGGTAGTAAATTATGCTTTTATTCTTGGCGGCTGTCTTTTACCGCTCACATAATTTTTGACTGCCGTCAGACACTATGGTTTAACGGCAGTCGGAATATTTTATTAATTTAACAAATGCTTATTTCAGCACCGATATGGCGCCTTCGTAGTCGGGCTCGTTGGTGATTTCGTCAACAAGGTCGGAGAAAATAATCTTGCCGTCCTTGTCAATCACAATGACAGCTCGCGCCAGCAATGCTGCCAGCGGGCCGTCAACCATCCCCAGACCGTAGTTCCTGGTGAACATCGACGAGCGGAAAGCCGAGGCGACTGTAACGTTTTCTATGCCTTCGGCGGCGCAGAAACGGTTCATGGCGAAGGGCAGGTCTTTGGAGATGCAGATTACTGCTGTATCTTTAAGTCCGGCGGCTTCCTTGTTGAAGCGTCGCACGCTCATGGCGCAAACCGGTGTGTCGAGACTGGGGAAAATATTGAGCACCACGCGTTTGCCCTCGAAATCGCTCAGGCGTACGTCGGTAAGGTCTTTGGATGTGAGGTCGAATCCCGGTGCCTGGGTGCCTACTGCGGGAATATCGCCGTAGGTATGGACGGGAGAACCTTTGAAATAAATTGTCTGCATTATGTCTGTGTATTAAAATATTAATTGTTTGCCTCTGTGGCATATTGTATAACAACCGAGGGCATGTCGTTGTTGTAGCCAACGATATAATTGGTAACGGTTCCAGCCGGCGACGCAAACAGGATTACCGGAGTTATACTGCCTATGCCGCACTCGCGCGCGGCGCCCCTGGCGTTTACAAGCAGGTGTTCGCCGGCACGCAGGCGGGGAACGAGGGCTTCGACGTCTTCGGCGCGATGGTTCAGGAATGCCCACACGACATCTGTCTGCTGCGGCAGCATGTCTACGGCACTGCGTACATCGTCCACAAGCTGTCCGGTGGTGCCGACTTCGGCATCGACAAACACAACGATGGTTGGAGCGGCGAATGCACTGCCGCGCTCATGCTCGTACCGTTCGCCTGTGGTGGTGCGTGCCGCTATGCGGGGCATGGGGCCACCGGGGAGTTTCTCAAGCGAGAATGTGCTTTCGCGGAACTTGCCGAAGTCTTCGGGGCGACGTGCCACGACGCTTTCCTCGTCGATGCGGCATGACGTCGATGCGGATGAATAGGCGAAATTTACCGTTATGCTCTGTTCGCCCAACTGCCCGGGGTTGTTCTCGAATTCATATTGTACGGGCCGCAGAGTGGCGGCATCGAGCGCATAAGTATATTCTGCGGCGTCGAAGCCGGCGAAGCGGCGCACTCCTTTTACTACAATACACTGTCTGCCGGCGACGCTTCTGCCGTTTTCAACCGTATATTTGTATGTTGTGTCGGACGCCATTTCCATGAAGCGGCGCCCTGTCATCTGTGGAAGCAGATCCACAAACTGTGCCTGCATCTGCACGCCCCGCGAAATGTTTCCTCCGGGCGCGAAAACCTCAGGAGTCTCCTCGCGGTGGTATTCCTGCAGGCGGCTGTCGCGCATGCGGTAGTGGGTGCCGTCGAAATATGCCAGAAAACCGTCCGATACCCCTGATGGTGCCGGTAGCTGCCACCCGATAAAATAGCTGCACGGAGCAAGGCTGTCGGCCGGTGTCGCCACACTCTCAAGGTCGAGAGTGTACGCTACCGGTTCTGAGAGATTTGGTAGAAATACCTCGTAGCGGGCGCTGTCGGCGTAACATTCCATCGCTTCCATACATCCGCCAATTTCCTGAAGTGTCTGTGCCTGAACACATCCGGCGGATACCAGGACACAGACCAGAGCTGCACTAACTTTCTGCATAATGTGATGAATTTAACTTCCAACGCCGTAGGGGCCCGAAAAGTTCGGTCGACGTGCGGAAAAAATATGGCGACACATAAAAAAGACGCCGGCCGAAGCCGACGTCTCTATAAGAGCCACACCAAAGGATGCGATGAAACTCCGAAAAAAACAAGGTTTGAGTGCTCGCCGTCCTTTGTAATCCTCCGGCACAAAGGCACGTATCGCCGAAACGCTACGTCGAGGCCCGCCATTAGCCGGCTAAGCTTGTTCTCGGTATTTCATAATGATTTGAAGAGTTTCCCAATCTACTTTGATGTGGTAATCGTTAAGTCTTTTTGGGGTCAGGCTCTCTTGCCTTTTGTTTTATAACACAAATTTAGGACTTCCTGTTCGGACGGCCAAATTTTTTGTCAATTATTTTCGAAAAATTTCGCAACGTCGGCAACGGGAAGCGACATCTGCTCGCCCGTAGTCATATTTTTAATGCCAACAGTGCCGGCTGCAAGCTCGTCCTCGCCAATCATGGCGAAGAAAGGAACATTCAGCGCGTTGGCATAGCTTATCTGCTTTTTCATCTTGGCAGAGTCCGGGTAAACCTCGGCCGGGATGCCTTTGGCGCGCAGCTCTTTCACAATCCGCAGCGATTCGGCTGCCGGTGCCGTGCCGAAGTTCGCGAACAGCACTTTGGTTGCCATTCCGGTGCCCTCGGGATAGAGATTGAGAGTATTCAGCACATCGTAGATGCGGTCGGCGCCTAAGGATATACCAACGCCGGAAATTCCGGGAAGTCCGAATATGCCCGTAAGGTTGTCGTAGCGGCCGCCACCGGTAATGCTGCCAATCTCAGTATCCAGCGCTTTCACCTCTATTATAGTGCCGGTATAATAGTTGAGGCCGCGTGCAAGGGATACATCAAGGTCGAGGCGCGCGTCAAGACCGAGCAGGGCTGTGTTGTCCACCACATACTGCAGTTCTTCCACGCCGCGGCGGCCGATTTCGCTGCCGGCAAGCAACTCGGCGAGTCTGCCGAGGCGTTCGGCTGTTGTGCCGTCGATTTGCAGCATCGGACGCAGCGCGTCTATCGACGCCTGTCCCAGACCGCGCTCGGCAAGTTCGGCCTCCACATTCTCCAGTCCAATCTTATCAATCTTGTCGATTGCTACCGTTATGTCTATCAGCTTGTCGGGTGCGCCGATAAGTTCTGCTATGCCGGCAAGAATCTTTCTGTTGTTAAGTTTTATGGCCACTCGCACGTGCAGGCGGCGGAATACTTCGTCGATAAGCTGAAGCAGTTCAACCTCGTTGAGCAGCGAATCGGAGCCTACAACATCGGCGTCGCACTGGTAGAACTCGCGGTAGCGCCCTTTTTGCGGACGGTCGGCACGCCATACGGGCTGAATCTGATAGCGCTTGAACGGCAGCTGCAGCTCGTCGCGGTGCTGAACCACAAAGCGTGCGAAGGGCACCGTTAGGTCGTAGCGCATGCCGCGGTCGCAGAGTTTTGCGGCCAGGCGTGCAGGCTCGCCTTCGTACTGAGCCGGGTCGATGCCGTGCATAAAATCGCCGGAGTTAAGGATTTTGAACAACAGTTTGTCGCCTTCCTCGCCATATTTGCCCATGAGCGTGGATAGGTTCTCCATTGCCGGAGTCTCGATCTGACGGAAACCGAACAGCTTGAAGACTTCGCGGATGGTGTCGAAAATATAGTTGCGGCGCGACATTTCTACGGGTCCGAAATCGCGCGTTCCTTTAGGAGTGTTGGGTTTTGTTGCCATGCCACAAAATTAGCAATTATGATGCAGAAGCACAAATTTTCGAAAAAATATCTCAAAAAATTTGGTGGATTAAAAAAAACGCCGTAACTTTGCACCGCAAAACCGAGGGAGACACCTCCCAATCACAAATTGCCTTGTGGTGTAATGGTAGCACGTCGGATTCTGGTTCCGCCTGTGAGGGTTCGAATCCTTCCAAGGCAACAAAAAAGAGTTGAGTCGTTTGACCCAGCTCTTTTTTATGATTTATTCTTTGATTTCCTCACTCCTTAATTTAAATCTGATGCAATCGATTCGCGAACTCTATCGAATTGGCAAAGGACCCTCATCAAGCCATACGATGGGTCCAAAAAAAGCCGCCGGAATTTATCTTGACAAGCATCCTGAAGCACGCTGCTTTGTTGTAACCCTTTATGGCAGCCTTGCTGCTACAGGAAAGGGGCACATGACCGATGTGGCAATTACAGATGTCCTCTGTCAGGATAACCGTACGGTCGAGATTGTTTGGAAGCCCGAAATATTTCTGCCTTTTCATCCAAACGGCATGTCGTTTGCCTGGATAAATGATAAAGGAGAAAAACAGGACGAATGGACTGTCTATTCTGTCGGTGGTGGTGCACTGGCCGGCGATGGCCTCCAGGAGGAAAAGACCGAGGAGATTTATTCGAAGAACTCCATGACGGAAATTATGGAGTATTGCGAGCGCAGCGGCCGTTGCTATTGGGAATACGTCGAGGAATGCGAAGGTCCGGGCATCAACGATTTTCTCGCTCAAGTATGGGAGACTATGAAAGCGGCGGTGGAAAAAGGTATCGTTACCGATGGCCGTCTGCCGGGGCCTCTTAATCTGCGCCGCAAGGCACGTTCTTATTTTATGCGTGCCGAAGGGTATCGCGACAACTTGCGCTCGCGCGGTCTCGTATTTTCGTATGCCCTTGCCGTGAGCGAGGAGAACGCCTCCGGCGGGTGCATAGTTACGGCACCTACCTGCGGCAGTTGCGGTGTGGTGCCTGCCGTTCTTTATCATCTTTGGAAAACACGCAACTTTTCTCAAACCGAGATAAACCATGCTCTTGCAACGGCCGCGCTGATTGGCAACGTGGTGAAGCAGAATGCAAGCATTTCGGGTGCGGAGGTAGGATGTCAGGGTGAAGTTGGCGTCGCTTGTGCTATGGCGGCCGGTGCCGCATGTCAGCTTTTCGGAGGAACTCCTTCGCAGATTGAGTATGCCGCCGAAATGGGACTTGAACATCATCTCGGAATGACGTGCGACCCTGTCTGCGGGCTTGTGCAGATACCTTGTATCGAGCGTAACGCTTATGCTGCTGCACGTGCGCTCGACGCCAACATATATTCATCGTTTTCCGACGGGCAGCATCGCGTGAGCTTCGACAAGCTGATCAGAGTGATGAAAGAAACGGGCCACGACTTGCCTTCGCTCTACAAAGAAACAGGCACAGGCGGCCTCGCAAAAGACTACATGCTCGACAGCATCTGATTTATCCCGACGCGCCATAACAGAATTTAAGATACACATGTGCAATATAAATTTGCAGCATCTTGTTGCAAATTTATATTATTTAATACAGATGTGCAGGTTTTAAATGGCAGTCCTTGAAACAGACTGTCAGGAGAGGGTTCGGAATCAGGTAACAATAAAAGGGAGCCACAGGCTAATCACTTGTGGCTCCCATTTTGGTATGACGGGCATGTCATACATCTGTGGTGAAAGTCCACGCGGGGCGTAGTTGCCGACGAACCCCAGAGCGACTTGCAAGTTTCGAGTGGCGACTCTCGGGAGAGAAGAAGCAATAGCGAAATCGTGGCCTGACGGACAGAAATCCGATAGGAAGGATAGAGCGCAGAGGCAAGAAAGAAGACAACAAACTCCTCAACTATTACAACGGATTGCGCAATCGTGGCACAAAATGGGTGGCTTCCGACCGATTAAGGGCAAGAATCAGCGACTTCGGTTTCAACAACAAGAAAGACAATATCATCGGATTGCAGATTGCGGACTTGATAGCGTACCCTGTTACCATCCACCTGCTTCACCCCGAAAGAAATAATCCATCATACGAAGCTGTAAAGCACAATATTTTCCAAGACAATGGAGTGCTGTTGGGGCAGAAAGTAATACCGCATTAAATAAAAAAGAGCGGTCTTTCGACTGCTCTTTCCGACCGGGCAAAACCGATCCCTAAAATCGTTGCTCGCGCAAGCGAAGTATTTCTTTCAAGGGGAAACTACCCTTTGTGGATACAAAGATAATAAACATTTTTGGATTCCACAAAATTTTAACACGCCATTTCAGCGGAAAGTTTTTATTCACTGTAATTTATCTCTTCCTGCAACACATTCAGTTGCTTATCAACCCGGTATCGGGGCTGATTGAAGGCGGCGCAGAGAAGCATGAATAGGTCGCGGATTTCGAGCATTGAATAGTGCTCTACTGCGCTACTACCCACCTCATGTAGTCCGGTGGCGTACATATTTACCTGTGCTTTGTTGGCGATGTCTATGTGAGTTTTACGGCAGGGTTTGCTACTGCCTACCGAATGCAGTGGCAAACTAAATTTGCAGCATCTTGTTGCAAATTTATATTATTTAATACAGATGTGCAGATTTTAAGCACTTGTCGGGACTTACTTTGCCGGTGAAAGTCATGGTGGCTTTCCGTGTTACAATTTAAGTATCTGTATTATGTCGTTTTGGTCTTTTATGGGCGAGCTCGCTCTGTTTAATCTGATTAGCAAATGGTTTTCAGGTAAGCCAAAGAATTCTTCGCAGTGGTCGCATCAGAATAATAATTTCATCGGAAGTACCGGATATGACGCCCGCATGGACGAGTGGCAACGTGAAACCGACCGTATCGACGAACTTGAAGGCTTGCTTGACGACTGTGATGTTGATTCCGACCGCTACGATGAAATCATTGACGAACTGGATGCGCTCGAAGAACACGTAGACGGTCTCGAGAGCGAGTTGAATATGTATGATGACATGTGCGACGATATGTTCGTGTACGGCGGTGGAGGCTCGGTATCCTCTGGCTTTGACGGTTTTGACGATGACTGGTGATTTGGTTGAAAGATATCTGCGGTCAGAAGTCTAAGCCGAGACGGATGGTGAAGTAGGGCTTTATGGCGGGGTCTTTGCCTACGGTTATGTGCAGCAGCGTGCCGGTGTTGTCGTAATAAAACGTGTCGTCGGAACGGTCCTTGCCCATATATTGCAGGGTCATGCCTAATCCGAAATTCAGGTTGGTACGGTGGCCGAAATTGAACCTGTAACCTATGCTTGGCGAAAAATATAGCCCGACGGCGTGGGTGAGTATGCCGAAACGAAGGTCGGCATAGGGAGTATATTTCCCGAATGTCTGGTCTGTGCGTACATCGGCGAAGGCTCCCAGAAACCAGTTGTCGTTTATGCCGGAGAATCCCGCCGACAGTCCCGCGCCGAGGTAGAAGTGCCTGTTGAACTGGAAGCCGTGGACAGTGGATAAAGCTACATCGGCAAAGCTTTTGCGGTGGACATTGCTGTATGTCCATCCGGCGCTTTCGCTGTAAATGTAATCATGGGGCACATTCCATGATGAAACTGCGGTTTCGATGTCAAGGAACTGGCGATAGCCTCTTTGCGGCTCTTTGGAGTGTGCCGACGGAATCGACAGACAGCAGAGCAGTGCGGCGAACAGGTGCAGACGGTTCATGTTCAGATGTTTATTCGGATTTGTTTTTTAATTCGTTCAATATGATGGTGCGCGTCATCTCCTCGGATGGCACGCCGAACCATATCCATGTGTTGCGCTCGAGGTCGAGGATTTTGGCGCGACGTTTCATTTCGCTGACAAAATCGTCGGTGAATATCTCTGTGAGCGGTGTGTTCTGTGGTTCGTCGGAAAGACGGTGAAGAAACAGATAGCCGTCGAAATTATCAGAGTATACTCCTGTCGATATCTTATATTTGATTTCGTACAGGCCGTCGAACGGTTCGGCGCCGAATGGCGATCCATGTAAGTCGAAGCCTACAGGGCGGTCGCCGTCAAGTGCGAAGGCTCTGTCGAATATGCCTCCGCGCACCTGGTGCCGGTTGCGGCCCATGTTGTCGCCGGAAATCATGTGTTGAAAAACCGTGTATACATTCCCCTTGCCAAGGCGCGCCGCGAGCTGTGCGCCCGCCGAGGCGGTGGCGCCCAGGGCCGGAGGAGGGGTGGCCGATTTATATGCGTGCAGCGCACCCACAAGGAACAGACAATTACGCGTGTCGGATGTGCTCCGGATATGATTTTCTATCACATCGGCCATATGATTGTTTCGTTCTTCTGTCTCGACAGCCTGTGATTCGTCGGTAATTTTTGAGTATGGTACCTGATAGTCGGCAAGGATAACTTTTATCCGTTTCTCTTGCGGCAGCGATCTGTTCAGTTTCTATAGTGCGCGAAGGAATTCATACTCGCCGCGGTCCCACCATCCGTTGGGTTGTTCATCGCGGAAAATCTCTAATACGAGTTCGGTATTTTCTTTGTCGGAGTTCATGAATTCGTCCATTGTCGCCTGGCGCCACGATGGAAGTTCCATAAATACAGTTCCTGCTTTGTCGGCGAAACCGGGCAACGCAATCAGGCGCTTAAGCATGTCCCACGACACTTTGCGGCGATGTATTTCGCCGTTTATCACTAATTTGTGTTCGCCGATGCGTGCAAGCAGGAATTCTTCGGGGCTTTCTTTTATGCCCGACAGGAATGCGGCAAACGGGGAGGCGTCGGTAGGCACAGTGGCAATCTGTGTTATTCGCGGCAGGTTGGCATAGTGGACGGGCAGATGGCGGTGCAGAACTTCAACGGCATTGTCTTCGTCATCGGCCAGGCCCTGACCGCCGTTCACCCAGCGGCCGTTTTCAATCCAGCAATAGCTCAGCAGGGTATTGTCGTAGGCGTCTCTTGATATTATGGCGGCAACGCTGTCGCGATAGGTTACAATTCCCGCTACATGCTCGCTGAGTATCCTGGCGACTGTCGCGGAATCGACCGCCTCGTCGGGCAGACTGGCGTCTGTCTCGAATTTGCTTGTTGTGATATCGGCCCAGCGCCCCTGTTTACCGTTTACACAGACCCATGCGCGGGTACGGAAATAGTCGATGGGCGATTGAAGGCCCACGGAGTCCGCACCCAGCTCGGCAATGCTTTTGCCGATTTTTTCGATACGAAAGTTGTTGTCCGATGATTGTGCGTTGGCGCCGGGAAAGGCCATTGTGTTAGCTGCTAAAAGAACACAAAGCAGAAATGCGTTTTTCATGGAAATTACGGTTGTGTAGTTGTTGTTTATCTGGCGGATAGGTGCATGTGGCGCATGATGATGCCGGCGAACGGCCGCGTGCCTATATCGGCGAAGCCAAGGCGCGAGTACAGTTTGTAGGCATCGGGGTTGGCGGGGTCGCACAGCAGACCGAAAGGCTTGCCGGAGCTGCGGTGAGTGTCCATCGCTGCTTTTAGCAGGCGTTTTGCCAGACCTTTGCCGCGGTATGCGGGGAACACGGCCAGCGAATCAAGGTATATTTCTTCGGCGTCGGTTTCGTCGTTCATATCCTCCTCGCGCAGATTACTGCCTAAGATGGCGTTTGCCTTGTCTATGAAAGCCTTTCTGAGTTCGTGAAGGCGTGCGCCGTCGTACGATACTATCGCGCCGGCGGTGTTGCCGTGTTCGTCCTCTGCAACAAGCGCGTTAAGGTAGCTGTACTGCGAGTTTTCCGACGCGCTCAGCTGTGTGAAAACGTCGGCGAGGAGCGGCAGCCGTTCCTCGCCGCCCGCAAGGTGTATGCAGCCTTCTTCATGAATGGCGTCCATTACTACCTTGGCTATTGCCGCTGCGTCGTTTTTGCATCCCGGACGGATAGTGATTTGCTGTTCCATATAAGGTTGTCGATAAAATTAAAAAAGGCCGCACCATAGCGCGGCCTTATATTTATATTCTGTTGTTTGCTTATTTTACCAGAACTTTGGTAACGTTGTTGCCGCGACGAACGATGTAGAGACCGTTTTCGGGGTTGTTTACGCGCATACCCTGCATGTTGAAGTATTCTGCGGGGGCGTTGGCGTTGATTTCTACATTTTCTACGGCGCCTGTGCCGTGGTCAACGATTTCGGGATAAACGGTTACCATAGCTTCCTTGCGGGGGCCGTTGCTGATGTCGCATTTGATGGTGCCGGTGTATTCTTCGCTCATAACGCCGTTGTTGCCATTGTACAGCCAGGGCAGCGGTTCTTCGAAAGGTGTGATAGCGTCGCCTGCGCCGAAGTTGTAAGCGCTCCAGTCGGCATCGGCAATCTTGAATTCAGTACCTGCGGGGATGATGGTGGCGCCCTCGCAGTCGAACCAGTAGATTACGCCGTCGGCTGTTTCCATCTTCCAGTCTTCGAGGTTGTCGTTCCAGTTGTTCATGCCGCCGCGGAGGTAGAGGGTGGCAAAGCCCACGGGTTCGGGAGTAGTGGTTGTGGCAGTAAGGGTGGAGAGGTCGGCGGGAATTACAAGGGTATATTCACCTTTCCAGGGTGTGCCGTTGTTGGGGCCTGAATCCTGTGTCAGTGCCAGTGCTTTGCCAAGGTTTGCTTTATCGCTGAGGCCGTCGGCGAAGAGAGCGCCGGGATTGAATTCGTCCCATGTTGTGCCGGCGGTGGTGGACATTTTGAATTCGGTGAGATCGGCGATAGTAACTTTGTACTCGCCGTTTTCAAGCTTTACTTCCATTGCTTTGTCGGCATCCCAGGATAGGCCCTGGCCTGAGCCGAGGAAATAGAGAGACTGGGCGGATGCGCCGAATGCCAGTGCGGCAGCGGCTGCGAGTGCGTAGAACTTCTTCATGCAGTAATAAATTTTAAGTGTTTGTTATAAGTATGATATAATTAAAATATGATTCCTTGTGTGGAAATCGGCACAAATTTAGTAAAAATAATCTGCAAACAAAATTTTTTGCCGAATTTTATTCGTATAAATCTATATATACAATATGTATTATGGCCATAGCAGTAATTATATAACAGCAAAAGCGACGCCGGGCGTCGCTTTTGCTGTTTGCGGAATATCGTTATTTTACTATCACTTTGGCGGTTGTGGCACCGGCGGATACGATGTTCACACCTGCGGGAAGATCTGCGGTGAACTGCCCGTCGGCGGCAACGCTGCCTTTAAGGATAAGGCGTCCGTCGGCTGCTGCTACGGTTACGGGGGTGCCTGCTGCGCCTTTGACGGTCAGCTGCTTGCCGTTGCATGTGATGGATGTGTGCGTTCCGCTGACATTGCTGATGCCAGTTGTTACGTCAACAACGACTTCCGTGCACGGACGTGATTCGCCGATGCTGTAGACTGCCGATACTCGGTAGGCGTTGTGTCCAACGGCATTGGTGTGCAGATAGCTCGCTTCGGCAACCGGTTCTTCGTTGAGCTTGGTGCCGTTGCAATAGATATTGTAGCCGCTGAGCTCTGCGTCGGCAGGCATGAGGCCGGCGACTTCGAATGTCATGTCGTCTACAAACAGGGCGTACGTATCGTTGGAGGTGTGGTGGATGGCGAAGTATTTTGTACCGGCAGGGAGGTCGACGCTGTATTCGGTCCAGTCTTCGGAAGCGACATCTACAGCCTTGAGGACCTTGAAGCTGTTTATATCAGTGTCGGTATCGGATACGAGCACCTCAAAACTTTCGGCGTATGCGATGGTGAAGCTCTTTGCCCAGAACGAGATTGTCTGTGCGTCGCCGGTAAGCGCGGGAGATATCAGCCAGTTGTCGTTGACGCCCTGGATGCTCCATGCAACTAACATTGTTTCGCCGCTGTGAGGCTCGCTGTCGATATAATATGATTCGGGCATGCCGCTTTTCTTGGGAGTGAATAGCTGGAAGGCCATAGGAGCACAACGGTAGGGGTTGTCATAGTCCCGCAGGAAAGAATATGTAACGTCGCCGTCGCCGTCAACAAGATGGAAGCCTCCGAAGTCGTCGATAGTGAAAGGCTTGTAGTCCGGATTTTCAAAATCTTCCACGCGGGTAGCGGCTTTGGTAGCCTCGGCCATGTCCACTGGGGTCCAGGCCAGCTCTACGTTCTCTCCGTCTGCCTTTGCTTCGAGGTTTTCGGGAGCGGGGTATACGGGGAATTCTACGGCTATATTGCCGGCAACCGTAAGGGGGTCAATGCCTTCTGCTGCTGCGGCGAGTTTTACATCTATAATGTCCGGCGAAAGTAGTGATGTGGAAACGGAAAGATTTGCAATGGCGGTTTCGCCGGGTGCGAAGGTGTCCAGTTTAGTCTCGCCTAAGACTTCGCCGTGGGCCGACAGTTCGACGGTGGCGCAGGCTATGGCCTCGGTGCCGATGTTCTCTAATGTCAGGCTGACTTCCGCGGCCTCTCCGGCTTTAACGGAGGCGGGAATCGTGGAGTAGCTTACTCGCATGGCGTTGTTCTTCAGGTCGATAACACGGATATTGTCGACAGGTACGCTCCAGGTGGCTTCGTCGGTGTTGTGAATGCCGGTAACCATTATGCCTATCTGGATATACTTGGCCGATTTGTATTCCGAGAGGTCTACACGGCACAGGGTCCAGCCGTCGGTGGGATTCTCTTTTAAGTCGATGGATTTTGCTGCCAGGAACTGGCCGCCGTCTACAGCCACATTGGCGTCGATAACGCTGCCTTTGCCCTGATAGTAGAATTCGTATACGGGGGTTGTGGCCTTGCTGATGTCAATCTTGGCGGAATAGAAGCCGTAGGATGCGTAAGGTTCAACGGGTAGGAAAAGGAAGAAGCCGTTGTCGCCATCCTGCGAGTTCAGATATTCGGGTTCCACACCTTCTTCGGCGTCGGTGTTGGTCTGTAGTTCGTTGTCGAGGAACGTGCCCTGCATGAAGGTGCCGGTGCTGGCGGGGTCTACAACCCACGCCTGCTGATAGTAGCCGTCGGTGAAGCTGTCGCAGAAAGGTAGCTCTGCGGGTTCGCCTACCACGATTATGTCGGAGGTGCTTGCAAGGGAGTAATATGTCTCGTCAACACCCGCTGTAACCTGGAAGGCTACAAAATCCTGGTCGGTTATGTTGCTGTAGTCGAATGTGTAGCTTGTTTCGGTGGTTGTGGCAAGCGCGGGGTCGTAGTAGGAGCCGAAGGCGTCGAAGATGTAGTATACAACTTTCGAGGTATCCACATATCCGCCGTTCTCGCCGGTTTCGCCTACTGGATTCCAGCTTAGGGTTACATGCTTGTAGTCGTCGGAGAGCGAAAGCTTAAGACCGGTGGGAGGAACGGGATTGTCGAGGCCTGCATATACATCCCTTATTTCAACGGGTTCACCTTCGGTATCGCCTACATATGCCACGACCTTGAAGATGTTGTTGCCGCCGTTGTAGATGTCGGTAATGTCCTCGAACACGATGGTCTCGCCGGGTTTCACGTTTTCTGCTTCTCGTGTGAAGGCCCAGTTTGTCGTGAGGACGACTTTCGATATTTCATTGAGGGGCTTACCCGATATGGTTGTTGTCGGAGCGGTGTAGGTAACGGTTGCGCGGAGCTCGCCTCGTGGAGCAATCTCAACACTTAAAAGACCAGGTGCCGCCGGCTCTACAATAGAGTTTGTCTCGGCAACGGAAAGGTCGCAGATCTTATAGTTGCCCGATGTCGTTTTGTTGGATGTGCAGTGGATGCCGATGTAGTAATACCCCTCGGCGTCTACGCTGAACGAACCGCTGTTCTCGGTGAAATCGCGGACGGTTACGGCGTGGGGTGCTACAATCTGCGTTGTCATTGCTTCGGTGGTGGGATCGGCGCCTAAGTATATTGCGGCCATATCCTCCGTGCCCGACGACAGTGCGAAACCTTCCTTATAGGTTAGGGTATAGTCGGTGGCGGCTTTCAGATGTACCGGTACGCTGATCAGCCAGTCGTTGTTGTTCGATGATGCATCGTCGGTAGGCTTCATGCAAACGCTGTAGCCTGTGAAACCGCCGGGCTTCCATGTGCGGCCGTCGCCGTCGGCGTCGATAACGGTGTAATTCGTTACTTCTGTGTTTTTGCCCAATGTATGGGTGAAAGGAACTTCAACGGCGTTTTCAGGAACGACGATAGGTTCTGCGCATTCCGCTACGCTGAAATTGCAAAGTTTGATTGTCCCGGATTTGGCTTTTTCGGAGAGTGCGTGAAAGCCGAAGTGATAGGCGCCGCTCTCGGGAACTGTGAATTGCTGCTCATATTTCACAAATGTCTTGTCGTTGCAGAGAATTGAGTGGACGGGCACTATTTCTGTTGTCATGCCTTCGATGGTTGCCTCCGTGCCGATTTTTACCTCTAATAGGTCTTCGGTCTTGCTGAGTGTCATGCCTTCCTCAAAGGAAATGGTGTAGGTTTTACCGGCAATCAGCTGTACGGGTACCGATATCATCCAGTCGTCGGAGGTGGTGTAGGCGTCATCGTTAGGCGCCATGCACACGGAGTACGAGGTGAATCCTCCGGGTTTCCATGTGCGTCCATCGCCGTTTGCATCAATTACTGTATAATCGGCTACCTCGGTGTTCTTGCCAAGGGTATGGGTGAACGGTACTGTCGCGACAGTGCTTTCGGCAGCCTTGGCACGATGTAGCACAGGTTTTTGCAGCGCAAGGGTGCGCTCGTATTCGGGAAGGATGGTCCGTTGGCCTTTTCCGATGGTGCGGGACGGCAAAGACGCGGACGCGACGGGTATCGCTAAGGAAACCAGCGTGGCTATTAACAGTTGTTTCTTCATAATTATATGGATTAGTATTTTTAATTTTGTCGACATTGCCTTAGTTTACACGGCTGGTTGCAAAATTAACAAATATTATTATGTATGCAAAGCTATTTGCAATAAAAGTGGCTGTAATTATGACAAAAGTTTTGAAAGTTCCCTCAAAAAGCGACTTTACTGTCAGCGTAATGCAATAAAAAAGCCGCCGGATATCTGTCCGGCGGCCTATATGGTGGTTTTGCGATGTCAGTCGAAGATGTGTTTCAGGCGCGAGAAGATGCGCTTGCTGTCGGCTTCGGTGGGTTTGATGTTCGGCTGGCCGTTCATTGCCGCGAACGTATTCTTCTGTTCGGGGGTGAGGTTCTCGGGAATATAAACCATAATGTTTATAAGCTCGTCGCCGCGGCCTCCGTTCTCCTGGTCGGGCAGTCCCTTGCCGCGCAGGCGCAGAACCTTGCCGGGCTGAGTGCCGGCAGGAATATTGATGCGCGCCCGTCCGCCTATAGTAGGAATCTCTACGGCGCCGCCGAGGGTAGCGGTGGGAATGTCCAGCATCAGGTTATAGATAACGTCGGCTCCGTCGCGTATAAGTTCGGGGTGCTTTATTTCTTCTATCACCACAAGGAGGTCGCCGGGAACGCCCCCTCCCTTGGGATAGTTGCCCTTGCCGCGCAGAGCGAACGTCTGGCCTTCCACTGCGCCGGCGGGTATGGAGAATGTAACTTCCTGGTCGCGTCGCTCAACGCCCTGGCCGTTGCAGTATGTACAGGGCTCTGTAATAATCTTGCCTGTGCCCTCGCAGCGCGAGCAAATAGACTCGGAGCGCATGTCGCCAAGCATTGTGTGCTGTATTGTGTACTGACGTCCTGTTCCGTTGCACTGGGGGCAGGTAGCCATTGCCACTCCGTCTTTGGCGCCTGTGCCTTTGCAGTGGGGACATTCCATGAAGGTGGGCACGCGCAGAGTTTTGGTAACTCCGTTCGCAAGGTCTTCCAAGGACAGCTTTACGCGGATACGCACGTCGCCGCCTTTGCGTTTGCGCGGCTGCGACTGGCGTCGTCCGGCGGCTCCCCCGAAACCTCCCATGCCTCCGAAGAAGCTGGAGAAGAAATCGTTGATGTCGCCATGACGGCTGAAGAAGTCGTTCATGTCGAAGTCGGCGTAACCTGCCCCTCCTGCGCCGCCGAAACCTTGCGGACCCATGTTGTGGCCGTACTGGTCGTAGAGCTGGCGCTTTTTGGCGTCGCTGAGCACGTCGTATGCTTCCGCTGCTTCCTTGAATTTTTCTTCGGCTTCCTTGTTCCCCGGATTTTTATCGGGATGGTACTGGATAGCCTTTTTGCGGTATGCTTTCTTTATTTCTTCGGGTGTGGCTGTTTTTGCCACCCCGAGAACCTCGTAATAGTCGCGCTTATTATCCATAGTTTGATTATTTGCCTACTGCCACTTTTGCGTAGCGGAGGACTTTGTCGTTGAGCATGTAGCCTTTCTGGGTGGTGTCCACAACCTTGTCTTTGAGGTCGTCGGTGGGTGCCGGAATAGTGGCGATAGCTTCGTGGAAGTCGGGATTGAATGGCTCGCCGGTGCTCTTCATCTCTTTTACGCCTTGGCTTTCAAGGAATTTAATTAATTTGTTGTATATAATTTCCATTCCTTCGCGTATTGCGGCGGCGTTTTCATCGGAACTGGCGGCGGCAAGGCCGCGTTCGAAATCGTCGACGATAGGCAGGATGCCTGCAAGTACGCGTTCCGATGCGTTTTTGATAAGTTCGGCCTTTTCTTTGGCGACACGTTTGCGGTAGTTGTCGAAATCGGCCATCAGGAAAAGATATTCTTTTTTCTCTTTTTCAAGTGCCTGACGGGCTTCCTCCAGCTGATTCTGGAGATCTGCGTTGGCGGCTTCTGCTTCGAGTTCGCCTGCTGTTTCTTCGTTATCTTCGTCGAGAACGTCCATTACCTCGGGTGCATCCTCTTCCTGATGTGCGTTGGCCTTAAATGCCTGCGCTTTATTCTTGTCGTGCTTTTTATCGCTCATAATATTTGTTGTGTTTGTCCTATTCCTATACAAATAGTTTGCCAAAGAGTGTTAATTCCGGCAAGCATTCAGAAATATAACAATAATGTGTGGCTTAACGTTCAGAAATTTCGTCGGATGAAAGCCGGCCTACGTAAATTTCGTGTCCTGCGAAGGCCTTGGCGGCTTCTTCTGCCAATTTGTCATTAGGGTAGAGGGCGAATACCGAGGCCCCGGACCCGCTCATGGAAACATACAGCGGGTTTGTCGCCGCCAACTTCTGTTTGGTCTGTGCGATAGTCGGACGAAGGGGGAATATCGAGGTCTCGAAATCGTTATATAGCATTCCCGATTTCATCCATTGCTCCGGTTCGGCAGCTATTGCATCGGCCATTGTATGTGTGCCTTCGGGAATGTGCGGCATTACGCCGGCATAGGCATCCCGCGTGCTCACTGCCTCGGCGGAGGGCTTGACAATCAGCACCGTCAGGCCGTCCAGCGCCGGAACGTCGAGCGGAGTAAGAACCTCGCCTATGCCCTCGGCGAGCATAGGGCGGTTGTAGATGAAAAACGGACAGTCGGCGCCAACTTTAGCCGCTACGGCAGCCATCTCCTCGTTGCTGAGCCCGAGATTCCATAGCTTATTTGCGCCGCGTATCGCAAAAGCCGCGTCGGCGCTTCCTCCGCCAAGGCCGGCACCTGTAGGAACAATCTTGCTTAGGTATATGTCTGTCGGAGGAAGTTGCTGGCCAATATGTTTTTCAAGGGCCGCAAGCGCTTTCATCACAAGGTTGTCCCGGGCATCGGAAAGGTGAAGCGTGTCATCGCCTACAAGCGTGAAAGTCGTTTCTGCGCCTTGTGCGGGAACCATCTCGAGGACATCGCGCCACCCGACGGGAACCATTACGGTGCATATGTCGTGGTAGCCGTCGGGGCGGCGTCTGAGGATATTCAGTCCTATATTTATTTTGGCGTTGGGGAAAAGAAGCATACTCGTTTGTTATATAATCGTATGCAAAATTAGCTGGTATGTGCCACTGTGCCAAAAAAATTTCCACAAAAGAGCATCGTTAGGGCACCCTATTGTCTATTTTGCGGATTATGATTAATTTTGCAGAATAATTCAAGACAAGATATAGAGTACGATATATATGAATACAGATACACCCCGGTCCTCAGCCGGCAAGTCCGGCAAAGGTCAGAATAAACAGACGTTATATATTATCGGCACTGTTGTTGCCGCCATCCTTATTGGCTGGCTCGTGTTCGCTTTGGTTAAGGCGCAGCGCCAGAGCGCGGCACTGGAAGTGCAGATGGAGCAGATGCAGCTCGACCAGGCTCAGGAGGCCCTCCAGCGTGAGTACGACGATCTGAACAACGAATTCGCCCAGTTCGAGAATTCACGACAGTATATCAAGGACGATTCCATTAAGCGCCAGCTTAACGACAAGTACGAGGCTGCCCGCCTGCAGGTGGAGAAGCTGCAGCAGGAATTGTCGAGCCAGAAACGCAAGAGCGCGGCTGAGATTGCAAAGCTGCGTGGCGAAATCGACACCCTGCGCGCTTTGCTGCGTCATTATGTGGAAGAGATAGACCGTCTGAACAAGGAAAACGAGGCTCTCCGTTCCGAAAACAAAGAAATAAAGGAACAGAACCGTACGCTCAACGCGCGTGTGAGCAGGACCGAAAGCGAGAACAAGGTGCTGAGCGAGCGAATGACCCTTGCCGAGAGGCTTAATGTTACGGGCCTTAGCCTTGAGCCGCTTAACAAAAAAGGACGGAAAGAGAAGAAAGTGGCGAAAGCCGTGCAGCTTAAAGTTACTTTCACAATACCCCAGAACAATTCAACTCCTGTCGGCGAAAAGACAATCTACATGCGCATCATATCGCCTTCGGGCCAGTTGCTCGGAGGAGGCTCTACATTCCCGTTCGAGGGCGGAAACATTGAATACAGCGCCCGAAAGGTAATCGAGTACGAAGGCGCCGAAATTGCCGGTGTCTCCATGTTCTGGGATGTGGATACACCTCTTATCGCCGGCGATTACACCGTAGAGCTGTTCGCCGATAATTTCCGTCTAACCTCCAGCCATTTCACCCTCCGCTGATATCTTCCCGGCTGCCCATGTTTCAGACTATATACGATGCCGTAAATTCGATAGAGGTAAACACCATAGGGTCGGTGTACAAGCTCGTGCTGAGCATGCTCCTTGGCGCTGTGGTAGGCTACGAACGCAAGCTCAAGGGCCAGCAGGCCGGTGTGCGCACTTTCTCGCTTATCGCTATGGGTGCCACTCTTGCTATGCTTCTCTCTATATATGTGCCGCAGGTATATATGGGGCTGAAAAACGGAGATCCCGGCCGAATAGCGGCGCAGGTGATTACTGGTATCGGTTTCCTTGGTGCCGGAGCAATCATTCAGATGAAGGGCAGTGTGCGCGGCCTAACCACAGCCGCCGGTATATGGATGGTGGCTATCATTGGCATGGCAGTCGGCCTGGGCATGTACTGGCTATCGGTTATTGCGTGCCTCCTTATCCTCTTCATACTCGTGCAGCTCGAAAGAATTGAGAAGCGTGTGAGCCGCGGTTCGGAATCGCGAATCATTCGGATCAGCACAGCGGATATTCTCCACGATATTTCCGACTACCGCAAAATATTGCATCAGCACAGGATACATCTTAGCAGTTTCTATGTGGACTACGACTACGAAAAACGCGAGACTCGGCTGAATCTTGTGGTGCTTGTGCGGGAGACTACCGATTATATCCACCTGTTCGAGCAATTCGAAAAATTACATCCTACAAAAGCTATCACCCTGGCCAATCAGCTAAGTATCTGACGTATGAATATCGAAGGATTAATCAGCGACCTTGCTTTTATCCTGCTTCTCGGCGCCATTGTAACGGTGCTGTTCAAGTGGATAAAACAGCCTGTCGTGCTCGGCTATATTGTGGCAGGTTTCCTGGCCAGTCCAAATTTTACATACCTCCCATCGGTAACAACCGAAGAGAATATCGACTTCTGGGCGCAGATAGGCATTGTGGTTCTCCTGTTCTCTCTCGGTCTGGAATTCAGCTTCCGCAAACTGCTTAATTCGGGCGGTTCGGCCGTCGTTACGGCTCTGATTATCGTAGCCGGCATGATGGGTGCGGGGTGTCTTGTGGGGCACATTCTGCATTTTAATCAGATAAACTGTATCTTCCTGGGCGGTATGCTTTCCATGTCGTCCACTACCATAATTATCAAGGCGTTTACCGACATGGGACTGAGACAGAAGAAATTTGCCTCGCTTGTTCTTGCTGTGCTCATTGTGGAAGACCTCTTCGCAGTGCTGATGATGGTGCTGCTGTCTTCCATTGCCGTCGATAAGGGCGTGGAAGGCGGCGAACTGCTGTTCAGCGTGGGCAAACTTGTGTTCTTCCTTGTCATATGGTTCTTGGTTGGCGTGTATATTCTGCCGTCCGTGCTGAACCATATCCGCCAGTACCTCAACAACGAGACATTGCTTGTCGTTTCTATGGGCCTGTGCCTGGGCATGGCGGTTTTCTCGGTCTACTGTGGCTTCTCGCTGGCTCTCGGAGCATTCGTTATGGGTTCAATTCTTGCCGGAACAAGCTATGCCGAGCGCATCGAAACCATTGTCAACCCGGTTAAAGACCTCTTTGGTGCTGTTTTCTTTATCTCGGTAGGTATGATGGTGCAGCCGCAGATACTCGTAAACTACTGGTTGCCGATACTGGTGCTTTCTCTGGTAGTTATTGTCGGTATGATTATATTCGGAACCGCCGGTATGCTCGTTACCGGCCAGAGTATCCGTGTTGCCGTACAGTCAAGCTTCTCTCTGTCGCAGATAGGTGAATTCGCATTCATCATCGCTTCGCTTGGCCTCTCCCTGGGCGTGCTCGATGCCAACCTCTATCCCATCGTGGTTGCGGTTTCGGTAATCACCACATTCACCACGCCATATTTTATAAAGATGTCCGGCCCGGCTGCCGATTTTGTGGAAAAGCATCTGCCGCAGCGTCTGCGTTTCCTTATCGACCGCTATCACCGCGAGGCGGAAAACAGCGAGGCCGCCGGACGGCCGTGGGGCCGAATCTTCAAGTACTATAGCTGGCGCACGCTTGTCTATTCGATAGTCCTGCTTGCTATCCAGATTTTGATGCAGCACGCCGGTATCCGTTATCTCGAAGATATTCTTGGCGAATGGGGCAAGCTTGCCTCGCTCGGCATAATGCTCGCCGCAATGTCGCCCTTCCTTATGGCTCTGCTGTTGCCGGTGCAGCCCGAAAAGGCCGGTGTGAATGACAGTCGCGCCGCTCTGATTCCACGCATTGTGATGATGAGCATTCGCGGACTTATCGCCCTATTCTTTGTCGTGCGATCGTTCACGCTTATTTATTCCATGCACGTCGGCCTGTGGGTCGTGCTCTCGATTGTTATCCTCTTGGCTATCTATTTCTCGAGCCGTCTGCGCCTAAACATGGCTCGTATAGAAAGCAAGTTCTTGGACAACCTGAATGAACGAGAGCTGCGCCGCAGCGGCAAGAAGAATGCCGTTGTCAACGACCTCCATCAGGCTTACATGACCGTTGGAACTGCTTGTACATTCCTTGGCGAGCGCCTTATGGACAGCAACATTCGTAGCAAATACGGCGTCAGCCTCGTCGGTATACAGCGTGGACCAAAATATCTGCCGATTCCCAACGGTCGCACGCGCATTTACCCCGGCGACGTGATAACTGTTATCGGTACCGACGAACAGCTGGAACGACTTCTGCCGAACGTTGAGGTAGACCTGCCTCCCGAGGACGCTACTCCCGATGCAACCAACATAAAACTTACAAGCATACTCCTTTCCGAGACTTCGCCGCTGATATCGCAGACTCCACGTTCGTCTGCCCTGCGCGATACATACGACGCCGTTGTGGTGGCCGTAGACCGTGGTAACGAGCACATAGACTCCCAGCCCGACCTTGTGTTCGAATCCGGCGACATTGTCTGGATGGTTGGTAATCCACAGAAACTTGCAAAACTTAAATAATCATGAGCGGACGCTACGACCAACGCGGCGTGTCGGCATCCAAAGAGGATGTACACGCAGCAATCAAAAATCTTGATAAAGGCATTTTCCCTGGTGCTTTCTGTAAAATTGTTCCCGACTATTTAGGCGGCGACCCCGAATGGTGCAACATAATGCACGCCGACGGAGCCGGCACAAAGTCTTCGTTGGCATACGCCTACTGGCGCGAGACTGGCGATATTTCCGTATGGAAAGGTATCGCACAGGATTCTCTTATCATGAACATCGACGACCTTCTGTGTGTCGGCGCCACCGACAACATTCTGCTGTCGTCTACTATTGGACGCAACAAGCGCCTTATTCCGGGCGAGGTTATTGCTGCAATTATAAACGGTACCGAGGAACTGCTTGAGGAGCTGCGCTCGCATAACGTGAACATTTATTCCACTGGCGGCGAGACTGCCGATGTCGGCGACCTTGTACGCACAATTATCGTGGACAGTACAGTTACCTGCCGCATGAAGCGTGCCGATGTGATAGACAACGCCAACATCCGTCCCGGCGATGTGATTGTGGGCCTTGCTTCATATGGCCAGGCGGCTTACGAACATGAATACAACGGCGGCATGGGCAGCAACGGCCTCACTTCTGCGCGCCACGACGTTTTCAACAAGTCTGTTGCCGAAAAGTACCCCGAGACTTACGATAACGGTCTGCCCGCCGAGCTGGTATACTGCGGCGGAGTAGGGCTTACCGACAAGGTGGAGGGCGCTCCGGTGTGCGCCGGCAAACTCGTGCTGTCCCCAACTCGTACATATGCGCCGATTATCAAGGATATCCTTACCGACATGCGTCCGCTTGTTCACGGTATGGTGCATTGCTCGGGAGGCGCACAGACAAAAATTTTAAACTTTGTCGGGAATGTACATGTTATAAAAGACAACTTATTCGACATCCCGCCGCTGTTCGACCTTATCCGTCGCGAATCAGGCACCGACCCGCGTGAAATGTACAAGGTATTCAACATGGGCCACCGCATGGAGATCTACTGCCCGGCTTCAGCTGCCGACGAAGTGATTGCCCGTTCCCGCCGTTTCGGTGTGGATGCAAAGGTTATCGGACGTGTCGAAGAAGCTCCGGTGAAGCGCCTCACGGTAATTTCGCCACTCGGAACTTTCGAATACTGAACCTGCCCCCGCAGTGTGCGGTTTAGGCAGCGATAACAAAACATATGCAAAGCTTTATGCGTCGTCACACTGCATTATTCACTATATTCTTCGCGGCTCTGCTTGCTGTTATAAGCGGCAGTGCCTGTTCGGAGCGCAGACATGTGGTAGCCGGGCAGACACTGCCCGACACTCTGCGTGCCGTTACACTATATGGCCCGCTGTCATATTTTATTTACCGCGGCGAGGCTATGGGCTACGATTATACCCTTCTGGACAGTCTTGCCCGACAGAAAGGTATGGTGCTGGACCTGAAGGTGGTGAAAAGCCTTTCTTCTGCTGTGGCTTTGCTCGATTCCGGCAAGGTGGACCTTATTGCATACCAGGTTCCCGTTACCGACCATTACAAGAAGCATGTTGTGCCATGCGGACCTGAGAATCTTAACTATCAGGTGCTCGTGCAGCCGAAAGTGATGGGCGCTCCGCAGATAACCGACATTACACAGCTTGTCGGCAAAGAGGTGTATGTGGAAAAGGACAGCAGGTATTTGCGCCGCATGAATAACCTTAACGATGAAATTGGTGGCGGAATAATTGTTACCGAGGTAGACGGTGATACCGTTGTGGCCGAAGATCTTATCGAGATGGTATCCGACGGCGAGATTCCATTCACTGTCGTGGACTGCGATGTGGCTAGGCTGAACAAGACATATTTTCCGGATCTCGATGTAGACCTGCCGGTTAGTTTCGAGCAGCGTGCGGCATGGGCTGTCGCTCCCGATAAAAAGTGGCTTGCCGATTCTATCGACAGTTGGTTCGAGGGGGCTTCCCCTCAGGAGGTGAACGCCGATTTGCTCAAACGATATTTCGAGCAGTCGAAGGCTTCTACACAGATAGACTTCGATTTTTCCAAGGGATATATTTCCAAGTACGACTATCTGTTCAAGAAATATGCCCCCTCGATAGGCTGGGACTGGCGTATGCTTGCCGCCCAGGCCTTCGTGGAGAGCCGTTTCAGGCCCAATGCGCGTTCGTGGGTGGGCGCCCGCGGCCTTATGCAGATTATGCCGAGCACAGCGCGCGGGTACCGTACAAGTGTATCATCCTTGGGAAATCCAGATGTCAGCCTCAGTGTCGCAACAAAACTTATCCGCGATTTGGACAGCTATCTGCAGAAGTATGTTCCTTCCGACAAGGAAAGGCTGAAATTCGTAATGGCAGCCTATAATGTGGGTATTGCCCATGTATACGATGCTATTGCGCTTGCCGAAAAGTATGGACTCGATCCACAGGTATGGGATGACAACGTATCCAAAGCGATGCTTATGAAAATGAACCCCAAGTACTTCAACGACCCCGTTGTGAAGTACGGCTACTGCCGCGGTACCGAAACGGTGGCATACGTGAAGGGCATAACGGAATTCTACGAACATGCCCGCCGCGAAATAACAGCATGAACTTATCATCCATTAATAAATTAGTCTTATGAAAAAATTCGCAAAAACTCTGTTGACCGCAACACTTTGCGTGGCAATGTTTTCCATGAGCAGCTGCATAGGCAGCTTCACACTCACAAGCCGTCTGAAAGGCTGGAACGACCATGTGGGCAATAAATTCGTGAACGAATTAGTGTTTCTCGGCTTCTGCATCCTGCCTGTCTACGAGGTTTGTGTGCTCGCCGATGCTCTTGTAATCAACAGCATCGAGTTCTGGAGCGGCAACAATCCTATGGCTAAGAGCGAGAAGGTTATCGACGGCAACGACGGCAAATATCTGGTTAAATGCGACGGCAAAGGCTACGATATCATCAGCTGCAACGACGGCTCCAAGGTACGTCTGGATTTCGATGTCCCCACTCAGACGTGGAGCTATACTGCCGGCGCACAAAGCGGAACACTGTTCCAGTATGTCGACGATACCCACATCAAGCTCCCCGTTAACGGTGGCGCCGACTGGCAGGTTTTCGAAACCTCCGATGCCGGTATGCTTGCCTATCAGCAGGTGCTGATGCCCATGCTCGCCGCACGCTGATTGTAAGTTATAAAAAATATAGCCGGGCACGTCGCTTTTGCACGTGCCCGGTTTTTATACTGTCTGTACGCCTTTTCAAGGTTCTGTTAAAAAAGCACGGTTGCCATGAAGCCGTGCTAATTTATTTCTTGCGTTTTTTGTTTTTTATCTGATTGACGAGTTCCTCATATTCCTTGTCGCCGGGGCGCGGGGTATTGTCATCGTCGGGAATGAATTCCGGTTCTTTAGGTATCTCCGCAGAGCCTTTGCCGATACCTGGTACACGGCCGGCGGCGTAATAGTGGCGCTGATAGTATTTTTCGTCAAGCGAGCTTATTATCACGCCTTTGCTGGTGGAGGAATGGATGAATTCGCCATTACCTATATAAACGCCCACATGGCTTACACGGCTTCCCCCGGCTTTGGAGACAAAAAAGACGAGATCGGCCGGAGCAAGTTCCTTGCGCTTGATTTTTTTGCAGAAATCGCATTGTTCCCGTGAGGAGCGGGGCAGTTTTATGCCTGCTGCGTCTTGGAATACGCGCATCACCATACCCGAACAGTCGGTGCCTTTGCGTTCCTTTCCTCCATAGGCGTACGGGGTGCCGATCCATTTGTGCGCTTCTTTAACCACTGACTTTCGCTTGTTGCTGTTGCGGTCTTTTTTCTTGTCTTTCGGTCGGTCTTTGTTCTTGTCCTGACGTACAGAGGTTTCATAATCCGGACGGTGCGATGCAACATCCTTATGATGCTTGCAGCCACTGGCCATTAGCACAGTGATTAACGAAACTATGAGGATAAGACGGTTCATAATGCAAATTTAGACAAATCCTTCGAATATACCGTCTTTGCATGGCATAAAAATACCGGAGACCGAGCGGCCTCCGGTATCATATGGGTGCTGTCTCTTTATTTTTTAAGCATTTTCTGGAGCGTTTCAGGCTCGTTGGTGGTGATGAAGTCGGCCTGGTAGTCGATGCAGCGCTGCATTTCCTCGGGGCTGTCGACGGTCCACACGTTAACGGTGAGCCCTTTGTCATGGCAACGTTCCACCCAGTCGGGATTAGCCTTGAACACATTGTAGTGGTAGTCCACGCCGGTGCCCTTCATGAATTTTATCTGTTCGGGAATCCAGTCGCCGGTGAGGTATTGCACGCTGGTGCCTTTGGGCGCTGCCTTGATAAGATTCTTGAAGCCGTTTTTGGAGAAGGTGATGTAGTCTATACGGTCGGTGAGGCCGTAAACACGGGCAAGGCGTACAATCTCCTTCACGGCCCAGCTTTCGAGGGCGTTGTTGTCGAAGGGCTTCAGTTCTACAACCAGACGGGTTTTCAGTGGTATGGCGGCGCGGAAGTATTCTTCGAGGGTGGGAATGTACTCGCCGTTCTGCAGTTTCTGCTGCAAGATAACCTTGGCGGGAGTCGTCTGGATGTTCAGGCCGTTTATCACGCCGTCGTGGTTTACGACGAGAACGCTGTCTGGGGTCGACCATACATCAAACTCGCTGCCGTAGCAGCCTATCGAGTCCGCCTTTACGAGGGCGCGGATAGAATTTTGTGCCGAGCCGGGCGCTTTCCAGTAGCCGCGGTGCGCAACTACGTGGGTTTCCGCATTCATTGCGGACGCGCCTAAGAAAACGGCGGCTGCCGCAAGGAAAAGTTTTGTGAATTTCATATTGCGCGTAGATTATTTTTTCTTGTTTTTCTTGAGCATTTTCTGAAGGCCCTCGGGGTCGTTGGTGGTGATGAAGTCCACACCGTTGTCGATGCACCATTTCATATCCTCGGGCTTGTTTACGGTCCATACATTCACTGTCAGGCCGAGGTCGTGGCACTGCTGGATCCATTCGGGGTGCTTGCGCATAACCTTGATGCTGTAGTCTATGCCGGAGCCGTTGTCGAATTTCACCTGTTCCGGAATATAGTCGCCGCTGAGGTATTGTACCGACGCGCCTTCGGGTGCGTTTTTAACCAATTGCAGGAATCCGTTTTTAGAGAATGTGATGTAATCCGTGCGGTTCTCCAGCCCGAAGCGTTTTACCATAGCGAGAAGGCTGTCTACGGCCACTCGGTCGTTATGGTTGCTGTTGTGAGATTTAAGCTCGAGAACAAGGCGCGTTTTTAGGCCTTGCGCTGTCTGTAGGTACTGCTCCAGCGTGGGGATGTATTCGCCATTGGCAAGCTTTTCTTTCAGAACTACTTCCGCAGGAGATGTCTCTATTACCACGTCGTTGATTTTGGGGTCGTGGTTAACTACGAGTACGCCGTCCTGAGTGCGCCAGATATCAAATTCGGAAGCGTAGCATCCGATAGAGTCGGCTTTAACGAGGGCGCGGATCGAATTCTGTGCCGAGCCGGTTGTGTCCCAGTAGCCGCGGTGTGCGATAACCTTGGGTTGTGCCTGCATCATGGCAGTGCCGAGAAGAAGGGCCGAAACAGCAATTATGCTTTTTGCAAGTTTCATTTTGTTGGTTTTAGTGTTGATGTATAGGGAGGTTTAGGTTTATTATTATTCCGGATTGGCGAGCGTCGATGTGTATACGTTGCCGAAATTGTCGGTTGCCCGTACGCTCACAGTTTTCCAGCCGTCGGAAGGTTTGTACAGGAATATGTGTGTGTTGTTCAGAATGGGTCTGGAACCGGCATGGTTTGCCGGAAAGGTGCCTTTCTTGCCGGTGAGGTGGGCCACAAGGCCCGGATCGCGTGCGGGCGTGCCCGATGCAGCTTTTTCGGCGTCGAGTTTTGTCCATTTGCCGTCTTCACAAACCTCTATCGTCCAGCGCGGGTCCCACGACCATATGTTTATGGCGATTTTGTCGTACGGATCGCCGGCCTTTGCTTCCGGTTGCCACAGCACTGCCTCCGAAGGTGCGTAGAGTCGCATCTGGTAGTTGCGTGGCTCCCGGATGCCTTTGTAATACTTGTCTGTCAGCTTGCCGTCCGAAAAATGGAACACTCCGTAGCCTTGAGGTGAACCGTCGTTGCATATCGGGTACCAGAACGCGCCGTTGACAGCGCCGAGGGTGTTGTCCGTTATGTTGTCGCCAATCAGTGTCGTATTATTGTTGTGCGTGTGGCCCGACAGAATCTGTACGTCGGCGAAGGGGCGTACGGCGTCGTAGAAATTGTCGCCGTTCACCATGCGGTATTCAGGCTTGTTTCGGCGCACTGTGGGGGAGTGCATGGCAACAATCAGCGTTTTGTCCTTGCTCACGTGTTCAAGGTCTTTCCTGAGCCATTCAAGCTGGCTGTCGGTAATGCCGCAGCGATAGTCGTTGCGGTTTTTCTCGCCACTGTAGATAATGTTGTCCAAGGCCACGATGTGGCAGCCGCCGATGTTCAGCGAGTAATATGTCGGGCCCATGTTGTCGCGGTATTCGCGGTCGGATTCAGTATCGCCTTTGGTAAGTTCGTTGTGGTCGTGGTTGCCTATAACCGACAGTACCGGTATGCCAAGGCGGTCTATCTGCTCGTTGTACAGCCCGTAGAAGTCGGGATTGTTCCACACAAGGTCGCCGAGGCTGATACCGTACACTTTTCCTGTGTAGCCGCCCACCGAGTCAACCATCAGCGGCATAACAGTGTCGCGGAGGTCGGTGTAATCTTTCTTGAAGCCGATTTGTACGTCGGCAAGGGCAATAAGTGTCCAGTCGTTTATCCCGTCGCCGGCTTTCAGTTCAAAATCGGCAGTCGCGCGCGCAGCGCTGCTGTCTATTGCTTTGTAAAATGCCGGCCGCCCGTTTTTAAGAGGTACTTCGCAGTCAGACGGTACCGAAACGAAAACATACTGGCGTCCGTCTGTCGTCATGCTGTAGGTGCCGCGGCTGTCGGTAACGACAACATTGTCGCCGTCGCTGACTACAACGCCCTGGCGCGGTTTACCGTCTACGGTAACTATACCTGTAAGGTTGGTGGCGAAAGCTATTCCAGGGCACGAGAGCGCAACCAGTAGCAGTGCCGGTATCTGTTTTTTTAGGGGATATTGCATTATTCGTTTGTCTTTTTTAGAGCTTCAAAGGGTTGGCTTACGGGAGCCGGCTTGGGTTTGTCCAGATTTACAATGTGCAGTTCCACTCCGCGGTCCTCGATGGCGTATGCTATCTTGTCGGGAATGTTGGAGTCGGTGATTATCATGTCTATCTCGTCGAGGTCGGCGATTTTGCTGAAGCCTCGGCGCCGGAACTTGGACGAGTCGGCAAGCACAATGGTTTTCTGTGCCGTTGCCATCATGGCGCGGTTCAGGTCAGATTCGCGCATGTCGGTGGTGGTGATTCCGAAATCAATGTCTATGCCGTCAACGCCAATAAAAAGTTTGCTGCACGAAAATTCCTTCAGAGGAGCTTCGGCGAATTTCCCAACCGTCGATAGGCTGCTCTGGCGCATGGTTCCGCCAAGCTGTATAAGGTCGATGGAATCATCGGCTCCAAGTAGTTCCGATACTTTCAGCGATGCCGAAATAACCGTAAGCCTGTGTATGGGGCGGATGCAGCGTGCAAATGCCAGGACCGTGGTTCCGGATGCTATGATTATGGAGTCGTCCTTCGTTATCAGCGTGTTGGCAAACTGGCCGATAAGGGCTTTTTCGTGGCGTGCGAGGTTTTCTTTCTCGATTATCGACCGGTTGGTGGTGTACGGGTCAATCAGAATGGCGCGGCCGTGGCTGCGGTACAGTCTGTGGTTCTGTTCAAGCTCGTTCAGGTCCTTGCGGATGGTAACGGCAGAGACATCCAGCAGTAGCGACAGATTAGCCACTGTGATAGATTCGTGCTTAATCAGTGTTTCCAGGATAAGATTATGGCGTTCTTCCTTAGTCATGGCTTTAAGGGGAGAATGAAATGTGTCGATGCTTAGTTTATATTCAGTGCAAAAATATGAAAAATTTTTAATAAATTAATAATATCCTTGCCGTTAATTTCGCTTGTTAATTATGTTAATGTTATGTGGCCTCTAAAAATATATCCGCGCCGTTGTCTCCGGCGCGGATTTGAATCCTGTTGCGTTTACAGGATGTTGTGTTATAGACCTGTGCTGTTTTCAGAATAGAGTGGTTGCTAAAGTCAGTTTCTATCTGTTTCCTGTCATTGTCATGTGGAGTACTGGGTCGTTCGACGTAACGAAATCGGCCCCGTTGTCAAGGCACCACTGGAAATCTTCTGCGGATGTTATCGTCCATACGCCGACGGTAAGCCCGAGCGAGCGGGCGCGGGTAATCCATTCCGGATGTTCCTTGAGTACGGTAATCTTATAGTCGATGCCTGTTATTCCCATCATCTTGGCCTGCTCGGGAAGGTAATCGCCCTTGGGGTACTGGATGGATGTGCCTTTCGGTGCCCGCTTGATGCATTCCAGTATGCCGTTTTTAGAGAACAGCACGTAGCCGACGCGGTCTTCGAGGCCCATTTCGCGTACCATGTCGATTGTGCGGCGGATGGCCGCGCGTTCGGTGGAGTTGCTGTCGTGGGATTTTATTTCAACTATTAAATCGATATCGAGAGGTTTCGCCACGCTAAGATATTCCCGCAATGTAGGCAGATTCTCTCCGTTGGCCAGCTTCTGGGCGCAGACAACATCGGATGTGGAATGTTCCATCGATACCCCGTTGTACGTCGCGTCGTGGTTCACAACCAGAACGCTGTCGCTTGTCATCCATACATCGAATTCGCTCGCCCTGCAGCCGACGGAGTCGGCCTTTACAAGCGCTGCAATAGAATTTTGAGCCGAGCCCGGCACGTTCCACAGTCCACGGTGCGCTATAACGACCGGTTGGGAAGCAAAGCTGATTGCGGCGTCGAGGGCCAAGGCTACGGCGGCAGTCAAAATTCCGGTTTTCATGTGGTAGGTTGAAGGGAAAAGGATTGGGTTTCTTGAGTGTCCTTGTTTGGATTGAAGGGCTTGGAGCCCTTTACGCCTGCAAAGTTAGACATTTTTTCGAACTTACACAAAAATTTGAACGAAAAATTACACCGAAATTTCATTATGCTAAATTTTATGCCTTGTTTGCTTTCGTTTCGAAACATCCTTAAAATATTATAATTTTTACATAATGCCTGTAATTTATTAATATATAATAAGGTAACTATTTCGCTGCTTCTGTTGTTATAAAAATATTATACGATACCACTTTGTTATATGTGAAAAAATATATACTTTTGTATCGAAATAAGCCACGGTATCTCCGGCAGGTCGGAAGCATTGTTCCGAAATGCCCGTTGTCGGTATACATACTTTGAAACACAATAATCCTTAACCTTATTGCCTTTGGCCAAATGAATAATCAGCACACCACAAAAATCTATGATGTCATTATCATAGGCGCAGGTGCGACCGGAGCAGGTACGGCACGCGACTGTTCCATGCGCGGACTGTCGACTTTGCTTGTCGAACGTCTCGATTTCACTGCGGGAGCTACCGGCCGCAATCACGGCCTGCTGCACAGCGGTGCCCGTTATGCCGTAACCGACGGTGAGTCGGCATCTGAATGTATCAAGGAAAACATGATTCTTCGCCGTATCGCGCGTAACTGCGTCGAAGATACTGGTGGTTTCTTTGTAACGTTGCCCGAGGACGACCTCGGTTATCAGAAGCTCTTTGTCGAATCGTGCCACAAGGCCGGTATTAACGCCGAGATTGTAGACCCCGCGCAGGCTGTGGCTATGGAGCCGGCCATTAACAAGGATATTATCGGTGCCGTGAAGGTGCCCGACGGCGCGGTGGATCCTTTCCGCCTTACTACCGCAAATGTGCTGGATGCTCAGCGGCATGGCGCCGACGTACTAACGTACCACAAAGTTGAAGAACTCCTTCTGGACGGAACTCGTGTGCATGGCGTCAGGGTGCGCGACGCGCGCACAGGCGAACTCAGGGACATCGAAGCTCGCCTTGTTATTAATGCCGGAGGCATATGGGGGCATGAGATTGCGGCAAAGGCCGGTATCAGAATCAATATGTTCCCGGCCAAAGGAGCTCTGCTTATCTTCGGACACCGTGTAAACAATATCGTTATTAACCGTTGCCGAAAACCCGCCGATGCCGATATCCTTGTGCCTGGCGATACCATTTCGCTTATCGGTACAACTTCCAGCCGTGTGCCTTACGACAGTGTGGACAACATGGAGGTTACGCAGGAAGAAGTTGACATTCTCCTGCGCGAAGGCATGCAGATTGCGCCCTCGCTGGCTTACACACGTATCCTGCGCGCTTACGCCGGCGTACGTCCTCTTGTCGCTGCCGACAACGATCCGTCCGGACGAAGCATTAGCCGTGGCATCGTATGCCTCGATCATGCTAAGCGCGACGGCGTAGAAGGATTCATAACCATTACTGGCGGCAAGCTCATGACATACCGTCTGATGGCCGAGTGGGCTACCAACATGGCTTGCGAGAAGTTAGGCGTGAACGCGCCATGCCGGACAGCCGAACTTCCGTTGCCCGGTTCAGAACCCGAAGCTCCTGAAAAACAGGAAAAATCACATATAATATCGCTAAGCACCGAACAGCTTGCAATCGAAGGACGCCACGGCTCGCTGTCATATCAGATTCCTACGGATGTAAACGACGACGCGATGGTGTGCGAGTGCGAGAAAGTTTCTGTCGGCGAGATAAAATATGCTATCGACAAGCTGCACGTAAACAACCTTGTGAATCTGCGCCGACGCACACGCCTCGGCATGGGTACTTGCCAGGGAAGCATATGCGCTTGCCGCGCTTCGGCAATAATGTCCAAACGTTTTGGCCAGACTGCCGCTCTGACAGATCTGGAGAGCTTTGTCAACGAGCGCTGGAAAGGAATGCGCCCGGTGGCTTGGGGTCAGACGCTTGTGGAGGCCGAATTCTCTGCTTGGATCTACGAGGGCGTTTGCGGCATTGGCAATATCAACAACGAAAAAACAATCTGCGCTAACAAATGAAATACGATACTATTATAATAGGTGGCGGATTGAGCGGCCTTGTCGCCGGACTTTCGCTTGCCGCGAAAAACAAACGTGTGGCTGTGATATCGCTCGGACAGAGCGCCCTCCATTTCAGTTCCGGATCCCTCGGGCTCTTGGGTACGGTAGACGGCAAAGCCGTTGAAGACCCCCTGGCTGCAATTGCTTCCCTCCCCGCCGAACATCCCTACAGCCTTATCGGCGCCGAACGTGTAAAGGAACTTGCTGCTACGGTGAAACCTTTCTTTGCCGACGCCGGCATAACTCTGCGCGGAGCCGACAACCGCAACAACGAACGAATGACCCCTATGGGCGAATTCAAACGCTGCTGGCTGACGCTCGACGATTTCATTACACGCGAAGATCTTAAAAAATATAAGAAGATTTCTGTTGTGAGCGTGCTGTCGTTCCTCGATTTCTATCCCGATTTTATCCAGACAGGGCTGAAGAAACTCGGTATCGAATCGACGGTTTCCTATGTAACGACTCCGGAAATCGACCGCCTGCGCCGAAGCACCGCCGAGATGCGTGCTACGAGTATCGGACGTCAGCTCTACGGCAATGCCCTCGCCGAATTCGCTGAGGCTGTAAAGGCCGCATCCGCCGACGCCGACGCTATCCTTATTCCTTGTGTGGTGGGCATGGACGACGAAGAACCGCTGAAGATTCTGCGTTCCAGTGTGGGCAAACCTCTGTTCTGCGTGGCAACCACGCCCATGAGCGTCGCCGGACAGCGAATGCAGACCCAGCTGCGTCGCCGTTTCGAGAAGATAGGAGGCACATATCTCCTTGGCGATACCGTTACCGGTGGCCGTGTGTCCGATAAGGGCAGGGTAGAGTACATTCTCACACAGAATATGGGCGACGAGAAACTTGTGGCCGACAATTATATCCTCGCCAGCGGAGGTTTCTTCAGCCGAGGCATTATTGCCGAACCGCACAGAATTTACGAGCCTGTGTTCGGTCTCGATGTCGATGTTGACGGCGACCGCGACAAATGGTTCAGCAACTACTTCTTTGCTGAACAGCCCTATATGAAATTCGGTGTGGCCGCCGATAAGGATTTTCACCCTCGTAAAAACGGCAGGACGATAGACAATCTTTATGCCGTGGGCGCGGTTATCGGCGGACACGACGCTCTTAAAGAAGAGTCCGGTGCTGGCACGGCCGTCCTCACTGCCATGCACGTTGCTGCAATGATTCTCAAAAACAACTAAGACGATGGAAGAATATCAGATAAAGAACCACAGCCGCGACAACTTCGAACAGTGCATAAAATGTACTGTATGCACTGTCTACTGCCCGGTGCTTGCCGTCAATCCCGATTATCCCGGTCCTAAGCAGGCCGGACCCGACGGCGAACGTTACCGCCTGAAGAACCCCGAGTTCTACGACTACGCACTCAAATATTGCCTCAACTGCAAGCGTTGCGAGGTGGCTTGCCCGTCTAACGTGCATATCGGCGATATTATACAGCGCGCACGAATTACATACGACCGCAAGCCGGTGAAGCTGCGCGACCGTATGCTCGCCGAGACCGATTTTGTGGGAACATTGGCTTCCGCTTTCGCTCCCGTTACAAACTTCACCCTCGGGCTGAAACCGGTAAAGGCTGTCCTCGACGCCACTTTCGCTATCGACAAACACCGCACATTCCCAAAATACTCCGGCGAAAAATTCGTTTCGTGGTTCAAAAAACAGGAAGCCGCTCAGAATGCCTTCTCAAAACAGGTGGCATACTTCCACGGATGCTATGTGAACTACAACTACCCGGCACTCGGAAAGGCGTTTGTTAAAATTATGAACGCCGTGGGATATGGCGTAACATTGCTCGAGAAAGAGAAATGCTGCGGCGTCGCAAAAATCGCAAACCGGCTTATCGACCGCGCAAAACACGATGCCGAGATAAACATATCGTCTATCCGAAAGGCCGTCCTGGAGCAGAAGATGCCGCTGTTGGGAACAAGCTCAACATGTATGTTCACAATGCGCGACGAGTATCCTCACCTCTTGGGTATAGATAACGGGGATGTTCGCGATAAGATGATGCTCGCAACCGTTTTCCTGTACCGCTTGCTGGAGCAGGGTAAGATTAAACTCGCTTTCCGCAATGATTACAGGAAACGTATCGCATACCACACTCCGTGCCACATGCAGAAGCTCGGTTGGGCCGTATACTCCGTCGAGATGCTGAAAATGATTCCCGGCGTCGACTTTGTGAAGCTCGAATCGCAGTGCTGCGGCATCGCAGGCACTTACGGTTTCAAGAAAGAGATGTTCCCTGTCTCGCAGGCTATCGGACAGCCGCTGTTCGATTCCATAAAAGCCGAGGCGCCCGACTTTGTCGCCACCGATTGTGAAACCTGCAAATGGCAGATCGAGATGGGTACGGGAATCCCTGTTTTCAACCCGATCGAAGTTATTGCTGACGCTCTCGACGTGGAGGCGACAATAAAGCTGAATAGAAAATAACTGCTACAAGCCATGAAAAAACCAATCATTCTATCACTACTTCTTGCCTCTGCTTTCATTGCCGGGGCTAATGAGTCTGTTTCGTCCCCCGACGGAAGCTTCAAGGTGGATTTCAACCTTACCGATGCCGGTGCGCCGGAGTATTCGCTTAGCCTCAACGGCAAGACAATCGTTGCCCCGAGCAAGATGGGCTTCAAGATAAAAGGTAAAGGCGATCTTGCCGAAGGTTTCCGAATCGTCAAGGTCGATACGGCTTCCTTCGACGAAACTTGGAAGCCCGTTTGGGGCGAGGAATCGGAAATTCGCAACCACTACAAGGAAATGACCGTTAGGCTGGAGCAGCCCGCCACAAAACGACGCATGGACATTTGTTTCCGCGTTTTCGACGACGGTATGGGGTTCCGCTATGAATTCCCGCGCCAGAAGAAACTCGCACACTTTACTGTCGCCGACGAACTCACGGAATTCGCCATGACCGGCGACCATGAGGCTTACTGGATTCCCGCCGACTACGAAAGCCAGGAGTACGACTATACCCGCAGCCGTCTCTCGCAAATACGTGGTCTTATGGATCAGGCCTGGACGCACCACAACAACTGGGAGGGCCTTGTATCACCTACGGGTGTGCAGACGGCGCTTATGCTCCGTAGCGACGATGGTCTCTACATGAACCTCCACGAAGCTGCTCTGCTGGATTATCCCGCGATGCACCTCGAGCTGAACGACACCACAAACACATTCAAGGCTCTTCTCAATCCCGATGCCGACGGATATATGGCCGACATACATACCGATTTCAACACCCCCTGGCGTACGGTGATTGCTTCTTACGACCCTGCCGACATACTTGCTTCCCGTATAACGCTAAACCTCAACGAACCCTGCAAGATTGAGGATACTTCATGGATTAAACCCATGAAATATGTGGGCGTTTGGTGGGAGATGATCACCGGCAAGAGCAAATGGAGCTATACAAACGATCTGCCCAACGTCCACATCAGCCGTCCCGAGGAATATAAGAACGTGAAGCCTCACGGCAAGCACGGTGCCACGACCGAGAATGTGAAGCGATACATCGACTTCGCCGCCGAGCATGGCTTCGACGGCGTGCTCGTGGAAGGATGGAACATCGGATGGGAGGACTGGTCAAACAAGTTCAAGGACGACGTGTTCGATTTCGTTACCCCATATCCCGATTTCGACCTTCCCGGCATACGCGACTATGCTAAGGCAAAAGGCGTGGAGATGATTATGCACCACGAGACCTCCAGCAGCATCCGCAACTACGAGCGTCGCCTCGACGAAGCTTATAAGTTCATGAAGGACAACGGCTACAATGCCGTCAAGAGCGGCTATGTGGGTTTTATCCTTCCACGCGGAAGCAAGCACTTCAGCCAGTGGAGCGTAAACCACTACCAGTATGCCGTCGAAAAGGCTGCCGAATACAAGATTATGGTTAACGCCCACGAGGCCGTGCGCCCCACCGGCCTGTGCCGCACATGGCCCAACCTTATCGGTAACGAAAGCGCCCGTGGCACCGAGTACCAGGCCTTCGGCGGCAGCAAGCCATACCATACCACAATTCTGCCTTTCACTCGTCTGATAGGCGGCCCGATGGACTATACTCCCGGCATTTTCGAAAACGACATATCCAAGTTCGCCCCAAAGAAATCGTGGGTGAACACTACGCTCTCCAATCAGCTCTCGCTCTACGTTACAATGTCGAGCCCCCTGCAGATGGCGGCCGACTTCCCCGAGCACTACGAGAAGTTTATGGATGCCTTCCAGTTTATCAAGGATGTCGCCCTCGACTGGGACAAGAGCTACTATCTCGAGGCCGAGCCGATGGAATATCTCACTGTGGCCCGTAAGGAAAAAGGTGCCGACCGCTGGTTTGTGGGCGGTACTAACGGCGAAGCTCCGCGCGAGGCCGTTGTCGATTTCTCCTTCCTCCCCAAAGGTAAGTACAACGTAACTGTATATCGCGATGGCAAGGACGCTCACTACCGCAACAATCCGCAGAGCTATGTTATCGAGAACAAAAAGATAACAGAAAAAAGCAAGCTCAAGGTCTTCGAGGCCGCCGGTGGCGGTTTTGCAATGACTGTCACTCCAGCTACGAAATAAACACGTCTAAACCTATCACATATTCTAATGGCAAAAGAAAATATCTACGGCGACTGGTCTCCGGACGTCGTCAAGAAATTCAAAAGCTGGCAGTTCCGCACAATCCTTGTGTCGATGATCGGATACGCCATCTACTACTTTGTCCGCAAAAACTTTTCCGTGGCAATGCCGGGGCTTACCGCGCAGTATGGCATTTCAAACACCAGTTTCGGTATCATCATCGGTATAAGCTCGCTCATATATGGCCTTTCGCGCTTTGTAAACGGCTTTGTTGTCGATAAGGCAAGCTCGCGACTGGTTATGGCCATCGGCCTGCTGCTGTGCGCGGCATGTAACTTTGCCTTCGGCTTCGGCGTTAATATCAGTTCGTGGATTACGGGCGTCGACGCCGGTCCCGACTTCCTCAACATGCTCGTCCTCGTCATGGCCGTTACAATCGTGTTCAACCAGTATTTCCAGGGCATCGGCTATCCTCCATGCGCACGACTGCTGCCCACGTGGATTCATCCGTCGGAGCTTGCCACCAAGATGTCTATCTGGAACACCTCGCACTCCATTGGCGCTGGTGCAGCTGTTTTCTTCTGCGGTATCATTATGGGCTCGATGGGCCACGACTATAGCGCCGACCCCGAGATAATCAGCCGTATAGCGCATAACCTCAACCTCGATCCAAACAACGCCGACAATCTAAAGCAGATCATGAGCTACGCATCCCATTGGGACGCATGGCGCTGGTGCTTCTGGATTCCCGCAATAATTGCCCTCGGCGGCGCTCTGTGGCTCTACATCGGCCTCCGCGACGACCCCCGTTCTGTCGGCCTGCCCGAACTCCCGGGCACAAGCACTGGCAAGAAAGATGGTAAAAAATCGGCATCGCACTCCAAGTTCCTCAAGGTTATGGTATGGACAAACCGCTGGATCTGGACCCTCTGCATCGCTAACGTATTTGTATATGTCATGCGAATGGGTATCCTCGACTGGGGGCCCAAGTTCCTCACCGAAGCACGCGGCATGTCCATCGAAATGGCCGCCCTCTCTGTGGCTATCTTCGAGATGTGTGCAATCGTTGGAACAATCGCTGCCGGATGGGCCACCGACCACATCTTCAAGGGCAAGGCTCACCGCATGTGCCTCGTGTGCATGTTCGGCGCCGTTCTTTTCATGACCATGTTCATCTTCCTCACCGGTATTCCCACTGCGCTGTCTGTCGCCTTGCTCGCTATGGCCGGATTCTTTATCTACGGCCCGCAGGCCCTTATCGGCATCGCATCCGCAAACCAGGCAACAAAGGACGCCTCCGCCACGGCAAACGGTCTGGCCGGTATTTTCGGATATGTCGGTTCCTTCCTCTCCGCTATCGGCATCGGTATCATTTCCGACAAGTACGGCTGGAACACCGTATTCATCCTCATTATTGGTGTTGGTATCCTCGGTGCAATCACATTCATCACCATGTGGAAAGCGCCCCGCGACGGATACGACCGCTCCAACAATTTCTATGAAAACGAGGAAGCCCTTGCTAAGGCTGGAGACCTCAACGACACCGACATTTAATCATTCACTATGACTAAAGATTTCGACAAATATGTAAGCCCCATGAGCCACGACGAGCTCATGGAGGCTTGCCGTAAAATCCGCCACGTGGCCCTGGATATGGACGGCACTATATATATGGGTTCAACCCTCTTCCCTTTCACAAAGGATTTCCTGGCTATGCTCTCCGCTAACGGCATCGGTTATTCCTTCCTCACCAACAACCCCACCCGAAGCATCGACGATTACCTTGCCAAGCTGGCAAAACTCGGCATCGAGGCCGACCGCGACCAGATGTACACAACCGCCGTGGCAACTATCGACTATCTGAAGGAGAACATGCCGCAGGTTAAGACCCTCTATGTTGTCGGCACACCGAGCATGGAGGCCGAATTCCGCCGTGCCGGATTCGTCCTCACCGAACCCGACGCCCCCGGGAATCCCGACGCCCTCGTCGTGGCATTCGATACAACGCTCACATATCCCAAGCTCTGCCGTGCGTCATATCTCGCTACACAGGGCATTCCCTACATCGCCACAAACCCCGACCGTGTTTGCCCCACCGACCAGCCTACAGTGCTTGTCGACTGTGGCTCGCTCTGCAAGTGCATCGAGCACGCCACCGGACGTCAGCCCGACCTCGTAATTGGCAAGCCAAATCCCGACATGCTCTCCGGCATACGCTATCGCCACGGCCTGCAGGCCGACGAGATTGCCATGTGCGGCGACCGCATATACACCGACGTCAAGATGGCCCAGAATGCCGGTGCGCTCGGTGTCCTCGTCCTCTCCGGCGAGACAACCCTGGAGACGGCCATGAACAACGACCCCAATCCCCCCATCACCGCCGAGAACATCGCCGAATTCGGCGAACTCCTTCTTGAGAGCCGCCGATAAAAAACAATAAAGAAACAGCCTCCGCCGCGCCCGCGTAGCGGAGGCTGCTTTTTTATGTAAAAATGATAAATGCGCGAAAAAATGTGCTCGACTGTGTCATTAAGGAAGAGAGAGGTTTCCTTATCATCCTTTACATAGATATGAAACTCCCCCAGTAGAGTGTTAAGTGCCAGTTTGCGAAGTTGCTTCAGGGCACCTTCAACCGGAATCAGTTTCCCCAGTCTCTGCCGTGGGACAAACTCCGTTTCGCCGGGTATGATAGGACAATCGTTGACGGTATCATATTGTGGCCATATTGAAGATAGTCCTCAAAAATGCCATGATTGACTTTCACTTCTGCATACTCGGTTGGAATAGCTCCTCGATGCTTTGTTTTTCTTTTCATTGGCATTATAAAAACATTGTCATATATACTGGAAGACAGATTATGTCGGTTTCTTTACGCAAATCCTTGGTATAGATAAGATAACGGCTCCGTATCCTGCTCGAAAACTTATTGGCAAAAGCGTCGAGAGAGGCATGAGCCTTATACCCGGATGACTTGACTTCAATCGGGTTTATCTTGTCGCCATCTGCAATCAGAAAATCAATCTCATAGTTGTGCTTGCCGCTTTCTGTAGGGAAGGTGTAGTAATATAATTCATTTCCGCCGGCTTTAAGCATCTGTGATACGACATTTTCATATACATAACCCAGATCTGCTGCCAGTTTGTCGCTTAAAAGTTTATGGTAAATGACGTTGTCAGTAAACTTTTTATCCCAGAATGCAAGTGTTATGAACAGCCCCGTGTCACCTAAATACATCTTGAAGTTGTCTGTAGAATGATGGAGTGCCATTCCTGCATTCGGATCATTCGCATGATAAGCAATATTGACAACCATCGACTCTTTCATTTCAGAAATAATTTCGTTCAATGAAGATTGGGCAACACCTTCAGTCGCCTGCCATGTCATATATCGGTTGGCATTACCCGTCAACTGCGCCGGAATCTGATGAAATATCTTGGATGCATTGCCAGTCGGATCTATGCGGTTGAAATCTTTTTCATAGAGATTGATGATTCCTCTTTTTACACGATCTACTTTTTCGAGATTATTGGTTTCAATAAGAGTTGCAACCGCCTTAGGCATCCCTCCTACCAGCATATACAGTCTGAAATCACGCATTAACTTGCGGTTAGTGGCATCACCCAGCGGTTTCTTTTCCTGAAAGCATTGTTTCAGCAAAGGAATAGTGGCATGGTCGTTCATGGCCCACTTGAACTCTTCGTAGTCCATCGGATACATGCTCACTTCATTCTCTTCGCTTGGAATCAGAATATTCTGAACATTTTTTCGGATAGATATAAGAGAACCGGTCTCAATATAGTCATATCTTCCGTCTGCTACAAGATGTTTGATTGCCTGCCGTGCCATTGGGCTGAACTGCACCTCATCAAAGATAATGACTGATTTTCTTGTTTCAAGAGTCACGCCGTATTCAAGTTGCAGTTTAAGAAATATCCTGTTTAAGTCAGAGACATCATCGAATAGACTACGTATCTCTGCCGAGCATTTTGTAAAGTCAATCAATATATATGAACTATATTCGTTTCTGGCGAATTCCTCGGCAATGGTTGATTTTCCGACACGACGCGCCCCTTTAATCAATATAGCCGTTGTACCGTTGTCCTCATTCTTCCAGTCAAGTAACTCGTTATATATTTTGCGCTTGAATATCATATATATGTAATATTTTGTATTTCAGGGATAAAGTTACAAATAATAGAGTGATTCTCAAAATGTTTTTACTGCAAATGTGGGGCGATTCTCAAATTGTTAGCCTGTAGAATATCTATATCGCAGTTCCACAGATGAATAGCTATTTAAACTATAGATACAATTTTTTTCTCGCTTACACAAACTGTGAATCCTAAGTACAAATGAAATATCCGGTTTTGCGAGGTGGCAAAACGACCAATTCAACGAATAATGTTGAATTGCCACCTCAAATTGCCACCTTCTTGCACACCCGCAGTTTCAATATTCTGCGCCGATTGGGGATTGTGGTAAAAAGAAAAATCTCTGAAAATCATTGATTTTCAGAGATTTTCGTCGGTTCGCTAGACCATTTGCCCTGCCTCCGGAGGAATCCGTCAGAAGAACGTATATCCTATTTTGAATTCGAAAGTCGGATAAACCTTCAGGTGGCTCATAAGGTCCATATAATCGCCGACGCTCCCACGGATATTCACAAGGTCGTCCGACATATTCACACCATCGTGCGCTATAACCGTCGGAGCGCCGCCCCAGAACATCGCGCCGAGGTCAACGCCGATATTCCATCGTTTGTCCTTGCTGATAGTCGTCTCGTAGCCGATGCCGCCGTACCAGCGCACCTTGTTTATAAGCGCGCGTGCGCTCACCGTGCCGTCCTTGTCTGGCTGCATAAAGTAAGGCTCGCCATTCTTGAAATCGCCCAGATGAACGCCCATCATGCCGTACGACTGCAACCGTGCCTTTATTTCATCAAGGATATCCGGTGCTATATAGTTATTTCCAACAATGGGGTGGTCAATGAAATAGTCCTCCATAAAGATATCATATATCTTGTTGTACAGGTTCATTGCCAGCAGCGTAGGCATCTCCTCCATTACGTTGCGGGCTGTCCCCAGAGTATTGTTGCCTACGAATACGCCGCCCGTAACGCGCCAGTGGTGATTGTTCGGAATAGGGTACACATCTACAAGGCATTTGAAGTTCCACATTTTCGGAACGGCATTCACGTCTACAACATCGTCTATCTCATACCCTGAGATCTCATACATCATATCCTGTATCTTGTCGAAGTTGCCTGTGCTGATGCTTGTCCCTTCAGTGTAGGCCATCAGCCCGAAGTGCATCGGCAGGTTGATGTGCGGAATAAAGCTCGCGCCTACGCGTAGTTTTGCCCATTTTGTCAGCGGCGTTCCAAGTTCCAGGCCTATGCCCGTCGTTCCTACCGTTACGCCTACATCAAGTTTGTTCAGTACCCCGTGCGTGTCGCACGTCTTGGCGAACTGGCGCATGTGAAGGAAGCCGGGATTCTCTGTCGTTTGGATGCTTGTGGCAGGTGTCTCGGCATACATGCAAAGGCTGCCCGTTAACATTAGTACAGGTGCTAAGAAACGAAGTCTTTTCATTTTTTTTGACTGGTTTATATATAGAATGTGGATTTTTTTTGTTAAAAATATTTGACAAAGGCCACGCTATTGGCCTTAATTGGAGCAAAGTTACAATAATAAGTTGAAAAAACTATAATATTTGTCTGTTTTTATGTATGGCGATGCAATAAAATAGCGCAGAGCCGCCAGCAGGGCAAACAGCGCGTAGGCCGCCGGCGCCGCCAGGGGCGGGAGAGAGCAGAGTAGGGCAGATAGCTGCGGGCGCCCCCTGCAGCAGGCAAAAACCGCGCCCATGCGGATGGTATACGTCTCTCCTCCCCCCTCTCTCCCGCTGCACATCCTGCCTTTTGGCACTTTACCTAAATTTAACCTAATATGCGTGTATTTTTGCGTTTTTAAAACAAATTTCTCCCTTTGGTGTTCTTTTTTTTTATGAAACACTTCGTAGATTGGTTTAAGATAGTTAACTTTGTGCCGACGTCAATACCGAAGTATTACAAATGTATAAAAATGTTAAAATATCGCTTTAATTTTCTTTTTTATTGATTTAAGCTATATCTTTGTAAGATAAAAGATTTTTAGTAAACAAATGTAAAAAATGATTTTACAATATGTCGTTCTAAATCAGTTGTTGAAAGGAAGAAAAGCCTCGCTTCATCTTCCTGTGCTTGTTCTCGGGTGATATTACTACTGCATTCAAACCGATTCCGATATACTTATAAACACATTCTATAATAATACAATTCGCCACATAGAAAAAATTTTACTCAAATATTAATAACATCAAATCTAAAGCAGATGAATAGAAAATTTATCAATGGATTACTGCTATTGGCCGTCACTACTGCCGGCTGTGGCACGTTCACGTCGTGCAAGGACACCGACGATGATTTGAAAGCTGAAGTGGCCAAGTCTAACGCGGACCTTCAGACAAAGCTTGACGAGCTCAGCTCTACCGTCGCTCAGCTCAAAGATGCTCAGGACGCTTGTAAGACTGAATGTGCTGGCAAAATTGCTGACCTCCTTAGCAAGATTCTGAAAGTCGAAGGCGACTACAAGGATGCAGATGCAGCACTGAACAGCAAAATTCAGACTGTTAGCGATAAACTCACAGTAGAACTCGCTCGCCTGATTGCAGAAATCAGCCGAGTTGAAGGCGAGATTCCTACAGAAACTGAGATCATCAACCTGATCAAGACTACCGTTAGAAACGAATTCGGTGTTGATTACTATAAGAACCTGGGCTTGCTCACCAAAGATGATATCGCTGGTATTGTTGCAGACGATCTTGGCTATGCTTCCATCGACGACCTTAAAGCAGATCTCGCATCTATCGCAAGCCTCGCTGCCGAGGTTGCCAATCTGAAGGATACTATTCTGAATAGCCAGGAACTTACCGATAAGATTAACGCTGAAATTCAGAGGGCTCTGGATGGTCTGCCTACTATTCTGACAGAAGATCAGATCCGCGATCTTATCAGAGCTGAGATTGTTAACGTCAATACTTTAATCGAAAATGTAAAAACGCTGTTCCAGACAGAGGTTAGCCGTCTGGATGGCCGCATCGACGGTTATAAAAATCGTCTTGAAATACTTGAGAATACATCTGGACAACAGGCCAATGAGATTACAGAACTCAAAAACGCCATTGCTAATCTGAATCTCCGTGTTGATGGTCTCCAAAGTAGCCTCGATAAGATCACAGTACTCGAGGCCAAGGTTGAAACCCTCTCTAACGAGATTGTTCTTCTTGAAACCAAACTTGAAGGTTTCGGAAGCAAACTCGATAACGTTGACGCTAAGGCTGAGGCTGCTTATGCCGAAGCTCTGAAGGCTTACAACTTCGCTCAGGACAACTTCCTGAAACTTACCATCCTCGAAAGCCTTATCGGCGATTGCACAGGTCTCCAGGATCTTGCTACCGAAGTAAGAAATCTCAAGAACGACTATGCTACCCTTAAGAGCAACCTCGAAGCCAAAGATACCGAGCTCGAAAAGAAACTTGAAGATCTTGACCTTAAGGTAGAGCGCTACAACACTGCTCTTACTCAGGATGTAAAAAAACTTACTCAGCGCGTTGCCGCCAACGAAAAGGCTATCAAAACTCTGCAGGAGCAGGTTAATAAACTTCTCAAACTGGAAGACCGCCTCAACGCCCTCATCACTAATATCCTTGTACAGGGCACCTACAACCCCCTCTTCGGTACATTCTCCCTGCCCATCGGCGTTCAGAGCAACATGCTTGTAAACTACTATGGCCAGAATGTTAAGCAGTCATACGACTTCCCCTCGTATACTTATGCTCCCGTATTCAACGACGAACCCACTATCACCGAAGCTGAAGCCGCTATCCTCGCTGCTTGCGGTATGACTCCCCAGCGCATCGAAAACGGCGAACTCCTTATGGACGGTAGCCTCGGTCGTGTATTCGTTACCATCAACCCAAACAATGTTAACTTCGACGGCAAGACCCTCGAACTCGTAAACAGCCAGGACAAGGCTTCTACTGTTAAGCTCACAAACCTGCGCAAGAGCGACGAGGAACTCACATTCGGTTACTCTGCACGTTCCGCTAACAACGGCTTCTACCAGGCTACCGCTATGCTCGAAAAAGACATCAACGCTGTTGCCGGCGCTGCTGTTCATATCGACGCAAACCTCAAGAGCGCTATGAAGGAAATCCTTCAGGACAAGAGGAACAACCTCCGCTCCAACGTCATCGCTCTCATGAAGGCTGTTTACGACCAGGTTAACGGTATGCTCCCCGCATACGGCCTCAAGGCTGGTTGGAGTGTAGACGGCAAGGACTATGCAGTTTACTCAAACTACAACATCGCTGCAACTACTTTCAAGCCCCTTTCCTTCGCTTTCCTCTATGGTCAGTCTTCGCCCCGCAAGCTCCCCATCATCGATCCTATCACCAATGCTATCTTCAACCTCGACCCCGAGGACTACAAGTTCGACTTCTCCGACATTACTGTTGACATCAACGGTGATGACGTTACTCTCGACTTTACCATCGATCCTATCAAACTTTCCTATGACGGCAAGATCTCGGTAGAGGTAGAGGTTAAGGGTGATGTTATTGGCGAAGGCGGTCTTCCAATCGGTTCGTTCAGCGAGACTGTGCCTGTAGATATCACCGGCAAGGACCTCGAAGGTTTCCTCAATGCAATCGAGGAACAGTTCAACCAGAAGATCGGCACTTGGAATGAAAGCATCAAGACAGCCTTCGCGAACGCTATGGACAAGATGCTCGCCAATGTCAACACAGCAGTTGAAGACATGCTTGCCGATATGCAGGGTAAGATCAACGACAAGATTGCCGGCATGATCACCGACATCGAAGACGAAGTTAACGGTAAGGTTGGTAGCTACATCGGCCGTTTCAACAACCTCATCACCCGCTACAACAACATCGCTAAGCGTCTCAACAACGTTCTCGACGACCCCAACCACTACCTCCAGCCCACTATGTTCTACAAGGCCGGTAACGGTGGCGACTACTTCCTCAGCAACAACCCCGAACGTCCTACCGAATTCGTTAAGGACGGTGGCGAAGGCTTTATCGCTTATGCTACTACTTACACCGCAGAAGTTGCTGCTCCTTCCTACAGGAAACTCGTCGCTGTGGCTAACGTTATCGATAACGCTACCGGTGCTACCGCTGCCGATGCTCAGGCTCAGTGCGTTAAAATCAACGGCGACGCCAAGTTCCTCGCCGAAGTTGTTCCCGGCTACCAGAAGCGCTTCGTTATTCCTACTAAGAACATGAAGCCCGGTTACACCTACGAAATCCTTTACACCGCAGTCGACTATCAGGGTGCTACTTCTACATCCCGCTTCTACTTAACTGTAAAGTGATCGCAGCAGAGTCTTTTAACCGTACATAACAAATAAGATTATCGACATGAAACTCAATAAGATCATCCTGTCTGCTGCTCTGTTCGCCGCTGCCTTCTCGGCTACGGCACAGGAAGAGGTGACTGAATATAAATTCAATCCCTATTGGTATCTGCAGGCTCAGCTTGGTGGTCAGGAAACTCTTGGCGAAGGTGCCTTCGACAAGCTCCTGTGCCCCAATGCCCAGCTGGCCGTGGGTTATAAGTTCAATCCTTTCATCGGTGCTCGTCTCGCCCTCAACGGCTGGCAGAGCAAGGGTATCCTCAATGTTAACGCCGATACCTACCGCTGGAAATGGAACTACATGGCTCCTACTGTAGAAGCTGTTTTCGACATGACAAACATCCTCGGCGGTTACAACCCCAACCGTCTTGTCGACGTTAACGTATTCGCTGGTCTTGGCGCAAACTTCGGCTTCAACAACGACGACGCTAACGCCGTGGCTACCGGCTATGCCGCTGCCAACGACGGATACAACCCCCTCTCCCTCCTCTGGGACGGTACCAAAACTCGTTTCCTCGGTAAGTTTGGCGTTGACGTCAACTTCAACCTTAACGAGCACGTTGCTCTCGGTATCGAACTCGCCGCTAACGTCCTTCCCGACGGATACAACTCCAAGAAGGCCGGTAACGCCGACTGGTACTTCAACGGCCTTGTTGGTGTTCGCTACACCTTCGGTCCCAAGTACACAAAAACTGTTCGCAAAGCTCCCGAACCCGAAGTGAAGATCGTGGAGAAGATTGTGGAGAAGATTGTGGAAGTTCCCGTTGAACAGCCCGTTACTAACGCTGTGGCTCCCGCTAAGAAGCAGGAAACATACCGCGTCGACGTTTTCTTCACCATCTCAAACTCCGTTGTGTCGAAGGCCGAGATGCCTAAGGTCGAGGAAATGGCTAACTATCTCGTTAAGCATCCCGATGCTAAGGTTGTCGTAACCGGTTATGCCGACAGGGGTACTGGTTCCAAGGCTATCAACCTGCGTCTCTCCTACGAGCGCGCTATGGCTGTTGCCAAAGCTCTCACCGGCAATTACAGAATCGATCCGGGTCGTATCATCGTTAAGAGCATGGGCGAGGCCGAAGACCAGCCTTTTGCCGAAGCTGTGAAGAACCGCGTTGCAATCTGTATTGCTGATTGACAAATGTTAAAATCTTCGGGCGCATAATATAATGTGTACGTCCGACGTTAAATAGACAATGACACCTGTCTTGCCAAAGTCACAATTCTGACAGTGTTGGCGGGGCAGGTGTCTGTTTTATTTATTAATCTTTCATTGCGCATGAAAAAATATCTACTTTCTATTGCAGCCCTGGCGGCCCTGTCTTCTGCTTCGCTGGCCCAGCTTAATGGCGACGGATACTACCGTGTCCAGAATGCCGTTACTGAGCGCTACGCCTACATTATGGACAATAAGGGCGACATTAACATGTCTTCTACTTCTATCGACGCTCTCGCCATTCAGCTGTGGAAACGTTTCGAAAAAGCATCTTCTAACCCCGCGACTGTTCTCTACTTCAAACACATCGGCAGCGTAGACTACGACGTTACCGCCCAGGGTACGGGTATCTACCAGATGATTGACCATTACATGTCTGTCCGCGATAACAAGGACGGCACATATTTTGCCTATGGACGCTCCGGCGGCGGTGCGAAATACCTGGGCGACGGAAATCCGACAAACGACGAGGAGGGTATTATGTCTTCCGAGGTTGCCGGAGACCGTCGCAAGTGGTATATCAAGCCCATCACTTCTTCCGGCGACAACTACTTCGGCGTTCTCCCCACTGTAACTGCAGCTGGTAAGAACTACGCCCCGTTCTATACTTCCTTCCCCTACAGCGCCGCTTCATCTGGCGTCAGGTTCTATGCCGTTACTGATTATGGCTACGGCATGGCTGTGATTGAGGAAATCAAGGGTACGGTGCCCGCAAACACTCCTGTATACGTGGAATGTCCCTCGACAACACCCTCCGGCAACCGCCTCAATATCGGCGGTACCGGAACCGCTGTAAAAAACAATAAGCTCGGCGGTGTCTACTTCGAGAACTATATGCCCTTGCATCTAAACCTTACACCCTACAACAAATCAACGATGCGCCTTCTCGGAAAGCTCTCCGACGGCTCTCTCGGATTTGTTACCGGGAATATCGAATATCTTCGCGCAAACGAGTCATATCTTAACGTGCCGGCAGGTTCGCCGGCCGAAATCCGCATTGTAACACGTGCCGAGTACGACGCAATTGTGTCCAAGCTCCCCGTTTCCGTTTCTCTGGATGCCTCGGCTGCCACTCTCTATGTCGGCGGGTCCAGGAAACTGAACGCCACTGTCGCTCCTGCGGATGCCTCCGATAAGTCCCTCACCTGGACCTCCTCAAACAACGCTGTGGCCACTGTCAATAGCAACGGCGTCGTTACCGCTGTCGCCAAAGGTACTGCTACTGTTACCGTAAGCACAATCAACGGCAAGACTGCCACATGCACGGTTACTGTCAGCCCCCGGTATCCCGACGCTATTTCGATGATTTCGTCGCTTAAACTCTACGAGGGCGACTCGCAGCGTTTAGAGGTTACATACACCCCGAAGGATGTGGAGGTGAAGACCCTTAACTGGACTTCGTCGAACACCGCGGTTGCCACTGTCGCTTCCGACGGCACTGTTAAGGCTCTCAAGGCTGGTACGGCAACGATTACCGCCACAACTCCCAACGGTAAGACCGCGGCTTGCGCCCTCACCGTTCAGCCGGAATATCCGGAGAAAATCAGCATTAGCAGCTACAGCCAGGTTGTGCCTATGGGAAAGACCGTTACTCTTACGGCTACCGTTGTACCTTCCGATGTCAAGAACAAGACCGTCAACTGGTCGTCGTCCGACAACGGTATCGCTACCGTGGACGCAAGCGGTAATGTCAAGGCAATCAACCAGGGCAATGCTGTGATTACGGCTGCTTCGCCTGGAGGGGCTTCCGCTACTTGCAACATCGCTGTTGTGCTGCCGGAACCGGATGCCGTGGAACTTAACCTTACTAAACTCATCCTCGAGGTTGGCGACGTTCGCTATCTCCGGGCATCGGTAACGCCGGAGAATGCACACAGCACATATACATGGACTTCTTCGGACGCCGCTGTCGCTACCGTAAGCCAGTCGGGCGAACTCAAGGCCGCCGGTGTCGGAAATGCTGTGATTACTGTTGAAACAAGCAACGGAAAGACGGCAACATGTACCGTGCAGGTGCTCGAAAGAGGCATTCAGGCTACTAAAATTACCATCACGCCTTCGTCTATGACACTCATCCAGGGCAGAAAGCAGGCTTTCCAGGCTACTGTAGAGCCCGAAAATGTCTCAAACAAGTTCATTACATGGACTTCTAACAACATGAAGGTTGCCACCGTAGACAGCGACGGCAATGTCATTGCTCGCTCGCCCGGTACAAGCGTCATCTACGCCCAGTGCGGCAGCGCTCAGGCAACGGCAATCGTTAAGGTGGAAAAATATGTCGCCGTAACTGAGATTACCCTCGACAAGACCGACGTTACCGTGATGGAAGGCGAATCCTTTGCCATTACTCCGTCCTATGCGCCCTCAAATGCCTCCTACAAGCGCGTGAACTGGGAAAGCGACAACAATGCTGTCGCTACGGTCGATGCTAAGGGTAATGTTAAGGCGATTTCTGCCGGTACCGCCACTATCACTGCTGTTGCTTATGACGGCAGCGGCGCGAGGGCCGAGTGCAAGGTTACCGTGAAGGGTATCGTTCCGGTTTCGTCGATTCTGCTCAACCACTACGACTACAGCATTGTGTACGGTACTTCGTTCACTCTTGTTGCCACTGTCCTTCCCGACGATGCTACCGACAAGCGCGTTAGCTGGACTTCCAGCGACACGCGCGTTGCCGAGGTGGACAATGCAGGTACTGTTACTGTAAAGACTGTCGGCTCTGCCACGATTACAGTTCAGGCTCTCGACGGCAGCGGTGTTAAGGCTTCCTGCAATATCAGCGGTACCGCTGCTCTGGAAGATATTCTCGCTCCCGGACAGACGGTGGATGTATACTCCATCGATGGCGTTCTTCTCCGCCGCAATGCCGGCCCCGAGGAGCTGAAATCACTCGCTCACGGTGTATATATTATCGGTGGACGTAAGGTCCTTGTGAAATAACATATTATCCCGCTATTCATAGAAAGCCCGCTCTTGCAGCGGGCTTTTTTTTGCCTCTGCGCTTGTGCGCACAACTGCTGCGGATTAGGAAAAAATACCTTTGCGAAAGCCTTTTTGTTTCGTTTGGTTTCTAATTAGTTTTCGTTTCGAATTTATTTAGTAAAAAATTGTTCATTTTTATGCGGAATATTTAAAACAAATGTGTTATCTTTGCACATCCTGCAATGTAACAAGAGACTGTTACGGGACACGGACACAATTATCCGTGAAACATCAACTACTTAGGAATCTTATATCACGAAACACAAACCTTTAAAATAGATTAATTGATCTAACGCAAAGATTTAACTTATTTGTCTTATGCAAAACAAATTTCGAAAGTACTTTTTTATTGCCATGCCTTTGCTTTTGGCGATGTTGCTGTGCTCGTGTTCTTCTTCGGATGAACCGGCGCAGGACACTGCTCAGTTCCCCGATATCGAAGTGCCCGCTATTTACGATATCATAAAGGGTGAGGCGCGCGTGGTAACTCTCAAAATCAAAAGCGGTAAGGTGGAGACTACGGATATTGTCAGCGTCCAGACAGAAGGCGCCGGTACAAGTATTCCCTGTGCCGTTTCGGCTATAACTGCCGACTCGTTCAGCTTCACTTTCCCGGAAAGCCTTTCGGAGGGTACATACCGCTTGTTTTTCCGTCGAAACGGCGAGACAAAATCGCTGGGCCTGATTAAGATTGCTTTTGTCGAGAAGTCTTTCGACCCACAGCCCGGCACTACCGTATACGGAACCATTTCTACCGACGACGGGCCCCTGGCCGACGTCCTTGTCAGCGACGGTTTCATATTCGCGAAGACGGATGCCGACGGTCGCTACGAGATGCAGTCCGAAAAACCGCTCGGATATGTTTTCGTTATCACTCCCTCGGGATACGAACCTGCTCAGAATGGCGTATTCCCCGTCATTTCGTATACCATGCGATACGATAAGGACATCCCCGAGGTGGCTAACTTCTCTTTCAGGAAAGTGGACCAGAGCAAGTACACCGTCCTTTTCTTGGGCGACATGCACCTGGCCGACCGTACGGGAGACCTCGCGCAGTTCCGCGATTTCACAACCGACATCAACAGCTATTGCAGCTCGCACTCCGGTGAACGTATCTACGGTATCACTCTCGGCGACATGAGCTGGGACCTATACTGGTACAGCCGTAACTATAGCCTCAGCAACTACGTCCAGACTATTAACACCCAGGTGGCTGCTACCGGAAACGACATCATGATTTACCACACTATTGGTAATCACGACAACGACATGAAGGCAACCAACAACTTCGACGCAAAGACGGCCTTCCGTTCGGTTGTCGCTCCTAACTATTATTCATATAATATCGGCGGTCATCACTATATCGCGCTGGACAACATCGACTGCTCAGCTTACGACGGCACCGAAAGCCGTAAATACACCGAGCAGGTCCTGGCCGACCAGGTTGCATGGCTCAGAAAAGACCTTAGCTATGTCGACAAGACCACTCCCGTCATTCTTATAATGCACGCTCCTATGTACGGCCCTAACGGTGCTTCCCAGTTCCGCCTGCACATGGCTAATGCTTCCGAGGTCCTTGGCGTTTTCGACGGTTACAGCCTCAACATCGTAACCGGACACACCCACAAGAACTATAACGTGGTTCCCTCGCACACTTGCGTTGGCGGAAAGGATATTCGCGAGCACAACGTGGCTGCTGTATGCGGTTCCTGGTGGTGGTCCGGTCATCTCACCCCCGGTGTGCACCTCGCTCCCGACGGAACTCCCGGCGGTTATGCTGTCTGGAACTTCAACGGCAAGGACGTGAAGTGGATCTACAAGCCCACAGGCAAGAGCACCGACGTGCAGTTCCGGACATACGACCTCAACGAGGTTAAATTCTCCGACGCCGACGTGCCTCTGCTCGACAAGAGCACTGCCGCTTATACCGACTGGTCAAAGTATGCCAAGGCATATCCCGGTACTAAGAGCAACAAGGTGCTTATCAATGTATGGAACTACAATCCTTCCTGGAAGATTACTGTAACCGAGGAGGGCGGTCGAACCATGACGCCCACTGCCGTTACTGCTTACGACCCGCTCCATATCGCCGCAATGAGCGTTAAGCGTTACAACAGCGCTTCCGTAAAGACTTCCCCCTCTTTCGTTACTCAGAGCTATCCTCACTTCTTCCAGGTTACTTGTTCGAATTCCGATGCCGACCTGAAAATTCAGATAGAAGATGAATTCGGTAACGTATGGTCCGAGAACATGCAGCGTCCGAAGGCATTCTCTGTGGATGCTTATAAATAACGGCCTGTAGCTGATGAAAAATCCTTAAACCAATCAATAACCAACCAATTTTTGTTATGAAAGTAATCGCACGACTGCTTTTCGTTGTTGCGCTGTTGCTGGCGGGGGTAACCTCGGCGTACGCAGCCAACCGAGAGCTTAAAGGTATCGTTACTGACACTCAGGACGAACCTTTGGTCGGTGTCAGCGTTCAAGTCCAATCGACGAAGATTGCTGTCGCCACTGACATTGACGGTAACTTCAAACTGAAGGTACCCGAAGGTCCTGTAACGCTCCTCATTTCCTATGTGGGTTATGCTCCACAGACTGTAAAGGTGGGAGCTGCCGAAAACTCCGTTAACGTGCAGCTGCACGAAAACGCTATCGCCCTCGAGGGTACTGTGGTTATCGGTTATGGTAGCCAGAAAAAGGCAAACATCACCGGTGCCGTAGCCGCTGTCGACGGTAAGGCGCTCGAGAACCGTCCCGCTGTTTCTGTTTCAAACATGCTCCAGGGTGCTGTTTCGGGTCTTAATGTTACAACAAGCTCCGGCGTCCCCGGTCAGTCCGCTTCTCTCAACGTCCGCGGTCAGACGTCTATCAACGGCGGTAGCCCGCTCGTCCTTGTCGACGGCGCTATCGGCGATATCGACATGGTTAACCCCAACGACGTCGAATCCATCTCCGTTATCAAGGACGCTTCCGCTTCCGCTGTCTACGGTGCTCGCGCTGCCTACGGTGTTATTCTTGTAACAACCAAGAGCGGTCAGGCTAAAGACGGTGTGGCTACTGTGCGTTTCAATGGTCGTGCCGGTTGGGAAGAACCTACTACTTCCACCGACTTCATCACCCAGGGCTACTGGTCTGTTTACGCTGTAAACACATTCTGGCAGGCTGCCAACGGTGGCGACAAGTACATCAAGTATGACAACAACGACATGATGGAGCTCCTCGCTCGTGTAAACGACAAGACCGAGAATCCCCTCCGTCCCTGGACCGTCGAAACAGAACGCAACGGTCAGAAGCGCTGGGCATACTATAACAATACCGACTGGTACCACGAGCAGTATCGCGACCGTCATCCCACTCAGCAGTACAACATCTCGTTCAGCGGTGGCAAGGACAAGTTCCGCTACTTCCTCTCCGGCGGCATGGACCTCCGCGAAGGTATCCTCAAGCTCACTCCCGACAAATACCACAAGTACAATCTCCGTTCGAAGATCGACTTCGCTGTCAACAAGTGGGTCGACGTAAGCAACAACACTTCGTTCTACGGCTCCTCATACTCCTATCAGGGCTCCGGCGACGTTCAGGACACATTCGCATACTCAAACCGTCATGCCCTCGCTTGCTATCCCCTCAAGAACCCCGACGGTTCGTGGGTTGGTATTGTGCCCTGGCAGAGCTACCGCGTTGCAAACGGCCGCCACATCCTTCAGGGCAGTGGCTCGCACCGAAACATCGAGCGCAAAACCGACTTTGCGAATACTTTCCGCATGAACATCAAGCCTATCGAGCAGCTCACAATTACAGGCGACTTCACATACCGATTCTACCAGTACCGCGACATGCACCGCGGAAATCCGTTCTACTATCGTCAGACTCCCGACGCTGAAATGGACTCCTACTCAACCGGCGCCGGCCTCACTCACCTCAACGAAGTGAGCGCAACCCGCAACTACTACTCCGTGAACGCTTTCGGTACTTACCGCGACACCTTCAACGAGGCTCACAACGTTACCGTAATGGCCGGTTACAACTACGAGAAGTACGACTACAAGCGCGTCGGCGTCGACGTTAGCTCGCTCAGCTCTGCCGACCTCGACGATATCTCCCTTGCCGTTCCCCAGGAAGGCCAGTCCGAGGTTACATACACCGTACAGGGCGGTCAGAACGAATACGCCCTCGAAGGTATATTCGGCCGTGCGAACTACGACTACAAAGGCAAATATCTCGTTGAATTCTCCTGCCGCTACGACGGTACCTCCCGCTTCGGCGAAGGACACCGCTGGGGCTTCTTCCCCTCCGGTTCTGTAGGCTGGCGTATGTCTGAGGAAAGCTTCTGGGAGCCCCTCCGTCCCGTATGGAACAACTCTAAGATCCGTTTCTCCTACGGACACCTCGGCAACCAGCAGACAAGCTCGCTCTACAACTTCTTCCGTGCCGTTACTTCCCACAACTTCGCAAGCTTCAACTTCGGTACCGGCAACGGTTCGTCCAAGTACACTTCTCTCGACAAGCCTATCGCTGGCGACCTCACCTGGGAAACTGCAAAGCAGTGGGACCTTGGTCTCGACCTGAGCTTCTTCAACAACAGGCTGACATTTACCGGCGACGTTTATATCCGCGACACCGACAACATGCTTACCCTCGGTAACGAGCTCCCCGCTGTTTATGGCGCCGAAGTTCCCGATATGAACATTGCCAACATGCGCACTAAAGGCTACGAACTCTCTTTCCAGTGGAACGACGCGTTCAACCTCTTCAACCACAAGTTCAACTACAACGTAACATTCAACCTCTCCGACTACCGTTCGGAAATCACCAAGTTCAACAACAACAACAAGCTCCTCTCGCAGTACTACGAGGGTCAGCAGATCGGTGAAATCTGGGGCTATTCCGTTGGCGACAAGTACTTCGCAACCGACGAGGAAGCCGCTAAGTACGCTTCCGAGGTCGACCTCACAAAGATCCGCGGCGGTCTCCCCGGCGGCTGGAAAGCTGGCGACGTTAAGTTCCTCGATCTCGACGGTAACGGTCGCGTTGACGACGGCCGCGACGATATGATCCGTTGGAAAGGACAGATCTATCTCCCCGAGGACGGCGACATCTACAAAGAAGCTCTCTCGCACCTCAACGACAAGGACAAGGCAACTGCATCCGAGTACGTTCCCGTTAACTCTCTCGAAAACCACGGCGACCTCCGTCGCATTGGCAACGAACTCCCCACTCTCTCTTATGGTCTTACTGCCGGATTCCAGTACTGCGGCTTCGACGTTTCCGTATTCTTCCAGGGCACCGGTAACCACTACTGGTATCCCAACGGTCAGAACTACGCTTTCTGGGGTTCCTACTCCTACGAGTATGTATCCTTCCTCCCCGCCGACTTCCTCGACAAGGTTTGGAGCGTAGACAATCCCGACGCATACTTCCCGCGTCCTATGGGCCGTTACGCATGGTCGAAAGGTCCTCTCCAGTATACAAACGACCGTTACCTGCAGAACATCCGCTACTGCCGTCTCAAAAACCTCACCGTGGGTTACACTCTCCCGCAGAAATGGACAAAGAAGGCTTGCATCGACAAAGTGCGAGTATACTTCTCCGGCGAGAACCTCGCTTACTGGTCGCCCATCAAGAAGAACAGCAAGTACATCGACCCCGAGGCTTCGTTCAGCCGCAGCAACAACGACCTGAACAACTGCTACTATCCCTGGCCTAAGACATTCATGTTCGGTCTTGACCTCACATTCTAATAAGGAGTAATACAATGAAAAAATACATAATTCCCGCTCTGATTATGGCTGCCGCTGGGTTGAGCTCCTGCGAGGATGCCATCGATCTCACGCCGAAGGACAAGCCGACGTACATTGACTACTTCACCAATGCCACGGCTTCGGACATGGAAATGTTCACAAACCCCCTCTACAATAATCTTCTCCCTGCTGCCGACGATGTCGCAAAAGAAATCAGCGACGTTATGGTGAATGCAAACCTCACCGCTTTCGTTCGCGGTGGCGGCGAGCGTTCAATCCCAAAAAGCGGCAGCGGATGGACATGGACAAACCTGCGCCGTATCAACGACTTCCTCGAGTATGGACAGCTTTCGTCCGATACAGAGGCTTATGAGGAATATGCTGCCGTTGCTCGTTTCTTCCGCGCATATTTCTACTTCGAGAAGCTCAAACGTTTCGGCGATGTGCCCTGGGTAGACCATTCCCTCGCTTCCGATGAAGAGCAGCTATACGCCCCCCGGGATAACCGCGAGACTATCATGACGCACATGATCGAAGACCTTGATTATGCTATCGAGAATCTTCGCACTCGCGACCAGCACAAGGAGGAAGCCGCTTTCCGCGCTACAAAAGGCGCAGCTCTCGCTCTCAAGGCCCGCGTATGTCTCTACGAAGGTACTTTCCGCAAATACCATAACATTACCCTCGAAGGAAACGACTACAACTACTATCTCAATCAGGCTGTTAGTGCTGCCGAGGAACTTATGAGCGGAAAATACGGCAAATACCAGCTCCACAACTCCGGTAAGCCCCTGGAAGACTACTCGATGCTTTTCGTTGAAGACGACGCAGACCCCAACGAGTATATCCTCGCTCGCTCCTATAAGTCGAACATCGCCGACAACCAGCACGGCCTTACCCTCTACTGCGAACTCGGCACACACGGACGTCCCGGTTTCACCCGCAAGTTCGTCAATACCTATCTGATGAAAGACGGTTCTCGCTTCACCGACCGTCCCGGATGGCAGACTATGTCGTTCCTCGAAGAAGTGAAGGACCGCGACCCGCGTTTTGCTCAGACAATCATGACTCCCGGTTACACATATCCCGGTGAAAGCGCAAAAATCGCCGTTAACTACGGTGTTACTCCTACCGGCTACCTGCCTATCAAGTGGACACAGGGCAAGGGCGTTTGCGGCGACCCCCATTCTACTCAGGGCCGTTGCAACAACGACATTCCCGTTATGCGCTACGCTGAAGTCCTCCTGAGCTATGCCGAGGCTAAGGCTGAACTGGGTACTCTTGCACAGGCCGACCTCGACAAGACCGTAAACCTCATCCGCAGCCGCGCCGGTATGCCCGGCCTGAACATGGCTACGGCTAACGCTAACCCCGACCCCTATCTGACATCTTCCGAGACCGGCTACGACAATGTTACCGGTTCCAACCAGGGTGTTATCCTCGAAATACGCCGCGAGCGCACAATCGAGCTCGCTCAGGAAGCTCTCCGCATCGACGACCTCATGCGCTGGCATCAGGGCAAGTGCCTCGACCAGGCTTTCTCCGGTATTTATATCGAAGGTCCCTGCCAGATGGACCTCAAGGGCGACGGTAAAGTCAGCGTTGTATTCTATGCCAACGGTACCGAAGCTCCCAAAGTGGATGCATACGATGACTGCCAGTACCTGGAAATCGGTAAGGACGTATTCCTCACCATCGACGCTGCCGCAAAGACCGGCGGTGCCGACAGCCACGGATACATCAACTACCATGCCGGCAGCAAGGTGAACCGTAACGGCTGGAACGAAGCTCGCGACTATTTCTATCCCATTCCTTCTAACGAACTCTCTCTGAATCCCAACCTCAAACAGAATCCCGGTTGGTAATAATGTTCAATTTCAATAACGAACAATCATGAACAAGAAAATAAACATTATCCTTGCCGCGCTGCTCGTTTTACTCGGGTTTACTGCAACCTCATGCGACGACGACGAGCCCGATGTGGCAAAGGCAGTCCTGACAAGCGCGCAGGTTCTCAACTACGACGGACAGAACGCTCCCGCTCAGGAAATACGCGTCGTTTCCGACGCAACTTGGACTGTCGACGCTCCCGACTGGGTAACCGTGTCGCAGACAAGCGGCAGCGGCGACCTTATGGTAACAATCGCTGTGTCCGATAACATGCGCGACGGCGCTCTCGACAATCCCCGAAAAGGCGAAGTCGTTTTCCACGGTAATACTCAGGCTTCACGCGCCGTTGTTGTTATCCGTCAGGATGGCGACAAGTTCCGCGATGTCGCTCCCATGACTCTCGCACAGGCTGAAGCAGCCGAGGAAGAAGCTGTTGTAATCGCCAACGACCTCACAGTCCTTGCTATTACTTCCGGCAATGCATTCGTCGTTACCGACGGAACCGACGTCGCTTACGTTACCGGTGCCGAAGCTCCTGCTGTAGGCGCTGCCGTGAATGTGCTTGGCACAAAGTATGTCGACGCTCAGGAGGCTTCGTATATCGAGGCTACCGAGGTTACTGCCGCAACTAAGGTGTCCGCTGCTCCAGAGCCTGTGGACATCACTGCAAATCTCGACACCTACAAATCTGACAAGCGCACCTACGTTACTGTTACCGGCGCTCTCGACGGCTCTACATTCAGTGTGGCCGACCAGAAGTACACCGTTATGATTGACGATGCAACCACTGACTTCAGCGCAGCCGCTATGAACGGTCATCTCCTCAAGCTCACAGGTGTATACGGCGGTACCGCTGCGCCTGCTGTGCATCTCGTCGTTACCTCCTTCGAGGACCTCGGCGTCAATGAGGTAATCTACTGGACTGAAGACTTCGAATGGCTCGCCCCGTGGGCAGCCATAGGCAGCGATGACGGTCCGGCCGGAAGAACTGTGGAAACGGACAATCCTGGTGCAGTTGCTCCTCAGCTTGGTACCCCCAAGACCGAAGACGGCGTATCAGCTTACGACGCAATCATCGCCAAGGGTTATGAAATCATTGCCACGCATGCTCCTTCCAAGAGCGAACGCACGCCGGATAAACAGACCTACCTCCAGACAAACTATCTCAAGTTCGGTCTTACAGGCTACTATTCCGGTATCATTATCCCTGTCGACGCCGATGTTCCCGCCGATGTGAATACCATCTTCGAATTCGACTGGTGCTCGCAGCGTCAGGGTTCCGGCAAGTGGGATGCTACCCAGCTTGTGGTTATCCTCACAAACGGTGCTGAAACTGATACTTACGACGTTCCCACACACGCATACGTTGAAAACGAGGCATACTCCTGGCTGCACGCAAGCTTCCAGATTCCTGCCGGAAAGATTAAGAAGGGTACCAAAATCACTATCCGCAACTGCGACGCTCAGTGGCCCGTTGTTGATTCGGCTCCCGCTTACCGCTGGTTCCTCGACAACCTGAAGATCAAACAGGCTAAATAAAACCTGATACTGATAAACTTTATGCGAGGCTGTCTAACAACCAAAGTTAGGCAGTCTCTATTTTATACACAAAATCAGAA
>CALEUL010000050.1 GCA_937921035.1 uncultured Porphyromonadaceae bacterium
CACGAAAGCAGGAGATAAACACCTGCGATTAGTGTTTACCTCCTACTCGATTTCTGATGGTACATACAATGAAAAAGATACTTTTTCTGCACGGTTTCTTTGCTTCGGGAAACTGTGTGCCCGCACAGACAATACGGAATGCGTTTGCTGGCAGGGCAGAGGTGCTTGCACCAGACCTTTCCGTGAATCCTTTTGATGCTCTGGATTGCATACGGCGTATTATCGATACGGAGAATCCCGATTTGATTGTTGGCAACAGCTGCGGTTCGTTCTATGCGCAGATGCTTGCTCCTGTGGTCGGCATACCGGCACTGTTAGGTAATCCGCATTTCCGCATGACAGAATTCCTTGAGGAGCGCAAAGGAAAGCATCGGTTCAAATCGCCGCGTCGCGATGGCAATGATACATTTATCATAGACGACGGGCTGATACGGCAATTTGCTGCACTGGAGGCGCAGCAGTTTGATTGTACAAGTCCGTATTACTCCGGTAAAGTATGGGGTTTATTTGGTTCGAAGGATACTCTTGCGCATTACGAAGACATGTTCAATCTATATTACGACAGAGCTTTTCATTTCCCCGGAGCACACACACCTACTGAGCAGGAAGTATTGGAGTACTACGTGCCGCTTATAGGCAGAATGCTTGCCGAAGTTCCCCGGCGAGAGACTCCGGCAAGGTATTTCCGGCATTTCAAAGGTGGACGCTACCGTATGGAGCGGACAGCTTTCGACAGCGAGACGCAGGAACGTATGGTAGTTTATCAGGCATTGTATGGACAAAAGGCATATTGGGTGCGTCCCGAAAAAATGTTTTTCGAGAAGATTATCCGCGAAGGTAGAACTTTTAACCGCTTCCTTGAAACTGATTCGGATTAGAGATTGGCGAGCCACAGCGCCGAGGAGGCGTCGGAGGGCATGCGCCAGTCGCCGCGCGGGCTAAGGCATACGCTGCCTACCTTAGGGCCGTCGGGCAGGCATGAGCGTTTGAACTGTTGGTTGAAGAACCTGCGGAAGAATACGCGTTCCCATTTCAGTATGGTATCGGGGTCGAATTCTCCAGCGAAAGCGTTGAGAGCCAGCAGATGGATTCGCTCGGGAGTAAAACCGTAGCGGAGTGTATAGTACAGGAAGAAGTCGTGAAGGTCGTACGGGCCTACAAGGTCTTCTGTTTTCTGTTTAATTGTCCCGTCTGTCTCTGCGGGAATCAGTTCGGGGCTGATAGGTGTATCAATAATGTCCAGCAGAGCCATGCGCTCTTTTTCCGATATTTCTGAAGATGCGAAATAGCGGGTAAGGTATTTAACAAGCGTTTTAGGAACGCCTGCGTTTACGCCGTACATAGACATGTGGTCGCCGTTATAGGTAGCCCATCCGAGAGCTAACTCCGACAGGTCGCCTGTGCCTAATACCATGCCACCGGTCTGATTGGCTATGTCCATCAGTAATTGTGTGCGTTCGCGGGCCTGACTGTTTTCGTATGTTATATCGTGCACAGCAGGGTTGTGGCCGATGTCGGCGAAATGTTGGTTTACGGCAGGGACAATGGAAATCTCGCGTATGGTAACGCCAAGGGTCTCCATCAGTGTTATGGCATTGTTGTAAGTGCGGTCTGTTGTGCCGAAGCCAGGCATGGTTACGCCTACAATTCCATTGCGCGGCAATCCCATACTGTCGAATGTGCGTACGGCAATCAGCAACGCGAGGGTGGAGTCCAGACCGCCGGAAATGCCGGCAACAATGCTTTTGCAGTGTGTAGCTTCCAAACGTTTGGCCAACCCTGCTACCTGTATGTGGATTATTTCTTCGCAACGCTCGTTAAGAATTTCGTCCTGCGACGGCACGAAGGGCCGCGGGTTGATATAGCGTTGCAATTCGGTTGTGGTAGAAGTCCGGGCCGCAGAGCGAAGTGTCGCTATGCGGAAATTCCGGTCTGAGTTGCGGCGAGAATCGTTGAAGGATGTGTTGTGGATGCGGTCGCGCCGGATAGCTTCTATATCCACGTCGGCAACAACAATCTGGTTGCCGCGCGTCCATCGTTTGTTTTCGGCTAATATCGTGCCGTTTTCGCTTATCATCAGCTTGGCATCGAAAACAAGATCTGTGGAGGATTCTCCAAAACCGGCCGACGAGTACGCATATGCAGCTATGCAGCGTGCCGACTGTTGCGAGAGCAGTTTGCGGAGATAGGCATATTTACCTGTTATATCGTCGCTTGCCGATAAGTTTACAAGCACTTCTGCGCCGGCAAGAGCCTGATGGCAGCTTGGCGGGATGGTCGTCCATAAATCCTCGCATATCTCGGCACCTATCAGTACTCCGGAGTGTTCCACAATTATGTCTGTCCCGAATGGAACGCCACCGATATCCGTTGAAATGCCGGCACCGGAGGCAAACCATCTTTTTTCATAGAATTCGTTGTATGACGGAAGGTATGTCTTTGGAATGTATGCGGCTATATGGCCGTCGGCAATGAATACGGCGCAGTTGTAAAGCGCTCCGCGCCACTGCACAGGTGCACCCACAGTCAGCACCATGCCAGGCATCTGGGATGAAGACTGGGCAATAGTCTGGAGCGACTTGACGGCGCCCTCGAGCAGTTCGCTGTTGTGGAACAGATCGGCGCAGGTGTAGGCCGTAATGCACATTTCTGGGAAAACGACAATATCTGCCTCGGCTCTATACGCCTGCAAGGCAAGTTCGAGTATCTGATGCGTGTTTGCCTCTACATCGGCAACTGCAACCTTGGGGGATGCACACGCTATGCGGTAGAATCCTTGTTTCATGGCACAAAATTAGTAATTTATTGACAATAGACAAAGGAGCTTTCATCTGAATCGTAACAGTATATTTACAAAAAAACAGGCTGCCAGTTTCGTGGCAGCCTGCATATCGGAGATATTGGATTATTTGCGGATTATACGTACTGTTGCGGGAACCCCGGTGCTTTCGGGAATAGCCTTGAGAATGTACATGCCTGCGGGGAGTGCCGACAGGTCGATAGATTCTGCCTGACTTGCTGCGGCAACAATTGCGCCGGAGAGGTTGAAAACCTGAATGTCGGTGGCCGGTTCCGAGAAGTGTGCCACACCGTCGGTAGGATTAGGCGATACGGTGAATGCTGCGGTTTCGGGAGCATTGATTCCGCTCTGCTCGAAACGTGTTACTGTGAATTCGTACATCGAGGTGCTCAAAGTATTCTGGCCGTTGTATACCAGAGCCAAGTACTTACCACCTATTTCGGGATCCATAATTTCACCCTTTGCAACGATGTCTTCCGACTTACCAAGCGAGAGTACGATATTGTTGGTAGGCAGTGTGGCTACTGAATAACTGCCGTTGACAGGGAAGATAACAACCTGCAGACTTCCGCAGAAGTATCCGCCGTTACCGCGGGCAGAGGCTCTGAATTCAAGATCGGCGGCGTTGGCATCGTCAGGGTCACCGATAAGGCGGAACGAGGAAATACCGATGCGTGGCGACATGGATGATTTTACAGGAACATTGATAATGTCCGATATGATTTTCTGCGACAGGGTCTCTATGAAGCAGAGGTTGTAATCGCCTGCTGATGGTGCCACATCGTTGACATAATTTATCATTTTGCCGAAGTAGTCGATTTCGGTTGTTTCGCCTGCTTCAATTTCAAGCGGCATATAATCGCCGAAGGCAACAACATTGTTGGCTGCGTCGAGGATGGCTGGAGCAACGATAGCGGAGTAGTCGCGCGAACCGGGGTTCTTCACCTGTGCTTTCAGCTGGAAGTTCTGACCGAGGTAGATAGGGAGAATGAGGTCGAGGTTCGTTATTTCAACACTGCTTGCCGTAATGGGTGTAAGGGTGATTGTGGGACGTTCTACGGTGGCTGTATATGCGGAAATTGCATTATAGTATGCCGGAATATCGTACCATTCGCCGTTTGTGTCGCGGAAAGCAGTCGTAACCGTGTAAGTGCCATTTTTCTTCATGGGAGTGCTTACGCCGTAGCCTGAAATGCCGTAACCAGTATCCAGACCGCTGCCGAGCGAAGCTCCGACGGAATATGTTGCTTCGCCGGTTTCATTATCGACAAATTTTAGACCGAGATTACCTGTTACGTTCATGCCATAGTTGACGAAAGAACCTTCTACGTCGATTACGCGGCCATAACGGGTTTCTTCGGGAAGGGTGAGATCGGTTGTAAGGATAAGGTTAGGAGCTATCGCCGATCCTTCGCGGGGTTTGGTTATACCGTTGATAATGCTCTGGTTGAAGTTGAAGCCAGAGAGCGAGCCGCCGGTACCTTGCTGGCCGGGATTAAGGGCGGTAAGACGGAAGTAGCCGTCGCTCATGCCACCCCAGCCCCAGTTGAAATGGAAGAAGCCGTCGTTGCTGTATCCGTCGCATACAAAAGCGTGTCCGCCTTCGTTGCTTTGTCCACAATAGAGCACAGGACCGTATTCCACAAGGTTGTTGTAAATCACGTCTTCCCACTGCGATATGCTGTAACAGTCGCGGGCAAGATAGCGCATGCCTTTGTCGTAGTTGAAGTATTTAATCAGAGCTTCGGGCACGTAAGCATCGCTCGCACCGCTTGCGTCGGCTCCGTAACGCATGTTCACGCCTACACCGCAACCGAACATCAGGGTTGCTACGGCATCGTTTTGAGCTTCTGTCGCCGAGCTTGTATAGGTATCGAGCATGTTGTCCCAGTCGAATACGGTTTCGCCGTAATTGAATGAGATGGTTGTGAGGCCTTGACGATAGCTATAGGAGCCAGTTCCGCGCTCAGGCCAGCTATGGTATTTCAAAACCTGTGCCAACGCTGTTGCAAGGCAGCCAGTCATGGAACGGCGGCCGCTGATGACGGGGCATTTGTTGTTGTATGGTGCTGTCTGGTCCCAAAGGGTGGTAATCATGGGTGCGATGGGAGCGCGGTCTGCGCTTGCCGCACGGGCGTAAGTCTTGTCGGAGCCATCAACGGCTTTGATTTGTCGGGCATATTCGCCAAGCCACCATTGCATGGAGGGCGGAATGTTGTCCGGGTCGAAAGAATCGTCTGCATAGCCCAGAACGGGTTCCGCGTTGTCGTCTGCGGAAAGAATCATATAATGATTCTCGCGTGAGAAAACATAAACCGCCGGAGTGGATGAGTTTGCGATGTTGACGGTATATGCAAGTTGCATTTTATTGTCTCCTCCTACTTTGCGCATCTGAGACGTCGCGCGGCTGAGTGCTTGCTCAGGAGTGAGTGTGGCTGCCGCAGCAGACAGCGCAAAAGCGATTGTGCCGGCAACGGTCAGAAATTTGGGTAAATTTTTTACACGCATTTTGAAAAGTAAAGATTAAATATTTAGCTTATGAATGTCATTGGATTTCTTTCCGCAAAATTAACGCAAATTTTTACAATTTAGTCTATCATTGGCCGGAAAGTTGCACATTAATTAATTAATGGGTAAATTTGCACCGCCAAAAAGCAAGAGAACCGCACAATGAAACTTCAATTCGTCAGCCGAACAGGGGCCGCAAGGTTAATTCTGGTATATGCAGGCTGGGCTATGGATGCCGCGCCTTTCGAGGGTATCCATCGTCCGGGCTACGATATAGCCATTGTGTGGGACTATCGCGAATTCCAGCTTGATTGGTCGTTTGCGGCGCATTATTCAGAGGTATGTGTAGTGGCTTGGTCGTTGGGTGTATATGCCGCGGCTGTAACTGCTCCAGCCCTTGCAAGACGTATCACTTGCCGTATTGCCGTTAATGGAACGTTGTGGCCTGTAGACAGGCTTTTGGGTATACCTCCGAAAGTTTTCGCAGGAACAGCAGCCGGGCTGAATGAACGTCAGCTCGGCAAGTTTTATCGGCGCGTTTGCGGCAGTCGCGAAGCTTTTGTCGCTTTTTCTGAAAAAATGCCGTCGCGCAATGTCCCCGAACTTTTGGAAGAACTTGATGTTTTTCTGGCCGATAATCTATTTGCCCCGCAGATGGAAAGACGTTGGGACGTGGCGCTTATATCGTCCGATGATGCAATTTTCCCTCCTGTAAACCAGTGGAGGGCCTGGCGCGGCACGCCCGTGCGTTTTATTGAAGGCCCGCATCTGCCCGACATGCAGATGATTATCGACAGATATATAATTGACAAAGACCAGACACGCAGCCGTTTTGCTCGTGGCTTGGAAACATATGATTCCCAGGCCTCTGTGCAAAGCGATGTGGTAAAGATAATGGATGACGTGATATGTGGTGAGGAGATTTCGCGACGTATTTCGAGCCGTGGCGCTCGGACCCTTGAAATAGGCAGCGGTACAGGTACACTTACCGCATGTCTGGACCGGGTGTGCGGAGAACAGGCATATCTGGAGATGTGGGATCTCGCCGGCAGTGCACCTGTTACCGGGAAGTTGCGATGCTTCCGCAATACGGATGCCGAAATGTCTATTATGCGGGTACCGTCCTCGTCGTTCGATCTTATCGCTTCTGCTTCAACCGTACAATGGTTCAATTCCCCTTCACGTTTCCTGCATGAATGTCTGCGTGTTCTTGCCCCGGGCGGATTCCTCGTTTTTTCTACTTTCGCCAAGGGTAATCTGCGGCAGATTACAGAGACGACGGGGGTAGGACTGCCGTTGCTGACCGCACGCCAGTGGGCGATGCTCACCCCTCCGGGAATGTCGGTCATAGGAATGAAGACATACCGGTATGAGCTCGAGTTCGAGTCCGCCGTCGGAGCTTTCAGGCATCTGAGACTTACTGGAGTGGATTCGTTAGGTAGAGGAGCACAGTCTGTTAATCCGGTGTCTGCTGTGCGTAAGTTCTTTCCCGACCTCGACGGGAAATACAGACTCACATACAGACCACTGATAGTTATAATGAGAAAAGAACAATGAAGTATTCCGACAAGCCTTCGGAGGCATTTTTTATAAGCGGCATCGATACCGACGCCGGGAAAACCTATGCAACAGCATATTATGCTAAATTTTTAATGGATGCGGGTTTAGGTGTCATAACTCAGAAATTTATACAGACAGGCTGTAAGGACAGTTCGGAGGATATAGAGGCTCACCGCAGATTACTCGGTACCGGTCTTATGCCGGAGGACACCGAGGGTATCACCGCTCCCGTGATTTTCACATATCCGGCATCGGCACAGCTTGCCGCTCGTATCGACGGCAGGGAGATAGACCTGAGTGTTGTCGAGAATGCCACAGCGGAGCTTCTTAAGCGATACGACCGCGTGCTTATCGAAGGTGCCGGCGGTCTGATGGTTCCTATAACCGACGATTATTTTACCATCGACTATGTAGCCGACCATAATCTGCCGCTGATACTTACAACAAACGGCCATCTCGGCTCCATCAACCACACGATTCTCTCGCTTGAGGCAATAGCTGCCAGAGGTATTGAGCTGAAGGCTGTTATTTATAATCAGTTCTTCGATAAAGACAAGATTATCGCTGCCGATACCGCCGCTTTTATACGCCGTTATCTTGGACGGAGGTTCCCTAAGACAGAGTACCTGGAGATGCCTGCATTTGATTAAATTTCGTTAAACCGAAAGGAATGAGCGAGTAAATGACTAATTTTGTATAGTGAAATCAGATAAATACATAATAAGCATTGATAAGGAAGCGGTTTCTGCCATGCCAACTCTGGCGTATCCGGGAGAGATACTGGTTGTGGATACTGCCGAACTTGCCCATGCCGCGTTACGCGAACTTGCAAAAGCACCGATGGTGGGTTTCGATACGGAAACAAGACCTTCGTTCCGTAAGGGCTGTGTACACAAGGTGGCGCTTATGCAGATTTCTACAGGCGAACGGTGCTATCTGTTCAGACTCAATAAAATAGGAATATGTGCTGAGCTGAAGAACTTCCTCGAGAATCCCGATATACTGAAGATTGGCCTTTCCATACACGACGATTTTAATGTTCTGCATCGTAGCGGAGATATTGAGCCTCAGGGCTTCGTCGACTTGCAGGAAATGGTCAAGCGTTTCGATATCACCGACATATCTTTGCAGAAAATATATGCGATCCTCTTTGGCGAGCGAATATCCAAAAGCCAGCGACTAACAAACTGGGAGGCTCCCGAGTTGTCGACAGCGCAACAGGTCTACGCCTCTATAGACGCATGGGCTTGTCTGGTGATTTACGAATATCTTAAATCGGGGCAATTCGATCCGTATCAGTCTCCCTACCGGCACCTGTATGTGCCGCCACAACCACAACATCGTTCCGAAAAAGCATGAAATTGAAACGTCATACAGTATTGCCGCTTGTTTTAGCCGTGTATCTTGCCGTAATGGCATATATCGGTTATCCTGAATATGCTGCCGGACACACTTCGGCGCTATATTATTTTGGAATTATCGGCATTACGGTTGTTATACTTATCGCCCTCCACTTCACCCTTAAAAAGCGCGACAGGCTAAGGCGTGAGCGCATGGAGGATATCGAACGCAATAATAATAACTCTAAACAATAACAGAAATGGCACATAAAGCACTTCTCATTATTCTGGATGGCTGGGGCGTTGGCCCCCATTCACATTCCAATGCCATATACAGCACCCCTCATCCCTACTGGGACTATCTGGTAAAGACTTATCCCCACAGCGAACTGCAGGCATCCGGCGAATATGTCGGTCTGCCCGACGGCCAGATGGGCAACTCTGAGGTGGGACACCTCAACATCGGCGCAGGTCGCATTGTTTATCAGGACCTTGTAAAAATCAACAAGGCAATTTCCAGCGGCGCCATATACGATAACCCTGAAATCAAGAGTGCATTCGAGTATTGTGCGAAAACCGGTCAGGCAATGCATTTCATGGGTCTTACCTCTACCGGCGGCGTGCACTCGTCGCTCGACCATCTTTTCGCTTTGTGCGACATTGCCAAGCACTATGGACTGCAGAAAGTATACATCCACTGCTTTATGGACGGTCGCGATACCGACCCCCGCAGTGGCATCACATATATCCGCGCTCTTGAGGAGCACTGTGCCAAATCGGCCGGCGTGATTGCATCGATTGTGGGTCGCTACTACGCTATGGACCGCGACCGCCGCTGGAATCGCGTCAAGGAAGCCTACGATCTGCTAATAGATGGAAAAGGCGAGCAGGCTACCGATATGGTTGCTGCCATGCAGCAGAGCTATGATAACGACGTTACCGACGAGTTTGTAAAACCCATCAACAACTCTACCGTAGACGGAACAATCAAGCCCGACGACTGCGTAATTTTCTTCAACTACCGCAACGACCGCGCTAAAGAGCTTACCGAAGTTCTTACACAGAAAGATATGCCGGAGGAAGGCATGCACACAATCCCCGGTCTGCAGTACTACTGCATGACTCCCTACGATTCGTCTTTCAAGGGCGTGCACATCATCTTCAACAAGGAAGATGTGAACAATACCCTTGCCGAGTATCTTTCCAAGAACGACAAGAAGCAATTGCACATAGCCGAGACCGAAAAGTATGCTCACGTTACGTTCTTCCTCAATGGTGGCCGTGAGGCAGCTTTCGCCGGTGAAGACCGTGTGCTTGTTCCTTCGCCCAAGGTTGCCACATACGATCTGAAGCCCGAAATGAGCGCTCCAGAGGTGAAGGACAAACTGGTTGCCGCTATCGACACCGAAAAGTACGACTTTATCGTTGTAAATTATGCCAACGGCGATATGGTAGGGCACACCGGTATATATCCCGCAATCCAGAAGGCTATCGAAACCCTCGACGTTTGCCTGCACGACACCGTTGAGGCAGCCAAGGCACACGGCTATGAGGTAATTATTATTGCCGACCACGGCAATGCCGACCATGCGGTGAATGCCGACGGTACGCCCAACACGGCGCACTCGCTCAACCCCGTTCCTTTTGTATACGTTACCGAGGACAAAAATGCCACCACAGAAAATGGTATCCTTGCCGACGTAGCACCTTCAATCCTTCATATAATGGGTCTTGAGCAGCCTGCCGAAATGACAGGGCACGACCTTATCAAGGACTGATATCGCGCAGCAATATAAAACGCGGGCCGTTCCATTCCGGAGCGGCCCGCTGTTTGTCCGATGTGGATAATCAGAAGTAAAAATTCGTTTTCTTGGGGTAGTATAGCATGCCGCTGCCTACTTCTTGCGCTATGTTTTCTCCAAGGGAGTTTGCTACGATAGCCAGAGCGAATCGCATTGCTGCGCTGGGACCGTTTGCGGTTATGAGGTTGTCGAGAGCGATAACCGGGGCATCGCGCATGATAGCGCCTTCGGCTGTGCATTTATCTTCGAATCCGGGGTAGCATGTTGCCTCACGTCCTTTAAGAAGGCCTAACGGAGCTAAAACGACTGCAGGAGCCGCGCAAATAGCGGCAATTTTGCCTTTGTGTATTTTCAGAAGGTCGCATAAGGCTTCGAAGGCTGCCAGATTGGTTGATCCTGGCATACCGCCGGGAAGAATAAGCCATTCGGAACCGTCGAAATCGGCTTCTTTGAAAGTTAGGTCGGTATCCACGGTTATACCGTGAGCGCCGGTTACTTTGTATTCGGATGTTATGGATACCGATTTGATATCCATGCCTGCACGCCGTAGGACATCTACAGCGGTAAGGGCTTCAATTTCCTCGAAGCCTTCGGCAAGGAAAATAAATGAACGATGCATGATAATTTAGTGTTAGTTAAAGATATTTGAAGATAAACACCTAATTGTGCCTGTTAGTTCGCAGAATAATGGGAAAATTGTTATCTTTGTCTGGAAAATAATTTATGGTGAAACGTAGTTTTTTTATTCTGCCGCTAATATCGGTACTATTTCTTACATTTGCAAGCTGTAGGGATAAATTTTTAACTGCAGACGGCACAACGTGGGGTACGACATATCATATTGTATATCGTGGCGATGCTGTGCTTGCCGATTCTATCGGTGCTGAACTGCGAAGCATCGACTCCGAACTGTCTCTGTTCAATCCCGAATCGACTGTAAGCGCGGTAAACGATTGCAGGACTGACAGCGTGGGTCCACGCTTTGCCGAGTTGATAGAACTAAGTAAGCGAGTGTGCAGCCTTTCGGATGGCGTTTATGATCCTACCGTAGGTCCGTTGTGCGAAATATGGGGGTTTGGAAAGTCTGATTATAACGGAGAGCCTTCGGCTGAAGTGATTGCAGAAGCCCTTGCAACGGTCGGAATTATGGATTGTACTGTATCGTCGGAAGGTATTATAACCAAAAAGGCTCCCGGAACTAAATTCGATTTTTCATCAATTGCAAAGGGCTACGGCATCGATTGCATAGGACGCATGTTCGAGCGCAACGGCGTTTCCGATTATCTGATTGAGATAGGAGGCGAGGTATTGGTCAGCGGATCTAACGCGCAAGAGCGCCCTTGGCATATACAAATCGATTCGCCGGAAGGCGGCATGGGGCACTCTGCACTCGAGATAAAAGAGCTTGGACCGCGTAGAAGCGCTATAGCCAGTTCCGGTAATTACCGCAATTTCCGAACCGACAGCACAGGCATACGTTTCGGGCACACCATATCGCCGGTTACTGGTCGTCCGGCTGTTACGTCGGTCCTCTCGGCGAGTGTCTGTGCCGGCGACTGTGCACTTTCAGATGCTTTGGCTACGGCATGTATCGCGTCCGGGAGCGTGTCGGCGGCGATGGATATTCTTCGCCGGGCCGGTGTCCCCGGGCTGATAGTATCTGTCGATTCCGCAGGAAATATGGTTGCGGAAAGAGCTGGTGATTTTTAGTCCGGATGATGTAAAAAAAAGAAACGGTTGTCTCGCGACAACCGAATATCTTTAACCTTAAATCTAATACCATGAAAAAACACAGTGCAAAATCAGTAATTATGTATATGTAACATTGAAGATTTCGAAAAGGTTTGCGTGAAATGGTGAATTAACATATTTTAGCATACCTTTTGATAAAAATATTGTAATTTAGTGGTCAGAAAAAGTAATTCATTGCATTAAATTTGAATAAACATAGTTAACTTACGCTATATAGCCCTGATCTAAAGTTCAAACCAACATGAGCGCCAAGATATTAGTCATTGATGATGAAGAAGCCCTGTGCGAGATTTTGAAGTTCAACCTTGAAAAGGAAGGTTATGAAGTTGATACCGCTTACAGCGCTGAGGAGGCTTTGGATATGGATTTGGACAGCTATTCGTTGTTCGTAGTCGATATCATGATGGGTCAGATGAGTGGTTTCGATTTCGCCAAACAGCTACGCAACGTCAGCGCAACCGAGGAAAAGCCTATCCTATTCTGTTCCGCACTCTCCGACGAGGATGATGTGGTGAAAGGACTTAATATAGGAGCCGACGATTATGTAACAAAGCCTTTTGTTATTGGCGAGGTTCTTGCCCGTGTCAAGGCCATTTTGCGCCGCAGCGGTATAACCGAAAAACGTATACGGCAGATAGAAAATGAAAGTTCGGACTATGAGGCGGATGTCGTATTCAAAGGCCTTCGTATCGACCGCAACGATAAGGAATGCTATCTTGACGGAGAGCAGGTAACACTTACGCGAACAGAGTTCGACATTCTTCTTTTCTTCCTCACACACCGCAACCGCATATATTCGCGCGAAGAAATCATAAAGAATGTATGGGGAGACAATATGGTCGTTACAGGCCGTACTATAGATACCAATATTACCCGATTACGTAAAAAATTAGGTACATACGACAAATATATTGTAACCCGCCAGGGTTTCGGATATGGGTTTAAGGAGAAGAATTAGTTTCCAGTGGCAGTTGTTTATACCGCTCGTGGCTATGTTGTGGATTGCATTTTTTGTAATCTGCATCTGGCAGTACAACACTGACCGCAATGCCCGAAAGGAGCAGATAAAGGACCAGCTGGCGCTTATTAACGCGCGAATAATTGATGCATACGACGAGGATTATAACGTGGAGAGTTTCCTCTCGTTCATCAGCCAGTATTATATCGATAATCCCATATACGACCGTCTGCGCATATCAATCTATCGCGACGACAAGCTGTTCAAATGCTACGGCGAGCCTATAGAACTTTCCAGAATCGGTGACAATACCGGACAGGGTCTTTTGGAGAATAAGGACAATTATTCTATAGGCGTTAACCCTAACAAATTTTTTTATTACAAGTCGGATGTAAGTGGCGACGGCCATATTCAGGTTATAACGCTGTTGCCGTTTAACAACGATATATCCACGGCAATCGCACCGTCGCTTACATTTTTGTGGATATTTATAGTTATTGCACTTGCAATAACGTTGTTTGCATTTTTCTTTGCCCGATATTTCGGACGAAATATTTCCATTCTGCGTACCTTTGCCGAACGTGCCGCCACCGATCCCAAATTCACTCCGCCGGTGGATTTCCCGCATGATGAGCTCGGCGATATCTCCAGGCAGATAATCCAGCTTTTTACGGAACGTTCGCAAGCTATGATACGCGAGCGAAAGGAGCATGAGATTGCTTTGCATGCCATAGAAGAAAAAGCCCGTTCCAAGCGGGAACTGACAAACAATGTCAATCACGAATTGCGTACGCCTATAGGTGTTATCAAGGGGTATATCGATACAATTATTCAGAATCCCGAGATGGACGAGGCCTCGCGTATGCATTTCCTTAAGAAAGCTCAACAGCATGTGGATCGTCTTGTGAATCTTATCGCCGATATTTCCGCTATAACGCGCCTCGAGGAGGGCGGCGGTCTTATCAGCACCGAGGACATAGATTACCACGATCTCGCATATACGATTGCAAGCGATGTGCGTGAATCCGGAGTTATCGAACCGATGATGTTCCGCTTCGATGTTCCGCTTGACTGCAAAATCCGAGGCAACTACAATCTGCTGTCGGGTATGCTTATCAATTTGCTTAAAAATACACGTTCCTATTCCAAAGGCACTATCTGCGAACTCGTTATGGTGAAGGAAGACGATAATTTCTGTTACTTCGAATTCCGCGATAACGGAATTGGTGTGGCTTCAGAACATCTCCCTCATTTGTTCGATCGTTTCTTTACGGTAGATACCGGCCGTTCTCGCAAAGCAAGCGGTACAGGACTCGGTCTGCCGATAGTGCAGAACACCGTTAAGGCGCATGGCGGTGAGATTGAGGCTTTCAACGGTGAACTGGGAGGCCTCAGTATACGTTTCTCGTTACAGAAAGTGCGCCCCCGTAAGGTATAGGCGGGATTACGCATCTCTTTGATTCACATTTGTTTTTTTATGGGTCTGTCAGGGCCTTTTGAACGACGGTTTACCAATATGGAAGAGAATTATTTTACAGAAGATGAGAGAAAGAGGCTGGCGATAGCCTATCGTCGCCTACGCGGCCATCTTGGCGACAGACTTGGGGCCGACGATGCCCGCGAACTCCGTGAAGCAATACGTCGCGCAGCTGTCTCGCAGGTTATTGCGCGCGACAGGTTTGGGTTCAATATGGTGTTGTCGGCAATGGAGACTGCCGTTTGTGTATGTCAGTGTCTGGATACCGACCGCAATATGTGCCTTGCTGTTATTCTTTCGTCCATCACTGCCGCAGGCGTCTCCGAGGAGGAGATTGCCAGAAAATGGGGAGAAGACGTAGGTAAACTTGTAGTAGGGCTCGACAAGGTACGTTCCCTGTATAGCCACGGAGCGTCGGTGCAAAGCGAAAATTTCCGCAAGCTGCTGCTCACTTTTGCACAGGATATCCGCGTAATAATTCTAATGATTGTGGACCGTCTGAGACTGATGCGTGCCATTAACCATCATCCCGCCGAAAAACTTGTCCGCGATACTGCCAACGAAGCCAATTACCTGTATGCACCTCTCGCACACCGCCTCGGTCTTTATGCTATAAAGTCTGAGTTGGAGGATATGTCGCTGAAATACAGTAACCGCGAGGTGTATACCAAAATTGCGCACGAACTGAATCAGACCAAGGCGAAACGTGAAGCATATATTGCCGATTTTATTCGTCCGCTTAAAGAAAAACTTATTGCGGAAGGTCTGAAATTCGAAATCAAGGGTCGAACGAAGTCCATCTATTCCATCTGGAACAAGATGAAGAAACAGCACAATACTGTAGAGGATATTTTCGACCTGTTTGCCATACGTATTATCATCGACTGCGAACCGGCGCGAGAGAAACCCGAATGCTGGCTGGCATATTCGGTTGTAACAGATATGTACCGTCCCAATCCCGGCCGATTGAAGGATTGGCTCAGTATTCCCAAAAGCAACGGATACGAATCGCTGCACATCACAGTATACGGTCCGGAGGACAGATGGGTGGAGGTGCAGATACGAACGCGCCGCATGGATGTGATTGCCGAGAAAGGTCTGGCTGCCCACTGGAAGTACAAGGGTATAAAAAGCGAGAGCAATCTGGATGCATGGATGAATAATGTGCGCGATATCCTGGAAGCCGGTCAGAACGGCCCGATGGACCTGATGCGCAACTTCAAGATGGATGTGTATTCCCGCGAGGTGTTTGTGTTCACTCCGCGCGGCGATCTGTACAAACTTCCGCAGGGCGCCACTTTGCTCGATTTCGCATTCAATATACACACCCGCATAGGCACCCAGTGCGTTGGCGGAAAGGTAAACGGCCGCGCACGCAAGATAAACTATAAACTGCAGAGCGGCGATACCGTAGAGGTGTTTACCTCGCCGCAGCAGGAACCGAGTCCCGACTGGCTCTCAATAGTTACTACCTCGAAAGCGCGCAACAAGATACGCACAGTGCTTAAGGAGGCAGAGAATAAATCTGCCGACATCGGCAAGGAGATGCTTCAGCGCCGTTTCAAGAACCGCAAGTTGGACTACGATGAAGCTGCGGTATCGAGAATCGTAAGCAATATGGGCTTCCGTGACGCCACTATATTTTTCAGCGCCCTCGGCGCGGGTAAGATAGAGATTAATGATGTTGTGGACGCATATGCCGATATTGTCGAGCGCCAGAACAAGGCCGACGAAGGTGCGGAACGAGTTTCGGCAAGCGAATACACTATGCAGATGTCGCCCGAGGAAGCCGAGGTTGCAGAAACAGGTAACGACATTATCGTTATCGGCAACGATATTAAGGGTATAAACTACAGGCTCTCCAAGTGCTGCAATCCTATTTATGGCGATGATGTTTTCGGTTTTATATCGTCGGAGGGTGTGATTAAGATTCACCGTACCGACTGTCCCAACGCCGGGCATATCCGTTCTCGCTATGCCAACCGCCTGATACGCACGCGGTGGAGCGGCACCGGGGCTGCCGCAGGTACGTTCACCGCTGTGCTGCGCGTTGTCGGTAAGGATGACATTGGCATAGTAACAAACATTACCTCTATCATAAATAAAGAAAAATCCGTATCTTTGCGGAGTATATCGATTGATTCCAACGACGGCCTGTTCCACGGTTTCATTTCTGTGGGCGTGTCAGACACCTCGTCGCTCAATCTGCTTATAAAGAAAATACAAACCGTAAAAGGTGTAAAGAATGTACAAAGAAATAAATAGGGCAGTGCTGGCCACTGTTTTGGCTGTAGGACTGACAGCATGTACCGACAGCGAGAAAAAGAGTGCCGCCGAACTTGTGGCTGTCAGCCAGCAAGCTATTGATAGCAAGGAATATATCAAAGCTCTCGAACTGTTGGATACGCTGAATGTCCGCTATCCCAAGCAGACCGAGATTCGCCGCGATGCCATGCGTCTGAGAGCTTCGGCTATGGAAGGTATTGCCGCCGACAGCATCGGTGTTGTTGATGCAGAACTTTCACAGGCAACGCTCGAACGCGAGGAGTGGAACAAAAAGTTCCGTCATGTGGACAGCAGCGTGGGCCTTGAAGGATATTTCCTGCCTGTTGGTGTGGACGAAAAGATGATGACCGCCAATGGTATTCAGGGCCGCGTGAGCGATACTGGTTTCTTCTATCTCGTAGCCAATGTGCAGGGCCGCGCCATAGGACTTAGGGCTGTGGAACTCTGTCAGGGCGCCGACCGCGTTTCTTCCGCCGAAATATCCCCGGAAAGAGTTATCAGCGTGGAGGGGTCTGAATCCGCCAGTTTCAGCCCCGAGGACCTCGAGGCTCTCGGCCCCTGGTTGCTGACACATTCTATGCCAGACAAGGCTGTGCTGGTGGGTTCCAGATCCTCTGTAACTGTGAAACTCAGCGCAAAACAGGCCTCAGAACTTGTGGATTGCTACAAATACAGCCAGGCATTGCAGGCACAGCGCCGGGCTTCTATACGTCGCGAGAAATTCGAACGCATGCTTGCCACTGCGCGCGACCAGCTTGCAAATATGCCGCAAAAATCGGAAAACAATGAGTAACATAACATTTCTTGTCAGCGGAGCCGCCGGATTTATCGGTTCGAACTTCGTATTTATGCTTGCAAAGGAGCGTCCCGATGCAAGAATCGTAGTTTTGGACAAGCTGACCTATGCCGGCAACCTGATGACTATCGGCAGTCTTGTCGATTCGGGCAAGGCAATCTTTGTGCATGGCGATATTGCCGATAAAAAGCTGGTCGGAGAAATGCTTGAGAAATACACGCCCGCATACGTAGTGAATTTTGCGGCCGAGAGTCATGTAGACCGCAGTGTAAACGACCCATCGCCTTTTATCACAACCAATATCGACGGTACTTTCAATCTGCTTGAATGTTGCCGCCGTCAGCGTGATGAACAGCTTAGAGCCGGCATTACTCCGACGCTATTGAAATTCGTACAGGTCAGTACAGATGAAGTGTACGGCGATCTTGAAATCGGCGAGCCAGTGGAGATTCCTGAGACTGTAGCTGCCAGGCTCGGTAGAGGAGGCACAATGTACGGCACAGATTCTTTTACAGAAGACACTCCTTTGCGACCTTCATCGCCATATTCAGCGTCGAAGGCGTCCTCGGATATGCTCGTAATGTCCTACTTCCGCTCGTTCGGTATGCCTGTAACGATTACGCGTTGCAGCAACAACTATGGTCCGCGTCAGTTTCCCGAAAAACTTATCCCGCTGATGATAAACAATATCCTTGAGGGTCGGGAACTGCCTGTCTATGGCGAGGGACTCAACGTGCGCGACTGGATTCATGTCGACGACCATTGCTACGGCGTGCTTGCCTGTGCAGAAAAAGGCCGCTCTGGGCAGGTTTATAATTTCGGAGGCTATTCCGAAAGAAAAAATATCGATATAGTTCGTCTGTTGCTGAAATACATGAGTGAACTTGCCGGAACAACACACGGCGAGGAGCTGATACGTTATGTGAAGGACCGCCCCGGCCACGATATGCGCTATGCCATTGATGCCGGGAAGTCTATGAAAGAACTCGGCTGGAGGCCGCAGCATACCTTTGAGGACGGCCTGCGCAGTACTGTCGCCTGGTATCTGGAAAATAAAGACTGGTGCGATAAAATTATAAGCGGGGAATACCGCCAATACTATAAAATGATGTATTCGGATCGTTGATTATGAAAGGAATAATACTGGCGGGCGGTTCAGGCTCGCGACTCTATCCCATTACGCGTGGCATTTCCAAGCAGCTTGTGCCTGTATACGATAAGCCGATGATCTATTATCCGATGTCGGTGCTTATGCTTGCCGGTATTCAGGAAATCCTTCTTATATCAACGCCGGCCGATTTGCCTCAGTTCCGCCGTCTTTTGGGCGATGGCAGTCAGTTCGGCATCTCTGTCAGCTATGCCGAACAACCCCGTCCGGAAGGTCTCGCGCAGGCTCTTACCATCGGGCGTGAGTTTGTTGGAGATGATTCCTGCTGCCTCGTTTTAGGAGATAATATCTTCTACGGTCAGGGGTTCAGCGGAATGTTGCGCCGAGCAGCCGCAGATGCCGACAACGGCTTCGCTACGATTTTTGGCTATCATGTCGATAATCCCGCCCGTTACGGTGTGGTTACTCTTGATGGCGACGGAAATCCCGTTGAGATTGTTGAGAAACCGACTCAGCCGTCAAGCGACCTTGCTGTTGTCGGCCTGTACTTTTATCCTGCAGGAAGCGCCGATGTGGCGAGCAGTATCGCTCCTTCGGCCCGTGGCGAACTTGAGATAACCTCTGTGAACGAAAGTTACATGTACTCCGGACTGCTGAAGGTGCAGACCTTCGGCCGTGGTTTTGCGTGGCTCGATACAGGAACGGTGGATTCCCTGATGGAGGCTTCGAATTTCGTAGAGGCTATACAGAAACGCCAGGGGCTGCTTATTGCGTCGCTCGAGGAAGTGGCTTATCGCCGCGGATTTATCAGCGCGGATAAGTTGCGGGAACTTGCGGAGCCAATGCTTTCAACACATTACGGTCAATATTTAAGCCGACTTGCCGATGTTACCGTCCGTTAACCCCGAGATTATCGACCTGCCGCGTATCTACGACCCGCGCGGAAACCTTTCTTTTGTACAGAACGGCGACAAATTTCTGCCTTTTGATATCCGTCGCGTGTATTGGGTTTACGATGTGCCGGCCGGAGAAGAACGTGGTGCGCATTCACACCACGAAGGCAAAGAACTGATTATAGCGATATCTGGCAGTTTTAATGTCAATCTGTTCAACGGCGAGGAGTGGATGCACTTTACGCTCAACCGACCGTTCAAGGGTCTTTATGTTCCTCCCGGCTACTGGAGAACACTCGATAATTTTTCGTCGGGCTCGGTATGTATGGTGCTTACTTCAACGCTGTATGATGAGGCCGACTATGTACGCGATTATCAGGAATTTCTTAAGATAACTTTAGATAAATGAGCAGCAAGCGATACCCTTTTTTGGACCTCGGGACTGTCAATGCTCCGTTTATGCAGGCATTGAAAGAAGCAGCGGTAAGAGTATTGGAATCGGGCCGCTACATTGGAGGGGCCGAGGTGGCTGAATTTGAAAAGGAGCTTGCGGCATTTACCGGAACAGATTATTGCGTAGGCGTGAGTAACGGACTGGATGCTCTGCGTCTTATTTTCAAGGCGTATATCGAATTGGGACGCCTCGCTCCGGGCGACGCAGTGATTGTACCGTCCAATACATATGTAGCGTCTGTACTTGCCATTACTGATAGCGGGTTGGAGCCTGTTTTTGTGGAGCCGGATCCAGTTACACTGAATATGGATACTGCCCGTATCGAAAGCGCGGTTACTCCTCGGGTAAGGGCTATTCTTACCGTCCATCTTTACGGCCGGGCATGTTACGATGCTGAAATGCGTAGGGTAGCAGACAAATATGGACTTCTGATTGTTGAGGACAACGCCCAGGCCATCGGTGCTGATTCCGCTTGCCCATCTGCCAAAGGACTATATCGCACAGGAGCGCTGGGCGATGCCGCCGCATTCAGTTTCTATCCAACAAAAAACTTGGGTGCCATAGGTGATGCCGGCGCTGTTACTACCAGTGATGCCGACCTTGCAAGGACAGTGCGTGCGCTTGCCAATTACGGCTCGGACGTGCGCTATCATAATATATACGAAGGCTTTAACTGTCGTCTTGATCCGATGCAGGCAGCTTTTTTGCGTGCCAAACTGCCGTATCTTGAGGCTGAGACAAATCATAGACGTACGCTTGCACACGTGTACGACGATTGCATAAACAATCCTTCGGTAACGAAGCCATTACGTACAGCTCCCGACCGGTGCGTCTGGCATCAGTATGTGGTTTTATCGCCTTTGCGCGACCGCCTGCGTACATATCTTGCCGAAAAAGGTGTCGGCACCGACATCAATTATCCTCTTCCGCCGCATATGCAGCCATGCTATAAACGGTACTCTCACATTAATCTGCCTGTTGCAGAGATGTTGGGCGCTCAAGTGCTGAGTTTGCCAATGTCGGCGTGCACGTCGGCTGAGGACGCACGTGAAATAGCAAGTATTATCAACGAATTTCAAGCCAATGACTGATCCCACAGTTTTTCCACGTCCTCTTAAGGCTCTGTATCATACATTCGGGTGCAAACTTAATTTCGCCGAAACCTCTTCGGTTGCCGACGAGTTTGAAAGATGTGGCGTTCTGCCGGTCGCAGACGGACAGGTACCCGACATAATTGTGGTGAATACATGTAGCGTTACAGGTGAGGCCGACCGTAAATGCCGTAGTGCCATACGATCCTTTAACCGGAAATACCCAGAAGCTCTCATTCTTGTTACAGGCTGCTATGCCCAGCTGAAACCCGATGAAGTGCGTGATTTGCCGGGCGTGGCTGTCGTTGCCGGTGTGAACGGTAAACTCGGACTTGTAGATTATGCCCTTAAATATTTTGAGGACAAGAATCAGATGTGCGATGTCCCTGATGCCAAGGAGCTGCGCGATTTCATGCCGAGTTGCTCTCGTGGTAACCGTACACGCTATTTCCTGAAGGTGCAGGACGGCTGCAATTACTGGTGTACGTACTGTACGATTCCCAAGGCCCGCGGACGTTCCCGCTCGGGAAGTATACAGGATATTGTTGCGCAAGCCAACGAGGCCGCTGCTGCAGGCGGAAAGGAAATTGTTATAACTGGAGTGAACATAGGCGACTTCGGCTATGGACGAGATGACCGTTTTATCGACTTGTGCCGCGAACTCGACAAAGTCGACGGCATCGAGCGATACAGGATATCATCTATAGAGCCGAATCTGCTAACCGATGAACTGATAGATTTTGTCGGTGTGTCCAGGCGCTTTATGCCGCATTTCCATATACCGCTGCAGTGCGGCGACGATGAGGTGCTCGCGCTGATGCACCGTCGCTACGATTCAGCATTGTTTGCCCGTAAGGTCGAGCGGATACGCCATGTGCTGTCGGATGCCTTTATAGGCGTGGATCTTATGGTAGGTACGCGAGGCGAGACGCCGGAGCGCTTTGAATCGTCGCGAGCGTTTGTCGAGAGTATCGACATCAGCCACCTGCATGTATTTCCATACTCCGAGCGCCCAGGAACCCGCGCGCTGGAGATAGACTATGCAGTGGAGCAGCAAGAGAAACACCGCCGTTGCGCTGTAATGATGGATATAAGTGCGCGCAAGCATCGTGAATTCGCATCGCGTTTTATCGGTACCGTGCGTCCCGTCCTGCTTGAGCATGGCCATGCCGGCAAACAGTTGGGCGGTTTCACGGACAATTATCTTCGTGTAGAGACAAATCTCGGGGCCGAATATGACAATACCGTGCGCAATCTTTCTCTTGAATCCCTTCTCGAGGACGGCGAGACGATTACTGCGATAATCCGATAGAAATGGTGAACGACATTATATATTATATATTATATGCCATGTTCAAGGCGCTTGCCTTGTTGCCGTTCTGTGTGCTGTACGTCCTTGCCGATTTTGTGGATTTCCTTCTGTACCATGTTGTGCGATATCGCCGCAAGGTGGTTGAAGATAATCTGGCCAAGTGTTTCCCTGACAAAACACCTGAAGAACGCAAGCGCATCGAACGCAATTTCTACCGTCATTTTGCCGACTGCTTTGTGGAAACGATAAAGTTGCTGCATATTTCCGACCGGGAGGTGGAGCGTAGAATAACTTTCGAGAATGTGGAGCTGATAGACAGCCTTACCAAAGCAGGCAAAAGTATTGTAGTGTATTTTTCGCACTGCGGGAACTGGGAATGGGCACCGTCGGTTACCCTCCATACAACAACCGAAGGAGTAGAGTATTGTCAGGTGTACCGTCCGTTGCGTAACAAAGCTTTCGACAGAATTATGCTGAAAGTGCGAAGTCGCTTCGGTTCTCGTTCGTTTGCCAAAACGACTGTTTTCCGAGACCTTCTGCGTCTCAAAAAAGACGGAATCGTATCGGTAACCGGTTTCATGAGCGATCAGAAACCCAGTCATGGCGACCCTACATACGTTACCATGTTTCTCAACCGGCCTACGGCGTTCATAACAGGAACAGAAACTCTTGCTACCCGCATGGGTATGGCGGCTGTGTACTGGGATATGGAGAAAATATCGCGCGGACACTACCGCATAGTAACGCGCTTGCTCGACGATGGCTCGCATCAGGCTCCTCGAGGCGAGCTTACCCAAAACTATGCAATATTGTTGGAAACAACCATACGCCGGAATCCCTCAATCTGGCTGTGGACACATAAAAGATGGAAAAACAAAGTAACGCTGGAACAGAAATGACAGAGTCAGAAAAACCAGTCGATGTCATTATACTGAACTGGAACGGCATACGTCTGCTTGAAGAATACCTCCCGCAGGTACTTGCCAATTCCGATAACAATATATCACGGATAATCGTAGCCGACAATGGCAGCGACGATGGGTCTGTGGATTATATCAAGAAAAATTTCCCGACGGTTGAACTTATCGTTTTCGACCGTAATTACGGTTTCGCCGAAGGATATAACAGAGCGCTCGCTGCCGTGAATTCGAAATATGTAGTACTCCTGAATTCAGATGTGGCCACTACGCCCGGATGGGATACGGAACTTTACGATTTTATGGAAACTCACCCCGATGTAGGCGTCTGTCAGCCCAAGATACTTGCATACAAAGAGCCGGATATGTTCGAATATGCCGGTGCCTGTGGCGGTTTTCTGGACCGGAATGGTTATCCGTATTGCCGCGGACGTATTTTTTCCACATGCGAAAGAGATTCCGGCCAGTATGACGAGCCGCTCGACAACCTGATGTGGGCCAGCGGAGCTGCGTTTATGGTGCGCAGGAATCTGTATGTGCGCTGCGGCGGGCTCGACCCGGGTTTTTTCGCCCATATGGAAGAGATAGACCTTTGCTGGCGGATACGTCTGGCAGGGTATAAGATTGCTGTCGTGCCGTCGGCCGCGGTATATCACCTTGGCGGCGGTTCTCTGCCAGCCGAGAATCCACGGAAGACGTATCTCAACTTCCGCAACAACCTGCTTATGCTGCATAAGAATCTGCCCGATACGGTCCGCCGAGGTTTTCTGTTCCGCCGGCGGTTGCTCGATACTGTCGCATGGCTCAAATATGTGCTTACGTTCAACTTTGCCAATGCCGCGGCCATAGTACGCGCGCATCGCGATTTTGCCTGTATGCGTGGATCGTATACCGACCATCCCGATAGGAACCTACTTGGCAGTGATATCGACAGCAGCCGCAATATCCTTGTCGATTACTACCTGAAGGGACGGAAAGAGTATCGGAGACTGTAGTATTTATTGCTCTGTTAACCGAATTTTGTAAAGGTTGAGGTTTCTTAACTCAAAATGGCGCTGATATGTTGAAAATGAATTAAGGGTGCCTGTATATGTCACAATACTTCGGTAAATTCTTACCGATAAATTAAAATTAAACAATAGAATCAGTG
>CALEUL010000051.1 GCA_937921035.1 uncultured Porphyromonadaceae bacterium
CATTTTATTTACTGCCAGAGCCGCTTAGGCTAGGCTAATTTTTAACGAACTATTGCACATTATTAACTGATGAAAAAGTGCTTGGCTATATAGACTATGCTAAATCCAAATTCCGCGAAACTGAATATGGATCTAAATACGTAGGCCCTATAATAACAATAAACTCATACAAACATTATCGTGAGTTATTAGAAGCGGCAGCAAACACCTTATTTGCTGTTAGGTCTGAAAAACTGATAATGGCTGAAGATTTCGACCGGTCTTTGGATATGTTTACGTTCAAAACATTTGATAGAAAAGTATATATTTCCGAAAAGCTGAAGCGCAAGATTGAGGAAGCTAATATAACGGGAGTGGAAATTTCCGGACCCGTAGAATTCTGATGGTGCATATACAAAATAACGTAATATCAAACTCTAAAATCGTTATGTTATGAAGGCAAATACAAAGTTGCATTTATAAATGACATACCTGTTATCTTTGACGATTTCAAGGCCAAGGGTTATATAAAAAACACAACTGAAATTTACAAGTTTCGGAAATGGCGTAAAGATTTCCCTTATCTTATAACTTGTGAAAGAGAATACCCATTTGAATTTAGTGTTATCGATGGCAACATCTGCTATATTGGGTATGATTATGGTATCGGAATGGGAGAACATGCAACTGAAGTGTCTGAGGCACAAAAGCCAAAACAGACAGAGCCAACTGATAGCCTGCCGATAGATTCAATATTGTAAATGGGCTGTTCATATTTGGAAAAGAATTGAAAGCTCATCCAAATGATAAGGGTGGTAACATCCTTGGATTATAGATGTTCTTGTTTTTGTAGGTTCAAAGAAGTATGTAGGTTATTAGAACGGACAGGTTGCGGTGAGTTTTCCGGCTGGAACTTTCGTTTTAGGCGAAAATTTGTTATTTTTGTGCAAAATTGGCAGTAATCCATGAAAGAAGATACCGACGAACCTGAAGAAAACGAAGAATACACCACAATAGAACAAGGCGAGACCCCCGAAGAAGAAGAGGAGTACACCGAGAAGCTCAACGGCGAGGAAATACCTGTGCCCGCCGGAGGCAAACGTCCATATACATCCAAAGAGGATATCGTTCGCCACCATCTGCGCGGAATGTACCAGACATGGTTCCTTGAATATGCGTCGTACGTAATTTTAGAGCGCGCCGTCCCCCATATCGACGACGGTCTGAAACCCGTGCAGCGCCGCATTCTCCACGCAATGAAAACAATCGACGACGGTCGTTTCAACAAGGTTGCCAACATTGTGGGTACCACGATGCAGTACCACCCGCACGGCGACGCATCCATAAAAGATGCCCTTGTACAACTCGGCCAGAAAGACCTTCTTGTTGAAACGCAGGGAAACTGGGGCAACATATTGACCGGCGCACCGGCGGCGGCAGCCCGATATATTGAAGCGCGTCTGTCGCTGTTTGCCTCGGAAGTGCTTTATAATCCAAAGGTTACGGAATGGACCATGAGTTACGACGGCCGCAAGCGCGAACCAATAACGCTTCCAGCCAAGTTTCCTCTGCTGCTTTTTCAGGGCGCCGAAGGCATTGCCGTGGGCCTGTCGTCGAAAATTCTGCCCCACAATTTCAACGAACTACTTGACGGCGCCATCGCGTGCGTGCGCGGAGAAGAATATGAGCTATACCCCGATTTTGTTACCGGCGGCATGATAGACGTGTCGCGCTACAACGACGGCCGTCGCGGCGGCAGCGTGAAAGTACGCGCAAAAATAGAGAAGATAGATTCCAAGACACTCAATATCACCGAACTGCCATACGGCAAGACATCCGAAGCTCTTATCGACTCCATCCTAAAAGCCTTCGACCGCGGCCAGATAAAGATTAGAAAAGTAGAGAACAACACAGCCGACAAGGCATCTATTCTCGTGCATCTGATACCGGGCACATCGAGCGACAAGACCATTGACGCGCTCTATGCCTTCACCGACTGCGAGGTGAACATATCGCCCAACTGCTGTGTTATCCGCGACGAGAAACCGATATTTCCAGGCATACACGAGGTGCTGGAGCACAATGTGGAGATGACAAAGAAAATCATCACCGCAGACCTCAACGTTTCGCTCGGCGAAGACCGCGAACAACTGCTCTACGCATCTCTCGAGAAAATTTTCATTGAAGAACGGATATACAAGGACAAAGAATACGAAGAAGCCCCTGACATAGACGCCGCAGTAGCCCACATTGACCGACGCCTCGAAAAATTCAAGTCGTCGTTCACACGCGAGGTTACACGCGACGACATACTTAAACTGCTCGAAATAAAAATGAAGCGCATCCTACGCTTCAACTCCGACGACGCCGACCGCGCCATCAACGCGCTGCGCGCACGCATCTCCGACACATTAGACAAACTGGAGCACATAGACGACGTAACTGTGGAATGGTACGAGTACCTAAAGAAAAAATACGGAGCCTCCTATCCGCGCCACACTGTGATACGCTCGTTCGACAACATCCAGGCCGCCAACGTGGCCGAGGCCAACGAGAAACTGTACATCAACCGCGAGGAAGGTTTCATTGGCACATCGCTGAAAAAGGATGAGTTTGTATGCAACTGCTCGCTGCTTGACGACGTGATAATCTTCTACCGCGACGGCCGCTACAAAATTGTGCGCGTTCAGGAAAAACTGTTCGTGGACAAGAACGTGCTGTACGTGAATGTGTACAGGCGCAAAGACGAGCGCACGATATACAATGTGATATACCAGAACGGCAAAGGCGGAGCATACTACATGAAGCGCTTCAACGCCACCGGCATGACGCGCGACCGCGAGTACAACCTCACGCCCGGCCTGCCCGGCTCGCGGATAGTGTGGTTCTCGGCCAATCCCAACGGCGAGGCAGAAGTGGTGAAGGTGAGCCTCAAACCCAAGCTGAGACTGAAAAATCTGAGCATAGACGTGGATTTCAGCAAAATGGCAGTGAAGGGACGAGGGGCTATGGGCAACCTCGTTACCAAGAACGAAGTTCAGCGGTTCTCGCTGAAAGAGCGCGGCGCAAGCACCCTTGGCGGGCTGCAGGTATGGTTCGACCAGGATGTACTGCGCCTCAACTACGAAGGCCGTGGCACTTACCTGGGTGAGTTCCACGGCACCGACCGCGTGCTTATAGTGCTGAAAAACGGCGAATTCTACACCAGCGGATTCGAAGCAACCAACCACTACGACGACAACATACTGCGCATAGAGAAATTCAGACCCAAGACCGTGTGGACCGCCGTGCTGAACGACGCCGACCAGGGCTTCCCGTACATCAAGCGATTCACATTCGACGAGAGTACGAAAAAGCAGCGGTTCATCGGCGAAAACGAAAATTCGACGCTAATTCTGCTCACCGACCAGAAATCGCCGGTGCTGAACCTGGTGTTCCAGGACGAGGCGCGCGTGCCGCTGGAGGTGGACGCAGTGGAATTCATAGGTGTAAAATCCTTCAAAGCCAAAGGAAAGCGATTGTCCATACTGCCGCTGAAAGATATTGAACTTTTGCCCGAGCCGGAAGTTATAGAAGAAGATTCCCCGGAAGAAAGCGAGGCAGAAGACATAGAAACCGCAGATACAGCGGCATCGGACATCACCGACCTCTCCGACGAATACGAGGATATCCCTACCACTCCATCGCTGTTCAATGACGAAGAAAACTAAGCTGGCCCTGCTGATGCTGCTTCCTGCCATACTTCACGCGCAGGATCCGGACAACGCGGCGGCCGTAGAACGCCCCGTGCTGTCGGCATACACCCTCGAAGCCGGCACGGCACACATCACGGAAACATACCTGAGCCCCCTGCACCACTCCGGCACGGCATATGCACTAAGCTATGAGCGCATGCAGGCCATGAAATTCGATCCGGAGCGATGGGTGATGCGCCTTGACGGGCGCCTGTCGCTCGCAGGGACATACAACCAGCCCGCACATAACGCACGCCTGTGGAACCTCGGCATGCGCGTAGGCTGGAGCATGCTGCGACGGTTCAGTCTGCCGCAGGGCTGGAGCATATTCGCCGGCGGAAGCACCGACATTAACGCCGGCGTAATCTATCTGCCACGAAACAGCAACAACCCTGTGTCGCTAAAAGCCTCGTGGACCGTGAACGCCGCTGCCGGCGCCGCGTGGAACCATACCTTCGGCAAACTGCCCGTATGCCTTCGCTACCTTGCAGAGATGCCCCTCACCGGAGCCTTTTTCTCGCCACAGTATGGAGAACTGTACTACGAGATATACCTCGGAAACCACAGCGGCCTTGCCCGATGCGCGTGGCCAGGCAACTATTTCAGGCTCGACAACCTGCTCACCGCCGACTTCAGGCTGGGCCGCACAATAATACGCGCCGGCTACCGATGCGGCATCCTTTCTACCAAGGCATCGCACCTGGTTACACGCCGTATCGAACACACCTTCGTAATAGGTGTGGCAAGCGAATGGATTTCTCTCTCGGCCAAGCGCACAGGCATTTCGAGAGACTGTAAAATCATCAGCGCACTCTACTGACCTATGAAACGCCTGCGTAACACATTAGGGGCCATCACGGCCGTCGTGGCACTGACAGCCACCTCATGCCATTCAATCGAAGATTGGGATAACGACGTATACGGCAACTTCGACGCCCTATGGACAGTCCTCGACGAACACTACTGCTTCTTCAGCGAGAAAGACATCGACTGGGACGAGACCGGCGCCCGATACCGCGCCAAACTCAAGCCCGAAATGACAGAAAAAGAGCTCTTCGAAGTATGCGCCGACATGCTCGACGAGCTGAAAGACGGCCACACAAACCTAATATCCTGGTTCAATGTATCCTACTACCGCAAATGGTGGAGCGACTACCCTGCCGATTTCGACTGGCGGCTGATTCAGGAACACTATCTCGACTTCGACTACTACACAGCCGGAGGCATGAGCTATAAAGTACTCGCCGACGGCAAAGTTGGTTACGTTTACTATTCGTCGTTCGCCAACGGCATCAGCAACAGCTTCGTGAACGAGATGATGATGACCATGAAAGACTGCAAAGGCATGATACTGGATGTACGCAGCAACGGCGGCGGCAACCTTACCAATGCAGAAGCCCTCGCAAGCCACTTCATCAACGAGAAAACCCTTGCAGGCTACATCCAGCACAAGACGGGCCCGGGCCACGATGATTTTTCCGAACCATATCCCTACTATTTCGACCCCGTGATAGGCGTGCGGTGGCTAAAGCCCGTTATCGTGCTCGCGAACCGCGGCACGTTCAGCGCAGCCAACAACTTCGTATCCATAATGAAAGGCCTTGAGCACGTAACAATCGCCGGCACCACCACCGGGGGCGGCAGCGGCGCACCTTTCTCCTCAGAAATCCCCTGCGGATGGGGCGTACGCTTTTCCGCATCGCCAATCTACGACTGCGACAAACAGCTCACCGAACACGGCGTCGCCCCAACCGAAGGCTTCGAAATACACATGGACACCACGGCCGCCGTCAACGGCCACGACTCTATTCTGGATTTCGCCATCGAAACCCTCCTCCAAATCCCCGACCCGGAACCGAATGAGAAGTAATAATAAAAATATTATCTATGAAACGAACTATCGTATATACTATCTCAATGATGGTAGTATGCTTTGTGTGCGCGGCAAAAGAAGTAATCATCCAGCCTGAATTCAACGTCGGAGAAACATTCGAGTACAAGGTAACAACAGAACTGCGGCTGCGGTAGGAATTCTTGTTCATCAACGGCCTGATGAACGTTGGCACCCTCTCTGTCTACATCGAAATAGACAGAGTAACCATCGCAAGCACATTCCACTTAGAACGCCTACCCTGAGAATACACTCAACGAATAATAAAATCCTGCGAGCGAAGTAGAACTGAGACAATCTCGCTCGCAAGATTTTTTATTGTCTTCGGATAGAAACGGATATGAAAACAGGCAGCCCTGACGGGCTGCCTGCTATTTATGGTGATTCGGGAATCAGTCGTTGGATACTTCGGATGCGTCTACTTCCATCGGCGCTTCGGCGGGATATGCGGGAGCGATGCTGTCGATGTCGTCGGAGCTGGACACGAGGATGTCCTCGTACTCACGCAGACCGGTACCGGCGGGGATGAGGTGGCCGCAGATAACGTTCTCCTTCATGCCCTCGAGGGGGTCGCTCTTGCCCTGGATGGCGGCTTCGTTGAGCACCTTGGTGGTTTCCTGGAAGGAAGCAGCCGAGATGAAGCTGGAAGTCTGGAGGGCGGAACGTGTGATACCCTGAAGAATCTGTTCGGAGGTTGCAGGCTGTGCGTCGCGCACGATAACGGGACGGAGGTCGCGCTGTTTCAGCAGCGAGTTCTCGTCGCGGAGCTTGCGGGCGGTGATAATCTGGCCGGCGTGCAGTGTCTCGCTGTCGCCCGGATCGACTACATATTTCTTGCCCCAGATGCGGTCGTTCTCGTCCATGAAGTCGCGCTTGTCTACGATCTGCTCCTCAAGGAAGTTGGTGTCGCCGGAGTCGATGATGCGTACTTTGCGCATCATCTGGCGTACAATTACCTCGAAGTGTTTGTCGTTGATCTTCACACCCTGCATGCGGTAAACGTCCTGAACCTCGTTGACAATGTATTCCTGAACGGCTGTCGGGCCCATGATGTTAAGGATGTCGGTAGGAGTGATGGCACCGTCCGAGAGGGGTGTACCGGCGCGGACGATATCGTTCTCCTGCACAAGTATCTGCTTGGACATGGGCACGAGGTACTTCTTGGCGTCGCCGAATTTGGGCTCTACGATAATCTCGCGGTTGCCGCGTTTGAGCTTGCCGAACTTGACCATACCGTCGACCTCGGAAACGATGGCGGGGTTGGAGGGGTTGCGGGCTTCGAAGAGCTCGGTAACGCGGGGCAGACCGCCGGTGATATCGCCGGCGCCGTGGGTGGAGCGGGTAATCTTGGCGAAGGTATCACCTATCTTCACTTCGTCGCCGTCCTTGAATATGAGGTGAGCGCCTACAGGCAGCGAATATGTTGCCACAACTTCGTTGTCGGCACCGATAATCTGCATGGAAGGCACGTGCTGGCGGTCGCGCGATTCGGTAATCACGCGGTCTTCGCTCATTGCGTGGCCTTCGGAATCGTTGCGGTATGTAACGTTCTCGATAAGGTCGACGTAGTGTACGGTACCTGCCTTTTCCGTAACGATAACGTTGTTGAAGGGGTCCCATTCGCAGATTTCGTCGCCTTTCTTCACGTCGTCGCCGTCGTTCATGAACAGTTTGGAACCGTAAGGAATCTGAGCGCTCATAAGCTGCATGCCGGTGTTGTGATCGATGATACGCATCTCGGCAAGACGGCCTACAACAATCTTGACGCCGTTTTCGCCCTCCACTGTACGCAGGTCCTCGATTTCGAGCTTACCGTCGTATTTGGAAACGAGTTTGGAAGTGGCGGATATGTTGGTTGCAACACCACCGACGTGGAATGTACGCAGTGTCAGCTGGGTACCGGGCTCGCCGATGGACTGTGCTGCGATTACGCCGACAGCCTCGCCCTTCTGCACCATGCGCAGGTTTGAGAGGTTGCGGCCGTAGCACTTGGCGCACACGCCGCGCTTGCTCTCGCAGGTGAGGACAGAACGGATTTCTACGCTCTCGATAGGCGATGCGTCGATAATATCGGCTGCGGCGTCGTTGATTTCTTCGCCGGCGCGTACAATCACCTCGCCTGTGAGGGGATGCACTACATCGTATACCGACACACGGCCGAGGATGCGCTCGCCCAGCGAGGCAACAACTTCGTCGTTCTTGGTAACGGCGGTGCATACGAGGCCGCGGAGGGTGCCGCAGTCTTCTTCGTTGATGATGACGTCGTGAGCGACGTCGACCAGACGACGGGTAAGATAACCGGCGTCGGCGGTTTTAAGAGCGGTATCGGCAAGACCTTTGCGGGCACCGTGGGTGGAGATGAAGTATTCCAGCACGGAGAGGCCTTCCTTGAAGTTCGCCAAAATAGGGTTCTCGATAATCTGACCGCCTTCGGCACCGGCTTTCTGGGGCTTGGCCATAAGACCGCGCATACCGGCGAGCTGACGGATCTGGTCCTTGGAACCACGGGCGCCGGAGTCGAGCATCATGAAGATGGCGTTGAAGCCCTGGTTGGCTTCGGTCATCTGCTTCATCAGCACGTTTGTAAGCTTGGCGTTCACCTGGGTCCAGATATCGATAATCTGCTGGTAACGTTCTTTATCGGAGATAACACCCATCTGGAAGTTCTCCATAACTTCGGCAACCTGGCGGTAGCCTTCGTCGACAATCTCTTTCTTCTCCGGCGGAACGAGCACGTCGCCAAGGTTGAAGGAAAGACCGCCGCGGAATGCCATGTAGTATCCGAGGTTCTTGATGTCGTCCAGGAACTGGGCGGAACGGGGGATACCGCATTTTTTGATTACGCGGGTAATGACGTCGCGGAGCGACTTCTTGGACAGAAGCATGTTGAGGTAACCGATTTCCTCGGGCACGTACTGGTTTACAAGCACGCGGCCTACGGAAGTCTTCTCAACAATGTGGCGGATCTTGTTGCCCTGCTCGTCAACGTCGTCAACAAGGATGTTGATGGGCGCATGCAGTGTTACACGACCTTCGTTATATGCTATCTGCGCTTCCTCGGGACCGTAGAAGGTGTGGCCTTCGCCCTTGTCGCCGGGACGCAGTTTTGTGATATAGTACAGACCCAGCACCATGTCCTGCGAAGGCACGGTGATAGGAGCGCCGTTGGCGGGGTTGAGGATGTTGTGCGAGCCCAGCATCATGATCTGAGCCTCGAGAACAGCCTCGTTGCCCAGGGGCAGGTGCACAGCCATCTGGTCGCCGTCGAAGTCGGCATTGAACGCCGTACATGCAAGCGGGTGGAGCTGAATTGCCTTGCCTTCGATAAGCTTTGGCTGGAATGCCTGGATACCGAGACGGTGCAGTGTAGGAGCACGGTTGAGCAGAACGGGATGACCCTTCATCACGTACTCGAGGATATCCCATACAACGGGTTCCTTGCGGTCCACAATTTTTTTGGCGCTCTTGACGGTCTTTACGATGCCGCGCTCGATGAGTTTGCGGATAATGAACGGTTTGTAGAGTTCGGCGGCCATGTCCTTGGGCAGACCGCACTCGTGCATCTTGAGTTCGGGACCTACAACGATTACGGAACGTGCGGAATAGTCGACACGTTTACCGAGGAGGTTCTGACGGAAGCGGCCCTGCTTGCCCTTGAGGGAGTCGGACAGAGATTTGAGGGGACGGTTTGCATCGCTCTTCACAGCCGACGACTTGCGGGAGTTGTCCAGCAGCGAATCCACGGCCTCCTGAAGCATACGTTTTTCGTTGCGCAGAATCACCTCGGGAGCCTTGATTTCGATAAGACGTTTAAGGCGGTTGTTGCGGATGATAACGCGGCGATAGAGGTCATTGAGGTCGGATGTGGCGAAACGGCCGCCGTCCAGGGGAACGAGAGGACGGAGTTCGGGAGGAGTAACAGGCACAGCGTGGAGAATCATCCACTCGGGCTTGTTACGGTTGCGCGAGGCGCGGAAAGCCTCCACAACCTGAAGGCGCTTGAGAGCCTCGGTTTTGCGCTGCTGCGAGCCTTCCTGGTTTGCCTGGGCACGCAGGTCGTAGCTCAGAGTGTCCAGATCGAGGTCCTTGAGAAGGTCGTAGATAGCCTCGGCGCCCATCTTGGCGACGAACTTGTCGGGATTGCCGTTCTCAAGCATCTGGTTCTCGCGGGGCAGCTTGTCGAGCAGGTCGAAATACTCTTCCTCGCTGAGGAGATCGAGCTTCTGCACGCCCTGTTCTGCTGCAGCACCGGGATTTATAACAATGTAACGCTCGTAGTAGATTACGGCGTCGAGTTTCTTCGAAGGAAGACCTAAGAGGTAGCCGATTTTATTAGGCAGCGAACGGAAATACCAGATGTGAGCCACAGGCACGACCAGGCGTATGTGGCCCATGCGCTCGCGGCGCACTTTCTTTTCTGTTACTTCAACCGAGCAGCGGTCGCACACGATACCCTTGTAGCGAATACGCTTGTATTTGCCGCAGTGGCACTCGTAGTCCTTTACAGGACCGAAGATGCGCTCGCAGAACAGGCCGTCGCGCTCGGGCTTGTACGTACGGTAGTTGATGGTCTCAGGCTTGAGAACCTCACCGCTCGACTTGTCGAAAATCTCCTCGGGCGAAGCAAGGCCGATTGTGATTCTCGAGAACACGTTCTTTGGTTTGTTTTCTTTTCTAAAAGCCATATATCGATGTGTGCTTTAGTCTGTTTGATGATAAGGAGAGAATCAGTTCTCCAGATTGATGCTGAGGCCGAGGCCGCGGAGCTCGTGGAGAAGCACGTTGAGCGATTCGGGGATGCCGGGGGTGGGCATCGGGTCGCCTTTGACGATTGCTTCGTAAGCCTTGCTACGGCCGTTGACGTCGTCGGACTTGATGGTGAGGATTTCCTGAAGGATATGAGCTGCGCCGAATGCCTCGAGCGCCCACACTTCCATTTCACCGAAGCGCTGGCCGCCGAACTGGGCCTTACCGCCGAGAGGCTGCTGGGTGATGAGCGAGTACGGACCGATGGAACGTGCGTGCATCTTGTCCTCTACCATGTGGCCGAGCTTAAGCATATAGATCACACCAACGGTAGCAGGCTGGTCGAAACGCTCGCCGGTGCCGCCGTCGTACAGGTATGTCTTGCCGTAGCGGGGAAGGCCGGCCTTGTCGGTCCAGTAGTTGATATCATCCATGCTGGCGCCGTCGAAGATGTGTGTTGCGAATTTCTCGCCAAGCTCGCGTCCGGCCCATCCGAGAACGGTCTCGAACACCTGACCGAGGTTCATTCGCGAAGGCACACCCAGAGGGTTCAGGACAATGTCCACAGGAGTACCGTCGGCAAGGAAAGGCATATCTTCCTGACGCACGATACGGCTCACGATACCTTTGTTACCGTGGCGGCCTGCCATCTTGTCGCCCACGCTGATTTTACGCTTCTTGGCAATGTAAACCTTGGCAATCTGCATGATGCCGGAAGGCAGCTCGTCGCCGATGGAGATATCGAATTTCTTACGGCGCATCTCGGTGTCGATTTCCTTGTATTTCTGAAGGTAATTGACAATCGAGCGGCGGATAAGGTCGTTGGTGTGCTCGTCTGTGGTCCAGTGGCTCAGGCTCAGAGTATCGTAATTGATGCTGTTGAGCACGGCAGGAGTAAAGCGCGAACCCTTGGGAACGATTTCGCTGCCGAGGAAATCTGTTACGCCGTCGGAGGTCTTGCCCTCGGTGAGCGTCATCAGCTTGTTAACAAGAATGTCGAGCAGTTCGGCCTTCTTGGCATCGTATTCCTCGTCGATTTTGGGCAGCAGAGCGTTCACAGCCTTGTTGCGGCCCTTCTTGGCGGCGCGGGCATAGAGGTTTGTGCCGATAACGACACCCTTGAGCGACGGAGTGGCCTTCAGTGATGCGTCCTTCACATCGCCGGCCTTGTCGCCGAAGATTGCACGGAGCAGCTTCTCCTCTGGAGTGGGATCCGACTCGCCCTTAGGCGTAATCTTACCAATCATTATATCGCCGGGCACAACGTGTGCGCCCACACGGATAATACCGCGTTCGTCCAGATCCTTGGTTGCGTCCTCGCTCACGTTGGGGATATCGGATGTGAGTTCCTCCATACCGCGCTTTGTCTCGCGCACTTCAAGCGAGTATTCGTCCACGTGTACCGATGTAAGGATATCGTCGCGTACGACACGCTCGTTCAGCACAATGGCGTCCTCGTAGTTGTAGCCCTTCCAGGGCATGAAGGCAACCTTGAGGTTGCGGCCAAGCGCGAGTTCGCCCTTCTCGGTGGCATAGCCTTCGGTGAGAATGTCGCCTTTGGTAACGCGCTGACCCTTGTTGCAGATGGGGCGTAGGTCGATTGTGGTGCTCTGGTTGGTTTTGCGGAACTTGGGTATCTTGTATTCCTTTACGGGGCTGTCGAATGAAACAAATTCCTCGTCGGCGTCGCGGTCGTAGCGTATGCGGATAACTGTAGCGTCCACAAATTCTACAACGCCGTCGCCTTCGGCGGTAATCTGGGTTCGGCTGTCGCGAGCGAGCTGGGCTTCGATGCCGGTGCCGACAATAGGAGCCTCGCTGCGCATCAGGGGCACAGCCTGGCGCATCATGTTCGATCCCATGAGTGCGCGGTTGGCATCGTCATGCTCCAGGAAGGGAATGAGCGATGCGGCGATAGAGGCAATCTGCGAGGGCGACACATCCATAAGTTCCACCTGGTCGGGAGCAACTACGGGGAAGTCGGCATCGCGGCGTGCCTTAACAGTCTTGTTCACGAAGGTTCCGTCATCGTTCAGCGGCGCGTTGCCCTGCGCGATGGTCTTGCCTTCCTCGATTTCGGCGGTGAGGTATACAACCTCGTCGTTATTCAGATTAACGCGGGAATCCTCAACCTTGCGGTACGGAGTCTCGATAAAGCCGAGGTCGTTGATCTTAGCATACACACAGAGCGAGCTGATAAGACCGATGTTCGGGCCTTCGGGAGTTTCGATAGGACACAGACGTCCGTAGTGGGTATAATGCACGTCTCGAACCTCGAAGCCTGCACGCTCGCGCGACAGACCACCGGGGCCGAGGGCCGACATACGGCGCTTGTGAGTGATTTCGGCCAGAGGGTTGGTCTGGTCCATGAACTGCGAGAGGGCGTTTGTACCGAAGAAGCTGTTGATAACCGACGAGATTGTCTTTGCGTTGATAAGGTCGGTGGGAGTGAACACTTCGTTGTCGCGCACATTCATGCGCTCGCGAATGGTACGAGCCATGCGGTTCAGGCCTACACCGAACTGATTGTACAACTGCTCGCCAACGGCACGAACGCGACGGTTGGAGAGGTTGTCGATATCATCTACATCGGCGTGGCTGTTGATAAGCTCGATAAGATAGCGGATAATGGCTATGATATCCTCCTTGGTAAGGACACGAACCTCCATAGGAGTGGAAAGGTCGAGCTTACGGTTGATACGGTAACGGCCAACCTCGCCCAGATCGTAGCGCTTCTCGCTGAAGAACAGGTTGTAGATAACCTCGCGTGCGCTGGCGTCGTCTGGCGGATCGGCGTTGCGGAGCTGTTTATAGATATAATTGATAGCCTCCGTCTCGCTGTTGGTCTGGTCGCGCTGGAGGGTATTGAAAATTATCGAGTAGTCGGACGTATTTGCGTCCTCCTTGTGAAGCAGTACGGTGGAAACACCCGAATTCAGGATGTCTTCGATATCGTCCTCGGTAATAACGGCCTCACGGTCGAGTATAACCTCGTTACGCTCGATGGTCGTAACTTCGCCGGTATCGGTATCACTCATATCCTCTACCCACGATTTGAGCACGCGGGCGGCGAGCTTGCGGCCAACAGCCTTCTTCAGGTTGGTCTTGTTCACCTTGATTTCCTCGGCGAGACCGAAGATTTCGATGATGTCCTTATCGCTTTCCAGACCGATAGCACGCAGCAGAGTGGTTACGGGCAATTTCTTCTTGCGGTCGATGTACGCGAACATCACATTGTTGATGTCGGTAGCGAATTCAATCCAGGAACCGCGGAAAGGAATAATACGTGCGCTGTAGAGCTTCGTGCCGTTTGCGTGTGTGCTCTGGCCGAAGAAAACGCCGGGCGAACGGTGTAGCTGCGAAACAACTACGCGCTCGGCACCATTGATCACGAAGGTGCCTTTCTCAGTCATGTAGGGTATCTGGCCCAGGTAAACGTTTTCGATTTCGGTAGTGAAATCCTCGTGTTCCGGATCGGTACACGACAGTTTCAGACGAGCCTTGAGGGGTACGCTGTACGAATAACCGCGTTGCAGACACTCTTCGATAGTATATCGCGGCGGATCAATATAGTAATCCAGAAATTCGAGCGTAAAATTGTTGCGGGTATCCGAAATAGGGAAATTTTCGGAGAAAACCTTGTAGAGGCCCTCGTTCTTTCGCTGCTCCGGCGGAGTGTCGAGCTGGAAGAAATCGCGGAACGATTTCAGCTGCACATCCAAAAAGTCAGGGTAAGGGAAGGGAGCCTTTACCGTTGCAAAATTGATGCGTGGTTTAACAGTCTGAGTTGACATCTAAAAAATGATTTGGGTGCCGTAATAAATTATTGTGTCAGTGCCAAAAACAAGACAGCGGCAGTGCTTTATGTTGGGAATCAGCGCAACGTCGCGCCAGCTTTTATTCCTTCGGCCACCGCACACAGCGTGGCGAGATAAAAAACAATGGAGAAAACTGCGCAAGAGCCTCGCGACGGTTCGCGACATCCCGTTGGATGTGCCAGTGGCCGACTCAGGAGAGCGCTGCCCGCACCTGCCGCAGCTTCATACGTATTTTTGACACAAAAGGTTAAGAATCACCCGATTAGGGGATTCTTAACCTAAATGTCTGAGAATCAGACAATATTATTTGAGTTCGACTTCTGCGCCTACTTCCTCGAGCTGAGCCTTGAGAGCTTCAGCGTCGGCCTTGGAAAGACCTTCCTTGATAGTGCTGGGAGCGCCGTCTACCATTTCCTTAGCTTCCTTGAGGCCAAGACCGGTTACTTCCTTAACGGTTTTAACAACTTTCAGTTTCTCAGCACCGGGAGCCTTCAGAACTACGTCGAAGCTGGTTTTTTCTTCGGCAGCTGCACCGGCAGCGGCAGGACCTGCAGCAACAGCTACAGCAGCAGCAGCGGGTTCAATACCGTATTCGTCCTTGAGGATCTGGGCAAGTTCGTTTACTTCCTTTACAGTCAGGTTTACGAGTTGTTCAGCAAAAGCTTTTAAATCTGCCATTTTTGTATAATTTTTTTTGGTTTTTTGTTCTTGTGATTAGTCTTCTTTTTTCGAGAGCGTCTCCAGAATGCCATGCAGCTTGCCGGCACCGGACTGAAGAGCGGAAACGACGTTCTTGGCAGGCGACTGCAGCAGAGCGACAACGTCGGCGATGAGTTCGTTCTTGCTCTTGATGTTGGCAAGAGTATCGATCTGGTCGGCACCGAGGTATACGGTCTCTTCTACATATGCGCCCTTGAGAGCGGGGAGTGTATCGCCTTTCTTAACAAAGTCTTTCAGCAGCTTGGCGGGAGCATTACCCACGTTGGTGCACATAAGAGAGGTAGAACCTTTCAGTGCGCCGTAGAGCTCGCTGTAGTCGCCTTCGAGAGACTCGAGGGCTTTGTGAAGGAGGCTGTTCTTGACAACGAGAAGTTTGATGTCGGCCTTGAAGCATGCAGCACGCAGGGCCTGAGTCTTCTCTGCATCCAGTCCGGCGGTCTCTACCAGGTAGAAGCCGCTGTACTGATTGATGGTGTCGGCAATATTCTTAATGATGACTGCTTTATCTTCCTTTTTCATGTGGGTTCGTGTGTTTAAAGTTTAGCATCAACAGATTTGGTGTCTACTTTGACACCCGGACTCATTGTGCTCGAAAGATAAATGCTATTCAGATATGTGCCCTTTGCGGTGGCAGGTTTCAGCTTGATAAGCGTAGCGATGAACTCGCGAGCGTTCTCAGCCATCTGCTCCGGCGTGAAAGAAACTTTACCGATCGACGAGTGAACGATACCGTTCTTGTCAACCTTGAAGTCGATCTTGCCTTTCTTAACTTCTTCCACTGCCTTGGCAACGTCTACAGTAACTGTGCCGCTCTTGGGGTTAGGCATCAGGCCACGAGGACCGAGAATACGGCCGAGGGCACCGATTTTACCCATGATAGCGGGCTGTGTGATGATGACGTCAACGTCGGTCCAACCGCCTTTGATTTTCTCGATATATTCATCGAGACCTACATAGTCGGCTCCGGCAGCAGTAGCTGCGGCAGCGGCGTCAGGGTTACAGAGTACGAGAACACGTACCTGCTTGCCAGTGCCGTTAGGAAGCGTAACAACGCCACGCACCATCTGGTTGGCCTTGCGGGGGTCCACGCCAAGACGAACATCGATATCAAAGGAAGCGTCAAACTTCGTATAGGTCATTTCCTTTACAAGTTTGGCGGCTTCAAGCAAGGTGTATGATTTCCCGGCTTCGATCTTCGACTGGGCCAACTTCTGATTTTTTGTAAGTTTACTCATATCAAGCGAAGTTTTTATTTGTTAGAGGGAAACTGACCTTTAACGGTGATACCCATGCTCCTGGCTGTACCGGCAACCATCCGCATAGCGGATTCTATGGTAAAGCAGTTAAGGTCCGGCATTTTGTCGGCAGCAATTGTCTGCACTTGCTCCCAGGTAATCTCGGCTACCTTTGTACGGTTAGGCTCTTTGGATGCGGTCTTGATATGAGCGGCTTCCTTAAGCTGTACAGCTACAGGGGGAGTCTTTACTACAAAGTCGAAAGACTTGTCTGTGTAATATGTAATTACAACAGGAAGAATCTTACCGGCCTTGTCCTGAGTGCGGGCATTGAATTGCTTGCAAAATTCCATGATGTTGATACCCTTCGAACCGAGAGCGGGGCCTACAGGAGGCGAAGGATTCGCAGCACCACCTTTAATCTGCAATTTGATTTGTCCAGCAATTTCTTTAGCCATGGTTTAAAACTTAAAAATTAATAACTCTGCGCAATCAAAACCTGCTTGAGCTAACGTAACATTTAGCCGCAGCAGGTAAAATCATTCACGCTCTACTTGCGAATTTTCCAACTCCAAAGGAGTCTTGCGTTCAAATATCTTAATCGATACAACCAGTTTGTGTTTCTCGGAATTCACTTCCTCGACAACACCGTGGAAGTCCTTGAAGGGACCATCGGTCACTTTCACTTTCTCTCCCACAATAAAGTCGTTCTCAACATCGACGATTTCGTCGGCTGCGCCGAGCATTCGCATCACCTCAGCTTCACGAAGCATCTCCGGCTTGCTGTTCTTCTCACGGCCGCGGAGAAAATCGATAACATTGGTGGTGTTGGAAAGCTCGTAAACGACTTCGCCGGTAAGGATTGCCTCGACAAACACATATCCCGAATAGAGATTGCGGTCTTTGACAACCTTTTTGCCGTTGCGCACGGTCATCACCTTTTCGGTGGGAATAAGAACCTGAAAAACAAAATTGCCGAGGTCGGTGCGTTTCATCGCACCCTCGATAATCTCTTTCACCTGGGCTTCTTTGCCCGAGATGGCGCGGAGGACGTACCAACCGCGCTTCAGTTCTTTTGTTTCCTCTGTCTGTGCCATCGGGAACCGGAATTACAAGCTGTAGATTAAGTGCATGATCCTGTCGACTACCTGATCCATGACGAAAATTATCAAAGCGATAATGACGGAAGCAATCATCACGATGATAGCCGACTTGACAAGCTGCTTCTTGGAGGGCCAGGAGGTCTTGTAACGAAGCTCGTCATAGGCTTCCTGGATATTCGTGAGTAGTTTTAATTTCTTCATTGTTTATATTTTTTGCACGGGTTGAGAGGCTCGAACTCCCGACACCTGGTTTTGGAGACCAGTGCTCTACCGACTGAGCTAAACCCGTATGTTGGCGGCGTATGGCAGGCCAGACGCCGCCGTTGTATTGTCTATACTGCGGTTAACCGCAAGGTATATTAGTCGAGGATTTCGGTGATCTGGCCCGAACCTACGGTGCGGCCACCTTCGCGGATAGCGAAGCGCAGACCCTGATCGCATGCTACGGGGTTGATCAGTTCAACGATGATTTCTACGTGGTCGCCAGGCATTACCATTTCAACACCTTCGGGAAGGGTGATTTCGCCGGTTACGTCAAGCGTACGGATGTAGAACTGAGGACGATAGTGGTTATGGAAAGGAGTGTGGCGGCCGCCTTCTTCCTTCTTCAGGATATATACAGAAGCTTTGAACTTGCTGTGAGGCTTAACAACACCCGGGTGGCAGATTACCATACCACGCTTGATATCTTTCTTGTCGATACCGCGGAGGAGCAGACCTACGTTATCACCAGCTTCACCTTCGTCGAGAAGTTTGCGGAACATCTCAACACCGGTAACGGTGGACTTCAGGTTAGCGCCAAGACCCATGATCTGAACTTCGTCGCCTACCTTAACAACGCCGGCTTCGATACGACCAGTAGCAACAGTACCACGACCGGTAATCGAGAAGACGTCTTCTACAGGCATCAGGAAGGGCTTGTCAACTGCGCGGGGAGGCAGAGGAATCCATTCGTCAACTGCAGCCATCAGTTCAACAACCTTTTCTTCCCACTGGGGTTCGCCGTTGAGAGCGCCGAGAGCGGAACCGCGGATAACGGGAGTTGCGTCGCCGTCATACTCGTATGCGGAGAGGAGCTCGCGCATTTCCATTTCAACGAGGTCGAGGATTTCGGGGTCGTCAACAAGGTCGCACTTGTTCAGGAATACAACGATACGGGGAACGTTTACCTGACGGGCGAGAAGGATGTGCTCGCGGGTCTGGGGCATAGGACCGTCGGTACCGGCAACTACGATGATAGCACCGTCCATCTGGGCTGCACCAGTTACCATGTTCTTAACGTAGTCAGCGTGGCCGGGGCAGTCTACGTGAGCGTAGTGGCGGTTAGCTGTTTCGTATTCTACGTGAGAAGTATTGATTGTAATACCACGTTCCTTCTCTTCGGGAGCGTTGTCGATCTGGTCGAACGACTTAACTTCGGAAAGGCCTTTCTTTGCAAGTACAGTAGTAATTGCAGCGGTAAGGGTGGTTTTACCGTGGTCAACATGGCCGATAGTACCGATGTTAACGTGCGGTTTGGTTCTTTCGAATTTCTCTTTAGCCATAACTTTTATATTTGAATAAGAATTTTCTTAACAATCAGCCACGATAATGCGAAAGCACTACCGGGGCTTCAACTTTCGAGCCGATGGCGGGATTTGAACCCGCGACCTCTTCCTTACCAAGGAAGTGCTCTACCCCTGAGCTACATAGGCAAAATCACTTTGAGCGGAAGACGAGGCTCAAACTCGCGACCCTCAGCTTGGAAGGCTGATGCTCTATCAACTGAGCTACTTCCGCAAGAGAAAATCGTTGTGGGCGCGGATGGATTCGAACCACCGAAGTCGAAAGACAGCAGATTTACAGTCTGCCCCATTTGGCCGCTCTGGAACACGCCCTATTTTCGTTGCCTCTATACGGGGATTTCTCAAAAAAACTTTTGTTTCCCGGCCTCGTACACATCGAAGCAATCTCTTATTTTGAGCCTCTTGTCGGATTCGAACCAACGACCCCGAGATTACAAATCACGTGCTCTGGCCAACTGAGCTAAAGAGGCATTGTCAATTTTCTCTGCGCTGCGGTAGGAGCGCTCGTCTCTTCCCGTTTGCGGATGCAAAGTTAGGTACAATTTTTCAATCTCCAAAATCTTTTTGCTCTTTTTTTCAAAGAAAATTATCACTTTTTTGAAACATTACTGGTTATCAGCACATTACAACACACCGCTGATTTGACGGTTTTCTACCGGCTATCTATAAAATCCGTTAATTATAGGAGTATGTCATTTTTTTACCTTATCTTTGCCACATAAAAACACCAACACATCCCATTATGAAACGTATTCCGGCACTAATAACTGCCCTTATAATATTATTCGCCGCTTTGCCTGCGGCAGCTCAGTTCCGCTACGCCCCTGTCGCTGGCGTTACACTGAACAATCTAAAATTCCAGCAGGACATATTCCCCGTCGACCAGACAGTGGGCTTCGAAGCCGGCGTGCAGGGCGAACTTATGTTCCCCGGCATCGGTTTCGGTATCGATTTCGGTCTTATATATAATCTGATGGGTGCGAAAGTAGACCTCGGCACGCGCGAGGTATGGTCATCGGACGGCTTCGGCAAATACACAAACGCCCTGCATGTTCTACAGATTCCTTTCCACCTACGCTTTAAATGGACGCGCATGAACGGCGTAGAAGACTATATAGCACCCTTTGTCTACGGCGGTCCAGACTTCGACATCCTGGTAGGCCACAGCAACATCAAAGGCAATCCCGGCGTTCCTAACCCATTCAAGTATTCCGGCGGCGACTTAGGCCTGTCGGTAGGCGGCGGTGCGGAGATATTCAAACGCTGGCAAGTGTCGGTACAGTACACCTGGGGCATGGGCTATCTTACTAAAACGCGGAAACTCGACAATCAGGCCGCCCGCAACCGCCAGTGGGTATTCCGCGTAGCTTACTTCTTAAAATAAACGACTGAGAAAATTATACAACGACCCGCCCTCCGATGGAAGGCGGGTCGTTTTTTATCGGCTCTCCGCCATTTGTCCGTACACAGGGATATCCGGCAGAAAAACGTAGCCGCCTCCGTCGTAACGGCAACAATAGTGGTGCATACCGTTGCTCACAATCAGAAAACGGGCGTTCATCACAATATTATAGCGTGCAATCTGATCGAACACGCGTTGCGTTATCGCGACATCCGGAGCTTTGTATTCTATCACCGCCAGTGGCCGAAGACAGCGGGTATATACCATTGTGTCGGCGCGGCGCATGGTTCCGTTCAGCCGCAGGGCAACTTCGTTAGCCATCAGTTCGGCCGGAAAATCGCGATGCTCTATTAAAAAACGGATGAAGTTCTGGCGCACCCATTCCTCGGGCGTGAGCGCCACCCACCGGCGCCGCAACACGTCGTATACTTCCATGCCGCCGCGGCGCGAGTCCGCATCGGCACGGAACTGCAGTCGGCATGGGGGCAAATTGAGCTGTGGCGGTAACATTCCGGCGACTATTTTTTGAACGGTTGAAAAATTTCCGTAAATTTACAAAATAAAACTACATCCGCAAAACCCACATGGCTACCCTACCACAGCCCACACCCGAAAGCATTTGCAAGTCAATAAAATCCGGAGATATAGCGCCGGTATGCGTTCTGCACGGCGAAGAAACATATCGCATCGACACCCTTGTGGCGCAATTCGAGACTATCCTCACCGAAGACGAGAAAGTCTTCGATCAATACATTCTCTATGCACCGGATACAGAAGCCTCTACCCTCCTGGGCATATGCCGGGGTATACCTGTCATAGCCAAGCGTCAAGTCGTAATAGTAAAGGAAGTGCAGGCGCAGCGCGCCGGATGGGTGGACAAGCTGGTGTCGTACATACAGAATCCGGTGCCTACTACAATTCTGGTTCTGTGCTCGCGCGGAGCAGTAATCAAGGGCAAGGAGTTTAACGCAGCCCTCAAAAAAGGTGGCGCGGTGGTATTCGAGTCAAAAAAAATCCAGGAATACAATGCCGGGCCATACATCGCCGGCATTGTAAAAGAAAAAGGCCTCTCCGCCGACCCTAAGGCCATCAGCATGCTACTGGAATTTGTGGGCACCGACCTCAGCAGGATTCACAACGAAGTAGGCAAACTGGCGGCGCTGCTTCCTCCCGGAGCCTGCATAACACCGGAGGTGGTGGAACGCAACATTGGCGTGAGCCGCGAATACAACAGCTTCGAGCTGGTCGACGCCCTGGCGGAACACAATGTGGAGAAATGTTTCCGCATCGCCCGCTATTTCCAGAGCAACCCCAAAGCGGCACCCCTTGTGATGGTGGCGGCTTCCATTTTCAACTTTTTCGCCGACCTGCTCACAGTGTTCTATCTGCCCGACCGTTCGGACAGCGCCATTGCCAACGAGCTTGGAATTCGCAATCAGTTCGGTATAAAGCGTGTGCGCAGCGGCATGGCAAACTACAACGCCGTGCAGGTGGTAGAAATAATTGGCGCCATACGCGACTTCGACATCCGCAGCAAGGGCGTGGAATCGCGCCAGAACGAGCACAAGCTGTTCAACGAACTGATATATCACATCCTCTCGGCGCCAGGACGAGTGCACTGACGTGCAATCAGTCGAAGGCGCCCGAAATCGTTTCCTCTACGACTTCTTCCTCCGGTTCCGCGGAATAATCGCCCGAGCACAGGTCGATATTCGCGGGGAACTCGAAACGCGCGTCCTGCGAATACGGCAGGGTGTCGTCGGCATACACTTTGGTTATATACTTGCCGTAGATAGGCAGCGCCATTGACGCACCCTGACCCTGAGCCATGTTATTGAAGTGAATGTAGCGGTCCTCGCCGCCGACCCATGTTGCCGAAACAAGTTCGGGCGTGAAGCCCATGAACCAACCATCGGCGTTGTCGTTTGTGGTACCGGTTTTGCCGCCCATCTGCGCAACTATGTTGAAAGGCGCGCGGCGCAGACGGTTACCCGTACCGCTGTCCACAACGTTGAGCAGCACCGACAGAATACGGTAGTAGCCTTTCTGGGTAATCACTTCGGTCTGCATGGGGGCGAAATCGGATATTATGTTGCCGTTGGCATCGGCGATGGCGGTAACATACACAGGATCGGAGCGCATGCCGTTGTTGGCGAATGCCGAATACGCCGTAACCATTTCTTTTACCGACACCTCGCACGGCCCCAGACACAGTGCCTTCACTGCCGGCAGTTTGTTTGTTATGCCGTAGCTGTACATGCGCTTTACAAGTTCGGCGGGGCTAAGACGGTCCATGATACGTGCCGAAATCCAGTTGTTGGAGTTGGTCAGCGCCCAGCGGAGGTCCACCATCTCTCCCACACGCGCTTTGCCGGCGTTGCGCGGCTGCCATACGCGGCCGTTCTCGTCGTAGAGCGTGGGTTGCTCGTTAAGCATCTTCGTGCAAGGGGTAAAATCGTCGGTCTCGAAAGCATAGGTGTACAGGAACGGCTTTATGGTAGAGCCTATCTGACGGCGCCCCGTCGAAACCATATCATACTGGAAGAAACGGAAGTTAGGACCGCCCACATATGCCTTGACAAAGCCCGTGGTAGGATCCATCGACATGAAACCCGCGCGGAGGAACGATTTTGTGTACAGCAGCGAGTCCATCGGCGTCATTGTTGTATCCACGGGACCGGCATACGAGAACACTGTCATATCCACGGGAGTATCGAACTGCTCCCGCAGCTCCTCGTCGCTCAGCCCGGCAATACGGGCGATGCGGCCACGCTCGCTCTGCTTCATGGCATTGTGTATCAGTTTCTGACGCATGGCATCGCTGAGTTCGTTGCGGTTAGAGGTGTACGGAGCTGCCGACGAGCCCTTTTTCTCTCTGAAGAACTGCTGCTGCAGCTGGCTCATGTGCTCCTCCACAGCTTCTTCGGCATACTGCTGCATGCGCGAATCTATTGTTGTGTAGATACGCAGGCCATCGTTGTAGATATCGTATTTGGTACCGTCGGGCTTGCGGGTCTTTTCAATCCACCCGAACAGAGGATTGTTGTTCCATGCAATGGAGTCGTCCACATATCTCTGACGGTCCCACGACGGATAGTCCGACGGTTTGGGCTTCCTGGCAGTGAGTATGCGGCGGAGTTCCTCGCGGAAATATGGAGCCAGGCCATCCTTGTGGTCCACACGCTGGAAATCGAGCGTCAGCGGCTCCTCCTTGAGCCTTTCGAGTTCCGATTTGGAAAGCATATCGGCCTTGTACATCTGCTCCAGCACCACATTGCGGCGCTGACGGGTGCGCTCGTTATGGCGCACGGGGTTGAAGTACGAAGGATTTTTCACCATTCCCACAAGTGTGGCGGCCTCGAGGGTATCGAGCTCGGCAGCCGACTTGTTGAAATAAACCTTCGCGGCCGACTTTATGCCCACGGCATTATAAAGGAAGTCGAACTGATTCAGATACATTTTCAGAATCTCCTCCTTGGAATAATAGCGTTCGAGCTTGAGTGCTATCATCCATTCGATTGGTTTCTGCACGGCACGCGAGAGGAACCCCGAACTTGGCGGCGTATACAGCTGCTTTGCAAGCTGCTGGGTGATTGTAGAGCCACCGCCGGCATTTTTCTGGCGCAGCAGAACGGTCTTTATCATAGCACGCACAATGGCGCGCATGTCAATGCCGGAATGGTCGTTGAAGCGGGCATCCTCGGTGGCGATAAGCGCGTCCACAACCTCGGGAGATATTTCGTCGAAATCGGCATACACACGGTTGCCGGTGTTGCGGAAGTAGCGCCCCAGTTCCTTGCCGTCGGCACTGTAAATCACAGTGGCGAACTTGTCCTGTGGATTCTTCAGTTCCTCGATGGGGGGCATATAGCCGATAACACCGTTGTAAACCATAACGAAGAAAATTCCTACGAACACCACAAAGGCCACGAAGGCTATCCACATCCATTTTATAATGATGCCGTTGCGTCTTTTCTTTGGAGACGGGGCTGTATTTTGGTTCTGACTTCTCATTTTTCCGTTTTTATTAATAAAAACCAATCACAAAAGTAGTGATTTTTTGCCATATCGGCAAAAATGTGTAAATTTGCACCCAGATACCGCGCCCGAATGGTGGAATGGTAGACACGAGGGACTTAAAATCCCTTGACCATTGCGGTTGTGCGGGTTCGAGTCCCGCTTCGGGCACGTTTCCGGCCGGTAGTCGCGCAGATTACCGGTTTTTTTTATAAACCAATCACAGTTTATCCGATGAAACACTGCACCTACGCCACTTCGGGCACCTGCTCAAAGATGATTGAGTTCGATATCGACGAGCAAGGACGCCTGCACAATGTATCTTTTCTTGGCGGTTGCCCCGGCAACACGCACGGCATCGCCCTCATGGCAGAGGGCATGGACGCCGCCGCGCTGGCGGAACGTCTGCAGGGCGTACCCTGCCGCGACAAGAACACCTCCTGCCCCGATCAGCTTTCGCGTGCCATCAGAGAAAACCTCTGACACCGGCCCGCATAAAAAGCGGCGCCGTGGCCATAATGGTCGCGGCGCCGCTTTTTATGGTGTGTCGTATGCCTTAGCGTACTACGATTTTCAAAGTCTTGCTGTTTGCACCGGCTTTAACGGCAAGGATATACATGCCTGCCGACGGAGCCTGCAGCGCAAGGTTTTCGCCTTTGGCAGTGGATGCGGCGGCAAGTACACCGGCGGGAGTATAGAGCTGAGCTTCAACCTCGCTTGCGCCGGCAGCGAATACACTGATGCCGAGACCGTTGGAGCTGATGAATATTTCGGAGCCCTCGACATCCACGCCTTCGACAGCGCCCATGCTGCTGATTACTCGCTTAATGCCGTTGGTAGCCTGCAGTTTGCCGGCACCCCAGGCCACTTCGGCACCAACATAGTCGTCGACCGAAGCCGTTTCTATCATAATCTCGCGGGCGCGGGATGCGGTAAGCGTAGGATCGGCTTCGAGCCACAGAGCCACGGTTCCGGTAACGTAAGGCGTTGCCATCGACGTACCGCTCATGCAGCCCCAGTAGTGCGTTGTCTCGCCCTCGGTTGTACGGGCTACGACAGAAGTGAAGTCTTTGGAGGAGTTTACGTACGGACCGCTGTACGACGAGTAGATACCCGTTCCGGGAGCGCACAGATGCGGCATCTTGCGGCCGTCCACAAGGTTGCCCCACGACGAGTAGTTTGCAAGATTGCCTTCGCCGCCGCCGGTACTGAAGCTGTTGCCGTCGAGGTTAAGCAGCGAAGCGCGGGTGCCGAAGGAACCCACAATAATGGTATTGAAGCCGCAGCCCATGCTGTTGATGGAGCCGTCGTTATCTCCGCGGTCGAAACCCTGGGTAGCCGAGGTGGCGAAGCCAATGCCACGGTTGCCGTTACCGTAGGCGTCCACGCGTACGCCCTCTTTGCCCTCGATCATTATACCCAGACGCACATTGTTGCCAGTCTTGAGTGTTACGTCGTTATTTGCGGTGAGGGATACATTGTATCGGCCGTTGTTGCCGGCCACGCTGGTAATTACGATGGAACCGTCGAATGCATTACGGAAAATGGAGTGATCGGCGCTGTCGCCGGTGCCGCATGTTACGGTTTTGCCATCCTGACCCGATATTTTCGCAGTTATCTCTCCGGCGGCGTTAACCACAATCACACTCACAGTAATGGGTGCCAAAGTGGAACTCCAGATATCCATATAGCCAGAGGGGAAGCGGTTGTCGCGCATCAGCACTTTCAGCTGCTTGTCGGCGGCAGTGAATGTTTTGCCGGCGTGGATATAGTCGTTACCCTCGTTGCCGGCGGCCACGCAGATAATAGTTTCTCTGGCCAGTTCGTCGAGCGCGCGAGAGAAAGCGTCGGTACCGTCGTGCGGACCGTCGTTGCCTCCGAGCGACAGATTGACAACCATAGGTTTGTCCTCGCTGGTAGCATAGTTTATCAGTCGGCGGATGCCGGCGAGTATGTTGTTGTTGTACAGCGGACCTGCGCAGAGTGCCAGATCGGCCTCGGGCGCAACACCGTACAGAGGAATCGAACCGCGGTCGGCGGTGCCTACAGCAGCGGGCTGCAGATAGTTTCCGACGCCATTATATGCGCCGCCCATAATGCCTGCGACGTGTGTGCCGTGGCTTTCATTTACGTTATCGGTTGGAGCAGTACGAACCTGATCGCCAGTATATATGGTAGGTGTGGTGCTTGTTCCGTTGAAGCGGGCGTAGTATTTCAGACGGCACTCGCTAAGGTCTTCGCTCATAAAATTGATATGCGAGGGGTCGAGCCCAAGGTCGAACATACCCACTATAACACCTTTGCCCTTGAACGGATGACGCGATACACCCTGGTAGGATATACCCAGACCAGTATGAATGGTATTGACGCGCGAAGCGCCACGTGCCTTATCCATCACAGGTTCCGCTTTGCCGCCGAACGACAATGTGGCAACCGCAGGACTCTGAGCGAGAACGTCGATACCGTCTACCGGCATCGTTACAATGGAGAAACTCGGCGAGATATATTCTATATCGTAGCCGCAGGACTCAAGGGAGTCCAGCACGGCGGAATCGCTTGTCTCCACAAGTACGTTCACAAGAGCCTCGCTGCCGCGGCTGGCCGGAACAGCCAGGAAACCGTCGGCGTCCTTCACACTGAGAGTGCCGGCTTTGTAGAGATCGAGCAGCTGACGCCCGCGGGCATCTATCTTGCTCTGAGCGGAAGCCGTACCCGCGCCGATAAGCAATGCTGCGGAAAGGATGTATGCAATCTTCATAATTGTAATTACTGATTCTGTACCGGAAATAACGCAAATATCGTTTGGATATTGCACTTTGTATAAATTCGGCACTAAGTTACACAATTTCTTCTATATTTTTCGCAAAATAACATTCTTTTGCAACCAGCCTCAGTCGAATACGTAAAAATGTGGCCTCTTGCCGAAAAAATGGCATCCCTCTAAGTGGGAGATTAGCGCCGGGGAGGGTGCTTGCCACTCGCGGAAAGACGATTGCCAGCCAAATCTGTCCCGGGCGCGGGAGGTTACTTTCCTCGGGGAGGACCACTTAAGATAGTGTGCAGCCCCGTCCGGGGCTGGATGTAGGGGTTGCGTTCTTTCCACGGGTGCATGCACCCGCGGTTAGGTAAATTCATGGCCTCCGGCCATCCCAGAAGCTAATGCTACATATTGAAAACTCCATCGCTCTCCATCTATAAGATAAGGGAGCCCGGAGGGCGCCAATATAACTAACCGCGGGGGCTTGCCACCCGTGGGAAACCGAGGGCCAAGCAATTAGTCCCGGAGGGACTGCACACCGCTACTGCCCACCTCCATAGATAGCTATCGGGAGCCCGGAGGGCGCCAATATAACTAACCGCGGGGCTTGTTGCCCGCGGGAAGCCGGAGTCTAACTAATCAGTCCCGGGCGCGGGAGGTTACTTTCCTCGGGGAGGACCACTTAAGATAGTGTGCAGCCCCGTCCGGGGCTGGATGTAGGGGTTGCGCTCTTTCCGCGGGTGCATGCACCCGCGGTTAGGTAAATTCATGGCCTCCGGCCATCGCGCCGGCATACTATCATAGGTTATATGGAATTAGTGTGCCCGGTGGGCATCAATATAACTAACCGCGGGTGCTTGCCACCCGTGGAAAGACGGAGTCCAACTAATCAGTCCCGGAGGGACTGCACACCGCTACTGCCCACCTCCATAGATAGCTATCGGGTGCCCGGAGGGCATCAATATAACTAACCGCGGGTGCTTGCCACCCGTGGAAAGACGGAGTCTAACTAATCAGTCCCGGAGGGACTGCACACTGCTGTCCAGGATTCCTATCGGGCAAAAAAAAGCAGCGCCGGGGCGCTGCTTTTTTTATTGATCGGGGGAATTTACTTGCGAAGTTTCAGGTTTGTGGCGGGGATACCTGTCTTGGGTGCCTTCTTAGAGGCGGGTTCCCACGGAGTAACGTTCTTCAGGTCGAGAACCACGTCGGTGTAGGGTTCGGTCTGGAATACAATATCATCCGGCTTAGCGTTGTAGTAGCCCTGTACCTGATCGCCAGGGATGCGGATTATATCGTTCTCGAAAGTACCACCGATACCGGCTTCGATAAGCTCTTCCTTGGTAACCTCAGTGGTCATCAGTTCGTAGTCGGCCATTGTGGTGGCGATGAACAGACCGTCGCGCATACCCGCGCCTTTCTTTCGTGCGGGAGTTGCGATACCGCCGCCTACGAGAACCAGTTTCGGGTTGGTTGCATCGAAGGTGATGTATTCTGCTACTGTAGCGCCTGCAGGAATAGTGTATCCCGATTCGGCACCGAAGGGATCCACAATGCGGTACATACCTTTGGTCTTCTTATGTTTCTCCACAAGCACTTTGTATGTGTGGTTGGGCTGCGGAGTAGCCAGGAACGGACCGGCGAAACCGTCGGTGTAGTCGCACATGCCGTAGGGTTCCCATTCGCTGACGGGTTTAAAGCCGGGCAGGGTAAGCACCATAGGCTGACCTTCGTTGGAGAAGCTCCAAGCGGCGTTGTTGTACAGTTCCATAGCAATCTGGAGAGTATTCACGGGCATAAAGATATTGCCTTCCTCTACATAACCGCAAAGGTCTGCTTCCTTCTGTTCGTCGAGTGAGGCACCATCTTCCATATTCAGATATGCCTTAGAAGAAACGAGCATGTTGCCGTACTGAGCATTTGCGCTGAAACCGGTATTTGAGGTTTCAACATAAACGCCTTCCTTGTCCTCGGTGTTGAAGGTGATGAAGTATGTCTTGCTGTCATCATAACCGTCGCCATTCAACGGATATGTGCCGGGGGCGTACGGATTCTTGATACGATAGAGATCGGGGTTGTCGGGATGCTGCTGAACAGTTACGTTGTAGGTGTAAGGCTCAACATCGAATACCGAGCATACGATGGCATCGGTATAGATACCGGTACCGAGAGTAATCCAGGGGTTGTACATGCAGGTAACTGCAAGTTCGCCCAGATAGTACGGAGTAGACTGTATACCTTCGAGCTTAAGGTCGAGGACATATTCTTTCTTTCTCTCGAGCTTGGTCTCGTCGTAGGTAATGGTCATAATAGCAGTTCCCTCGCCAGCGCCGAATGTTACCGATTCGGGAATTTCGAAGAAGGGATCGACATCGGCATTATGCTGCACAGTCACTGTCTGCTCGTCAGTGGCATTGAGACGGCCCAGCAGAACGGTGAAGCTCTTCTGGCCTTCCTCAAGGTCTTGGTAGTTGGGGTTGCCGGTTGAGAAATAGTATTCGGCAAGATCTACCGGTTCCGCCGGGGTGTACTTAACCTCGTCGATACAGGAGGAAACTCCGGCGACGAAAGCTCCGGCAAGAAGGAGGTGAAATATATTTGTAAATTTCATAGTTTAAATTTCTTACTGAGTTAGTGAACCGGATTATTCTTCGCCTTCTTCGCCGTCCTCGCCTTCAGCTCCTTCGTCCGTTTCCTTATAGCAGTCGGAGGGGTCGGGATTGTTCCAGCCCTTGTAAGCGGGATTGCCGTTTTCTTCCTGACGCACGATGCAGAAGTTCATCCATGCCGGACGGCCTTTGGTGTTGAATGCGCAGGAGGCGTAGAAGTTAGTGCCTGCATAGTCGCGGGTAACGGGCATATCCAGACGTTTGACATCGAAGAAGTTGATGCCTTCCAGGAAGAACTCGATACGCTTCTGGGTAATGATTTCGTTCACTACCTGTTCTTCAGACGAGCCAAGGATAGAGAATGTGGGGCAGCGGTACTGCTGGATGAAGTTTTCCATCAACTTCTTGCCTTCGGCGGGGCTGGAGTGCGCGGCGCTCTCAGCTTCGATGAAGTACATTTCCTCTACACGCATAACGGGCACGCCAACAGCGCAGGCTACCTGATTGTCGGTCATGTTGCCCTGACCGGGACGAATCTTGAGCGAGGAGTAGGCGGGGAGGTTAATCTTCACGCCTTCGGCAGTCATCATGTTGTTCTTGTTGACCCATTTTTCCTTGCCTTCCAGCGGATGGCCTTTGGGAGCGACGAAGCAGAGCTTGCGGCAGTCGTCGTTGCTGATGGAGTTGTAGAGGTTGGCGTCGATCATCTGATAAGGACCAGCTGCGGCATAACCGGCGGTGTACTCGTTGGAAGCCCAGGAGGTGTAGTTCACAATACCGGTACGCACAGCGTTGTCTTCGGCAACGAACTGCATACCCCACATCCAAGCGTGGGAGTTGATGTCGTTAAAGCCGGTGGTGGTATCGGTCCACTCGTCGGGAGTAAGAGGAGTGCATCCGGAAGCGTCGATAGCCTTGCGGGCATATTCGCGAGCCTTGGGATAGTCGAGGTTCCACATGTAAGCGCGGGCCATCAGACCATATACACAGCCCAAGTCGGGCATAACCTTGCTGCTGCGAGCCTCGGCAGTAATCAGAGTCTCAGCCTTTGCAAGGTCTTCCATGATGAAGTTGAACATCTGTTCATGAGGAACACGAGGATTGTTGCGGGCGAGTTCCTCGTTTATGTCGTCGGTAACGATGGAAATGGTAAGACCGGTAACATCATTGCCCGAGCTGTTCACAGCGCTGGTACCGTCGGTGGGCAGATACTCGTACATACGTGCGGCATCAAGGTATGCCATAGCGCGGTAAGCGTAAGCCTGGCCGAGCAGAGCCTGAAGGTGTTTGTCCTCGGTGCTCTTGTCGATAACGCCGATGGTAAGATTGGTGGTCTGGATAAGTTTATAGTAGTACCACCATATCTGCTGCGAGAAAATGTATTCGGGACCCTGGAGCGTGTTGTCGCGCCAGTAGTTGAAGTGATCGTAACCGTCGGAGATAACGGGCTTATCGCCTGTCATGGTGTCGCGGATGTACATCATGGAGGGATAACCGAAGTCGGTGTGGCGAAGGTCGCCGGGAAGAATACCTACCGTATTCATGTATGCCGGCATACCCTGAGCGTATGAATCGGCACTGGTAGTAACTTCCTCTACCTGATCCTGCGAGACAACAGCACCTGTAGGGAAGGTTTCTTCGACGCACCCGGTAAGAGCTGCTGCCGGTACAACGACAGCCGCTGCAAGGAGGGATTTATATATCTTGTTCATTGTTGTACTCAATTTAGAAAGTTACAGAAAGACCGCCGGAAAGTGTACGGATGGGAGAATAATATGTGTTGCCGCTACCGCCGGAGATGGACTGACGGGGATCGAGGCCCTGACGCTTGCTCCACAACCAAACATTGTCGGCATTGAAATAGATGCGGCAGCTCTTGAGATACATCTTGTGGCACCAGTTGTCGGGCAGACTGAAACCGAACACGATGTTGGAGAGGCTCAGATAGGAGGACGGAGTGAGCCAGCGGTCGGAACCCATTGCGGTGTATGTGTCGCCATACTGGAAGCGTGGAATGTTGCTGTCGGGATTCTCGGGAGTCCAAGCGTTCAGAATGTCGGCGTGGAAATTGCCGCCGCGGTTGCTGGAGTCGGGGCTACCCATAAGAGAGGCATAAGCGCCGTCGTAGGTCTGGCCGCCGATAGCATAGTCGAAGCTGACAGAGAGGTCGAACCACTTATAGCGCAGGCTTGTGCCAAAACCGCCGTAAACGTCGGGAAGAGCCGAGCCGCAGAGATACTGGGTAGCTTCGGAATACTTCTTGGTTGTCTTGGTCATATAACCGTCAGAAATCTTCTGGCCGTTTTCATCGAGAAGAAGCTTACCATTGGCATCCTTCTTGAACTGTTCTTCTTCCCTGTACCACAGAGATTCACCGGTATTCTTGTCTACACCGGCAAATTTGGGCAGATAGAATGTATAAGCGCTGTGGCCTTCGGTGAAGAAGTAGTTGCCGCTGGAGTAACCAGCCTCGCCAGTAGGAATGGTTGTAGACTTGCGTTCCTCGGGGAGGTAGGTGATTTCGTTCTTGTACCAGGTGAGGTTTGCATTAACGGTCCATTCAAGATCTTTGTTCTTGATGATGGTTCCGTGGAGGTCGAGTTCAACACCTTTGTTCTCCATATCGCCGACGTTGGCGTAGTAACCGCTCCAGCCCATAGAAGGCGGCAGAGGGAAGTAGTAGAGCATATCCGAAGTCTTGCGGATGAAGCCTTCGAAGCTACCGGTAAGACGGTTGTCCAGTACGCCGAATTCGAAGCCGGCATTGAAGTTACCGTTGGTTTCCCAGGTAATATTCTCGTTACCCATCTGGTTAGGAACAAGCGAAGGAGTACCGTTGTTGTTCTGGATAGCGTAGGTATTGATATAGTTGAAGTTGCCGATGTTGTCGTTACCCTGCGAACCGTAGGACACTTTCAGTTTCAGCATGTCAATCCAGGTGATTTCTTCCATGAAGCTCTCGTCGCTCATAAGCCATGCGGCGGAAGCACTCCAGAAGTTACCCCAGCGGTGCTTGGGATGGAAACGGCTGGAAGCGTCGCGGCGGTAGGATACAGCAGCGAAATAGCGGTCGGAGTAGTCGTAGAGGGCACGGAAAATCCAGCCTTCGTTGTTATACTTGCCGTAGGCAGAAGAAGCGCCGACAACATTGATATAGCCGCCGAGTTCGGATGCACCGGGATAGAACAGAGTATTCTTGGAGCCGCTGACCTGGGTGGTTACGTCCTTGTAGTATTCGTGTGCAGCGAGAACGCCAACCGAGTGATCACCGTAATCGTGATTCCAGTTAAGCATCTGCTGGAGCGTATAGGCAACGTCGCGTGTATCGCCTTTGAAGAGCGAGCCACCGTTGCTGGCAGCCTGTCCGTAGTAGGGGTTGCTATAGCTTGTACCGTGGTTTGTGAAAACCTCAACAGCATTGTTGCTGGTAAAGGTGATGTCGTAGGGGAACTTGATATCGAAGCCAGCGTCGCCTGCGAAAGTGTCGCCGTTGGTCTTGGACCAGTCGAGAGCGCTGAGGCCGATAGCGTTGGAGTTTGCGAATATAGGACGCATCATGCCGCCGTTGATACCACCACCGAAGTCATATATAGTGATACCGTTGGCATCAGTCATGATATTGCCCTGACCGTCGCGAACGTACAGAGGATAGATTGGAGCGATAGCGGTAACGGCAGCGAAGGGGTTTGCGGAGGATGCGGCGTTGCCTTCCTCGTCGCCGTAGCTTTCTACATCGTAGTGCGAGTAGCGGGCACCTGCCGAAATCTTGAGCCACGATTTTGCCTGAGTGCTGGCACGCAGGTTGGCTGTGATACGGCTGAAGCCGGACTGGGGAGTGATACCGTCGTTGTTGAGGTAACCCAGAGAGAAGTAGAACTGGTTGTTGTCTGTACCCTTGGAAACGGACATATTGTATTCCTGACGCAGGCTGTTGTGGTAGGCGGCGTCAACCCAGTTGTCGGGGGTAAGATAATACTGAGCGCCGTTGTAATTAACGGTGCGGCCAAGAGTAGCATTGGGGTTCAGTTTGCCGTTGAGACCGATAAGCGTCTGGCCGTTGGGAACAGTATATACATTATAGCCGAGGCTATACTCGTTGCTGAACATATTGTTGTTAGCCCATGCGCTGGAAGACTCGTGGTTGAGACCGAGGCTGTTATTTGCGAAGTTATATAGGCTCTTGTAATATGTCTCGTAGTACATCGCGGGGTTCTTGATATAATCGTAGTCCTTCTGCGCACGCGCGTTGGAACCCAACTTTACGTCGAGCGATACGGTAGCGTCGCCGGCCTTAGCACGCTTGGTGGTGATAAGGATAACACCGTTGGCACCACGGGCACCGTAGAGTGCTGCGGAAGCAGCATCCTTGAGGACGGTCATAGACTCGATATCGTTTGCATTGATTGTCTGCATCGAACCGGAGAAGGGAGTGCCGTCCATAATGATCAGAGGATCTTTACCTGCATTGAGCGAGGAAATACCACGAATACGGATATCGGGGCTATCACTACCGGGAGCACCGGACGAATTGGACATCTGCACGCCTGCCACCTTACCCTTGATGGCGTTAAGAGGGTCGGAAACCTGTGCATTCTCAATTTCTGCGGCACCAACTACCGCTGCGGAACCAGTAAAGGCTGCTCGAGTAGATTTACCGTAGGCCACTGTAATGACCTCGTTGAGCAAGTTGGATTCGGCGTGCATTCGAACCTTCATCTCGCCATCGGTAATCTTTACACTCTGCGTCTTGTAACCCACGTAGGAAAATTCGAGTTGGGTGGCAGACGCCGGAACCTTAAGGGAAAAGTTGCCGTCGACGTCGGTAGCGACGCCGTAGCCACTTCCTGCCGTAACGGAGACACCAATCAGTGGCTCGTCGTTCTCGGCATCCACGACAGTACCACGAACCGTACGCGTCTGTGCCGACGCATACAAGCCGATGGAAATTACTGCCAGAAGTAATAGAAACAGCTTTTTCATACTTAGAATATATTTGACATAAAAGTTGATTGTTTATTCTGTTTTAAAATTCTTTTGTTGCAAAAAGTGCACAATACCTCCCTCTGGAGATGTATTTAAGCGCAAAGTTACTATAAATATTTGAAACGAATACGCATTTGGAAAGAAAAAATGCCAAAATTTATGTTTTTGAGTAGCAAAATTCGATTATTTCTTCTGAATTGCTGATTTTAGCAACAAATTCTGGGTTTATATAATAAAAGACTTTCTCAAGGCAGAGCCGGAGGCGCGATTTCTTTACCCACCCCGGTGCGATACCGGTGGCAACGACCTCAATCCAGCATCAGGGCCATGTATGGACGGCGTACGGGAAGTTCGAGCACTTTGCCGATACGCTCGTTGCTGAACAACACGGCCGCAAGGGTATCGATGCGCACTTCAAGATCGGCATGACCGCCGAAGGCCACGGGCTTGCGGCACTCGCCGTTACGAAGAGTATAATAACCTGTATTGGCGGCGATTATAGGGTCTTTTATATATATGGCATAGTTAAGTCCGGGGTGTTCGGCAGCTATGGCAGCCAACAGCGGCATAGGGTCGACAATGCGAGCCATACCGTAGGGACGGAGGAAGCATTTTTCGCCCGACAACGGAGGACGCTCCACCATCAGGGCAACTTCTCCCGCGAGGTCGCGCAGATGCGACAAGGCAGCCTCGGCAGCGTCCCTGTTGTCGGCAAGGAGACACTTTACGCGCACAATGCCGTCTGTCCCGGCAGCAAACAGGATGGCCTCGCTGCCGGCGGCATCACGCACTGCCACTACCCTGCCCCCGTCGAGGCTGTTGTCAGCCAGCAGATTGACAAAATTTGCAGCGCTGTGCACCACGCCGCATCCGAACGCCCGTTCAAGACGGCTGAAAGTGGCGTAGGAAGGTTCCACGGGCACAAAATCGCCGGCCTCGAATGTGTGCAGCGATGTAAATCGCTCGCGGTCGAGATAGAATGTTGTGGCGAAACCGAGGCGGTCGTAAAAAAAATACAGATGATCGGACGCCGGCACAAGATGGCATATAGCCACGCCACGCTCTCGGGCGCTGCGCAGAGCCTCGCGTATCAGCCCGCTGGCAATGCCGTGGGCACGAGCCTCGGGCCGCGTAGCCACGCAGCTCATATACTCCGATAGCACCGTGCGGCCATGAAAAAGAAAATCGTAAGGCTGCATAAGCAGCGCGCCAGTAGCCTTGCCGGAGGATTCGCGGCTCAGATAAATCTGGCTGTCGTCGGTAACTACATCGGTAAAGAACCAACGTCGCCACTCGCTGCTGTCGTTGAAGACACTACGGTATATATCCTCGAATTCTTTCTTTTTCATCTTTCCCAGTATGTTCGTACAGGATAACGGTCGGGGCGGAAAAGCAGTTTGTAGCCTCCTGAGAATGTCCAGTAATTCCAGATCCAGTTAAGGAGCACCATAGCGCGGTTGCGCATACCCAACAGCGACATAAGATGCACCGTGAGCCAAGTGAACCACGCAAACCATCCACTGAGGTGCATCTTGCCAATGTTCACCACAGCACGGTTGCGTCCTATAGTCGCCATAGACCCTTTGTCGTGATATACAAAGGGAACTCGCCTGTCGGGATTGCTGAGGTTGCGCGCGAGCGCGGCTCCCATCTGCAGGGCCACCTGAGCCACCTGCGGGTGTCCTTTTGGATATTTTTCTGTTGTCATCAAGGCTATGTCGCCGACGGCATATACATCGTTCAGCCCCTCCACAGCGCAATATTCGTCTACGGAAAAACGGGCACCTCTGACCGGGCGTATATCGGTGCCTCCGAGGGTGAATGACACCCCGGTAACACCCGCGGTCCAGATAACAGTACATACTTCTATCTCTGTGCCGTCGGCGAATGTGATTCTGTTGCCGTCGAAGTCCTTCATCGAAACTCCGAGGCGCACATCCACCATCAGCTGCCTCAGCCCCTTGAGGGCATCGGCCGACGAACGCGGTCCCATAGCACCGAGAAGCGCATTGCTGCCTTCGACAAGCAGCACGCGCATTTCGTCGGGCCGGATAAGCGGATACTCGCGCCGCAGGGCAAAACGTTTAAGTTCGCCCAAAGCACCGGCAATCTCCACACCGGCAGGCCCACCGCCAACAACCACGAAGGTGAGCAGGCGGCGACGCTCGACAGGGTCGGTGCAGACCGACGCCCGTTCCAGGTTGTTGATAACCTCGTTTCGCGTGCGTATTGCCTCGGTGGTACTTTTTATAGTACAGACATGCTTTTGCAGATCGGGAATTCCGAAGAAATTATTCGTGGTTCCGGCAGCTATAACGAGGCTGTCGTAAGATACGGTCTCGTAATCGGTGTGCACTCTTTTGGCAGCAACGTCGATCCGTCTTACGGTACCTATATGGAAGGTGCATCCGCGGTAGTGCCTTCCGCGCAGTTCACGCCGCAGAGGAAAAGAGATGCTGGCGGGTTCGAGCCCGGCCGAGGCAACCTGATAGAACAGCGGAGGGAAACTGTGATAATTGTTTTTGTCGATTATCATTACGTCCCACTGCCGCTTGTCTATATCCCGCGCTATACGCAGACCGGCGAAACCACCGCCTATAATAACAAGTTTTTTCCTGGAGTTCATTCAAGTTGGATTTACACAACCTTAACACCTACGGCCGTGGAAAGGTTTATCGGTTCGGTCAGTAATACGCGACAAAAAAAACGTAGCGGATAAAAAAAATCCCCGCACGGGCTACGCCGGCGGAGATCTATACTGAATATTATCGGAATCAGATTACGCCCTGGCCCATCATGGCGTTTGCAACCTTCATGAAGCCGGCGATGTTGGCACCCTTCATGTAGTTGATGTAGCCGTCGGGCTCTACGCCGTAGCGGAGGCACTGCTCGTGGATATCGGTCATGATAACGTGGAGCTTCTGGTCAACCTCGTCGGCACCCCACTGCAGGTGCATGGCGTTCTGGCTCATTTCCAGGCCGGAAGTAGCCACACCGCCGGCGTTCACAGCCTTGCCGGGAGCATATGTAGTGCGGCTTGCGATGAAAGCGTCGATAGCCTCGGGAGTACAGCCCATGTTGGATACTTCGGCAACCATTTCAACGCCGTTGGCGATAAGCTGCTTGGCGTCGTCGCCGTTAAGCTCGTTCTGTGTTGCGCATGGGAGGGCGATGTCCACCTTGCGCTCCCAGGGTTTCTTGCCGGCGAAGAATTCGGAGCCGGGGAAACGCTCGGCATAGGGAGCGACAACGTCGTTGCCCGATGCGCGGAGTTCCAGCATGTAGTTAATCTTTTCTGCGTCCAGACCTGCGGGATCGTAAACGTAGCCGTCGGGACCGGAGATAGTAACGACCTTTGCACCGAGTTCGGTAGCCTTGAGGGCTGCGCCCCATGCCACGTTACCGAAGCCGGAGATTGCTATTACCTTGCCCTTGATATCATCGTTGCGCTGCTTGAGCATGTTCTGAACGAAATAAAGAGCGCCGAAACCTGTAGCCTCGGGACGGATACGGCTGCCGCCGAATTCCAGAGCCTTACCGGTAAAGGTGCCGTCGTGCTGGTTCACCAGACGCTTGTACATGCCGAACATATAGCCTACTTCGCGGCCGCCTACGCCGATATCGCCAGCGGGAACATCGCGGTCGGGACCGAGGTTTTTCCACAAGCCGAGTATGAAGGCCTGGCAGAAACGCATGATTTCACGGTCGCTCTTGCCACGGGGCGAGAAGTCGCTGCCGCCCTTGGCGCCGCCCATAGGCAGGGTGGTGAGGGCATTTTTGAATGTCTGCTCAAAACCGAGGAACTTAAGGATAGACAGGTTTACGGAAGCGTGGAAACGGATACCGCCCTTGTACGGACCGATAGCGTTGTTGAACTGCACGCGATAGCCGATGTTGTTCTGTACCTCGCCCTTGTCGTCGATCCAGGTTACACGGAAGGTTACGATACGGTCGGGCTCGACCATACGCTCTATAATTTTGTTACGCTCGAATTCGGGATGCTGGTTGTAGACTTCCTCTACTGACATTAGAACTTCGCGGACGGCCTGAAGATATTCCTTCTCGCCCGGATGCTTGGCCTCGAGGGCCGACATGAGGTTATTGATGTCCATAATTCTTAGTTTTAGTTAGGTGTGTTTTCCTGTAGGTGAAAAATTTGGTTATCTCCGGCAAAGATACTCTTTTTTCTGAAATGATGTATGTTTTTTATAAAAAATAATCATTTTGCAAGCAAAATAGTGTCCGGCACCCCGATTTCAGCCTGTACAGAGACTGAAAATCCCTGAAACGGACGTTGTTTCAGGGATTTTTGTTATATCAGAGTTTATTTCACTGCTCCGTCTTGCGGTAGCGGACCACTTTTGCCGGCACCCCGGCAACGATGGCGAAAGGCGGAACATCCTTGGTAACCACCGCGGCAGCGCCTATCACCGCGCCGTGGCCAATACGGACACCTGGCATAATGATTGCACGCGTGCCAATCCATACATCATCCTCTATCACCGTTTTGCCGGGATGCGGAGCTGCGCCCTGCAGCCCCATAGGAATGTCGGTGCGGCCTATTTCGTGAGAACGGCCAAGAATAACAACCTCTGGCCCCATCATCACATAATCGCCTATCTCCAGCGGACCGCGCACACGGCAACGTATGCCAAGGCCAGAGTTACTGCCGATACTGATACCTTTACCGGCATTGAAGTTGGCAAGATGCTCGATGTTGATGTTCTTGCCGTGCGAATCCAGACACTTGCCGCCGATAAAGGAGCGGAGCCTGCGCACTGGTTTGCTCCAGGGTACGGGCAGGTCGGTGGCGGGCAGCCAGCGAGCGAACGCGAGGTACAATATCAGCCAGAAATATCTCATATATATTTATATGCGGTTCCTTTTATTTAATTCCGACGAGGCGTCCGCCAACACGGATAATCTCGCCTATCCATAGAACTAACGAGGTTACGCCTATAATTATTATCCAGTCGGCGAAGCCAAGAGGCATAACGGAGAAAAACGGACCGCCAAGTTCCACAATCAGTACCTGTCCGGCAAAAATCAACGCTGCGATAAACAGGAAGCTGCGGCAGTGCGACAGATGGAACGCAGAACGGCCGGTCTCGAAAGCACGGGCGTTGAACATGTTCCAGAACTGCAGGAACACGAACACGGTGAAGAACAGCGACAGCTCGTACGGAGAAAGACCGTGCATGGGAATGAACGGCTGACCGAAGATCTGCGTTAGCGAGGTAATGTCGGTATGCTCGAGATAATATAGGAACACCAGAAGAACTGCTGTGAACAGGATGCCCACACCAATTATATCGCGCCACATTGCGCGTGTTACGATGAACGCGGAACGGGAACGCGGCTTGTCGCGCATCACACTCTCGGACGGCGGCAACGACGCGAGCGCCATAGCGGCAAAGGTGTCCATTATAAGGTTCACCCACAGCATCTGTGTAACGGTAAGCGGCGATTCCGTACCCATGAAAGCGCCGGCAAGCACTATCAGGCACGCAACAACGTTCACTGTCATCTGGAACAGAAGGAAACGCTGGATGTTGCGGTACAGCGAGCGGCCCCACATTACGGCACGGCCTATGCTGGCAAAGGAATTGTCGATAATGGTGATGTCCGACGCCTCTTTCGCCACCGATGTACCGTCGCCCATCGACAGGCCTACCTGAGCGGCCTTCAGAGCCGGAGCGTCGTTGGTGCCGTCGCCCGTAACGGCAACTACCTCGTTGTTTTTCTGCAGCGCCTCCACAAGTCGTTTCTTGTCCAAAGGACGCGCGCGGGCAATAATCTTGAAGTCGCCAACCCTCTGCAGCAACTCCGTATCGGATAGCGCGGCGAATTCCGTTCCGGTAATAACATTGCGGTCGCTGTCGGCGGCATCGTTCCACAAGCCAATCTGCCGGGCGATTTCCTTTGCCGTGCCGACAGTATCGCCGGTAACAATCTTCACCTTTATTCCCGCATCGAGCACCTGGCGTACAGCGTCGGGAACATCGGCACGCACAGGGTCGGAAATTGCCACCACGCCGAGGAATACAAGCTTCTTCGCCACGATGCGTCCGCCGGCAATAGCTTCGTCGCCAGGCTCCATTATCTGGTAGGCCAGACCGAGTGTGCGCATAGCCTGATTCTGATAGCCGGTAAGCAACGCGTCGATTTCCTTTTTGTCTACTCCGGCGGTATCGGCGCATAGTCCGTAAATAATCTCCGGAGCGCCTTTGGCATAGAGTATCGTGCGTCCGTCGGCCGATTTCACCATAGTAGCCATATATTTTCGCTCGGTAGAGAACGGCAGTTCCTCAATTACGGAAACACGGCTTTTCAGCTCGGCATAGTCCACGCCACGCTGACGCAGCCACAGCAGCAGGGCGCCCTCGGTAGGATTGCCAAGCACTTCGGGCACATCCTTGGAGGTATCGAGCTGTGCTGTGCTGTTAACGGCAATGCCTTCGTATATCACTCTGTCGTCGGGGTTGCCGAAGAAATCGGTTTTATACACCTGCATCCGGTTCTGGGTAAGGGTGCCGGTCTTGTCGGTGCATATCACAGTGGTGGCGCCCATCGTTTCGCATGCATGCAGTTTGCGCACAAGGTTGTTGGTGCGGAGCATGGACCGCATGGAATATGCCAGCGACAGCGTTACTGCCATCGGCAGACCTTCGGGTACGCTGACAACAATCAGCGCAACGGCTATCATTACAGTCTGCAGCATGTTTGCCAGGAACGGCAGCAAATCGAATGGCTGAGAGAAAAGGAACATTGCCATACGGGCAAGCACGACAAGGGCAGCCACCGTATAGGCAAATCGTGAAATAAGGGTTCCGAGACGCTCAAGTTGCTCGCTTAGGGGCGTTTTCACGCCGTCGTCTATCTGCGCGGCAGTAAACACCTTGCCATTTTCCGTGCTGTCGCCTACGGCGGTAACACGCATAATGCCGTGGCCCTCCATTACCTTTGTGCCGCGAAGCACGTGGTTGGACGGATATGTGTCCTCGGGATTGAACTCTGCCGGGTCAGTTGTCTTGCGGCAGATAGGCTCGCCTGTAAGTGTGGACTCGTCCACACTGAGGCTCACGGCCTCCAGCAGTTCGCCGTCGGCAGGGACTTCGTTGCCGGTATTGAGCATAACCACGTCGCCAACAACGACATCCTTTTTCGGCACCTGTATCACATGGGCGTCGCGGATTACCTGTACGGGCTCATCGTCGTTAACTCGGTTAAGTATTGCAAACTCGCGTTCGGCCTTCTGCTCGAAATAGAACGACAGAGCTGTGGCAAGAAGTATAGCGACGAAAATGCCGGCAGGTTCAAAAAAGACTTCTCCGCCCTGCCCTAATCCATAATACTCGTAAAACGAGATACCTACGGAAAGGACACCGGCTACCATAAGGATTATGATAAGCGGATCGGAGAATTTCGCTAAAAAAGTTTTCCACAGCGGTTGTCTCGCCGGGGGAGTGAGTACGTTTAGGCCATGTTGCGCCCTGCTTTTTTGGACTTCGGCATCGGAAAGACCGCGTAACTGGGTATTCTGCATAATTTCAATGTCTTACATTAGTAATAACGCCCGCACGGACATAGTGTTTGTAAATTTCGGCAAAATTTCCCGAACCACCTCCACTCACACATTAAATTTTTATTAAATAAATCGAGGAGGTAAGTATTATAGCTGCAACAAGGGCTGCGCGTTGCGCAGCCCTTGTTGCAGTGAATGAAAAGGGAATCTTATGCTTTTGCCACAGCGGCTTTCTTGCGACGGGCGTCGGCGAGGTAAGCAACGGGGCAGGCTACGTAGATGGTAGCGAATGTACCGATGATTACACCGAAGGTCATTGCAAAGATGAAGCTGCGGATGGAATCGCCGCCAAGAATGAAGATGCACAGCAGCACGAGCAGTGTAGAAGCCGATGTCATGATTGTACGGCTAAGTGTGCTGTTGATGGACTTATTGATGGTGGTGAAGAAATCCTGTTTGGGATAAAGGGCGGTGTTCTCGCGCACACGGTCGAATACAACCACTGTATCGTTAATCTGATAACCGATTACCGTAAGGATTGCCGCGATGAACGTCTGATCTACTTCCATTGCGAAGGGCAGCACGCCGTAGAACATCGAATAGAAACCGATGATGAAGAAAGCAGTGAACGCTACGGCAGCGAGTGCGCCAAGAGAGAATGCCACGTTGCGGAAGCGGAGGAGAATGTAGAGGAACATGGCCATGAGGGCGATTGCAACGGCGATGTATGCGTCGGTGCGCATGTCGTCGGCCACAGAAGGACCTACTTTCTGCGAGCTTACGATACCCTGGGATGCGTCGGTGGTGGAGAACTCGGCGGGAGTCATGCCTTCGCGCAGATAGGGTTTCAGAGCCTGGTAGAGCTTATCGGTGATTTCGCGTTCGGTATCGGCCTGTTCATCGTTAATCTTGTAGTTGGTGGAAACACGCACCTGGTTGGAGCTTTCGATTGTAATAACCGAGGTGGATGCGCCGGGGAACTGCTGAGCGAGTACACCCTGCAGCTCTGTGGTGCTTACGGGTTTCTCGAACTTAACGATGTAGTTACGGCCGCCGGAGAAGTCGATACCCTGATTGAGGCCGCGGGCGAACAGCGATATAACAACGATTACCACAATAGCCAATACAACGGTGAAGCTGATTTTACGCTGGGCAAGGAAGTTGATGTTCGGGCTAACGAACAGCTTGCGTGCGAGGGATGTGGAGAATGTAAGCTTGTTGAACGCCTTGGTCTTTGCATACCAGAGGAAGAACAGACGGCTCAGATATACTGCTGTGAAGAACGAGCATACAAGACCGATGATAAGGGTTGTAGCGAAGCCCTTGATAGGACCTGTACCGAACAGCAGGAGGATTACGCCGGTAATAACCGATGTAAGGTTGGAGTCGAAGATAGCGGAGAATGCATTGCTGTAACCGTCGGCAAGTGCGTTGCGCACGTTCTTGCCGGCGCGAAGCTCTTCTTTGGTACGCTCGAAGATCAGCACGTTGGCGTCGACAGCCATACCGAGCGACAGCACGATACCGGCGATACCGCTCATGGTGAGCACGGCCTGGAACGATGCCAGAATACCGATTGTGAAGAAGAGGTTGCACAACAGGCAGACGTTGGCGATGAGTCCGGGGATAACGCCATAGAAGCCCATCATGAAAATCATGAGGAGAACAAGAGCCACAATGAACGATACAAAACCGTCGTGGATTGCCTGTTTACCCAGCGAAGGACCAACAACCATATCGGAAATGATATGAACCTTGGCGTCCATCTTACCGGACTTAAGCACGTTGGCAAGGTCTCGGGCTTCTTCGATGGAGAAGTCGCCTGTGATGGAGGACTGTCCGCCTTCGATCTTGTCGTTCACATTAGGAGCGGAGTAAACCTTGTCGTCGAGGACGATGGCAACCTGTTTGCCTACGTTCTGACCGGTGATACGGGCCCAGTTACGTGCGCCTTCGGCGTTCATGCGCATCGAAACCTCGTTGCCGCGAAGCTGGTCGTAGTTGGACGATGCGTCGCTCACAGCCTTGCCGTCGAGGGCGGGTTTGCCGCCGTTGGCGCGGAGGGCGTAGAGAGCGAAGCCGAAGTTATGCTCGTTGTTTTTCTCGTCGACACGTACGGTAGGCTTAACAGCCCAGCGGAGACGAAGGTCGGAGGGAAGGATGCTCTTAGCCGCAGATGTGGCAAGAATCGCGTCAATGGCCGACATTGCCTTTGCATCGGCAGCGTAGCCTACTGTTGCGCCATAGCCAGCACCCTGCTGAAGGAGTGCCATCAGAGGAGCAACGTTAACGGTGGTGTCGTTGGCAAGACGGTTTATGAGAGTGCTGAAAGAGTTTGAAAGCTCTTCGGCACGGTATGTCTCGTAGAATTCGAGGTTGGCGGAACGCTGCAGAAGGTCGCGTACACGCTCGTGGTCCTTAACGCCGGGGAGTTCCAGAAGAATCTGGCCGTCCTTACCCTGAAGTACCTGGATGTTGGGCGAAACAACGCCGAACTGGTCGATACGGTTGCGGAGGACGTTAGTTGCGGAGTTATCCACGCGGTCCTTAACCTGGCTTTTGAGTGTGGCGCGTACAGCGTCGTCGCTCATACCGGAGGAAATAACATCCTGGAAGAGGACCGAGAAGTCGGCCTGAGGTTTGGCCTGACGATAGAGCTGAACAAAACTGCTTACGAAATCATCGCTCTGGTGGCTTGTAACCATTTTGTTGGCACCGGCCAAAGCAGCTTCGAAAGTGGAGTCCGTTGCACCCGATTTCATCGAGCGGAGCATGTCGGGCATATCCACCTGAAGGATTACGTTCATACCGCCTTTAAGGTCAAGGCCGAGGCCTACGCCCCATTTGCGGACATCATTGAGTTTGTAGTAGCCTAGATACACTTTCTTGTCGCCGAGCGAATCCATGTAGTGTTTGTAGGCCTGGTTGTAGGCTGCGTCGTCGTTGTCGCCGGATTCTACGAGGGCATATTCGGCTGCCTTACTCTCGTACTTGTTCGAAATGAACGTGAACGAAAGATAGAACAGACAAACCAGCACCAAGAAAACGGCAATCACACCTGCTACGATGCTACCTAATTTTCCATTGCTTTGCATGTAGGTTTATGGTTTAATTATTAATGATTTTGTTGCAAGTTTTGAATTCAGTTTGCAAATATACGTATAATTCTACAAAATGGAGACATACGCGGGGCGTTTTTTTTAATTTAAAGGCTCCCAGAGGCGGAAATCGGGGCCAATCAAGCCTTCTGTTCTCGCTTACTGAAGCATATTCCCGCGTTTAAATTTGTGCCAGCCTTACAATCTGCTCTGCCGTAGCGGCCACGTTTCGGCGGGCCGCCTCGGCTTTCATGGCCTCGGCAAGGGCGCACGGGCCGGGAACAACAGGGAATACTGCCCGGAATCCTGCGTCTGTCAGACTGTCGTATGCACTCACGGCACCTCCTATTGCAACAACGGGAATATGCCGGCGCAGACCGCGCTGCAGCACTCCGTATGGCGTTTTGCCGTGAATGGTCTGTCTGTCGAGGCGTCCCTCGCCGGTAATTATCATATCGGCGCCGGCAATTATATCGTCGAAGTGTATCGCATCCAGCATAAGTTCTATGCCCGGTTTTAGCGTGGCATTGAAAAAAGCGGCGAAACAGGCGCCGAGGCCACCGGCGGCTCCGGCCCCCGGCATCGAGGAAACATCGCGGCCTACGGTTTGCTGTATCACACTGGCATAGTTCCGCAAACCATCGTCAAGGCGTTTCACAGCTGCCTCGTCGGCACCCTTCTGTGGAGCGAACACATACGCTGCCCCATCAGGACCGAAGAGCGGATTGTCGACATCGCACGCTATCAGGAATTCGGCATCGCGGGCGCGGCGGTCCATACCGCGTAAGTCTATGGTATGTATCTCACCGAGGGCCTCGCCACAGGGGTTCAGTTCTGTGCCGCGGGCGTCGAGAAACCGCACGCCCAACGCGTTCAGCAGACCCATGCCGCCGTCGTTGGTGGCACTTCCGCCTATTCCCATCAATATGGCGGTGCAGCCACGGTCGAGCGCATCTTTTATCATCTGCCCGACGCCGTAAGTACTGGTATATAGCGGATTGCGTTGCTGTTCAGGAATAAGAGTCAGCCCTGAAGCCTGAGCCATTTCAATAATGGCCATATGCCCGTCGCCCGACATGCCGTAGGAGGCGTCGACGGTATCTTCAAGCGGCCCGCGTACCCGGCAGCTTACGTAGGTGCCTTCAAGGCCAGAGACAAGAGCCTGCACCGTGCCTTCGCCACCATCGGCAACGGCAACTATGCGGGTCTCAACCGAAGGGCAAGCCCTATGTATGCCTTCTGCCACGGCCACACCGACATCCTCGGACGAAAGCGACCCTTTGAAAGAGTCGCACGCAATCACAATTATTTTCATGGTACGGTATTGTATCAGAAACGGAAGTCAAGGCCAAGGAGACCTCTTACGCCGGGTCCTGACAGGCCGGGAATAATCTGAGGACGGCTATTGAGCACATTATCGATGCTCGCAAACAGCGACAGATTGCTGCACAGTTTCCATGTACCGTGCAATTCGAGTTCACAGGCATCGCCGAGGCTTTGATTTCTCGTCGACACCATATCCAAGTATCTGCGTCCGGAGCGGAGGGTGTATCGCAATCCGGCGCTCCACTCACGGCAGATGTGGAGATCGGCGCGGGCATCGAGAGTGAACTTGGGTCTGTCAAAATAGGGAAGGTCATCATCGGTAATATTATCCGGACCAGTTGAAAGGCGCAGCGAGGCATCAAGAAGTTCGTTACGCTTGTATTTTAACTCGGCACCGAGAATCCAGCCCTTTACATCGCTCTGCGTGCATGCATATCGCACTCCGGTATAAGCCGGTAGCAACATGTTGTTCATTCGGGCATATCCGGCAAAAATATCTGCCGAAAAACCGCCAAAATCTCCCAGACGCACGCCGGCTTTCACATTGTACGGCGAATGAGAAGGCGCGAAAGCACTTTCTTCCACAGCGAAGGGCGAATAAGCATAGAGGCGTGCAACGGTGTTGAGCCGAGTGCCGCCCGTGGCGCGAAGATATAGCCCTGCAACCGGGGCTATATTCCAGCGGGCGCTCACATCGGGCGCCACGTGGAACCCGCTGCCGGGCACGGAAATACCAAAATCCATGCGCACACCGATATTAAACTCCACATTATCTTTGCGATATGCAAGACGAGGCGTGAGTGTAACGAGCCACTCCGAATCGGGACCGTCGAGATACTTCGCCCCGAAATCGGCACCACCCCAAAGCAAAGAGTCCAGCCGCGAAAGCACATTCACTCCAAACGATGTAAGCTGCTGACTGATATGACGGTGCGAAGGGCTTTCGGAAAAATTGCTGTTGATGAATCCGTAGCGCAGCCACGCGTCCAAGCGCACGCCAGAAGTGTAGCGCGCAAGCATGGCGCCTGCGTTGCCGTAGTTCATTGTGCGGCGGGCAAAAGGCAGTTTCGTGGGATTGTGGGCAAAATCGGCATCGGCGCTTAGCACATATCCGTTGCTGAACATGTGCGAACCATATAGCGACGCCCGCAGCAGATTGCTGCGCACGGTATGGTCCGAAAACTTATCTTTATAAGTGTATCCCTCGAAGCCGACCGATGCACCGGCCTGCGTGGCGGCGGTATTCACAATACGGTAGCCTACCTGCGCCGCTGCATTGTAGGCGGGAAAATATCCGGCCCACACGTAGCCCGGAAGGGTATCTGGTTCCGCGAGCCCCGTATATACCGGTGGCCGGGAGTAATCCACAATCGGCTTATAATCGACATACTCGCTGTAATCGGCGGCGGGTAGGGAGAAATCGGGCGCCGGAGCAGCCAAAAGCGCCGGTGTTACACTTTTGAGAGGCGATGCCGCCGGCAGAGATGTATCCACGGTGCGGTCAACGACAACCTCGGTACTCATATCCTGCGCGGTTGCAATCGGCGCCGCGAGCACAAGCGCCACGATGGGCAAGAACCTCAATATATTATTTTTCAGCATTCTTCGACATTGTTTTTAATCGTTCCTCAATCATGGTCTCGATATCGGTTTCCTTACCGGGATAATTGTCGCGCAAAGCCTCGAGGTACTCGCGCGCCTCGAATTCCTTGCCGTCGGCCTTGTATATATCGCTCAGTAATATAAAACCGCGGGCAACCCAATATGCGTGCGGCGAGCCTGATTCCACAAATTTCTGCGCAGCCTCGCGCGCCTTTGCAAGCTTACCGGTAGCAAACAGGGCTTCGGCGGCGCGATAGGCGCTCTTGGATCCGTTCAGGTCGGAAGTATTAGAAGCCATAGCCTGCCATATCTCAAGCGCTGCGTCGGTCTTGCCGTCGGCGTCGAGCGCACATGCCTTTACATAACGGGCCTCAGATACAAGCGCCGGAGAAGCGTGCGAGGCAATAATCTCGTCGGCTTTCGCGATGGCGGCCTCGTTCTCGCCCATGTCGCGACGCGCCCGCATAATGCCTGCTCGGGCCTCGGCCAGGCGGTCGCTGTCGGCGGTACGCCGTTCTATTTCCTCCCACAGCTTTATGGCCTCTGGGAGACTGTCCTTCTTATAGCAGACTTCGGCCAACACGACCATCGCAGGTTCAGCGGCACGGCTGTCGGGATACTGCTCCACTATCCGGCGCGCCACCGTTTCGCTTCCGGCGGTATTTCCCTTGCCTGCGGCGCTCTCCAGCATAGCCGCAAGCAAATCGGGGTTATGGGGGGAGGAAGGATAGTCGCTTATAAATTTTTCTATCGCGCTGGAATCGCCATTACGGCGGAAACGGTTAAGCGCTGTGGTATAGCTTATCTCCTCAGCCTCGGCAGAATCCACGGCAGGAGCGTTGCCGACCGACTGTACGAAGGCGAGATATTCATCGCCGTTGCCATCTTCCATATAAAGATTCTTCAACAGCTTTGAAGCCTGAGCGGCCTCCTCGGATGTCGGATACTTGCTTATGAGTGTGCGGTATGCCTCGAAAGCCTCTGCACGGCGCTTCATGTCTATCAGCGTCATGCCCATCTGAATATAGGCGCGACGTCCCGCCGAGGTAGTGGGATAGTCGCGGATAAGGCTACGGTATGTTTCCACGGCATCGGAGTTTCGCCCGAGGCTGATCTGTGCCTGCGATGTCTCCAGCAGGGCGTCAGGCAAAAGTTTCGACTTGGGATAACTGCGGCGGAACTGCGCGAGAGCCTGCAGTTTACCCTCGTAGTCGCGCATATACCCCAGCATACGGGCTTTGTCGAGCAGAGCGCCGTCGCCATTGGCGGCATTGGTTTCCTGCGCATCGCCATAATAATCGGCAGCTGCAGCGAAATCGTCGGAAGCATAACGCAGGTCTCCCAGACGCTTAAGCACATCGGCGCGCATTTCCTCCGAAAGCTCGCCGGCAGCAAGGCTCCGGAATATTTTTTCGGATTCAGCGGCACGGCCGCAGGAATAGAGGGCGTAAGCCAGTCCGTACTGCGCCACAGTTCGGTTCTGCCCGTTGCGGGCACGGTCGAGATAGCTGCGGAAGCAGTCGGCTGCTTCGGGATTGCGTCCGCGCGCCGCAAGAATTTGTCCGCGCAGAAGGCTTATTTCGGCAGCAAGTTCCACCGAATTTCCTTTTATGCCCGTAGCCCCGGAGATATATTTGTCGGCACTTTCCATATCGCCCTGATTCATCGCCTGCCATGCCAGTGCGTAAAGCGCCCGCTGCTTTATAGCCAGCTCGGGGACGCCGGGAGATGAGATGCGGCCAATACGTTCCAAAGCGGCGGCATAGTTCTTGTCGGCAAGATAACCTTCGGCAAGACAAGCGGCCACACGCGATGTATAGGGACCGTCGGGGTACTGTTTCAGAAAATCCTCGAGCATATCTACCGATGATTTGAAGGGCAGCGATGCTCCGGCCATACTTGCCACGGCATAGTTATACATGGCAGCCTCGCGCACCGCAGGGTCGCTATCGTCGGAGGCCGCCTTGTCCAGTGCGAGCAGAGCAGCCGAATAATCGCCCTGCTGCATAAGCGCCTGGCCGATATAAAGATATGCCGACTGGCGGAGCGCACCATCGGCCTTTTCGACCACCGGATTAAGATTTTTCAGAGCTGCATCGATGTCGCCGTTCTCGTAATCGGCCACGCCGACTATATACTGCGCCGACGGCACCGGATTGTTACACATCTTCAAATATTTGCGTAGTTCTGCCACACCCTCAGACTGCTTGCCTGTACGGCAAAGCGCCTCGCCGGCCACACGTGTCATTTCGGGACGGTCTGCGGCACTGCCCTGCTTTAGAATCTGGCGCGCCGCACTCAGAGCCTTCTGCCACTGCCCCCGCGCAAAATCTATCTGCGCCATATAATAAGGTACGCGCACGCCCGGCGCGCGCGACGTATTAACATTGGCAAACTCGGCGGCAGCCTTGTCGTACTGCCCGGCATCAAAAGCCTTTACACCAAGATAAAAGCAAGCGTCGGAGCGCACCGACGGCTCTGAGGAAGCCTCGCTGAGCAATTTTTCGGCCAGAACATTGTCGCCGCACTCGAAGGCGCACACACCGCAACGGTATGCTACAGCTGCACTTTCGGCAGACGAGAGCGCACTACGGTCCAGCTCTATATATTCAGAAAGCGCGGCCTTGTAGTCGCCTGCGGCAAAAAGGCAGTCCGCAGCTCCAGCTGCCGCAGCGACGTACAACGGCGAGGCGACGTCGCGCGAGCACAATTTCATGAATTCGCTGCGAGCCAGAGCATATTGTCCTTCGGCAAACAGAGAGCGGGCACGCAGCCACAGGTCCTTGCTTTGCCGAGATGCGTCGGCAGCGCCAAGCGCATCATTCAAAGTAAGCATCAGCTCTCCTCGGGCACGGGCGCCGTCGGGCGCGGGCGCCACAAGCTGTGCGCCGCCAATCAGCGGCACAGCAAACAGTACAACGGCAGATATAATTTTCTTTTTCATAAGACTATAATTGTTTACGCCGCCACAACGGTTATCCGCGCAGAGCTACCACAAGTCTGCAAACGCCGAATATGGCGGCCATCAGCAGTACTATCAGCGCCGAACACGGCACATTGACGAGCGTAGAGAGAAACAGGCCGCCCAGCGATGCAAGCAGCGAGAAACACACGGAACAGAGCATTACCGACACATAGCGGTGTGTAAAAATCTCGGCTGTGATAATAGGCAGCGACATCATGGACATAAGCATCATTATACCGGCCAGGCGGATGGTGAGCACTATGGCTATGGCCACGAATACCGTCATGGCATACGATACCGCACGCACAGGCAGACCGCAGACGGTGGCAAAATCGCGATCGAAAGCAGTGGCCACAATCGTACGCCCCTGCCATACGAAGAAAGCGGCGAGGATGGCCGTGAAAACACCTATAGCCCAAAGATCGGCGCGCGATATGGTAAGGATGTTACCGAACAGAAAAGCGTTCAGTTCAGGCACATACCCGGGTGTAAGGAAAACAAAAAGCACGCCCAAGGCCATTCCGAGACCCCATATCACGGCGATAGCGGAATCCTCGCGCAGGCTGAACCGGCGCGACATCCATTCCACACCCACACCGGAGCATACGGCAAAAACACCTGCCATAAATACGGGACTGACACCCAGATAATATCCCAGGCCGAGGCCGCCGAAGCACGCATGCGTTATACCGCCGCTGATTGCCACCATGCGGCGTGTTATTATATATGTGCCGATTATGGCCGAGCACAGACCTATAAGAATTACGCCTACAAGGGCGTTGAGAAAAAAATCGTAATGCAGATATTCAAACATTTGCTGTACGGGCCTGACGGGCCTCTGCTACTATCATTATCAGTTCGTCGCGTACGGCAGTGGGCAGGTTTATGCCACGCAGCTGCACGCTTCGTGCCCAGCCGGCGATATCGTCCGGGCGCATGGTAAGGAGAACATCGCGGAACTCCTCGATTTCCCCGTCGGAGTACTCGTCGGCTCCGCGTCCTGCAAAGCGGTCGAGCTCCTCGTCGTCATAATATTCTATCTCTTTTGAAACGGCCGCAAGAAGCGAATCCTTCTCACATGTTATGTGCATGCCGCAGCATTCCTCGTTTTCGGGTTCGGCAGCCTCCTCCGGCTGCGCGTTGCGCGCACGCCAACGGCGCTCGTGGAGCCATAGTACAAGCCCCACAAGAACTATCGACACAAGGATTATCAGCGCTACTTTCATTGTTCCGGCTGCGGGAGTGGTTCTGCGGGGTCCATCAGCAGGAAACCGGCCTCCTGAAGTGCCTCCCAGTAACCGGGATATGATTTTGCAACCACTTCGGCATCGCGCACCACTATACCGGGCAGGAACACAGCCACAGGAGCGAGGGCCATAGCCATGCGGTGGTCGCCGTATGTATCGAACACAGGAAGCTCGCGCACGGGCACGCGGCGACCGTCCCAACAGAGGGTGTCGCCGTAATTCTCGATGGTGAGAATCGCTCCCACTTTGGCAAGTTCGCCTACGAGAGCCTGCAGCCGGTCGCACTCCTTATGGCTGAGTACCGAAACGCCGGTCAGGCGGAAAGGAATCGACGCCATAACGGATGTTACGGCCAGCGCCGGCACAGCATCCGGCATGTCGCTCATATCGGCCTCGAGGTTATTCCACAGGTCGGGCGTGGCAGACAGTTCAGCACCCTCGTCAGAAAATTCGGTAAGCACGCCGAGGCGTTCGAACAGCCCGGCGGCAAAGCGGTCGCCCTGGAGCGATTTATCCTTCAGGCCGGCCAGAGTTACCCAACCTGCTGTGAGGGCGGCAATCTCGTACCAGAAAGCGGCGGCGCTCCAGTCGGGTTCGGCCAAAGGTTCTGCCCCACGGTACGCACCAGCGGGAATCACGGTCCTGTCGCGGTCTACATCGGCGTCGATACCATAGTGGCGCATCATGGCCGCAGTCATATTGATATACGGCAGCGACTGAACGTTGCCTTTGAAAACTATTGTAAGCGGCTGCTTCATCAGCGGACCGGACATCATCAATGCGGAAATGAACTGCGAGCTTACACCGGTCTCAACTTCAACAGAGCCTCCATCGAGGCGGTGTCCGTGAATCTCCAGCGGAGGGAAGCCTTCCTGGCCGCGATATTCTATATCTGCCCCCAGATGGCGAAGCGCCTCCACAAGCACGCCTATGGGGCGGCAGCACATGCGTTCGTCGCCTGTAAGGAGGCAGTGTACACCCTCGGTGGCGGCTGCGATAGCCGTGAGGAAACGCATGGAAGTGCCGGCAGGACCGACGTCCACACGCGAGCCGTCGGAAGGCAGACAGCCCGACAGGATACCGTAGAGCACGGCGGTATCGTTGCACGTATCGGCCAACGGTGCCGCGGCAGCAATATTGTTTGCAAGAAAGGACAGGGCTATGTCGCGTACGGCGATGCTTTTGCTTGCCGGCAGCGCGACTGTGGCCTCAAGAATACCCTCGGGAGGGAATATTCTGTAATCCATCGGATGTCAGTTGTTTGTTGTTTTGTTACACTCGCAGCAAACGGCGGTGCGCAGACTCTCCAGTGCCTGCGACAGCACGCAGCGGGGCACACCGACGTTCAGGCGCGCGAAACCTTCGCCCTGTTTGCCGAATGTGGAACCGTCGTTGAGGGCGATATGTGCTTTGTCGAGCAGCAGCTGCATAATCTCGCGCTGGCACAGGTGCAGCTGACGGAAATCAAGCCACACCAAGAACGATGCCTGCGGACGTATCATGGAAACGCCGGGAATGTTCTCGCGGCAATATTTCTCTACAAAGTCAATGTTGCCGGCCACATATTCAAGCATCTGATCCAGCCACTCCTCGCCGTTGCGGTATGCGGCCTCGGCGCCGATGGTGGAAATCTGGACAGGCGAGTTAAATTCGTTCACCTCAAGCCATCCGTAGAATTTCTTGCGAAGTTCGGGGTTCTTCACAACCATCCACGAGCTTACCAGACCGGGGATGTTGAAAGTTTTGGACGGTGCGCCAAGCATCACGCCTATTTCGCGGGCATCTTCGCTCACGCTCAGGAACGGTATGTGGCTGCGCCCGTCGAGCATAAGGTCGCCGTGGATTTCGTCGCTCACCACAATCATGCCGGCATTGCGGGCGATAGCTGCCACCCGGGCGAGCGTCTCGGCATCCCATTGCAGACCGATAGGGTTGTGGGGGTTGCACAGAATCATCATCTTTGGCTTGTTCTCGGCCACTACACGCTCCAGTCCGTCGAGGTCCATAGTATATTCGCCGTCGGCGAGCAGCAGCGGGTTCTCCACCACCTTGCGGCCATTGCCTTCCACAACAGTACGGAAAGGCGTGTACACCGGCGGCTGAATCACAACAGCGTCGCCTTCGCGGGTGAAATAGTTAAGGGCAAGGGCAATACCCTTTACAACACCCGGAATGAACGACAGTTCCTCACGGCACACGCCGAAGCCGTGGCGGTGACGCTGCCAGTCGATTATCGACTGCCAGTAGCCGTCGGAGGCGTCGGAATAGCCCCACACGGGATGGCGGAGACGGTTTGCGAGCGCTTCGGTAATTTTGGGGCATACCGCAAAATCAAGGTCGGCAATCCAGAGAGGAGTTACGTCGTGGCGACCGAACACCATGTCGAGATGTTCGATTTTTACCGCCGAAGTTCCGTGGCGGTCGATGATACTGTCGAAATTATACTGATTCATTGTGCTAAGTAGAGATTTGATGCAAAAATACACATTATTTTCTTATCTCCGCACAAACCCCGGCAAAAAGAATACAAAAACGAGGACAACCGCGCGATTGCCCTCGTTTTTGCGCTTCAAGATGGACTCGAACCAACGACCCTCTGATTAACAGTCAGATGCTCTAACCGACTGAGCTATTGAAGCATACAGGAAATGTGATAATAAAAAGCGCTTCAAGATGGACTCGAACCAACGACCCTCTGATTAACAGTCAGATGCTCTAACCGACTGAGCTATTGAAGCGAATAGCGCCACCCCTCCGGGCTTTGCGGTTGCAAAGTTAAGCGTTATTTTTTATTCGTGCAAATTATTCGGCATTTTTTTCGGCAAGGACACAAAAAAAATAGAAAATCCAACGAAATGACCGGAGGTCATAGATTTTGTTAACCGCGGACATTCATGTCCGTGGATAGTCAATCATCTAATATACAGCCCCGGAGGTGGCTGCACATTGCCGCTTGCTTTATTTCCAGTCATCCGGATGCCATGCGACCGAATATCTATCGGCCAGATATTTCATCTCATCAACCATACTATGGATAGTATGATGCTTTTCCTGATTTATAATATATTCTTTAACATTATCAATCTCTGAGATGCCTATCGAAAACGCATAATATCCTTCTCCCCAACTGCTGAATTTAGGATATTTGCCATTCATTTTTATCCAATAGTTGCTCGACTGTTTGATATCCTTGACTAAATTCGCAAGAGCGATGGAGGGATTTACATCAACAAGCATGTGAATATGAATACAATGTGATGAAGAGATCTTGTTTTGCTCATATTTGCAAAGTTACCAAACATCATGTACCTGTACAAATCATAAGTGCAGCCACCTCCGGGGCTGTATGTCAGCATAGTGGCTTTCCGGAGGCACAAGTGCCACCGGTTAACAAAATCTATGACCTCCGGTCATTTCGATGGATTTTTCATGTTTTTTATTTAAATGATGCGCCTTCATAATTTTTTCGCCATCACTTAATTATATTTTTGGATTTTTATCGTAACTTTACGACAAATTAAGAATTATGGACAGCAAGCAGGACTATACGGAGATTATACAGACCCGCGCAGAGGCCGTTTTTAAGGCCATGCAGGAGCGATGCACTCCCGAGGAGATGGAAAAACTGCATCAGGCCTTCGACCTTGCACGCGAGGCACACAAAAACCAGTGGCGCAAGGGCGGCGAGCCCTACATTCTTCATCCGATCGCGGTGGCTACCATCGTGGCCAACGTGATGCACCTCGGTCCGGAGCCGGTTATGGCCGCTTTCCTGCATGATGTCGTAGAAGACACAAACCACAGCATCGACGACATTAAACAGCTTTTCGGCGAGGACGTGGCGTTCCTGGTTGGTGTGGTTACCAAGGCTAAGAAAGACAAATACGAGGACTCGCGGCAAGTAGACAACTATCGCCAGATGCTCAACTCGGTGCAGTACGACATACGTGCCCTGCTGGTAAAACTTGCCGACCGGCTGCACAACATGCGCACGCTTTCGTCGATGCCGCCTGACAAGCAGATGAAAATTGCCGGCGAGACAGACTATTTCTACGCTCCTCTGGCCAACCGTTTAGGTCTGTACGACATCAAACTGGAGTTGGAGAACCTGAGTTTCCGCTTCCGCTGCCCCCACGACTACGAAACGCTGTCCAGCCTTATCGAGCGCGACGAGGAAGCACAAGCCGACCGTCTGGCCGAGTTCAAACGCCAGATCAGCCAGACGCTTCACAAGGCCGGTATACAGGCACACGTTTCCATTGAATACCGCAAACCATACAGCATCTGGCGAAAGATGAAGAAGTACGGCGACGACTTCAACCACCTGAAATACCGCCACTTCACCGACATTATATTCGAGGAGCCACTCCCGGGATATACCGAGAAAGAGATGGCTCTGCACATCTACTCCATTCTCACCGACCACTTCAAGGAAAAACCGGGAGGCATAATAAACTACATCGACTCCCCCAAGGAAAACGGCTACCAGTGTTTCCACGTGAAGCTGCTTGCGCATTTCGGCCGCTGGCAGGAGGTGCATATCAGCTCGCGCCGCATGGTGCGCCACTCGCAGCTGGGATGCGTAGCCGAACGCTCGGAAGGCAACATAAACCGATGGATAGACAAATTCCGCAGCGTACTCCAGGAAATTGCCCAGCACGCGCAGAACGGCACCAACTTTATGGAGAAAGTTGTATCCACGTTCTACAACGACGATATAATGACGTTCACCCACGACGGCAAGCCTGTTATACTGCCGCAGAAGGCCACTGTACTCGACTTTGCATACGAGGTAGACCCGTCTGTTGCCGAGAAAGCCAAATACGCCCGCGTAAACACCTTCCTTACTTCTATAAAGGCTCCTCTGCGGCGCGGCGACGTGGTGGAAATTTTTACCGACCCCGAATGTAACCCGCAGCCAGACTGGCTGGACAGCGTTACCACATACAAGGCACGCAACGAGATAAACCACTATCTTTCCAGCCTGCCAAAGCCCCGCTTCCACCGGTGCCCTATGTGCAACCCCATTCCCGGCGACGAGGTGATTGGCTTCCGCGAGGACGACGGCACCACCACCATACACCGCCGCGACTGCGGCATAGCCGTGAAGATGGCATCGCAGATGGGCGACAACATTATATCCGTAGACTACGAACCGGACGGCACGCTGTATTCGCAGACCATCGTAGTTACCGCCGTAGACCGCTACCATCTGTTCATCGACCTGGTGGACTGTATCACCAACGACCTGCATCTTGCCATGCAGAGCTTCAACACCTCCACAACCGACTCGATAGTAACCTGCACAATCGCTTTCGGCGTGCACTCGTTCAATGAACTGCAGTCTATTATCAGCCATATATCGTCCATCAAGGGCGTCGACGAGGTGAAACGAGTTGTGGAGATTGAATAAATTTGCTAATTTTGCAGCCGCAATATGACGGCCGATACAAACACGACAATCGATAATCCAAGGCTGTGGCGGATGGCACTCCAGCTTTCGCCACAGGCACTCTCGGTAGTCCTCACCTCAATGGTGTCCGATTCGTCGCTGCGCCGCTATTCCATCCCCCTGGATCCTTCGCAGCCTTATCTCAAGGCCATAGAGGACGCCATCTACTCCACCCCAGAAATTCTCGGCGACTACGGCCATATCGACCTCGTTGCACGCACCACCGCGTACACCGTCGTGCCACGCGGGCTTGACGAATCCACAGCCATGCAATGCGGAAGCTACATGAAACTCGGACATGCCGACGAGGAATCTGTTCTCAACACCGACATTACCGACTGTGGCCGCATAGTATGGGCAATGCCGGAGAACGTGCGCAACTTCCTTGCCCGCACCTTCCGCAACGCGCCTGTTCAGAACCATATAGCGCCGCTCATGCGCTATCTTAGCCGTCAGGCATGCCTCGGCAACTCGGCTAAGTTGTTCGCACACTTCGCCGAAGGGCAGGTAGACATACTTGTCTTCGCGCCCGGAGGCAACCTCGCATTGGCCGCCACGCATCCCGTAGACACCGACACCGACGCCCTCTACTTCATCATGGCATGTGCGCGTCAGGCCGGTATGGACATGATGACCGACGAAATACTGCTGTGCGGAGAACAGCAGCGCCGCAGCACGCTGATGCCGCTGCTCAGCCGCTACGCCGCCCGCGTTATGCCTCTCATCTTCCCATCGGCGGCACTCCGCGCCGGCCGCGAGGCATTCAACGCTCCCTTCCCGCTCATTCTTATCCCGATATGCGAATAACGCGCCAGCGAGTATATCGCCAATGACAGCACATTTGTGCAAATCAGGAAAATTGCCTATCTTTGTAAGATAAGAAACATAACGAATGTCAGTATCGGATAATAACAAAAGGATTGCAAAGAACACTTTGTTTCTTTATTTCAGAATGATTGTAATCATTCTGGTGAATCTGTTCACTGTCCGCGTAGTCCTTGCCGAACTTGGAGAGACCGATTACGGCATCTACAATGTTATAGGCGGCGTCGTTGTCATGTTCTCTTTCATAAGCAGTTGCATGACAACCGCCACACAACGGTATCTTACTTTCGAACTCGGGCGAGAGAACCACGAACGCCTTGCCAAGGTCTTTTCTATATCGCTGCTGGTTCATATAGCAATAGCTCTTGCCATAATTCTTCTTGCCGAAACGGTAGGTCTATGGTTTGTAAACACCCAGATGACGCTTCCCGCATCGGAAATGAGGGCAGCAAACTGGGTATATCAGCTCTCCATCCTCGCCTTTTGCGTCAATATCATTCAGGTTCCGTACGATGCGTCGCTTATCGCACACGAAAAAATGAATGTATTCGCATATATCAGCTTCTTAGAGGCAGCCCTGAAAGTCGCAATCGCATACGCACTGGTAGTTATCGCATCCGACAAGTTAATATGGTATGCATTCCTTGTACTTGCCATGCGTGTGGCAGTAAGACTCATATATCAGATATATTGCCGGCGCAACTTTGCGGAATGCCGCTTCCGCATGGTGCGCGACAACGAGCTGTTCAAGGAAATGACCACTTTCGCCGGGTGGAATCTTCTCGGCAGCGTGGCATGGCTGATGAAGGGGCAGGGGCTCAACATTATTCTCAACATGTTCTTCGGCCCGGTCATCAACGCAGCCCAGGCTCTCGCCGTACAGGTGCGACAGGCTGTTACAGGCTTTGTTTTCAACTTCATGTCTGCCGTAAATCCGCAGATTACCAAATACTACGCCTCCAACCAACGTGCCGAAATGGAGAATCTGGCATACAACGGCCTGAAATATTCTTTCATGCTTCTGCTGTTCCTCTCGCTGCCTGTGATGCTCGATGTAAGATTCATTCTCGGGATATGGCTCGAAGAAGTACCGGACTATACGGCATTGTTCGTTATTCTCGTTCTTACCGACTCTCTTTGCAACAGCATCTTCGACCAGCCTTTGATGACTTCTATAGCCGCGACAGGCAACATCCGCAGCTATCAGATTGTTGTAAGCGTGGTAATGCTTCTTATTGGCCCGGTTGCCTATGCAGCCCTTAAATTCGGAGCGCCCCCGCAGAGCGTATACTACGTATCCATAATCATTACAGTTATTGCCGGACTGCTTCGCTTCCACTTCTGCCGCGTGCAGCTCGATTATTCTTGGCAGCTTTTCACAGACCGCGTGCTCCTGCCGGCTTTCCGCACAGTGCTTCTGGCACTGCCACTGCCGCTTGCCCTCAGATTATGGGTAATACCCGACACCAACTGGCTGAATGCCATCTGTGTTTTCGTCGCAACCCTTATATGCGAGGGATTGGCTATATGGTTTGTCGGCCTTTCGGCGGCAGAACGCGCCACCGTCTGCAATCTTGCAAAGAAACGAATAAGTAAAAAACAATGAGAGATCTGATTAGCGTGATCGTTCCGGTATATAATGCCGAACGGTATCTTGATGAATGTATCGAAGGTATCGTCGGACAGGGCTATGCCGATTTCGAGCTTATTCTTGTCAACGACGGCAGTAGCGACTCTTCAGGCGAAATATGCCGCCGCCACGCCGGAAAAGACTCTCGAATCATTGTTATCGACAAAACAAACGGAGGAGTAAGCGCGGCACGCAATACGGCTCTGGATGCCGCTCATGGTAAGTGGATAATCTTTTCCGATGCCGACGACTATTATCTGCCCGGAGCTTTCGAAAAACTGATATCTGCCACAACTTCCGCGCCCGACATAGACATGGCCGTAGGCTCGCACCTCAGATTAGAAAACGGCAAAACATCTTATCCCGCGACTCAAAAGGCGGACATGAGCCGTAGCGCGATGGGTGCCATGACACACTTTGCTTTGTGGGGATATATTTTCAGAAAAGATATAATCGACAGATATTCAATACGTTTCGACACATCTCTCGCTTTATCGGAAGACCGCTTGTTCATGACCGAATTCGCTATAAGGGCACGTGCCATAGCAATGATTGCAGAACCGGTGTATGTATATCGTATACATCCCGCCTCGGCCTGCCGTAGAGCAAAAGATATCGAAAAAGCATCGCGCATGCAGTTCGATGCAATTGAAAAAATCTATCTGCTGAAAAATAAAGCCTCCAAACCGTCCGATGCCGAAGCTATAGAACGTTTTTGCAAAGAAATGGCACATGCTGCCATAACAATTGCCGCCTTTGAATCTTCCGACATCAAAAAACTGCTCGCTGTAAAGAAAATGGCGCAGGAATGTTCTGTTAAGCATCAGCCCGGAATTCCATTTATCTTTTTCTGCGCTTTTACGCGTATACGAAAGTTATCTCGCAGACTGCGTGGAAAATCATGAATAGTCAACGAATTTATTAGCCGATATGCGAATAATACGAGGAAAATATGGACGGCGCCGCTTCGATGTGCCTACAAACATCTCGGCCCGACCGACCACCGACTTTGCGCGTGAGAACATTTTCAATGTAATCGAAAACTACATAGACCTTGAAGGTCTTGACGCACTTGATATTTTTGCCGGCACCGGTGCCGTGAGCTTCGAATTCCTCTCCCGAGGATGCCGCAGCGTAACGTCGGTAGAGAAAGCCGCCACACAGCAGAAATTCATAACCAAAGTTGCCCGCGAACTTGGCGACTCGAACCTGAACCTTGTGCGCGGCGACGCCCTGCGCTACATCTCGGCAGCGCCGCGCTCGTTTGATGTTATCTTCGCCGACCCGCCATACGATATGGACGGTTTCGCCGATATACCTGGCGCCGTGCTTAACTCGGGCCTCGTAAAATCAGGCACACTGTTCATTATCGAACACAACAAAACGCACGATTTCAGCGCACTCCCCGGATTTCGCGAGCACCGTGCCTACGGCTCGGTCAACTTCTCAATCTTCATCGTACCCTGAGGTATACCCTCTATTAAAATCAGATATCGTCAGGATTTTCAATCAACTGATTGATTTCCGATTTCAACAACGGCAAATGATTTATTACAATTGCCCAAATTAAATCTTCTCTAAGACTATCATAACCATGTATGAGATAGTTACGAGTATTTACTATTCGACGTGCCGAGGTAATAGGAATATCAGGATTAATTTTAAGAACACGATTCATCGCCTCTCCGATTATCGCAATCTCCCATTGGACGGCACTTCGGAAACAAAGATCTTCGCAAAAAGCCTTGAATTCTTTTGGTCGTGAGGCACAAAACAATTCAATGTGAGATATGCTGTTCAGAATATCCTCAAGCGATTTCTTAACTTGATCATCCATAAATCAAGCGTTTAGTATTATTGAGTTCCGTGCGGAAATAGGGATTTTTAATTGCTGTCTCATCGATCAAATCCACTTTACGGCCTAACAATTGCTGCAACTCGTCGATAAAATCGAAAAAAGTCAAAAATAAATCAGTAATTTCATCATAATGAAAAACCACAGAGAAATCCACGTCGCTGTCGTCGTTGAAGCGCGGAGTAAGGATTGAACCGAAAACCCACAGTTTTGCAACCTTGTACTTCTTGCACAAGGCCACAATCTTGTCGATATTCATTTCTATCAGCTTCATATTAGTAAAATAATCTATTCATTCCAGCAGTTTTTCTACTTCCGCTTTGAGGAGCGGTAAATGTCGCACAACGATTCCCCACATAATATCATCAGTAACGCTGTCGTAACCGTGAATCACATAGTTGCGCGTATCAACGACTCTTCGGGCCGCTGTAATTTCTATCTCGGGCGCGAGTTTTAGCAACCTGTTCATTGCTTCGCCAATTATTGTTATGTTGCGCTCGACAGCGCGACGCAAACATAAATCCGACAGATAAACGTCGTACCGTTTAGGACGAGATTCAAAAAATGAATCTATTTCCAAAATGGCATTCCGAATGTCCTCAAGGGTCTTATTTACCGAACGCTCCATAACAACTTGCGGGTTTCATCAACTTCAGCGCGAAAGAAACGGTTTTTAATCGACTTGTCAACTACCATATCAACTTTTCGCCCAACGACAGCCTCAATTTCATGAATAAAGTTGAAAAAATTATCTGCATAATCAAGCAACTCAATTCGCTCGTCATCGAAATCAACAAGGAAATCCACGTCGCTGTCGTCGTTGAAGCGCGGGGTGAGGATTGAACCGAAAACCCACAGTTTTGCAACCTTGTACTTCTTGCACAAGGCCACAATCTTGTCGATATTCATTTCTATCAGCTTCATACCGTCGCAAATATAAGCAATAATAGTTATATAACAAACAAGCGAACTCAGATCAGTCAACCAAACACGTGTTATATCGTTTTTGGTTATCTTTTGACTAAATAATAATGTATAGTTTCTATAGCCTTCAATTTATTTCTTTTTCTTCTCCCTTTCTTTAAATGGCTGAACACTCTTTAATCCATCAATATGCTCAAACAATTGTGGCTCTACATTTGCCATCATTGGATCAAGAATGAAATCAATTCCTTCTCTTCTTGCTAATTTAGCTGCGGGGACAAAATCAGAATCCCCAGAAAACAAAACGATTTGATTCACAAAACGTTTCAGGGCCAAAGAAGCTATATCCACACCGATTTTCATATCTACGCCTTTTTGCCTCACAGATAGGAAAACATCATCTTCAGTTAAATCATTTAATGTAATTTTTCCTTTAAGCAAGTCTTGTGTCGCAGATGGACGAATCTCCCAATTGCCATTATCTTTTAATGTACCAACTCTTAAGGCAACTTTTCGCTTCTTCTTCAATGCCTCCATTAATTCGGTACGGAATTTATATTCTGGAGTTTTACTAAAATCAACAGCTTTCTTGCTTATTGGATTATGAGCTTTCTTTCCCAATGGCATGCAGTCATAATAGAAAATGCGATATAAAATATTGCGTTTTCCAACATGTTTATGAGCCATTGCGTACATTATATCTGCAACTTGAGCACCGTTCAGCTGGCGATTTTTGTTATAAAGAGTATTAAAACGTTTTATAAAAAATCCGCCATCTATAAGTACGGCAATTCTAATAGGAGGCAAGTTTTCGTTAATCATAAAAACAAATAAAAAGCTCAAGGGTTGGCGTATCCATTATCAAGAACTAGCGGCGGAGCTGCTATCGGATACGCGTTGCCATGAGCGTAATCGTGTTTGCAAATTTACGATTAATCTATTATACAAACAAATTTTTTCGCAAAAAGTTTTTCTAATCAATTATCGAAAGTTTAGTATATACAGAATCCTAATCTATCAAGGATTTCCTGGTAGTTCTGTATATGGTTTGCTATAGTTCCGACTGTTTTATATTGGAAGATCTGGTCGAAATATGCTAATTCGTTAACAGAAGCTTGTACGGAATCCACACAGGCTGTATATCCAGATACAGTTTCTGCTTTGGTTTCCTTTTTAAATCTTCTGATTATATCTTCCTCGCATTTCATAGTCTCGCATGAGCTAAAATGGATATGCCTGCCTTTGAAGGCTTCATATTTGGCAGCTATTTCTGCAATTTCATCAAGAGAAACAGTTCCTGTCGGCAACTGAATATTGGCAGAATCGCCATGAAAACTAAAATAAATGATACCGTATTTACTCTGAAAATGGAGTTGGGATATTTTCTTGAAATAATATTTGAAATCTTCGACAGATGCAATTTGCCGATATATGTATGGGATATGCCATGCCTGTTCTAAATATTGCAAAAGAGGTAAAGCATAGAATTCGTTGTCTGTATTATGACTCCGAAATTGACCGGTCTCAAAACAAATTATTCCTGTTTTCATAGTATAGCTTAAAATTAAAAGCGAACTCAGATTTTACTCTGAATTCGCTCTTGGTGGAGCACAGCGGACTCGAACCGCTCACCTCGACACTGCCAGTGTCGCGCTCTAGCCAGATGAGCTAGTGCCCCTTTTGCGATGCAAAGGTAGCTATTATTTTCTTTTTTCAAAAGGTTTACGTTTAGTTTAACTCTGATTAACTCTTTTATACGAATTTTGTATTGTCGGACTATCTTATTTGCACTACCTTTGACAATTATTACAAACCAGTCAATACAAATCATATCATGAAATTTATATCCCTGTTTATCATTGCATTAGCAGCATTAAGCTGCACGGCCACAGCCAGCAATTCCTCGGAACAGACTGCAGCGCAGGAACAACCCGCACAAAAGACAGTGACGGTCGGGGCCGCACAAACCGAAAAATATGTGCCCCTGCTCAATGGCAAGCGCGTAGCGCTTATGTCCAATCACACCGGCATGGTGGGCGACCGCCACACACTCGATGTAATGCTCGACAAAGGCGTCAATGTGGTAACACTGTTCTCGCCGGAACACGGTTTTCGCGGCACCGCCGACGCCGGCGAGCATGTGAAAAGCGGCATCGACGGTCCCAGCGGTCTGCCTATCGCTTCGCTCTACGACGGCAAAAACCGTATGCCGGCCAAGGAAGTGATGGACGGACTGGATATCATCGTCGTAGACATTCAGGACGTGGGCCTGCGCTATTATACATATTATTGTTCAATGGTGGATCTGATGAACGCCGCCATTGCATACGGCAAGGAATTCATGGTTCTGGACCGTCCCAACCCCAACGGTATGTATGTAGACGGCCCGATTTTAGACATGACATATCAGTCCGGCGTCGGACGTCTGCCCATCCCCGTTGTACACGGCATGACTTTAGGCGAACTTGCCCTGATGGCCAACGGCGAAGGATGGCTTAAGGACGGCAAAACGGTACCTCTTACCGTTATTCCCTGCGACGGCTACACCCATGCCACCCGCTACCGTCTGCCGGTAGCTCCGTCGCCCAATCTGCGCACAATGCGCGCCATATATCTTTATCCGTCGGTTTGCTATTTCGAGGCCACTCCAGTGAGCCTTGGCCGAGGCACCGACTTCCCATTTGAGGTATACGGACATCCCGACATGAAGGGCCGCAGCTTCGAATTCACGCCCCGCAGCGTTCCAGGCGCCAAGAATCCGCCGCAACTGGACAATCTGTGCCACGGCGTTGACCTGCGCGACATTCCCGAAGAAGATGCAATCGCACAGGGGATAAACCTTGAATACCTTATCGACGCCTACAACGACCTCGGTATGGGCGACGCTTTCTTCCGCTCGTTTTTCGAGAAGCTGATAGGCCGCGGCGACATCCGCAAGATGATTGAAGAAGGCCGCAGCGCCGACGAGATAAAGGCCACATGGGCCGGCGACGTGGCCAAGTTCCGCAACAGCCGCAAGCCCTACCTGCTCTACCCCGAAAACTGAACATATAACAATATCGAAACAGCACAAAAACAATGACTCAACCGATAATCGTCATCATTACAATCGCGGCCTACTTCCTACTGCTGATGGCCGTATCATACGTCGCCTCGCGCGGCTCCGACAACAGCACTTTCTTCACCGGCAACCGTCGCGCGCCGTGGCCCGTGGTTGCCTTCGCGATGATAGGCGCTGCCATCTCGGGTGTTACATTCATCTCGGTTCCAGGCATGGTGGTGGGCAAAGGCTACGCATACCTGCAGATGGTGCTCGGCTTTATTGTGGGATATATGGTAATAGCGTTCCTGCTTGTGCCGCTGTTCTACAAAATGAATCTGATATCCATCTACGGCTATCTTGAAAGCCGCTTCGGCCGCAACACCTACCGCGCCGGCGCATGGTTCTTCTTCATCTCCAAGATGCTCGGCGCAGCCGTGCGTTTCTTCGTGGTATGCGCCGTGCTCCAGCTGTTGGTTTTCTCGCCGCTGCACATTCCGTTCATATTCAATGTAATAGTAACCATAGCGCTGATATGGCTGTACACTGTACAGGGGGGCGTAAAGACCCTTATCTGGACCGACACCCTCAAGAGCTTCTGCCTGATAATGTCGGTTGTGCTGTGCATCTATTTCATAGCCACCAATCTGGGCTATTCCTTCGGCGAGATGACAGCCGCAATAGCTGACCATCACACCTCGCGCATGTTCTTCTTCGACAACCCCAAGGAAGGCACATATTTCTGGAAACAGTTCCTCGCCGGCGTATTCATGGCCATAGCAACCAACGGACTCGACCAGGACATGATGCAGCGCAATCTCGCCTGCAAAGACTTCCGTCAGAGCCAGAAAAACATGATTGTGAGCGGTATCACCCAGTTCTTTGTAATTGCCCTGTTCCTTCTGCTCGGCACCATGCTTGTAATGTTCCTGGACAGCAAGGGCATCGCCTACCCCGAGAAATCGGATGAAATCTTCGGCATGGTTGCACAGCACCCTGACGTGCCTGTAATCGTGCTCATTCTGTTCGTTCTCGGACTTATCTCGGCAGCCTACTCGGCAGCCGGATCGGCGCTTACTTCGCTGACCACCTCGTTCACCGTCGACATCCTCGGGGCGCACAAAACTCAGGATGACAAACGCCTTACCCGCACGCGCAAGGCTGTGCATGTTGCAATGTCGGCACTGATGGGCCTGGTTATCATCGCGTTCTACTACCTCAGCGACCAGGACGCCATATCGGCCGTCTATACTCTGGCATCGTATACCTACGGTCCCATTCTGGGCCTCTTCGTTTACGGCATGTTCTGGAAGAAACCCGTACACGATAAGTTCGTGCCTGCCGTGTGCATTCTTGCCCCGTGCCTATCGTGGGCTATCCAGTTCGGCCTGTTCAAGCTGTTCAACTACGAAACAAGTTTCGAACTGCTGATAATCAACGCCGTAATCACCGTCATCGGCCTGCGTCTGCTTTCTGTAGGGCGCCGTGCCGTTCCGGCAGAGGCTTAAAACACAATGGCCCGCGATCTTTTCAACAAATATATATGGCTGGTGGATACCATCCGCAGCTACGGACGCATCTCGCGGGCGGAACTCGACCGCCTGTGGCGGCTCTCGCAGTTTTCCGAAGGCGAGGGCCTGCCACGGCGCACATTCCACAACTATCGTCAGGCAGCAGAGGAGCTGTTCAATATCGAAATCAAATGCGACCCGTCCACGTATGAATACTACATAGAGGATACCACCGGCGGCGAGCAGGTAACCGACTGGCTTCTGAACACCGCCGTTACCCACGAAGTTCTTAGCAAGAGCACCGACGTGGCCGACCGTATTTCTGTGGAGGATGTACCATCGGCGCGCGAATACCTTGCGCCCGCCGTCGACGCGCTACGCGACAACAGACGTGTGAAATTCGACTATCAGGCCTACTACCGCTCGCAACCAACACGCGACATAGTATTCGAGCCATATTTCCTCAAACTATTCCGGCAGCGGTGGTATATGGTGGGCCTGAACGTGGAACAGAAGAAAATCAAGACCTACGCACTCGACCGCATTGTACGCATGAACCTGCAGACCGATACATTCAAGCCCGACCCGACGGTAAACGCCTCGGAATATTTCCGCTACGCCTTCGGTATAGTGGTGGGCCAGGGCACCGTGCGCACAGTGTCGCTCAAGGTGGACCCGCGCCAGGCCAAATACTTCCGCGCGCTGCCTCTGCATGCCTCGCAAGAAGAATATGTACACGACCGCTACTCCATTTTCAAATACAAACTGCGGTTGAGCGACGATTTTGTGGAGCAGCTGCTGTCGTACGGCGCCCGCGTGGAGGTGATGGAGCCGCGAGAATTGCGCATTCGGATAGTACGCGAACTGGAAAGCGCCCTGAATAATTACAACACCACCGCCGAAAGCTCCCCAAAGGCAGCCAAAGTGTGAAAAAACATTAAATAGACAATACGACCGCATATTGTTTTGGCAGAATTGAAAATAATGTCTAAATTTGCAGTCGCAAAACACGCCGGGCCCATTCGTCTATCGGTTAGGACGCAAGATTTTCATTCTTGAAAGAGCGGTTCGATTCCGCTATGGGCTACAAATTTAAATAGATAATCTAAGAACTATCGCAAAAAAATGGCAAATCACGATTCCTCCAAAAAGCGTATCCGCCAGACCGCCAGCCGCCGTCTGCGCAACCGCTACTATGCCAAAACTGCTCGTACAGCTGTTCGCGGTCTGCGCAAAATGACCGACAAGGCCGCTGCCGAAGCACGTTTCCGCGAGGTTAGCGCCATGCTCGACCGTCTCGCAGCAAAGAAGACCATCTCCAAGAACAAAGCAGCTAACCTGAAGAGCAAACTGGCCAAATACGTGGCTAAGCTCACAGCTTAAGGCATATACAATTTATCAGGTCTCGAAGGCCTGACATGATGGCCCATTCGTCTATCGGTTAGGACGCAAGATTTTCATTCTTGAAAGAGCGGTTCGATTCCGCTATGGGCTACAGAACGACAGCAGGTTTCGCTTTCGAATCCTGCTGTCGTTTTACATCAACATACATATCGTAAATGGCAGACTTTTTCGAAATTGAATATCTTCAGAAAGACCACGAAAGCGGTAAGATATATACACGCCATATGTATCTGAATATTTATCATCTTTTGTATTGGGAATATATAAAAGACGATTATACGTATGGCGAAGTGTTCCGCTACCGATTGTCAGATCATAATAATATTTATGTTTCCAAAAAGTTTCATGTCAAATTCAAGGAAGCCCTGACAGAATCCGGGCACAAAATAAAATATTTTTTATAGATTTCGGATGATAAAGAATCTTTTATTTGACTTAGGAGGCGTTATCGTCGACATCGAACGAAACAGATGTGTGCGCGCATTCGAAGAACTCGGCCTCGAAAATGCAGACTCCTATTTCGGCGAATACGCGCAGTCGGGTGTTTTCCTCGGAATAGAGGACGGCTCCATCAATGTGGACGAATTTCACCGCGTCATGCGCGAGAAACTCCCCGCCGGCACAACGGACTATCAGATTGACACCGCTTTCCAGAAATTCATTATCGGCATACCCGAGAAGCGCCTTGAGCAACTGCGCAAGCTGCGCTGCAAAGGCTACGGCATATATCTGCTGAGCAACACCAACCCAATTATGTGGCGTGGCATCCTGGCATCGGAATTCGGCAAGGAAGGTCTGCGCCGCGAGGACTACTTCGACGGCATGGTAACATCGTTCGAGGCACGCTCCTGCAAGCCCGACGCGGCTATATTCAACTACGCCGCCGAAAGCATGGGCATAAACCCCGCCGAAACGCTGTTCTTCGACGATTCCGAAGCAAACGTAGAGGCAGCCCGTGCCTTGGGATTCAACGCTGTGCAGGTTAAGCCAGGCACCGAATTCACCGATTATCTTCCCTGACGCCATCATGTCCCGAGGGCAAAACCGACGCCATATCGCCGCCGTAGGAATGTTTGACGGCGTACATCGGGGACACGCATATCTGCTCGACAGCCTGCGCCGCGACGCCGACCGCCGCGACATGGAGCCACTTGTGCTCACATTCGCACGTCATCCCATGAGCATACTGCGTCCCGACACTGCTCCCGCCCTCCTTACAAGCACCGGACTTCGCACACAGCTGATACACAGTCTCGGCATAGCCGACGTGAAGGTTATGGACTTCGGCAAAGGAGATTTCGCGCTCACGGCGGCACAGTTCATCGAAAAAATAAAAAGCCGCTACGGCGCCGACGCTCTGCTGATGGGCTTCAACAACCATATAGGCAGCGACAGACGTACTTACGCCGACCTTATCGCTGACGGCTACGACATCACCGCAGCCACACCTTGCCCGGACATCGACGCAAGCAGCTCGCTAATCCGCGAACAGATCCACAAAGCCGACTTCGGCAAAGCCGAGGCCATGCTCGGCCACCGTTTCACCGTACGCGGCACTGTGGTTCCTGGACGACGACTCGGTCGCACTATCGGCTTCCCGACTGCCAATATTCAGCCCGAGGACGCTTCGCAGCTCCTCCCGCCCGACGGCGTCTATGCCGTAGATGCCCACATTGACGGCGACACATACCGCGGCATGGCCAACATAGGCACGCGTCCCACAGTGGGCGGTCATCACCGCACATTCGAAGTACATATAATCGATTTCGCGGGCGACATCTACGGCACCTCACTCGATATCGACTTTATCAGCCGCTTGCGTCCCGAGCGACAGTTCCCGTCGCTCGAAGCCCTAACCGCCCAGCTCGCCCTCGACCGCACCGCCGCCCTCTCCGCAGAATAAGCAAATACCAAGCGTTGCTAAGAAATCGAGTAGGAGGTAAACACTAATCGCAGGTGTTTATCTCCTGCTTTCGTGTT
>CALEUL010000052.1 GCA_937921035.1 uncultured Porphyromonadaceae bacterium
AGCCACCCTAAAGTAACGATAAAATAAGAATGACCCCACCGGCCAAGACTTTAATGGGGTCAAAAATCAATTATTTTCAGGGGTCAATCGCACTTTGTCACACGGGGTCAATCGCACGTGGCTTTTCCACTACCCGCAGGGCTGGAGATTTTTCCCGAAAACAGGAGGCTTGACCTTGCTTTCCCGTCAAATCCCGGAGTTACCTTTGCGCCCAGAACGGAAATGACTGCCTGATGCGGCTCACTGAAAGGCGCGAAAATGGAGGTAAACGGAAGTAGAGGCAGATTAGACTGAAAACTTCAAAAGAAAAATCCGTGAACAATGAAGTCCAAACAAAAAAAGAACATAGCCGGTAGCGTGAAACCGGGCAAACCACCTGCAAGGAAGTATGGTTTTATCTGTCCGGCCGGACGTGTCGGGGCGGGCAGATAAAATCATTCTTCCCGGTTTGCCTGCTGTGGGTGACGGCTTGTTCCATTTATGGGCAAGCGGTCATACACGGCTTTCCGCTTCCGGCTCAAAGGAACAGCGAAAAAGAAAAATTATCTGAAAAGCCGTAAAAACACCTCTTTGGCATAAGCACAAAAGAAATGGGCTTTGCCTCATCAGTCTAAACTGTTGCTTAGGCGTGAGGCAAAGCCCTTTTCTCCGCTTATGCAGTAGTCGGCACACGTTCGTTCAAAATCCTTTTGGGCGATGGTGTGCCGACGAATAAAGCCGCTTTTACGGAAAAATTTGTATGAGATAGAAAAAATCAGGGAGATTCATATCAAAATCTCCCGTTTTATTGTTACTTTTGCATATGAAGAGTTCTTTGAAGGTTACGCAACGCGCAGAGGAATAATGCAGCAGATAACTAACTAAATCGTAACCTATTACTATCATGAGCATCTAACCTACGCTCATTTCCAATAAATTACACTCTTTTCGTAACTTCGTTATACAAAGTTACGCATTTTCGCTAACATTCTGCAGCCGATGTGAATTTCGGAGGGCCATAAAATTAAAAAAAGACGATACTTGTCTCACGACATGTATCGTCTTCGGGGATTTATGGTTCTCCCAGATAAAGGAACTGGGAGAACCGGGGGAATGTTCTTTTATTCTTCTGATTGATTCTCAAGAATCTCCAGCATCTTGATTGCGGATGCGGGAATACGTGTGCCGGGGCCGAAAATAGCAGCCACACCGGCTTTGTAAAGGAAGTCGTAGTCCTGGGCAGGTATAACACCGCCGGCAGTTACCATAATGTCGTCGCGGTCGAGTTTCTTGAGTTCCTCGATAACCTGAGGAATCAAGGTCTTGTGGCCTGCTGCGAGCGAAGATACGCCAAGGATGTGGACGTCGTTTTCAACGGCCTGACGGGCTGCTTCCGCAGGTGTCTGGAAGAGCGGACCCATATCCACGTCGAAACCGCAGTCGGCATAACCGGTAGCAACGACTTTTGCACCGCGGTCATGGCCGTCCTGACCCATTTTTGCAATCATGATACGGGGCTGACGGCCCTCGCGTTTTGCAAATTCTTCGCACATCTTCTGTGCACGGATGAAATCCGCATCGTTCTTTGTTTCGTTGGAGTACACGCCGGAAATAGTTCTGATTACTGCTTTATAACGTCCTACGACAGCTTCGCAGGCGTCGGAAATCTCGCCCAAGGTAGCACGGAGGCCGGCTGCCTTTACTGCAAGGTCGAGCAGGTTGCCTTCTTTCGTACGTACGCATTCGGTAATCGCTTCGAGGGCTTCCTTTACCTTGGCTTCGTCGCGGTGAGCCTTAACGTCATTGAGGCGTTCAATCTGCTCGCGGCGAACCTCGGTATTGTCAATCTCGAGAATATCGATGGGATCTTCGTGGTCAAGACGATATTTGTTGATACCTACGATTGTCTGACGGCCCGAGTCAATACGTGCCTGTGTGCGGGCCGATGCTTCCTCGATGCGCAGTTTAGGCAGACCGGTTTCGATAGCCTTTGCCATACCGCCAAGTTTTTCGATTTCCTGGATATGTTCCCATGCGCGGTGTGCAATCTCGTTGGTGAGGGCCTCTACATAGTAGCTGCCGCCCCACGGATCGATGGCGCGCGTAACCTGAGTTTCTTCCTGGATGTAAATCTGGGTGTTACGTGCGATACGTGCCGAGAAATCGGTAGGAAGTGCGATAGCTTCGTCAAGAGCGTTGGTGTGGAGGCTCTGGGTGTGGCCAAGCGCAGCGCCCATAGCTTCGATACAGGTACGGCCTACGTTGTTGAAGGGATCCTGTTCTGTGAGCGACCAGCCTGATGTCTGCGAGTGTGTACGGAGCGCAAGCGATTTGGGGTTCTTGGGGTTGAACTGCTTTACAATCTTGGCCCAGAGCATACGTGCTGCGCGCATCTTGGCAACTTCCATGAAGTAGTTCATGCCGATTGCCCAGAAGAACGACAGGCGTGGTGCAAAGGCGTCGATATCCATGCCTGCGTTAACTCCTGCGCGGAGATATTCGAGACCGTCGGCAAGAGTGTATGCCAACTCGATATCGCAGGTTGCACCGGCTTCCTGCATATGGTAGCCGGAGATGGAAATCGAGTTGAATTTAGGCATGTTCTGCGAGGTGTACTCGAAGATATCGGCAATAATGCGCATCGAGAACTCTGGCGGATATATATAGGTGTTGCGCACCATGAATTCCTTGAGGATGTCGTTCTGTATGGTACCGGCCATTTCATCAAGTTTGGCACCCTGCTCGAGGCCTGCGTTAATGTAGAAAGCAAGTACGGGAAGAACGGCTCCGTTCATGGTCATGGAAACGGACATCTTGTTCAGAGGAATACCGTCGAAAAGAACTTTCATGTCGTCTAACGAGCAGATGGAAACACCTGCTTTGCCGACGTCACCGACTACGCGGGGGTGATCTGCGTCATAGCCACGGTGTGTGGCAAGGTCGAATGCCACGGACAGACCTTTCTGACCGGATGCAAGGTTGCGGCGGTAGAAAGCGTTGGATTCGGCTGCCGTAGAGAAACCTGCATACTGGCGGATAGTCCAGGGGCGCAGAGGGTACATTGCGCTGTACGGGCCACGCAGGAACGGGGGCAGACCCGACATGAAATTAAGGTGTTCGAGACCTTCGAGGTCGTTCTTTGTATATACCGGTTTTACGGGGATGAGCTCGGGGGTTGTCCAGTTTTCGGTAGTTTCGGTTACCGGTGCTTCGCCACAGAGCCCTGCGGTTATGTCGATGTTTTTAAAATCGGGTTTCATAGTGTGGGCTGTGGATTATTTGTTTAAAAGACGGTTGTTGAAATCGCGCAGTGTTTCCAAAACGTTGCAACGTACATGAACGAAATCGTTGATGCCGGCGGCTTTGAGTTCTTCGGTGCATGCGGGGTTACCGGCAACAACGAATTCGGCGCGGCCGTTCAGATACTTGAAAGCAGCAGGTGCAAGTTCGGCGTATTCATCGTCGGACGAACACAGTACGATAACGTCGGCTTCTTTTGCAAGAGCGGCATCGACACCTTCTTCAACGGTATTGAAACCAAGGTTGTCGATAATTTCATAGCCGGCGCAACCGAAGAAGTTGGTGGAGAACTGTGCGCGGGCAAGACGCATGGCCAGATTGCCGATGGTGAGCATGAACACCTTGGGACGTTTTGCAGCAGCTTCTGTTTCCAGACGCAGAGCTTCAAAGTCGGTAGCGGCACGCTTCATCAACAGTGCGTGAGGACCTTTTTCTGTACTGCAGCCGCATTTGCAGCATCCGGTATTCTCTATCTTGTCAGCAGCCTTTTCGTTGACGTTGGGATACTGGTTGGTGCCGAGCAGAATCTCTTTGCGGCGTGCAACGTCGGTGTGGCGCTTTTCGCAGCTTGCATTGACAGCAGCCTGTACTTTGCCGGCGCCTACATTTGCGAAGAAACCACCTTCTTCCTCGGTGGCGAGGAACAGTTTCCAGCCTTCCTTGGCGATTGCAACGGTAAGGGTCTCTACATAGTAGCTGCCGCCTGCGGGGTCCACAACCTTGTCCATGTGGCTTTCTTCCTTAAGAAGGAACTGCTGGTTGCGTGCGATGCGCTCGCTGAAGGCATCGGGTTTCTTGTAGGCTGCGTCGAACGGAGTTACAACGATGGAATCAACGCCGGCAACGCAAGCCGAGAATGTTTCGGTCTGGCTGCGGAGCAGGTTTACGTGTGCGTCGTAGATAGTCTGGTTGAAAGTAGATGTTGTAGCGCATACCATCATTTTGGCTGCACAGGAGCATGTGGGTTTGTACTGTTCCACAATCTGAGCCCACAGCATACGGGCGGCGCGGAACTTGGCAATTTCCATAAAGAAATTGGATGAAACGCACATGTCAAATTTTATGCGGTTGGCAACTTCATTGATGTCGCGGCCGGCCTCGGTAAGGAGGGTTAGCCATGCGGCACCCCATGAGAGTGCGTAGCCTAATTCCTGATAGATATATGCACCGGCGTTTGCCAGTATAGCGGATTCTACGCTCAGACAGCGAACACCGCGCACGTCGGCAAGTACATCAAGGAGTTTGCAAGCTTCGGCGGCGACAGCTGCTGTGTCCACACCTTCCACACCGTGCTTGAAGTTGCGACGCAGAGGGTTGTATGCTATCGAGCCTTTGAAGGTTTCCTCGCAGCCGGCGGCTTTTACGAGTTTTACAAGTTCTTCTGCTACGGCAACGGCTTTGCCAGGACAGCAGCTGAGGTTAATCTCCACGCAGTCCAGAACAATGTCTTTGAGAAGCACTTTAAGATCCGAAGGATCGGATACTTTGAAGCCAAGCGAGTTGACGCCTTTGTTGAGAACGTCAAGTGCAATTGCGTTTGCCTCTTCGGGGGTCTCTGCAACAATGTTCTGACGGGTGAGCCAGTCATTGTCGGTGCGGGTACCGCGGACGTAGGGGTATTGACCGGGAAGAGAGTCGGTCGTTTTCAGACCGGCGATGTCTTCAGCGCGATAAACGGGCTGTACATTAAAGCCTTCGTTAGTGCGCCAGACCAGTTTTTTGTCGAAGTCCGCACCTTTGAGGTCGGTTTCGACTTTGGCTCGCCATTCTGCATAGCTCACCTCGGGAAACTGGTCAAACAATCTTTCACTTTTTTCTGCCATAAATATTTGAATATCAATTGATATGTTTGTGATTTCAATAATATATGAATGTCTACGATTCAAGGTTGTTTGCCTGAGGAGCCTGTGATGCTCCTGTTTTAGCATTGCAAAAGTAATAATTATTCAAATAATTAACAAATAAAAGCCTCGAAAATGAATATTCCGGATTGTATGTAGGTTTTAGGCCGCTTTCTTAGCTTTAAACAAACGAAGAGCCGCCATTTTTGCTGGCGGCTCTCGTTTGTATAATTATTTTCAGGGTTTGTATCAGACCTTGGCTGCGGCTGCCTGCGACCCGAAGGTTTCTTTGATAAACCATACGCATATTGCTCCGAGCAGAAGCAGAACACCCGAAATAAAGAGCATGCCTACTGTCAGGGGGGCGCCGTTGGATGCTGCCGGGAAACAGTGCAGAATCATGCCGCCGCACAAGGCTGCAACAATCTGCGGAATGGTTATCGTGCAGTTGAAAAGACCTAAATATGTGCCGATGTTGCCGCCCGATAGTGCATTCGTAAGTATCGTAAAGGGCATGGAGAGCATTGCAGCCCAAGCACATCCCATCAGCGCATAGCTGATAAACAGTATGTACTGGTTGTGAATGAAGAATACCGACATAAAGCCGACAGCACCGATAAGAAGGCTCACGGAATATGCAGTGCGGCGGTGTCTGAAACTTGCCAATACCACAGCCCACAGAACCGCGGCAATACCCTGAATGGCAAGCAGTATGCCGTTCCAGTCGCCTGCATTCTGGTACTGAGGAGTAGCAGGATTCAATAAAGTGCTGTATTCAAGCTCGATTTCATTGGGCGAATTTACAGCGGGGAGATCGGAGGTCTGCTCGAGAACATACTCGCCGGTACTCTCGTCCTTCGAAGCAATATGTGCAAGTGTGAGTTTTGTGCCGGGTTGTACGAGCGACAGTTCGGAGACTGTAACGGCGTTGGTATTTACTGTAACTTCAGCACCATCGATATTCAGTTTTTGTCCGGCTTTTGCCAGAACGCCATGCTCCGACGATATCTTTTCTACGCCGTTTACAGAAACGGGATGTCCTCCTGCGATAAGGGTGTCGCCGTCAAGAACCACGGTTTGCGGACGGGTAAAATTACCGTCTATCTCGATGCCGGCGAGCGACAGATGCCCGTTGTCTATTACAGGACGGTTGTCATTGAAGATATATTTGTCGCTGTAATGAACTCCGTTGATAGTTACACCGCTCACAGCCTGCATTGACGGAGCCTCGAACGCCTGAAGGGCTACGGCGTCTGTAGAATATGTCCACATATACAGGAATGCAGCCCAGCAGAAAAACTGCACGATACCTACTGTCCAGAATACCTTGGGAGCCTTGACGAGCAGTTTCAACATATTGTCTTTGGGTGCGGATGCCTCTTTGTTCTCGTCGATGCCGTGGAACTGGGCATACTCGTGTGGAGGCATTTCTTTAACCTTTGCAAATGTGTATATAACACATAATGCCAGGATTGCCGCACCGATGTAGAACGACCAAGTAACGGTCGGAGGAACTTCTCCGGAAGGTGCTGTGTTGCTCAGGAACCATGCGAGTATAAAAGGTGCTATATAGCCTACTACAGAACCGGCGTTGCAAAGGAAAGACTGGATTGAATACGCCAGACCTTTCTGTTTTTCATTTACCATGTCGCCTACGAGCATCTTAAAGGGTTGCATGGCCATGTTGATGCTCGTATCCAGAAGCATAAGCATTACCAGACCGAAAATAATTGCCTGGCTGATTCCAAGGCCTAAAGAGCCTGAATTGGGCAAAAAGCACATTACGATAATGGCAACTAAAGCGCCTAAGAGAAGGTAAGGAAGGCGGCGTCCGATACGTGTCCAGGTGCGGTCACTGGCACTGCCTACTATAGGCTGCACGATAAGGCCCATAAGTGGGGGGAGAATCCAGAAGTAACTCAGATCGTGCGGGTCGGCTCCGATAGTGGAAAAAATGCGGCTGACCTGCGAACTCTGGAGAGCGTACGCTATCTGTACGCCGAAGAATCCGAAGCTAAGATTCCACAGTTTCCAGAAACTTAAATCTCTTTGTTCTTTCATGTTTGACGAAGGTGGGTAAGTATGATTATTATTAATTAATTCTTTACAGTATGTGCGTTAAGCCATTCTATTTCCGTTTTCCACAGCAGAGGGTCTGGTGTCTCCAGAATCATGGGGACGCCGTCCATGCGGCTGTCAGACATCAGCATGGCGAAAAAGTTGCTCCCGATAGTTCCTGCACCGATAGAGGCATGGCGGTCGATTCTTGAACCGACAGGTTTCAACGCATCGTTAAGATGCATGCCACGCAAATATCGGAAACCTATTGTGCTTTCAAACTCTTTCCATGTGGCATTGTAGCCATCCGGCGTGGACATATCGTAGCCGGCAGCTGCGGCATGGCATGTGTCTATGCAGACTCCCACACGGTCTTTGTCTTCTACTGCTTCGATTATCGCGCCCAGCTGATCGAAGGAATATCCAATATTGCTGCCCTGCCCTGCTGTGTTCTCTATAACGGCGATAACATCATTCGTTTGGTCGAGTACGTAGTTGATGGATTCAGCGACAAGGCGTAGACCATTATCTTCCGTCATCTCCTTGATCGTTGCTCCGGGATGAAAGTTGAGCAATTTCAGACCGAGTGAAGCACACCGCTTCATCTGGTCGACAAGCGACACCCTCGAAAGCTTGAGCTTTTTTGAGTCGGGAGAACATAGATTCACCAAAAGCGAGGCATGCGGAAGAATCATGTCTGCCGTATAGCCGTACGAGACATTGGCGGCTATAAATGCATCGATGTCTGCTTGCGAATATGGCTTATCTGACCATCGACGAGCATCGATGGGACAAAAAGAATATGCCGTAGCATGCAGGGCATGAGCTGTTTCTGGCGCGTTGACTAAAGGGGGCACGCCGTCGATATGCGCTCCGATATATTTCATTTACGTATTCTTTTCCCTAAAAATTATGCAAATATAACAATTAAAATTTATATTACCCACCCTTTGACCTAATTTTTTGTTCATGCTGTGATTTTCAGTACGTCAGTACGTCTGGCATGGAGTTTTTCAGTCAATTGTTTACAAGAGAATCATAGATAATACGTAAATTTGTATATGAAATTACGAAAAGCCATATTCGCAGATATAGAAGATGTGATGCAGATTTTCTCACAGGCCCGTCAGGCTCAGCGCCTTGCCGGATTCAGACAATGGGAGGATGGTTACCCTTCTGTAGAATCATTGAAGTCGGATATACAAAATTCCATCGGATTTGTCCTTGACGATAACGGCAAAACTGCTGGATATGTTGCTATAACTACTTATGACGAGGAGTATGACCGACATCCCGAATTATGGGACATTGGAGAAAAATATTCAGCTTTCCATCGTGTTGCTTTGGCAGATGATTATAGAGGTAAGGGATTGGCTGGCATACTTTTTGATTTGGCCGAGTCCGAATCCTGCCATATCGGAGCCCATTTTATCCGGGTTGACACCGGTATTGAAAATATGCCTATGAAACAGATTCTTTATAAAAGAGGTTATACAAATCTTGGAGAATGCGATTTTATATGGGGGAAAAGGCTGGCATACGAGAAATCGATTGTGCTCGGGTAAAGGATCATTATTATGGAATCAGTATTTCGCAACATAGCTTTCCTCATTCTATTATCGGTAAATCTCTCTGTAGTTTATTCTCGTACTGTAATAGCTGAGTCCACCAAAGAGCCTGTTATATACGCCAGTGTCGGTATTATTAACCGTAATCTTGGTACTGTTACCGACTCTATGGGTAATTTTATCTTGAATATACCGGCAGATTATATAAATGATTCTATCAGGATTTCTTCTGTGGGTTATGTCGCCAAAGTATTTGCTGTAAAGGATATTAAAAACATACCTGATACGATCTTTCTGGCTGACGATATAATCAGGCTGAATGAAGTTTTCGTTAAACCGCAGAGAATAAAACATAAAACCGCAGGGCGCAAAAATGGAAATGGTTTTATTTATATAGAAATCGAAGGAAATAAAGCGGCAGGCCAAGGTTTGGCGATACCCATGAAAGTAAAAAACGCGCATGGATTAAAAAATTGGGATTTACCGTCTTGACAGGTGACAGACTTCTTTCCCGCATGAAATTTAGGGTAAATATATATAGAAAAGATAACAGCAGTTATAATTTGCAGAACATAAAACCAATATATGTTGAATATGACAAGACGCAGCTTGTCGGCGGACTTTTTACCTATGATTTCTCGGAAGAATTAATGCTGGAAAGTGGAGAATATTATATTGAATTGGAATTCCTCGAAAATTTTTATGGAGAATATTTTATAATGCGGACAATACCTCTTACCGGCAAAACTCGTTTTAGATACGCGAGTCAATCGGAATGGCAGACACTTCCGTTTGGGGCTCCTGTCTTTATAGAATACGACACTATAGAATAATTTCATAGTGGCGTACAGGTATTATAATGGCATTATACCTTCATCATGGAAAGAATAATAAGTGGTGCCGAGGATGATATGATCGAGAACGGCTATGTCTAATAGGTGCGCTGCTTCGCAAATTTTCTTTGTAAGTACGATATCCTGTTGGCTCGGATGAATATTGCCCGACGGATGGTTGTGGAACAGCATTATGCGCGGTGAATTGGCTGCAAGTGCTTCCCGAAGTATAATCTTGTGGTCGACGGAGGTGCCTGTCAGTCCGCCCTGCCCTATCTTGACCGGTCGGATAGGTACGCCGTTCTGTTTAAGTAGAAGAACCCAGAATTCCTCATGGGCAAGGCCGTCGAACTTGTTTTTTATATACTGGTATGCGGAATCGGAACTTGTAATTCTCACATCTGTCATTTTCAACGCGTCGGCTGCCGCTCGGGAACCTAATTCGAGAGCCGCAAGCATGGTCAGCGCTTTTGCTTCGCCTATTCCTTTGTAGCGGCGGATAAATTCTTTTATGTCGATTTGAGCTACTTTCGAGATGTGATTATCGTTGTCGGCAAGAATGTCGCTGCACATCTGCAATACAGATTTGCCTTTTATGCCCGTGGCAAATATCAGCGCCATCAGCTCGGCGTCGGAGAGTGTTTTAATGCCGTAGGTCATAGCCTTTTCGCGAGGTTTCATCTCGTCTGGCATGTCTGCCATTTTGAAAGAGACCCTTGTTGGCGCTGTTTCTTTCATTTCCCTTTGCGTATAAGTATTTCTTCGTTTATATCTCGCCCGCGCCCAAGCACAATCTTCGAGAACCATGCTTTCAGGAATCCCATCCCGTATCCGGTAAGCTGGATGGCGGACGCCGGAACAGCCAACAGTGCAACTTTGAGCGATTTAGTAGATATCAGCGCACCTATGAATATTGCAAGGAAATATATTCCCAAAGGCAGAAGAAACCAAGGCGATACGAATATACCCAAGAGTATCATGGCAAGACATCCCGATACAAAAACAGCCGGCAGCGTGTGTACTATTTTCAGCGATCCCGGATAAAGCAGTTTCAGCGTTATTCTCGACATGCCGAATACGTATACCTGACGGAAGAATTTTTTCAGATCCACCCGACGTTTATGCCATACACATGCAGCCCGTATCAGTCCGATAGAGAAACCAGCCTGACGGATGCGCGTACTCATGTCGATATCTTCGGAAAACATTTCGCGGAACCCGCCCACTTTCTCGTACACTGCCCTGCTGTATCCCATGTTGAATGTGCGCGGAACAAATTTCTCCAATTGCACTTTGCCCCCGCGTATACCTCCGGTGGTTAGGAACGAGGTCATGGCATAATTTATGGCTTTCTGGGTATCTGTGAACGATGCGTGCGCGGCATCAGGCCCCCCGAAGCAATCATAGGGTTGACTGTCAAGTTCACTGATAAGTATTTCGAAATATTCGGGAGGTATAACACAGTCCGAGTCGAAAAATATAAAATAACCGCCGGAGGCATGCTCCAGACCGTAGTTGCGAGCGATGGAACGTCCTTCGTTTTCCTTGTAAAAATATTTGGCGTTCAAACCGTTTGCGATATATCGCTCTACAATTTCTTTACATGGAATGGTCGAACCATCTTCCACAATAACCAGCTCGAACTCCTTGCTCGTTTGCGCAACAAGACTTTTGCAGAGGTCCTCCACCTCGGCCGGACGGTTGTAAACCGGTACGATTACAGAAAAACGAGGCATCAGCACATTCGGTTTTTATAGTCATGGTAATCGAAGCTGCGAAGGTATTCAACCTCGCCGTCCGGATGTTCCAGAACAATATCTGGGTGCCCGATACCATTGAACATTGTAGTCTTGACTGTGGTATAGTGATTCATGTCTTTCAGTGTAATAAGGTCTCCTACACGAGGTGTGCGTGCAAAGTGGTAATCGCCTTTGAAATCACCGCTCAGACACGAATTGCCGCCGAGACGGTAGCGGTTGCCATCCGATTCTTCAATCGGCACGCTCTGTGCCACCTCTGGTAGATACGGCATTTCGAGGGTGTCAGGCATATGGCATGCAAAACTTGCGTCGAGTATAGCCGTCGTAATGCCTCGGTCTTCCACTACATCTACAACGCTGGTAACGAGATCGCCGGTCTGCCATGTGAAAGCGCTTCCCGGTTCAAGAATTACTTCAAGATTGGGATGACGGTGCCTGAAATCGCGGATTGTACGGATAAGGTGGTCTGTGTCGTAGCCTTCGCGGGTCATAAGATGGCCACCTCCCATATTTACCCATGTGATCTTGTCGAGATATTTGCCGAAACGATCCTCAAAAGCGGCAAGTACCTTTTCGAGGTCATACGATGTAGATTCACATAGAGCATGGAAGTGCAGGCCGTCCACTTCTGGGGGCAACTCATCGCCAATCTGTTCTGCCGATACACCGAAGCGCGAACCCGGAAGCGCCGGATTGTACAGGTCGGTTTCGATTACAGAACACATCGGGTTTACGCGTAACCCTACCGATACACCGGCGGCTTTTGCCTTTGCTCCGAACCTCTTCAGATGGCCCAGTGAGTTGAAAGTTATGTGCGAACTGCCGTTTATGAATTCCTCGATGTTCGCTGAGGTATAGCCGGGAGAATATGTATGAATCTCGCCTCCGAGACATTCTTTACCCAGACGCATTTCGTTCAAAGAGCTTGCCGTGCAATCGCGGCAATACTCACCGATGATATCGAATGTGCGCCACAGGGCGTTTGCCTTGAAGGCCATGATTATGTGCGCTCCGCTTTCGCGTGCAACCCGGGTGATAAGTTCAAGATTGCGGCGCAGTTTGTCTTCATAGACAATATAATAGGGGGTGGGCAGTTCTGATGCTTTCATGACAATAGCTTGAAACGTGCGAATTTAAGCAGCAAAGTGCGTTTGCTGCCATCGTGGAATTGGACAATTATACGGTGATCGGGGCGCGTTGTATCCACATTTTCAATGGTACCGTGCCCGAATGCGTTATGCATTATATTTTGGCCTGCGGAAAGCTCGGCGGAAGTATGAACGGTATATTCTCCCGGTGAGGTGGAGGATGGTGTCGGCGCAGGTGATGCACCGATTGTGGGATGGACTTTCGTATCCTCGATAGACGGACGTGTAAAAATGCTTCGAGGCGCCTGATCGGTCTCCTGCCGTGTAAAACGGACCGTATCAGGTATCCTCTTATCACTGTAGCGGTTACGGTAAGCTGGACGTGCGGTACCCATTACTGGTCGGAGAAATCGCGGACTAATGTCCTGTATGAATCGCGACGGCATTGTGTTACGTGTTTCGCCGTTCTGCATCCTTCTGGTGGCATAGCTTATCATGCAGAATTTCTTCGCGCGGGTAATGGCGACGTACATCAGGCGGCGCTCCTCCTCGATTTCTGATTCCTTGCTGCATTTTTCTGAAGGAAGCAATTTTTCTTCAGCCCCGACAATAAATACAGCGCCGAATTCCAGTCCTTTGGCCGAATGAATTGTCATAAGCGTTACGCTGTCGCCTTCATCCGATTCGTCCTGGTCCGTCATAAGCGAGATTTCCGACAGATAATCGTTCATCGTAACCTGCGTTCCGTCGCTGAAGTTCCGCTCTGTGTATTCCTTTACACCGTTGAGCAATTCGAGCAGATTCTCACGTTTGCTTATACATTCCGGAGTATCCCCGGAAAGATATTCCTGCATTAGACCTGTACTAGCGACGATAAAGTCGGCGGCTTCGTCGGCTGTTGCAATGGTTGCTTTCTCAACTATTCTTTTGATAGTGTCTCCGAATTTTTCCAATTTGGCTAATGTGCCTTTGTTTACGTCAACACTGTATTTCGCAGGGTCGCACATAACGGCATACATGCTCGCTCCTGCGGCAATGGCTGCCGCGCGGACCTTTCCGACTGTAGTTTCTCCAATTCCGCGTTTGGGAGTGTTTATAACACGTGTAAGCGCTTCGTCATCGTCCGGATTGACACTCAGTCTGAAATACGACACCGCATCTTTGATTTCCTTACGCTGATAAAACGCCAGACCGCCGTAAATTCGATATGGTATATTGCGGTTGCGCAGCGCTTCCTCCAGTACGCGCGATTGGGCATTCGTGCGGTAAAGAATTGCCGTATCGTTATAGGACATACCTAATTTACGGCGAACCAAGGCAAGACGCGAAGCAACAGTATTGGCTTCCTCGAACTCGGAGCACGTTTCCACAAGTTCAATCTTGTCGCCATCCTCGTTTTCGGAGAATATCTCTTTCTCAATCTGGTCTTTATTGGCCGCAATAAGACTGTTGGCAGCACCAAGAATATTGCGCGTAGACCGATAGTTCTGTTCCAGCTTGTATTCCGCAAGCCCCGGAAACCATTTGCCGAGGTCCAGGATATTCCGCACATTGGCTCCTCGGAACGAATAAATGCTTTGCGCGTCATCGCCGACAACGCACAGGTTGGGACTGTCGCCGCATAGTTCGCGAACTATGCGGTGTTGCGCAAAGTTGGTATCCTGATATTCGTCCACAAGAATATAGGAAAAGTATTCTCTGTAATCTTTAAGAATATCAGTATTGTCGCGAAGCAGAACGTTGGTATAATACAACAGATCGTCGAAATCCATCGCCCCTGCAATGCGGCATCTGTCGCGGTATATTTTGTAAATCTCGTGCAGACGCTCGCGTCGGGCAGATTTGTCGTTAGCGACAAGCGCGGCATCTGCTGCATATGCTTCTGGAGATATAAGCTGATTTTTGGCCCAGGAAATCTCTGAAGCAATCTTTCCTGGACGATAGTCCTTGTCATCAAGACGCAGTTCCTTGATAATGGTACGTACCAGCGATTTTGAATCCGATGCATCATAGACTGTGAAATTGCTCTTGAAGCCAATCTTATCAGCATGCCGCCTTAATATACGACAAAATATGGAATGGAAAGTACCCATCCACAGACGCGATGCAGTTTCCTCTCCGACAAGCGAAGAAATACGCTCACGCATCTCGCGAGCGGCCTTGTTGGTGAACGTCAGTGCCAGAATGCGAGCCGGATTGAAGCCGTTTCGAAGCAGATATACAATTTTATAGGTAAGAACACGAGTCTTGCCCGACCCCGCGCCGGCAATCACCAACTCCGGGGAGCCTGAATGCACAACGGCGTTGCGTTGTGCCGGATTCAAGTGCTCAAGATAATCCTCACCTACCATCTATCTGAATTGATTTACAGACGGAATATACTCAAATCCAGCAGCCGAAAGGCGCGCTTTGAGGTCATTTTCGTCTATATCAAGCGACTCACACAATTCATCAAGCGACGGAAACTCATCGCGAAGTTTCATGTTAATGAAACTGAGTAAAATTATGGGATCGGAAGGAATTTCAGCCATATTTACGTAATTCATTTAGCCTTGTGGCGATCGAGTATTTTATTGATATTGTCGCCTACCCACAGGCCCACAATAATCAGCGCAATACCTAAATATCCGATAGTGGTTACATACTCTCCAAGTACAAGAGCAGATATTACGAGAGTGAAAATAGACTGCAGGTACATATAATTGTTAGCTTTGATGGCTCCGAGCTGCTTGACAGACAGAGCCCAAAGGACATAAGCGATTGTCGAGGCTCCCAAACCAAGGAAAAGCAAGTTGCCGTATATGGCCGGACGGTCGATAACAGCCATTATATTAACTGTATCGTGCTCGAACAATAGAAATGGGATCGCTGTGAGCACGCCATAGAAGAACGTCTTGCGTGATATAAACCACACATCGTAATAAGCGTTGAGCTGTCGCAGGATAAGAGAATACGCTGCCCAGCAGAAAGCTGCCGCAATAGAGAGAAAATCGCCGAGCGGGCGTACTTCCACAGATGTGCTGCTGTTGAATACAACACAGCCAACACCCACAAGCGCTATGGCAGAGCCAAACCACGTGCCGGCGCCTATCTTTTCGTTCTTATAAATCAGGCCTACAAGCATCGCTGTAATAAGTGGCGACATGGAAGTAAGCAAAGAAACGTTTGTGGTCAGAGTATATTGAAGTGCCGTGTTCTCCGCAATGAAATAAACCGAGCCGGCGCAAATGCCGCAAAGCATAAGCATGCACTCCTCCCGGAGATTAGACGCCCATAGCCGTTTGTGCGATATAAGCACTACGAGCAGATACGCCATAAGAAAACGAAGAATATATATCTGCACGGGACCGAGGCCGTTGTCAAGTAATACCTTCGACGAAACAAAAGAATAACCCCACATCGCCACCGTTACTATAGCCGCAATATGGCCAAGCAACGTGCCTCCGAGCATTTTTGAATTATTTGCAGACTTAAGCATATTCAGTATATGTTTACACCTACAAAATTAGCGAATTCTTGCCTATGCTCAAAAAAAAATTCCTTCCCGGCAACCATCTTCAATGTAACTTTTGGATAATTAGCCGAATATAAGTAGCGAACTGCCCTCCCCCGTTTCTTCATAATTTATGATGAGTTATTTTTTTTTGAAAAAACTTCGACAAAAAATTTGCACAATCAAAAAAATGACCTTAACTTTGCACCGCAATTCAGAAATGAAGCGCAGATAAAGACTCCGTAGCTCAGTTGGTAGAGCAGCTGACTCTTAATCAGCGGGTCGAGAGTTCGAGCCTCTCCGGGGTCACTAAAGGGTCTATCAGACCGACAAAAACCTCTGAAAATCAATGATTTTCAGAGGTTTTTCTTTTTTACCCCAATCCCCTATCGGCGCAGAATATTGAAACTGCGGGTATGCTAGAAGGTGGCAATAAAAAGGAGCCTAATCATATTAGACGACAACAATGTGTCGTAGACTTACAGGGCAACATCTTGTTGGTTAATCTCTTGTATATTAAAAGTACCAAATTGGCTGCACTGAAAAATACAGAATACCGTCGATATAATCATTGTGGATTTTATTTTCACGAGCCAACCATCCAATGGCACAGGAAAGCTCAAGTGGTTTAAGACCGGTGGATTTAATCAATTCTTCCCAAGAAAGTTTGTCCTTTTCCAGTGAACGCCAGACAATTCCAGCGTTTTTGCCGATGTTGTTTATATCCATTTTTAATGTTATTTGTCAATGTATTAATGTGTGGAAGAATAGTAAATATTAGATTTATGCGCTCTAAATTGTAGTGGAGACATTCCAGTCTTTGCCTTGAAGTATTTGCCAAAAGCCGATTGTGTCGTGAATCCAAGGTCATACGCAATTGTCTTTACAGACTTGTCAAAATCCAATAAGAGTGCGAAACTTTCCTCTAAGAGCATATTTGTAATAATATCACTCGCGCTTTTACCACAAACGGTTTTGCATATACAGGAAAGATATTTGGATGTAACGCATAATTTATCTGCAAAATACGCTACTGAGCGTTTTTGAACACTGCATGAATTGAGTATTGATAAGAAACGGCCGTAGAGTTGTCCTGCCGAAGTTAAAGGTATCTTTTCTTCAGTTACTGTGTTTCGCATAATGATGGCTATAACATCTAATATGAAGGATGTTGCTAAATGATTGGTCGCTTCTACAGAATTTAGATTACAAGATTGAAGGGTTCTTATTTCGAGAAGATTTATATAGGATATTAAAATGTCAACATACTCTCTCTCAAGTATAATAAGTGTTTTTTGATTCAACATATTATATAATTGCCATATATGAAATCTTATGACAGAATGACGCTCAATAATGCCAAATGGGATTGATATTATATAACCATTGAAACTATCAGAATAATTCTCAATAGAAATGGAGTCTTTAGGCAGACTAATAAATAAACTGTTTTGGCTAATATTTAGCTGTTCATTACCAGTTTTGATTTGGATATTACCATTGCTACATAGGAATAAACGTACAGTATGATGAATACTCTTCGTTAAAATATTGGTATTGGTTGCATCACATATCTTGACATGGCAACGATCGGTATGTATTTCGGTATTCGTGTTCATGTCGTTTCATTTTTATAGTATGGCAATAAAAAGGTAATTCCGGTCGCAATTAAAATCAGTATTACAGTATTACCGGTAATTTCTTTCATGGCAACTATTGTCGCCTGAATTGTGTCTTCTCCTCTCATAGCCAAGGATGAGAACTGTTCGGACTCAAAACTACCTTTACCGGATGCTTTGGCAATATTCATATTCTGGATATGTGTGCCTTCAGACAAAGGATGAGATGCAGTAATATTCTCAGCTAATACAGAAATGTGATACTGCTGACGCTCATTCAGCCAGTTTGAATATATAGAGGCACCAATTATCGGAGCGATGGAATTCCGCATCCAAATCATCAAAAATACGAAAGTAGCAAGATATCTCGACGGAAGACTTTTCATACCAAAAGCAGCCACAAGAGAATAAAGCATAAGAAGCCCTGTGAAATTCAGGACCATTGGCCATATCATATTCTCGAACAATCCACTTGTATGATATTGGAAATATAATAGACCATTAGATAAGGCCATAAACAGTAATGCGACAATAAATATGGTGCGGAAACGGACTTTTATCACGACCAACAGAACTGACAATATCAATCCGGCTAAGCAACCTACAATAGCCCAAATGCTCAGCGAGGCACTATGATAATTACTGATTGAAGTAGAAATCTTTGAAAATGAACCCACGAATACGTTGGCTGAATTGAATATCATCGCAATCAGAAATAGCAACATCGACATCCAGATATTTCTGAAACGAAATACACCGAGCGGAAGATAAGCGTCATCGCCATTGCGCATAGATGCTAAAAGGAACAGCCCGGTTGATATGAGCAGAATCGCGGTTGCAATTACGATTTGCCTTGAATCGAACCAGTCAAGTGTCTTTCCGAATGCAAGAACATAAGCCATGCAACAAAGTGCGACAGCCATAAAAATCATTTCCGGCACCTTCTTCCATTCGGCATGATATTTCTCGTTATTCCTGACATCCGGCATCGTTGTCAGCACCATAAGCATGGCAAAAAGCAACATTCCTACTGTAACATAATACGCGTCCTGCCAACTGTACTCACGGGCGAACCAAGCCGTCACAATATTGTTCGACTGTGCAATCAGAAGAATGAAGCAGTAAAGCACAGGCATGAGGAATGTGCGCATCCGCTCCATTTTGTATTGCATTTCAGACGTAGGAGTTTCCGTCATTGTGAACATCGAAAGGGTGTTTACACCTGTTATATACGGTGCGATTGTGAACGTACAGTTAAGCATCACTATCACACGCACAAAACCTGTCAGCAGACAAGCTGCTAAAAGAATCGGAACAGAAGTTGTTACGGCACAGATATAGTTCAGTGGAATCAGCAGTCCAAAGCACCATAGATATGTGCGACGGACACTCCTTGCCTGAAGGAACCGAACCATGAAAGGCACAAACAGGCACATGCCGATACTTGTGAAAAAGCTTGCAAGCTGCACTTCCTCTACCAACAGGCCAAGTTCTCCTGACATCTCATTCAGGTTGCTCAGATAGGCGCCTCCGGAGAAAGTGGGCGGCACGAACAGGAACATCAGTATCAGGATACCCACTGGCTTGGGCATCCACCGATAGAAAGGGAAATTGCCTGACTTCTCTTCCATGTCAATTATCTTTTATATCTATTACAACCTCGCACATCATTCCGGCCACCATGCGCCGGTTGAGTTCAGTCGACAGTGAATCACTGAAATCTATGCGGACAGGAACACGCTGCTGTATCTTTACGAAATTTCCGGCTGAATTATCAGTGGGAATCATAGAATATTTGGAACCTGTGGCAGAGCTGATAACCGAGACTCTACCTCGAAAAACTTTCCCGGGGATAGCGTCAACGAGAATTTCGGCTTCTTGACCAACTCTTATATTAGCCATCTGAGTCTCCTTGAAATTTGCCACTATCCATTTGGGACCTGCGGGTATAAGGGTAGTTATTGTCTGGCCAGGATTGACAAGCTGTCCTGCTTCGATTGACCTGCGGCCGAGGAAGCCATCTGCCGGGGCGATTATAACCGTATATGACAGATTGAGACGTGCCATCTCGACAGCTGCTTCGGCACGCATAATTGCTGCATCGGCGTTCTCGCGTCGCTGAGTGACTTCGTTTACAGTCGAATGGGCAGCTTCACATTGTCGTCTCAGGGCATTGACCCTTGCTTTAGCCATATCAAGCTCAGTCCGGTACTGCTCTACTACCACGGGAGTTGTAGCTTTTCGTTCTAAAAGTCTGGAATAGCGGTCATAATCGCGTTGCAGCTTTCAATAGTCGATTCAAAGACGGAAGCACTTGTCGATGCGGTGTTTACGGTATTCCCTACGACTTTCCTTACGCTTCGTGCATCAATCAGAGCGGCTTCGGCCTGATGAAGGACGATGAGATATTCCCGGTCATCAATAATCATCAGTGTATCACCCTTATAGACATACTGATGTTCCGTGAACCTGATTTCACTGATATATCCGGGCACCTTTACATTTATCGGAGAGATATATTGCTCAATCTGGGCATCATCGGTCTTTTCTGTGCTGTTGTCAATAAACTGCATTACGATGACCACAATTCCGGCAAGGATAAAGAGAGTGGCGATTATTGTTATGATTTTCTTTTTCATATTGCGGTTATTTTTCTGTTAATGATAAAAGATTTCCCGACAGCCTCAACAGTTCAAGCTGTGCAAGATTGAAAAGGTAATGTGCCTGTGTACGCGCCGACTGAGCCGTCCGCAACTGCATTTCGTCCTGTAATATCGCTGTCATGGATGAAACACCCTCGCGGTATTGTTCTTGAGTTACTTTGAATACATCGCATGCCTGCTGATAACTTTGTGTCTGTGTTTGAAATACCTCGATATTATGGTCAAGTTGCAATAAAGCATTGGAATAATCCGTCATTATCTTGTCTTGCAGGAGTTCTGCTCTATTTATGGCCTGCTCCGCATCATATTTGTGTTGACGTATCTGCAATTTCTTTGAACCGGCATCAAAAATCGGAATGGTGATATTAAGTCCTATAAAGCAGTTGCCGAACCAATTCTGAGATGATGCTTTTGTATGAAAAAAATGATTGATTTTATCCTGATAACCGAGTGCGCCCGCATATCCTGTCAATGAAATTGTTGGAATATACTCTGCCTTTATTGCTGTGATTTTACGGTCTATCAGTTCCTTCTGCTTTGTGGCCATCCTGAGTTCAGGAAGTGTATGGCTTATGCCGGATATATTAATCTGGACGATATCCCGGGGCATACGTTCCACTTCAAGCTGTTCCTCTGGCGCGAGGTCGAGAAGAAAACGTAACATATTAAGTTGCTGCGCATAGAGCATTGCAAATTGATCTTGCTGTGCTTTAAGATTCTGTAAGTTAATACGGGCTCTGTTCAAATCAACTTCAAGAACTACTCCCTGCTCATACATAGCCTCGGTTATAGCACATAATTCCTGCATTCGTGATATATTTTCGTCAGTGAGCATGGTTTGTTCCAGCGATGACTGGGCAAGGTAATATACTTTACCGATTTGCATTGTCAAATCTTCTACAGCTTTCTCATAGGACAAGTGGCTGAGTTGTTCAACTGTTTTGGCTGCATCAATTGAAGCGTATATAACTTGATTATAAAGCGGCATATTCAACTGCACTCCGGCATTGACATTATACTGCATGCTCCGTATAGTTTGCCAAGTCGGGTCCTCCGGGAAATCATTGCCCAGCAATGTCCCGGTTGTTACATTTACCGGTCGTTTCAGATAGTCTGTAAACTGAAAAACTCCGTTGATAACCGGCAGCAGACGGGCCCGGTTCTGCGAGATTCCGGTGCGACTTTTGTTTATGTCAATCCTCGAGTTTTCAAGCGTCAGATTGTTGGCGATGCCTTGGCGGATACATTCCTCCAGTGTCATCACCTGTCCATGACCAATCAGTCCGATTGATAGGAATAAAATGAGAATAATTTTTGTCTTCATATCTTTTTTGCGGCAAAATTAGTTCATGATTATGAACGGGGATTCTACAATATTTTGGAATGATTGTGCAATTTTCCAAATGGGTGGAATATCAACGCGTTCAGATGTTAGGTATATTGGAAATCTGAATTATCTTTGCAGTAAAATAATAGGCAATATGCAAAACAGCTCAATACATAAACGCCCTTTAGGAATTGACGAACTGAACGCCAATCACTATAAGGTTTCAGTTCATAAATATGGTTTCTTTCTATGTAAGGAAGGTACAGCCCGGATATTGCTTGGCAACAAGACATACCACATCTCGCAGAATCATTTGTGCATTTATACACCGAATACTTTCTTTCAGATATTGGAGAAAAGTGATGACCTTGACGGGATTTTACAGGAGGATTCAGTAGACACGTATTATCCGGCGGTCAGTTCCATTAACATAAGAAAAAGGCTTTCCATGCGCGATAGTCCGATAGTGGTTATCACTCAAGAAGAGGCAAACAATATCATGACACTGACCGATTCTCTTAATCGGACTCTGGAAATATCAGATTCCAAGAAGGACAATGAAATAATAGGAAGCATCCATGAAAACTATCTTATATATCTGCGCTATGCCATATGCCTGTGCGTATGCGAGGCTTATTTCAGTAACAATCCTGTGCCGGCAGTTACACAGGACAGGGAAGATGTCATATTCAACCAATTCCTTATCTCAGTATATGAACATTGTCACAGAGAGCGTACTGTTCAGTTCTATGCCAATGAGCAACACCTCTCACCATATTACTTTTCAACAATAATACGCGACAAAAGCGGCAAAAGTGCGTTACAGTGGATCGAGAATGTTACTATGACTTATGCAAGGCAGTATCTTAACGATTCTACAATGAGCATCAAGCAGATAGCGGAACAGCTTAATTTCCCTGACCAATCGACCTTCGGAAGATATTTCAAACATCGTGAAGGTTGTTCTCCTTCAGAATATAGAATTAACAACAATAAATAGTATGATATGAAAATAGCGATTTTCGGTGCAACCGGCATAGTCGGAAGCGCTATAACGACGGAGGCTCTCGCACAGGGTTATGAGGTAACAGTCCTGACGCGGGATGCAAAAAGAGTAAAAGAAGCAAGTAGTAAACTGACTGTTATCGAAGGTTCGGTAACAGACCGAGCAACTATCAGAAAGGTGCTTGAAGGGCAAAATGCAGTTATTCAATCTTTGGGCATCGGAGGAAAAGGCAACGGTAAACCGACGACCTTCGTGTCGGAAGCCAACAAATTGATCATGGAAGAAATGAAACGATTGAAAGTCCGCCGATTCATAGCAATCAGTGTAATCGGCGCTGGGAACAGTTGGAAGTTTCTCCCCTGGATATACCGTAAGTTGATGCCGATTATGATGAAATGGTTTAAGGCAATCATTGATGACAAAAACCGTATGGAACCAATGGTCGAGCGTAGTGGACTTGACTGGACTATTGTCCGCTGTACCACTGTTAAAGAGATTCCGGCCAAAGGACACATTAAAGTATCATTGGATGGTCAGGGCATTAAATACAGCATAGCAGCCCCCGATATGGCGAAGTTTGTTGTGTCGCAGCTCACCGACAATCGTTGCATGTTCAAAACTCCTGTTATAAGTAATTGATATTTAGATAATGATGGGTACTTAAGAATGGCATGTTGTTCCTCCTATCAAAATTAATAGCAAGAAGTCTATTGTAATAATACTATGGACTTCATGCTTTCTACAATAATCTGGAACCAGAAAATCGCAAATTATATAGCGCATGGAAATTATACCCAATTGTCCCAATCGGGTATTCATAACGAGTGCTTCTACTGTTCGTAATCCTCTATATGTGCGGGGTGCCGCAAGGTCTGTTCATAGGCTCCGGTGCCATAAGCGTGTCGGTGCTGGTGCGGAACACCTTGCATCTCAACGGGAAATACGGTCAGTACGGACTTATGAAACTCACATCGATTAAATACAGCCACCGCTACTCTGCCAAAATCACACAATTTTACAAAGGATTTTTGTTGCCAAATATTTCAGATAGGTCTGTGTTAGCAACAATGTGCCCGGCTCCGCTCAGAAAGCACAGCCGGGCACGTTTTTTCATAAATTATTTAATCTACTCTGATTTTACGGACTTTGCCGTTTTCATTAACAATGTAAATGCCGCGATCGAGGTTTAGAGAACCGATGCTTTTGGCTTCCCGTGCGATTACGCGGCCGTCGATAGAGTAAACATCGCATTCCGATGTTCTTTCGGCATCTATAAGTTCGAGAGAGTTGGTCAGATTTTCAAGCCGGAAGGCCGGTGATAGAATCTGTGTTTGTACGGCCTCGCCGGTGCCTTCCACAGTGATGCGAAGGTCGTACCACTTGTCGCTGCTTTCGCGGTCTACCGTGTTAAGGGAGGCTGTGTAGTAATTTCCGTATCCTGGTAGATAGAAATACCCCGGAATTTCGGTAAGCTCCAGAGACGAGAATTCTGTGCTTCCGTGTGGGGCGTATTCAGCTTTGACGGCAGATGGTGCTTTGAAATTGAATTTTTTCAGGCCGTTGAACGAGAATGTGGCGGCAGTAATTTCTACAGATGCTTTTTCTTGGTTGTCGAAACGGTCTGTTACATTATCATTATCGCGTAGCTGAAGTGCAGTCACCGTGGGTATATAGCCGTCAGAAGCTTTATACGACATGCTGGCTGTGTTTACACCTGGTATACTGTTGTCGATTAACACGTTCGACATTTCGATGTCCATTGTATAAGTGTCTCCGTCGCCCCATTCGAGCCACTTTACAAAATCGCCAGGCGCAGAACAGATTTCTTTGCCGTCTCGGGTTACACTCAGAGTGCGGTGGTAGCCGCCGATTTGTTTAAGTTCGGTATCGCTCAGTACGTCAGAGAAATTGTATGAATCGATGCCGAGTTCTTCGCCGTAACGTCCAGTGAATCCGTACTGGAAACCGTTATCCCAGATATTTCGGTCGGTTGAGCTAGGAATGCAAACGAGTGCCGGAACGGCATTGGCAAGCAATGCGTCTTCCGGAAGTGGGCTACTGAATCTTGGATGACCCTTGTCGGGAAAACTACCGCCGTTGAGCATCAGGTTCGATGAGCATACAAGATTCAGTCCGCTTGGTACAAGGCCATCGGATGTCAGGTGGTATGGCATGGATGATACCGACGCATCGGCCATTGCGATGAGTCCGTCGCGGAGGACAGGATAATACTCATACGTTCCATCGTATTCCTCTGGAGCCCAATAATAGCAGCGGTCGGTTAGAAATTCATGATTGTAGTTGCCCATGCCGATATAAGCGCAACACTGCTTGTCGGCGGCAACGAGATATCCTGTCATCGCAAAAGCCGGAGGGGTTTGAGTCGAGTTCCAGGCCTTGCTCATAGGCGTCTGCGCGAATGAGGCGGATATAGTCTGCCAGTTGCCGGTGGGGCCGTTGTATTCTTTTTCCATGTCGATTGGTATGACCATGAATACAGGCCCATCCTGCCATGCAAAAGCATCCATTCTTGTAAGGGTGAATCGCTTGGGGATGAGATTGACGGCAATACTTGTACAGCTTTTGCGGAAGGCAGCTGTTTCGTCCATGAGAATAGTGCCGAAATCATTGTGTCGCAGTACCAGCAGGTGGTCGGCAATGGAGCAGTTGCCTGCGTCGCCCAGAGCGGGAAGTGTCAGTTCGTTGCCATCTGGAGACTTGCGGCCTATTTCTGTGGAAGTTTTTGCATTGCGCTGGTTGAGCAGGATGCGTTTGTTGCCGGCGAGTTCCACATTTTCCTCAAACAGGAATATACCCACGCTTTCGTTGTCTGATTTGACATATACGACCACGTCGTATATACCCGGTTCTGCGTTTATCTGGTAGACAGAGCCAACCAACGAGCCCTGATACATTTTAGGTTTTAGCGGGTCGGCAGATATGGCGAGTACGTTTTGTACTTCCTGTCCTCTATTGTTATCGAGTATCACGCTTACCGTAATCTGGTCTGAAGAAGCTTCGGCAGCCCGGGCTTTATTCATACTATAGTTGTCTATTACGGTCGTCTCTATCGGGCATCCAGGCGGTGCGCTTCGAGTGAGCAATGGCGTTATTACATCGGCATCTGCCGTAAAATACGCTGTCATTGCTATGAAAGTCGCAGCGAGTGTTTGTGTAGTTGTCTTGAGCATTGCGATGTTTATTTATGCGATGTCTGTAATAAGCGGGAGGACTTGTCCTCCCGCTTTTTTCAATTGTTCTCGGTGTCCGTTACTTGACAGCAATCTTTCGTGTCACGATATCCTTGTCGGTCTGGATGCGTACGATGTAGTATCCGGGGGCATTTACGCTGCAGCTGTTGCCGGTGAATGACCCTGCCAGTTTGCCGTCTGCAGAGTAGACTTTTGCGCTGGTGAATTCGCCGTCGACGCAGATGTTGAGACCGTCGGCATGGATTCGCAGCGAGCTATCCTTGATATGTGATATACCAGTTGTGGTGTTTTCAATTTCACCGTCTTTATTGAAGAGCATCCATGCCGGTTCGGTATTGGGAGCTTCGTCAAATCCGGTCACGATGAGTATGTATTTACTATCGTGATTAACATTGCCATAGCCGAAGTTGAGTTCGCCGGAATATGTCTTCTTTACTCTGCGCTGCATGAATACGTCATACAGCCAGTCGTCCAGACGGTTTTCGTTCAGATACTCTTCGAAGTCATATGTCTCGCCGTAATAGAGCGCGAATGGAGCATTGGCGTCAGATGGTATGATTGTCATATCTGCCATAAACGTGTCGGGTGAATATGGAGCATTCGAAGTGATGCTGTTGAGCTTGAGCTCGAATGTGTTGTCAGTCTTATTGCGGGTGTTTGTAGTAAATTCGGTATAGTATACCGGCGAAGTGCGGTAGCCACCTTCGTCCATAAGATAACCGTACATATAGTATTCAGTATCCCATTTGAGCGATGATATACCGGCAATCTCCGAGAGCGTTCCGTCGAGCGGCTTGCGGTTCAGGTCTCTGCGTGCGTAGTAGCGCCAGTCATAGTAACCCATGCCTGCTGCTATCCAATTCGGAACATTGTAGTTCTCGTGGATAGTCTCGATACCACCTATTCTGGCAGCGGCATCTTTACTGATTACGCCGAAGATGTATGGTCGTACCATGTCGAACGATGTAACAGTGGCGGATGCGCCGCTGATAGTAGGATCGTAAGCCTCGATAGTCATTGCCTCGAAGTTTTCGTCTACAGTACTGAAGTCGGTGATGTTGGCCGAGGTGGTCTCGTATCCCTCGTATCCGAATACGGCAGCCTGCATTATGGCGTCAATCATGATGTTGTCAAACACAATGGTCTGTTCTCCTGTGTATACACGGTCTTCGGTAACCAGTGGACGCAGGGCATTGCGCAGATAGTTTTTCTCGTCTGCGGTGTTGGTTAGATCATATCCGTCAGTAACATATTTATTGAGGATTACGGCTGCATAGGGATCATTGTTGGCCGGAGTTACTTTGATTGTCAGTTTTTTCGTTTCGGGCTGTGTGCCGTCTTCTACAGAGATCGTTTCGACGGTGAATGTGTTGTCAGAAACAATGGGGTCGGAGGTACGTACGGCGATTTTGGTCATTGGCATATATAGTTCGCCTTTTTCGTCGAGTCCCATGGCATATACGATATATTCCTGCGATGCATAAAGGTCGCCGAATCCCCAGGTGTATTCGCCTCTTTTTGCGGTCATCTGGTAGACGGTGATCCAATCCATGTTGAATGTTTCAGCTCCTAACTTGAAGAAGTTTATGACTGATTCGAACATTTCGTCATCTCCGGGATAACGCGAGGCCTCGATAATATTTGCATACCAGTAGATATTGTCTTCAGACGGCACACCTTTGACAGCTATAGCTTCTGTTCCTGTATATGCGACAGACAAGTCAATGTGAGGGGTGGCCGGACGATCCTGACCGTTGATAACATTGAATGTCAGCACGATTTCATCGTTTGAATGTCCGAACGCGTGGTTTGTACGCCAGCGGATATCGCCGACAGAGCCTTTTGGTATGGTGATGGTATATTTACCGTTGTAGACCGGCGACTTGAGCGAAGCATAGAATGTCGATTTTCCGGAAACTTGTCCGGTCAATGTCATAAGAGAGGCGGTGCTCTCGAAGTCGCCGTTTACTTCTTTGAGAGTAATGGTGTTGCCGCTTGCAGCTTTCACATCAGGTGTGTCGCAGATAAACATCAGCATTCCGAAGGCAGCATCAGCACTTATGTTGCCGTCTGTGTCTGGTTTGGGCTGATAAAAGTCGACAGCGAGGTCATAGGCGGCAACGGGCACGACGGTGTATGATGTCTCTACGGGCATTTTGTTTGTACCGCTGCTCTCCCCCTGGGTGCCGGTAAGAGCATCTTCGGGGAATGCGACAGTTACAGTAACGTCTTCTGTTGAAGTAATGACCGGACTGAAATTAACAGTAACAACATTGCCGGTGGCTGTGACAGTGTAGTTCGTTTTGTCGACAGTTGTCGCGCCGACGGTAACAACAGCAGCGTCAGCAGCTGCAGACACAGAGGAGAGTTCGGAGAATGTGAACGATACTTTCGACAGCTCTGAGAGTAGCAGCTTGCCGTCAGGATCTGCGGGGTCGGTTGTAAATGTGAAATCTACATTGCTCTTCACCGGACCTTCGGTCACAACTATTTCAAGGAGCGGGTTTGCTGCAATCACTTCTTCATTCTCATCGAGGAGATTGAATAGACCCGGCTGTATAATTACTTCCCAACGGTCAGCTGTATTAGCTGCAGTGCCGCCGAGGTCAAGCTGAATTTCATTTTCGTCAAGCGCCGGAAAAGCATACTGAGGAGTGAAAGTGACACCGTCTTTTTTGAACTCTATATAACCTGATCTATCCATGAACCCGGGGATGTAAGCCACAGAAGTGGCTTTGGGGAATTTTAGGTTAATAGAGTAGAATGTTTCTTGTCCATCGGCCGGACATGTAATTTCATAGGTGAAGAGATTTTCTTCTGCCGCACGCGAGGGCGAATTGGCTGCATGGCCTGTCTGTGTGAAGAATGACACCAACAGAAATGCTGTTAATAAAAGTGAAGTAAGTTTGCTTTTCATGAATCTAATATTATGTGTTGATGAATCTGCGTGAATAAATGTTGCTTTATTATGGTATTTAAAAGAAAAATGATTGGTATTTTTGTTGATGGGTTTGCGTTTGTTTTTTGTAGCGCTGGCAAATTTAATACTTTTTGTGTAATTGCCAAAAATAATCATAAAATTATACTATTTTTTTCACAAGCGATAAAAACCGCGCATTATTAACCGCCATTATTTCTTCATCAAATTTGCACAATCCAAAAAATACACTTAACTTTGCACCGCAATTCAGAAATGAAGCGCAGATAAAGACTCCGTAGCTCAGTTGGTAGAGCAGCTGACTCTTAATCAGCGGGTCGAGAGTTCGAGCCTCTCCGGGGTCACTAAAGGGTCTATCAGACCGACGAATTCCTCTGAAAATCATTGATTTTCAGAGGTTTTTCTTTTTGCCCCAATCCCCAATCGGCGCCATATTGGCACATAGTAATAAACCTGTGTTTATGGAATAAAAATTATACCTTTGCAGTCTAAAACAGATTGCGATGGAAAAGAACCCTTATATAGAGCTGGCGGAATGTCTTCTGCCGGAAGAAATGGTTGAGTACTTTGATGTAGTCAAAGTAGAGAAAACCAAGGAGTCGCTGGATGTAACTTTGGAAGAACGCGATAACGGAGTTGAGGGCTATGGTGTCGGACAGCTTCGACCCAATGGCTTCTACGAGGAAAGTATCGTCAGGGATTACCCTGTCAGGGGACGCAAGATGTCATTCCATATCAAGCGTCGGCGGTGGATTGACACAGAGACCGGCAGAAGCGTAAGCCGCCGGTGGGATTTAGTAGCAGAAGGCACCCGCTTCTCGAAAGAGTTTGCGGCTTTTTTAAAAGGGTTGCTTGGACAGATACCCGATTACGGGCCGCTCTCTTGAGTGGTTCTTCGATATAGACGGAGATCTGTTTGAGCGTCAGTACAAGCGTCATCTGAGTGGTTACTGGCAGTGGAAAGATACGGCGGAGGGGCTTCACGCCGAGCAATGGCGGGTGTTCCCGCAGAACATCGGGCCACATCTAAGCATTGACGAGACATCGCTTAGCAACGGCGAACTCTATACCATCGTGACCAACAAGGATGCCCACGGTCGTAAACATTCGCTTGTGGCCATTGTTGCGACCACGGACAGCGACACTGTGCTCCATGCCCTCAGACAGATACCTTCCATGCTACGTAACAGTGTTACCGAGATAACACTGGATCTATCCGACAGCATGCGCAGAATCTGCCGATACGCATTTCCCAGGGCTTCCCGTGTCATTGACCGGTTCCATGTTCAGAAGCTGGCACTGGAAGCTGTTCAGGAGATACGCATCAAGCACCGGTGGGAGGCCATAGATGCAGACACCGAGGCACGTGAGCAGGCCAAACTCAATGGTCTGACCTATGTCCCGAAACGTCTGGAAAACGGAGACACGCTCAAAGAACTGTTAGCCAGAGGGCGGTATGCCCTGTTCAAATCCCCGGAGAAATGGGCCCCTCAACAGCAGCAGAGGGCAGAGATGATGTTCTCGCTGTATCCCGACCTGAAAGCGGCATACAGTCTTTCACAAAACCTGAGGGCTATCTTCAACAAACGCTCAATCAAAAGCGCTGCCCGATTGAATCTTGCACGTTGGTATAACAAGGTTGCAGAAGCCGGATTCCGTTCATTCAACACCATCGCCGCTACTGTATATGAACATCATGAGGAAATCCTGAATTATTTTGACAACCTTTCAACAAACGCTTCCGCTGAGTCAATCAACTCCAAAATCAAGGCATTCAGAGCTAAGCTACATGGAGTCACAGATAAAAAATTTTTCATCTTCCGACTCTGCAATCTCTATGCATAAACACAGGTTTATTACCATGCGCAGAATATTGAAACTGCGGGTGTGCAAGAAGGTGGCAATAAAAATTGCACCTTGTTTTGCCACCTCGAAAGACTCTATTTCATTATTTTTCAAAGATATACGAGAGATATAGCCGTCGGGGGCCTGCCACCTCGCAAGGTGGTTGCAGGTGGCAAAGAACAATCCTGAAAGTTCAGTAGATACAGGCTTATGAAGTCCACTATAAGCACCCTTGCAGCCCTTTTTAGCTGCCGGCATAGTTAAAAAATGTTAGGCAAAAGGTGGCAATTTGAGGTGGCAATTCAACATTATTCGTTGAATTGGTCGTTTTGCCACCTCGCAACCCCGGATATTTCATTTGTCCTTCGGATTCACAGTTTGTGTAACCGAGAAAAAATTTGTATCTTTAGTTTAACCATTAAAGCCACATGCAAAGGCTGCGGAATTTTTCAAAGTTCCAGAGTCTACTCAGTTGTCATGCCTCGAACGTCTGCGCGGATGTCCTGAATACCCTTTTGTAAGGTTCATATCTTATTTCAATCCAGTAATTCCTATAACAGGAGTCGAAAATCTGGCCATACCTCTCTACGAGATGCTTCAGACAAATTTCGGAATCATAGTTAAAACTTCGCGCGAACGTATTTCGGCGATGGCAGCCGATGATTTGCTCGCCCAAAAGCTGGAAATAAAACCAGGAGATCCAGTGCTGGTACGCGAACGCTTTGTACTTGACGTGTCTGACCGTCCGGTTGAGTATAATATAGGCTATTATCGTGCAGATTCGTTCACATACTCCATCGAATTTACCAACTGATTTTAAATCTTTTTCTGCCAATAGAATATGCATAAAAAAAATAATATGGCCCGTCTGCTACCCGTATTGTTCGGGTTTTTCATAATGGGCTTCTGTGACGTTGTGGGTATTTCCACAAGTTACGTTAAAATTGATTTTTCACTTAATGAAACTGTAGCTGGTTTTATACCGTCTGTCGTTTTTATATGGTTTCTGCTGCTCTCATTGCCGAGTGCTCTGCTGATGAACCGTTACGGACGAAAACGAATGGTGATTGTTAGCAATATAATCACTTTTGTTGGCATGCTCATTCCGTTTGTGTCGTACAATCTCTTCACTTGTATGACTGCGTTCCTTCTGCTTGGTGTCGGCAACACAATCCTTCAGGTATCGCTCAATCCATTGCTCAACAATGTGGTGAACGGCAAAGCATTGGCTTCCGCCCTCACTGCCGGACAGGTAATCAAAGCTATTTCGTCGCTTTGCGGTCCACTGATTGCCGGTTTTGCTACAGTGAGCCTCGGCAACTGGCAATATCTCTTCCCCATATATGCCGTAATCACACTTATTAGTACTGTGTGGCTGCTGCTTGTCTCTATTCAGGAAGAGAAAAAAGAACAAGACTCCAGTATAGGAGGCTCAATCGCTCTTCTGCGCGACAAAAAGATTCTGTTGCTGTTTCTTGGCATATTCTTTGTAGTAGGCGCTGATGTCGGCTTTAATACAGTAGCTCCCAAACTTCTTATTGAGCGCTGCATGTTTGCCGTGCAGGATGCCGGCTACGGGTCAAGTATATATTTTCTGTGCCGCACGGCAGGCGCTTTTGTAGGCACTCTGCTTCTTTCCAGGATTCCGGCAATCAAATATTTCCGCATCAACATGATTGCGGCCATAGCGGCCATAGCAGTCCTGTTTTTCTGCACTTCGGAAGTTGCAATTCTCACCGTAATCGGTCTGCTCGGTTTCTTCTGTTCCAGCGTCTTTTCAATTATTTATGCAGAAGCTTTGGTAGCTCGTCCCGACAAAGAAAATGAAATCTCCGGGCTGATGATCATGGGTGTATGCGGCGGCGCCGTCATACCTCCTGTGATGGGTTTCCTTGCCGACACATTCGGCAGTCAGGCAGGTTCTCTCACGGCCATCGCCGTATGCATATTATTCCTCACCTATTGTTCTTTCTCGCTCAAGATAAAAAAAGATATCTGAGCTATGAAAGAGTTTTTAGCCCAATCGCTTGCGCTGCTCACATCGGTGGGCTCGATTGCAACGGCCGCGGCACACGGTTCTGTATCTGGCAATGACACGCCTCAGAAGCCGAATATTGTCTGTATTTTCGCAGACGACCATTCGTTCCAGACAATAAGTGCCTACGGTCATCCCATTTCAAAACTTGCTCCGACTCCAAACATAGACCGACTGACTCAGCGAGGCATGATTTTCCGCCAGTCGTTTGTCGAGAACTCTATATCCGCCCCGTCGCGTGCCACCTTGCTTACTGGCATGTACTCACATCAGCATAACCAGCGCACTCTTGCCGCCGGTCTCGATTCTTCCAAGACGTGGTTCCCTGAAATACTTCGAAGTAGCGGTTATCATACTGCCCTAATTGGAAAACTGCACCTCTTCGCCGAGCCTAAGGGGTTCGATTATTTCAGTATTCTCCAGGACCAGGGCGAATACTACAATCCCCGCTTCCGATCGTCTGATTCCAACGGCGAATATATCAGAGAGCCTGGCTACGCCACAAATCTTATTACGGACAAGGCTATCGAATGGCTTGACAAAAATACGGACGACGGGAAACCGTTCTGTATCCTTGTCAACCATAAAGCGCCGCACCGTAACTGGATGCCGGATTTCCCCTATATGGACTTATATGAAGACGTCTCGTTTCCCGAGCCTCCCACTTTGTTTGACAACTACGAAACTCGCGGCCAACAGATGATGCAGCAGCAGCTGACAATAGACAGGCACATGGGTTACGCTTTCGATTTCAAAGTGCGGCAACTCGCAGACGAGCCAACACTGCCTTACATCAAACAGAGTTGGATAAATGCGATGTCGGAACTGACACCGGAGGAAAAAGTACGCTGGGAGGCCGCATACGATGCAAAAAATGCCGACTTCCTCGCCAATCGCCCGCAGGGCCAGGAATTGCTTCAGTGGAAATACCAGCGTTACATTAAGGAATACTGCCGTACAATCAAGTCGATTGACGATCAGGTTGGTCGTCTGCTTGATTACCTTGACGAACGCGGACTTACCGATAATACTATCATAGTTTATACGTCCGACCAGGGTTTTCTTATGGGAGAACACGGCTTGTACGACAAGCGGTTCATGTATGAGGAATCGTTGCGCACCCCTCTTATCATTTCGTGGCCCGGTCGCATTGCGCCTGGAAGCGAATGTAATGAGATGGTGCAGAACATCGACCTTGCTCCCACATTCCTGAATGTAGCCGGATGCGAACCTGTTTCAGAGATGGCCGGACGTCCGCTTACCGAGCTTTTTGGAACTGGAGAATCCGATTCGTGGCGCAATGATATCTATTACCATTATTATGATTATCCGGCTGTGGGTTCTGTGCGGCGCCACGATGGCGTGCGTAACGGTCGCTTCAAGCTGATTCACTGGTATGGCGAGGGGTATAACGGCGATCCTGATATCGATTCCTACGAGTTCTATGATCTTGAGAACGACCCGACCGAAGTATGCAATCGTATTGATGCACCCCAATATAAGCAGGAAATTATATCTCTTCAAAAAAGACTCGAAGAATATCGGACCGACTTGAAAGTCGACGAATGATCACTTGTGTAAGACAATGCATTGTATATCCCATCGCCTGTCTTGCAGGCGATGGGATATTTATTCAGACTGTTTTCTTTTTTCTGAAAACTGTTATAAGAAATAGCCAGATAAATAGTTCGCTCATGAATTATGAGTTTTCGGTATCGTGCCTTTGAAATACCGGATATAATATCTAAATTTGTGGAATGGAAGTGTTTGTCAGAAAAAATAATACTGTCATATACACTGCGGTGGCCGTATGTGTCAACGCGATGCTGCTTGTGATGCTGACGCTAATGGGCAATACTTTATCCACCGACAAGAATGGAACCGGCATGGTCATGAAGCAGCTTGATGTCGGCCGCCGGATATATGCTGACAATATATCTGATAAGAAGACTGCAAATTATGCCAATGTCGAAAAGGAATTTTTCCCAGTCAATATAGGGTTTGACCGAGAAATGGTGGAGGCATATGACGAATTCGGGATTCCCGTGGGTGAACGCCCAGTAGTTAGTCGCAGGCGTCTCGCGCAGTTCCTGAAGTCGATTGAAAGATGCGATTACAAGAGTATTATTCTTGATGTGCAATTCTTCAAAACAGATGCCGGAGAGGCAGACTCGGCACTTTTTTCAGCCATTAACAGTCTTCCTCGTATTCTCGTATCGTCTAACGATGATGACGATGCCGAGGTGGCAATCTTGCCAGACAGGCTTGCGTCATCGGAATATAATACTTCTTTTGACGAGGGTAACTTTGTAAAATACCGCTACGATCACGACAATGTCAAGGATATGGCTCTTGCGACTTACAATATGCGAAATAATTGCGATGTAAGTCTTGCCGGATATTTTCCGACCGACCGGGGGCGGCTTGCTTCGGGCACACTTGCTCTGTGGATGCCTTACAACATTGAATCGGGATATGACAGCGAAGGTGAAAAGACGTATTATAATCTTGGCGCAGATTTACTTGATGTTTATTCGCCGGACGAACTTGCGGAATTGGTATCCGGAAAAACCATAGTCATTGGAGACTACTCGGGAGGCGACAGCCACGACACATATACAGGCTCGGTAGCTGGTCCGGTCATTCTGATTAATGCAGTGATAGCGCTGGAACAACATCGGCATATCATTAACTGGTGGTGGATGGGCCTATTCTTTGTGGTGTATGTATTTCTTACGCTGTTGCTTATATATGACCCGGCCAGATTGTTGCCTGAAAGACTGGGCAAGTCAAAGATTCTGAATCTGATTGTTTCCGGGCTAAGTTTCGGCATGGTAATTCTGGCGCTTAACGTCATTATGTATCTGTGCACCGGCGTGATTTACGACCTTTACTACCCTACTCTTTGGCTGATGGCCATTTATTTTATCAAAGACAACTACGATTCGATTCAGCGAAATTTCTGCTCCGCAGTCAAATATATGAACCGGATGTTTCACAAGTCTCAGAATCTAAAAACATGAAGAAAATCATTGCGGCACTTGCCATAATTACAGTATCGGTATATTCAGTCTCGGCCGATAACTTCAAGATACTCTATCTGACAACGCCGGATATTGCAATCGGCGGCAAAACACATAAAGTAGGCGATACGTTTGCAGGTGATGAGCCTGTCGCGTGGTCGGCACCGCGACAGGCAATGAAGGTGCTGAACACTGCAACAAAAAAGCAGTCGCTGGTAGTGGCAGAGAAGTACGAAGGCTGCAAATCCGCTGATATGAATTCATATTTTGTCCAGTCCAAGCAATTGTCTACCCGTCAGGGCGAGATCATCAACACTATGGAGCTGGGTATTGTGCTTGGAGATTCGCATTACATGCTCGACTCTATTTCTGTAAGCACGCTGCTTCCGGTAGATAACAATCGCTTTTTTTTCGCCAGCTATGACTATAACGGCGAGACAATAAACAAGAAATTGAACTGCAGGAACGGCAATCTCATTTTTGACAAGACCATATACAGCATCGACGGAAAATCCATCGAACCTTTCGACATTACGCTAAGCGTCTGGTATATGGACCGAGAGGCCGGCAACCGTACACTTGTTACGGATAAGATGATAATTCTGCCGGTTAATTAGACTCTTTGTAGAATTTACGAAGGGTTCCCCACGGATCTCCCATAAACATCAAATGAGAAACCTGCCAGCATTTGCCATGTGCTTTAAGTATATCGGTGTCTAAGTAATCGATATATTCGGTATTATCATATATATTATATTGATTCTCTTTGTTGTTAACAAGAAGAAAGAACGATTCCGCAAGCTGCCTTGCCAATTTGCGTGCTTCCGGTGTGTTGAGAACGTAAAGAGCCAGTGCCATGTTGTGCATCAGTGGCAAAGTATAGGATTTTATCTTCGGGAAGAGATACATCGCAGCTTCCGGATAATTTAATTCTGAAAGCTGTTCGAGGAGCACCTGATTGGCACAATATGGATCGCCCAGCTCAGCCCCTTTTCTGAAACACCATTTGCAGGCTTTTCTTTCGTGCCCCGCCGCCATCGCAAGCCCGGCTCTGCGGTAATCGGCGCCTGTAGCAGTCTTCTCATCCAGCTCGTTCCACATTTGTTTGATCGCGCTGCCGTTGTATTTTTTGTCGAGGTCGGTCATGGCATCCAATGCCAGTTTCCGTTCTGCGGCATCAGATGCGTTGTCAAACCGCATTAGCAGTAATTCCATTTGGGCGCCATAATCGTCAGGCTGGGCTGCTACCAGACCTGCCATACAGGCAACGGACAAAAAAAGTATGGTATATATAGATAGTTTCATCGTTTATTTGATTTCAAGGTCATAATGATAGTTTTGTGAACGCAACGTAGGCGACTGGCGTCCTTCCGACATATCAGTTACATGACGGCGGGTATAGTCAATCCACTCGCTTAGCGATGTTTTGCCGTTGTGGTCGGCGTCGGCAGCATCGCCTTGGATGCCTTTTAGCAGACAATAGGTGAACAGACCGTTGTTCCATTCGGGACTTTCTACAGCCAGTTCGCCGCCTCCGGCGCTTGACAATACTGTGGCCCCGACGCCCCAACGGGTATCCCGGAACATATCGGAAAGGATTGCGTTTACGCGTTCAATATCTTCCTTTGCCGATACATTCTGCCCCGCAGCGCGGAATACCAGTTCCTCGCCAGCAGGCATAGCCACCGTGTTGACGGCGAAGTAATCTTCCTTGTCGAGTTCGCCGGAATGACAGGCGTCTATGAAGCAGGCTCGGTTTAGCGCCGGCACACCATCAAAAACGCCCATAAAGTCATCGTACCGAATGCCCCCGCTACTCGGATTGGCAAAATCCATATCGTAGGCTCCGAGATAATACTCCAGTTCGCTGTCGAGCACACCATGTCCGGCAAAAAACATCAGCGCGACATCGTCGGGCCGCGACCCCGCTAAGAACGAACGTATTTTATCCAGACTTGCTGCCGTTACCTGTGAGTCGGTGAGTGTTAGTGTCCTGACTTGAGCAAAGTTCTGCCCTGCCCTCTTTTCCAGAGCCTCGACAAAATCCCCGGCGTCCTTGGCTGCATAACCTAAGTTATAGCGGCTGTCTGCATAGCCGGACACTCCGGCGGCAACGATATACAGATTGGGCTTAACAGGCTTTTGTGGCGTGTATGTTACGTTAAGGGTCTCGCGTAGCGAGCTTGTCCCCTTGACATTGGAGCACCATACGGTTATTTCGTTGTTCCCCGATGCCAAAGCGATATTCTCCTTTAGGTTGAATGCTCGTCCTGCCACGCGGCGCTTGCCAGGACTGAGCACCGGCACTCCGTTGACAGTGACGGAGATTTCGCTCAGATCATACATCGAATCGGCAAAGGCGACATCCAGCGCAATAGTACTCTCCGTAGTGATGAAGGGCATCTCTTTGCGATTGACCTTAGCCGTAGGCACATGGTAGTCGGCAGACAGGCTTTCCTCACTGATTCCGGCACGGCGCAGTCGTTTTTTCCATGCCTTATTGAGCAGTTCAATCTCGGCATGATTACCGCCAAGACGACTCAGCACTATATCGGGGCGGTTGTTGCGCAGGTCAAACTGTTCAAAAGCATATGCCTTCCCGTCTTTGACAAAGTTTATATGACGGCTGATACCTGGCGTTGCCTTATAGTAATGGTCGGGCGTAAGAAACATATAATCAGTGCCGGTATCGTCTGCCACTTGATAAACGTATACTATTGGTTCTTGTGTCCGTACATCCCATATTGTTATTTGCCCTAATCTGTCTGAAGTAAACATACGCGTAGAGTCGGAGGACAAGGAGATAGACATTATTTCGGCATGATGTTCGCGGCTTTGGCGGAAACTTTTTGTCTGACCCTTTTTCCAGAAATTGAGTTTACCCAAGGTCGTGCCGGCGACGATAGTTCCGTCAGGCAGAATTTCACATGCAGTTACAAACTCCAGATCATCGTAGTCGGCAGCCATTTCGGAGACATAACGCATAGTTTTGAGGTCTAAAATTGCTATATCATTTGGAATTGAGGCGATGACGGCATAGTCATCATCCGGGGAAATTTTGATATCGCTTATCTTATTGTATATGTTTTCGGCTAATCGCAGAGGCTGGTCTGAATTAAACGATCCTTCTATCAACGAGGCTCCACTATCGTTGATACGACTCACTGCTGTGTTATTGGTTCCGATAAGGAATTTGCCGTTGCCGTAAGGGCGTGATATAGTAGAGAACAAACGGCCTTTTCCAACATCCCTGAAGGCTGGTAGCTTGTAGAAGGGTTTGCCTGAAACCGACATATATAGGTGTTCGAGTCCCATTGCTATTGTTTTGTCTCCACATATGGACAGCCGGCAGATATTTCCGGCGCCTGATATGGGCATAGAGTTGCCACCGCAAAGTTCCACGGCGTCTGTGCCCAAAAGAATCACGGAATCTGTTCCCGGTTGGAAACAAGCATCATTAGACCTTTCGGAATTTGAAATTGTTCCGATAAGGCTGGCATGCCGGAGATCCCATAGACGTGCACCCTTTCCAGAAGTCAGTAACAACGAATCATTATTGTTGCTGCATACGGTTCTGGCACTGCGGGTACGGCCTCCGATGGTTCCGACAGGTGCGAGATTGTTCCCCAATGCGGTATACAACATCAGCATATCACCATTTTTAGCGAAGGTGTAATCCGATCCTGCTGAATATTTAGGCATCCTGTCAGACGAAACCTTACCGATGCACTTTCCTTTTGTCCAGTCGATTAAATCGTTTGCTGCAACCGACGAATCTTCGGTATTTTGAAATTTGAACCCCTCTATATCATTATAGAATAGTCTAAAATCCGTAGGACGGCTCCAGTCTATTGAATCGTCGGTAACATTCGGCATTCTCTCGAGACCTTTTAATGTGAACACCTTAGTATCAGCATAGAACAGTCTGGAATCCGTGGGATGGGCAAAAATTTTTACCGTAAACATCGGCAACGTAGCCATAAGCATACGGCTATTAAGATCCCAGACACAGACCTCGCCATCGGATCGGGTAAAAATGTACTTTTCATCGTAGCTGACAGCGAAGTCCTTAATGGGGTGCCCCCTGTGGAACATCGTCTGTATCGCGTCGTTCTCCGCCAAGGCTGGTGGTACAGCACACAGAAAAATAAATAATAAAAGTATTTTTATTCTTGTCATTAGTATTTTGTTTGCTTGTCTGTTTTTATGTACTTCCCGTATGGATTGTTAAGAAATTTCCAGCAGGTTGTCGGCCTTGTTAATCTTCTTCTATAGAACAGTCTTGTTCCTCAGGGTCGTCAAGCAGTCCTTGCTGCCGCATTTCTTCGGCCCAGTCAATCCATTGTTCGATGTTACACTCAATTTGATTGCGTTCTTCGGCTGATATCTCAGGATTGTCGTTGAGGTATTCGGCGAGCGTCGCGGCAATGGCTTGCGCCCCTCGCCAGTCGCCGTATTCGTATGCTTCCTCGAAAAGATCAATCGCTTTTTCGAAATCAAGGATACAGCCGATTCCGCAAGTATACAGCGAACCAAGCCGGAAAGCGTATTCTTCGGGGTGCCGGCTGGCTGCAACAGATGTCCACTTGAACAGACGCGACGCCATATCCTGATTTTCCAATGGGGCCTCAGGATTGATCAGTTCCCAGTAATAGTCACTCAGCCGACATGCTGCCTTTGCATTTACGTCGGCAATAGACTCGTAATACTTCACAGCAATCTCGGGATTATTGCCCTGCACCGGATTCATATAATAGTCTCCGAGCCAAATTACAGCTTCCTCGCGCCAACGGCAGTCGATTTCAGAGCATGCTTCATAAAATCTCTTTGCATCGTTCCGATTATATTTATGTCCGGAGCCTATTTCGGTATGTTTCGGAGTCTCGGCGTTGTCGCACATATATCCGATGAGAAAGTAACCGAGACCGTCGTGCCCTTCAAACGCCGCTTTGCAAGCTAATTCAAAACATTTGTCAAGATCAATGTCAACCCCGATTCCTTCATGATACATCAACGCCATAAGTCCGGCGCGCTCGCTGGTGTCCGGTGCGTTCATAACAAGTTCAACAGCGTCCATAATGGCTTCGGGTCGTTTATCCGTATCTGCAAGGAGTTTGTGAAAATTATCGGAAAGTGTCATAGCCATAGAAAATTATCAGTCAAACATTACCTCTGGATTCATCTGCGCCGGCGAGCGCCAGTCGATGTTATATTTATCCATAAGAAGTTCTTTTTCGGCACTCCAGTAATGAAAACAGAAGCCCCTGCGCCGTGGAGCGTTGGCGAAACGTCTGTCAAGTTCATCCTCAAGTTCGTAGTATATATCCTCCCATTCCCGGGTGTACTCTACCGGGTCTTTCCGAAGATGTCCGATATGTGGACGTAACATGATTTTCAATAATTCGTCAGAGGTAAAAACTGCTGCAATTGAATTCTGCAGATCTTTGTCAAACAAACGGTCCATCCAAAAGTCGTCCTCAAGAAGGATTCTGAGCTTGATTAATTTACGCAGATGCCCTTTCATATCGGCTGTCAGTTTGCCTTCGCGGTTCGCGGCACGGAAATAGTGCAGCAATAGTTCGTAGAGATAATGATTGTATACAGATTCGCCTACTGCGTCGATAATACGTGGCAGAGTCTGTTCCATAGCTTCCCAGGACGTTACTTCATATCGGACAAGATCCAGAACGTCCTCGGCAAGTTGTTTCAATTGCCTGTAATCTCTCTGTTCTACATATGTTTCAGCAAGAAGGGTATATAACTCGAGTAGTTGATAATCATATATGTGTGGCCCGTTTTCTACAAGAATCATAGAAATCAGCGATTTGAAATAGAACACATCATCTTCCATTTGCTTTGAAGGATTGTCAGTCATGTTGTTCCGGCGAATGTTAAAAACATCATCAATGCGCTCTTCTATGCATTTAGTTCCGTCATGTATCAGTTCCCTGATAAGTTCTTTAGTTTTTGTCTTCATGCTTTCCGGTGGTTAACGGTGTGGATAAGAATCTGATCTGATGCATTACGCCATTACGGTCGTAATAGTACCCCGATATCGTTTTGTCGGATTTACGGTATTCCGCATCCATCTCCCGTTTCAACGGGAAATCCGCATCCCTATTCAACTCGTAAGCAATCCGGTAAGCTGAATCGGAATTATAATATATGGAATCTGGAGCGTCCGTACATTTATCATGAAGACCCTTGATTTTTTCGGCAAGCTGAGGATAATCTGCCGAGAGCCAGACTATCAGAGCCGGACTGCGAAGTGCAATCTGATTAATTAGAGACAATGGCATGGGATTGTCGTATGCGCCGGCAGCAAATTTGGCAAGAAGTTCATCAACAGTAGCGACAAATTCCCAGCCGTTTTCATCGGACCATACAGGATAGTTTAGATTCGGATTGAGCAATACGGCAAGATAATATGCAGCCATAAAGGCCCGAATCCTTCTGATAACACCAGTTCCGTCATCCTCAATCTGGTAGTCGCTTTCTATGTATATATCTACCAAATCCACAATATCCCCAAGGTCTCGGGACATTAGAATGCAGTGTGATATGAAATCAATTTCGCTGCGGAAGATAATCGCTTTGGATGCCGGACGCATGGACGGTAACGTATCGCACCTCTGTCTTGTGAATATTGCCATTGTATTTTAATATACGTCATGAGATTCAACACCTGTGTGCATGCCCACTTCCTTTCGGTCCACTACCTCGCGCGTCAGGTGGGTATCGGTCTCCTGATAGTTGCATTGTGAGCAAATGAAATAGTCGAGATAGAAAGTTTCCAGAAATGTTACTTCATAATCAATATAGCTGTACAGGCGGTGGCGCCGTTTGTGATATCGGATATTCTCTCGGTGGCTTTCGCTGGTGCCGTCGTTGTATTTGGTAGTAACTTGAAGCCATGACTGATATTTTTCGTCCTGTTCGTCCAAAATTTTGTCGCGCCGGCTATCCTTGTCTTTCACGTATTTGGTGTCGGTAACTTCGTCATGGTCGAATCGGATTGTATGTATATGTTTGCAGCGTGGGCAACGTTCGTGAGGCGTGTAATCTTCAAGATACTCTTTTGCCCATCGTATACAATAATAGCTTACCGGTATTATCGGTAAAACCATAAACCAGTACAGGCCCCATGCCATAAGCGCTATAGCCCAGTAATAGAAACCTATGACAGCGGCAGTATAAGTAATCACTTTCAGTGTCTTGTTGTTCAGCGGACGGAATACCACAGGATATGCAATCATCCAGCCTATGAACAGCACTAACAGCGATGGTATGAGACAATACCACGCAAAACCAAGTATGAGCGCGCCCACGACAGCTACATACATAAACCAGGGCGTTCCCTTTCCGGTATCGCTTGGAATAGAATACGTACTGCTGCGTGTAAGAATCCGTGTCAGCGGCATGTCAGTTATCATACCGGCCAAAGGTGCATATGCCATTATCCAGCCGTTCTTGGCTTTGTCCTTGACAACCTGATACTCAAAGTCTGATGCTTTGCCGTCGCTATCGAATGTTATTGACGGTTTGTACGGACGACCGTCGGGCCCATAGGCATAGATGCGGAATCCGGCTGCTTTGCGACCGTCTTTGCCGTTAAGGATGTTGTAGGCCATGCCATATTTTTGCTCTATTTCCACGATGCTTTTCCCTTTCATCTTCTCCAGAGCATTCCAGGTAGCAACTGATGTGGAAGCAATGTTGTCAAGGTTAAGATTTTCCCAGCCATCAACAATCGGTACCATGTCTTCTCCCCGCAATTTGAATTTTTCGCCTGTCGAGGTCGTCGCATTGTATTCATGAACCGTAAGGCCGAGATATTCGGGGACAAGGCCGACGACAGTATCTCCTTTGTGTTCTCCATCAATAATCAGCTGCCTTATGGGTAGTTGTGAGGCATCAAGTTTGCCGCGGTTTCCGTCGGTGGTTTCCACCAGAATATCCTGATGATATGTCAATCGCGAGAATCCGAGAATACGCACACTATCCCCTTTGGAAAGTGCGACATGTGTGGTGTCGCCATTAATGACAACCGGGAGCTTCTGTCGGTTTTGAAGTTCTATAACCGGGCCCGACATCTTTGCCTGATTGCCAGATGTGAAAACATCGCAAATCAGTGCAGCGAGCGCTATGATAAAGAGGATACCGCAGATGCGGGTATAAGTATGTCTCATAATTAATTGGCTTATATCCGTCTTTAGTATGGTTTATTTATCGCTTAATTTAAGCCTTTCGAGTGCATGCGCAGCCTCTTTATGTCCAAGTTCTGCAGCTTTGGCATACCATGCGGCCGCCTCGGCGGTATCCCGTTTCACTCCTTTATATTCTCTTGAGTTCTCATTCTCGCCTGTTTCATATATACAGCCGACATAATACTGAGCGCTGGCATTGCCGGTCTCTGCCGCCTGAATAAGATATTGAAGAGCAAGACGGTAATTTTCGCTTCGTCCTTCGCCGAAATAGAAGCGTTTTCCAATTTCATATATTGCCTCCGGATCGCCGTTTTTTGCACGAGCAAGAACTCGGTCGGCCTTGTATATCTCCTGAAAATATTCGTCTTCAATGTCGCGTGGTCCGTAGTCTGGCAATCCATTGTTTTTCATGGTATTGATTTTTAATAATTTATAGTTCAGGTAGATAGAATTATGGCACGGACACAGTCGAATTTTCCGGCAGCGAGGTCGTCAGGCGAGATAAGGAAATCAAGAACTCCGCAGTCCATAAAATTGAGGCTGAAGTCCATACCGTCGAACGAGTCGACCTGCAACAATATCTGCCATCCTTCGCATGGAGCGTCCCATTCCTCCCATTCGCGATGTGTCGGCCGCGCAAAGAGTGCGTGGTCATCGCCATACATTTCGAGTCTGTCGGCAAAACCGATTGCCAGCTCCTGAGGCGATGTCTGCTCGTTGTCATCGTCAACAATCACCACTTCGCGCATATTGTCAGTGTTAGGAAAATATAGCACTTTTACATCCTCCGGTTCGCTGCAATGAGAACGTATGCCGTCAGTGGCTGCCATAATACCGAGATTATGGTCGATTTTGGCGAAAAACATCAGCAGTCCATTTTTTGGAAGAGGATTTCCGGGCGCAAATACAGCAAGTTCCGCAAGATTTATCTGACAGACAAAACAGTATGGGTATTCATCACCTTCGTCGTCGATATACATCGGGTAGCTGACGTCCTCCGGCAGATCCGGATTGCCCCAGAATCGTGAAGCTCCCGTCGGAAGCTTTTCAAAGGGTTGCGAGAGAATGATATATACAGGTTTGTATGTGTCCATTTTTTTATCAGTCAAATATTACACCAGGATTCATCATGTGTGGATTGCGCCACAATATTCTGTATTTTTGAGCAAGGAGGTCAGTCATTGCGTGCCAGTATTCAAAACAGAATCCCATGTGGCGGGGTGTATCTGCAAAGCGCTCGTCGAGTTCATCCTTGACGTCGTAATAAATGTTTTCCCAACGGCGTGTGTATTCAATACGATCTTTTTTCAGGACACCTTCCTGAGGATTCATCCTGATTTCCAATAACTCGTCGGCCGAAATGAACTTCAGTATGGCTTCATCGTCAGCTCCATGTATGCTAAGGAGATTGTCAAGTCTGTACAATTCTCGCGCCAGCTCTGCTACAGTATTTTTGTCATACTTCTCGCCTGCATCCATAGCTTTTGCCGCGCGGCGTATAAAAGAATCAAGAATGCTGTAGCGGTCGTGATTGAAAACTGTTCCGCGTAGTGCCGCAACTATGCGCTGAACTGCAAGCTCCAACGTCGCGAACGGTATTTTGCCGTCAATAACAAGAGGATTAACAGCTTTGCGGTAATCCTTCAGCGACCGCTCTATCTGTCCATTTATTATTGCTTCGGCATTTAGTGTGAGAAGCTGTATCATTTCAATATCATAGTCATGACACGCATTTTCCTTATCGAGCATAGAAGTTAGAACGCCGTAGGTTATGCTGTCATAGCGAGCAGCAGCCACGTCGTCATCAGGCTTCATACGCTCTTTCAATGCGAAAGCATCATTGATGCGCTGTTCAACAGTCTTGTTCCTGTCTTCGGAAAGAGACTGCAACTGATTGTAATAATCATTTATAGCCATAGCACTTTTAATAATCAATTAGTCTTCTTCCTGGCAGTTTTCAGGCTCCCAGATCATATCAATGATATCGAAAGCCCCGGAAATGCCATGTTCACCTGCTTCGGCAAGAATATCGTAGAATAGCAGTGTATCATCCATGAATTTCGCAGGGTCGTTATTGCGTACGGCAATATCCATCCAGTCCCAGCCGATAATATTATCGGGAGCGAGCGCGCCGTGGTCGATGGCTTCGAGAAGAAGACATTTGAAGCGGTCGAGGTAGGTTATTTCGCAAGTCGACCAATCGCGGCACGACTCAAGGAGTGCCTTGCAAACCCACATGCCTGAGCAGCCGCTCTCAATGTCAGCGTCAACCATCCGCAGCAATTCTTCTTGCCGGGAGCGATAATCGGGAGTGTCGGCAGGTATACGGCCAAAGTCGATTATGGTATTGATAAGGTTGTTATGTCCAGGTACTTTTACCATCCGGTTTTTAAATTATTTTAAATAATGCCACCTGCGGCAAATTCGCACAAACTATTAACTTTCGCAAAGTTATGGATATTTATTAAAAACCAAATGTTTTTGCGAGATTTTTTTTGTTAAATATGGGGTAGTTTGTCAATTTCTGGCCATTTTGTTATGATCAGCGGTTAAATTGAGTCGAAAAATAGTTAATCCAATAGGAAAACGGACTATGGAAAAGATTAATATTTTACGGGAGGTGTTTTCCAACTGCCGGACAAACTGAGATTATCAACTCCCAATAGTGGCAGATTTACCGGCACATTGACAACCACATTGCCAATCAATGTTCTAACTGTGGTGTTCAATATACTGCCAAGTACCGGTATTCCGCCTAAAATTCCGTCAAGATTGGCAATATCCGATAGTTTAACCGATAGTGTCAGCGAATGGTTGCCGTCGGTCTGCTGAACATAAGATTTAAGGCCTAAACTTACGAACGAATATTCGGCCAGATAGCGGTAATTGGTTTCCACTGTAGCCTGTAATGGATCGGTTATATTTACGAATGCACCATTCAGCAGCAGACTTCCGTCAATAACATCATCAACAAGTAAACCTGAAATCAATCCGGGTTTGGCAACATGGATTTCCCTGATATTGAACGCCCCATGAAACCCTCTGATAAGTATGTCTTTCTCGCTGTTCGTCGTTCCCGGTGTTGTTGTAAAACTATAACGAAACCGATGATCGCCACTGTAAATGTCGGTTACGTTTAGATCCAAATCCATGACTTTGGGGAAATCTCTGATTGTAACAAGCGCCGATGACGCGTCAGAACCCCGCCAAGGATTCAGCAGATTGCCAAGTGCGCCCAAAGCTCCGTTCTGACTGGCGTTTCCCGATAATGTCAGACCGATTTCATTTACAAGTCGTTGCAAAAACAGATTGTATAATGCGTCGGTTACCGGCTGGACCAATGCACCGGCCACTAAATTTACTGCCGCATCCAGACCTCCGACCACAGAATATATAGCATTGCCTACAGTTCCCTTATCCATAACTTTCTTTAAAAGGCCTGGCATCACTCCCTGTACGGTAGTCATAATTATATTTTTATATCCAACCTGCGTGACTATATTGTTGGTAAGCGAGTTTAATGCAATTTGAGAGTCAACAAACACGCGGCGGAGATTAAGCATCGAGATTATGCGTTGCAGCAATACGGCGGGTACGTGAGCCCGAAAGGCCTTCCGGTGAAAAAAACACTTTTTTGAAATCCCTGCTCCAGGCACCTCTAAAAGCGGTTTCCGCCACGGGCGACCGTACTATCACGAGCATCAACAAAAATCAGGAAAGAGCTTCTCAACCAACTCCGATTGGTATTATTCCACTACGATGGTAAGATTACGAGTATAAATCTACTTTAACGGTCTATTCCGGTGTCCTGCGTGTGCCCTATGTCAAAACATCAAATCCCCCTGCATGTCCCGACGGACATACAAGGGGATAAAATTATTAAATTATGTCTCACTCTGTCAATTCTGGAGGCAATATAGGCATTGCGCCTTTCTTTGTGCAGACGTATGCCGATGTTTGGACTGCCCGCGAATGCGCTTCCTGCACACTTTTCCCTTTGAGTATCGAGGCGATAAATGCAGCAGTAAAACTGTCGCCGGCACCGACGGTATCAGCAACCTCTACTTTCGGAGTAGGCTGGAATGATACATTTCCAGGAGTAAAAACATAGCTGCCGTTAATTCCACAAGTGAGTATAAGCATTTTAAGATTGTATTTACCCAAAAGGATCCAGCACTTATCCTGAAGGTCGATACCGGGATAACCGAACATGCGGCTTACGGTTACTAATTCCTCGTCGTTGATTTTTAGAATGTTGCAACGCTTCATGGAATTGCAGAGGATTTCTTTGGTATAGAATCCCTGACGGAGGTTGACATCGAAAACCACCAATGTATCTTCGGACTGAGGCATAGCGTCGAGAAAACGATTTATGGTGTTACGCGACACAACATTACGCTGAGCCAATGACCCGAAGCAGATTGCTTTGGTTCTCCCGGCGAGCTGTTCAAGACGTGCTGTGTAAGGAATGTTGTCCCACGCCACATTTTCTTTGATTTCATACTGGGGGACTCCGGCAGGGTCTATTTCGACCTGAACGGTTCCGGTCGGATACGGTACCTCGGCAATGAACTGATTAAGACCTTTTGAAGTAAAGTTTTCTATTATCTCTTTGCCAAGTGCATCATCGCCGACGGCACTCACTACACAGCCCGCCAGTCCGAACTGCGACACATGGTAAGCGAAGTTGGCGGGAGCGCCGCCAATCTTCTTGCCTTCGGGGAGTACGTCCCACAGGGCTTCGCCCATTCCTACTACAATGTTATTCATGTTGATATATTTAAAGTATTTATTAGATTTTTCTTATTTTCAACGTGTAATACATAAGATATATTACTCCGATTGTCATTATTGCAACAGCGCCTATCTGACCGACTGCGTCGGCCGCATATCCCATTGCCAACGGGAATACAGTTCCGCCGAAAAGACCCATAATCATAAGGCCGGATACTTCGTTGCGCTCATTAGGGGCATACACAAGAGCCTGAGAGAATATTACCGAGAATATATTGGAATTGCCAAACCCGATCAGTCCGATACCGATATACAGCGGCATGAGTGTGTCGCAGAAAAATAGTATTGCCATGCCGGCAAGCATCATGAATACGCTTATAGAAAAAAATACTTTAGGCGACATCGCGCGCAGAATAAAGGCTCCGAGGAAGCATCCCACAGTACGGAATATGAAGTATATGCTTGTCGCGAAGCCAGCTTCTTCCAACGGCAGGCCAAGACGTTCCATAATTATTTTCGGGGCGGTTGTGTTGGTGCCTACATCTATTCCTACATGGCACATTATTCCGAGGAAACAGAGGAATATGAACGGTCGGCCGAGTAATTTGAGACATTCCCCGACCCCGGTTGCCTTGTCCGGCTTTTCTTCATCTATCGGCGTCGCAGCCAAAAGAGATATAGACAGAAAGCTGATGACGGCATATATCACGAACAATGTCCTCCAGCCAAGTCCGAATGTCGGGAAGACTGTCGTTGCACCCCAAGCCGCTATTATAGGAGCGAGAAACGATGCGATAGCCTTTACAAACTGCCCGAATGTAAGAGTGGAAGCAAGTTTGTCTCCGCTGATAAGATTGGTTACAAGCGGATTCAGCGAGGTCTGCATGATGGCATTGCCTATTCCAAGAAGCGAAAAAGAGACAAGCATCACCCCGTAGCTGTCGCCAAAAGCAGGAATAAAGAGAGATGCCGCCGTTACAATCAGGCTGATCAGAACTGTTTTCTTTCGGCCTATTTTGTTCATAAGCATTCCGGTAGGAACTGAAAAAATCAGAAACCAGAAGAAAACGAGCGACGGGAAAAGATTAGCCTGACTGTCCGACAAGCCCAAATCTTTTTGAACATAGTTCGATGCTGTTCCAACAAGGTCGACAAAACCCATGACAAAAAAGCACAGCATCACAGGAATTATCTGGAGCAAAAACGATTTGCGGTTAGTTACAAGCGATTGTGAAATGGCCATATTAGTATGTTATGATTGTTTATAATTCTTTTATCGAGTAGACTTTGAGATTCTCTATCTTAGCGTTACCGCCTTTGGCGGCTATTGATATGGTTGAATAGGGTTTTGTAGGGAAAACAAGATTGGTCATGACAAATTTACCGCCGTTGCCAAAAACTTCCATACTCGATTTGTCTATGAATATTCGTAAAGAAACTTTTTTGCTATTATCAAATGTCGGTGCGACTGTTACCGCCGGGAAATCCTGACTGAAATCAACTATTCCGCTATGGCGTCTGTCAAAGCTGAGGGTGTTGTCTGACGAATTATATCTCAAAGTTACAAACTCTCCGGCTTTGTTGGCAATATCAATGTCTATGGAATCGGCTTTTTTGCAGTCCAGGTCAAGAAGTATTTCGCACACGCCATCATTTGAGGCCGGGAGTGCGAATTCTCGGGGATTCTTACCTATCGACTTATTATTGATATTTATAACTTCCTTATCCCGCAGTTTTATGAGCTCGGGAACTGGAGTTGACGACAGATATATCTGGCCGTCGGCACCTTTGAAAAGTCCAGCTTCACGAGGAAGAGTATTTGCGCTCCGATATTGCATTGTGGGTACTTCAGCAGCGTACTGCCAGTTGCTCATCCACCCGATAAGGGTACGACGGTTATCCGGAGCATCACTCCAGCTCACAGTCGCGTAGTGATCCTTTCCATAGTCCATCCATTTTGTAGGGACATTACCATTCACATCTGTATCGGCATTGAATGTCCTGCCATCAAAATCGCCTACAAAATATTGCGTCGCGCTACCTCCGAAAGGACCTCCGGGATTGATATTGCATACAAGTACCCATTTTTCTTCATCCGTACCGCCAACTTTCAGTTTGAACAGATCCGGACATTCCCATACACCGTCCTGTGCTCCAATTCCTTTGCCAAAGGCGCTTTGCAGAGTCCACTTCTTCAGATCGGCCGAAGTAAAGAACAGCATTTCGTGATCGAGGGCGTGAGCCAATGACAGCACCCAGCATTTGGTGTCATTGTTCCAGAACATATTGGGATCGCGAGCCTCGCTTTCCAATGTGATGATGGGATTGCCCGGATAAATCTCGAATGTACGACCGTTATCCTCGCTATAGGCAAGACTCTGAATCTGGCTGACATCGGCCGATGTGTAGAGGGAAACAATTGCATTTTCCCCGAATCCGGCGGTATTTTCGGTATCGACCACCGAACTGCCGCTGAAAACCGCCCCGAGTCCGTTGGCCTCGATGGCAACCGGCTGATGTTCCCATGTTACAAGGTCCTTCGACGATGAGTGTCCCCATGTCATGTTCTGCCATTTTGAACCGTAGGGATTCCATTGGTAATACAAATGCCAGACACCATCTTTATAGAACATTCCGTTGGGATCGTTCATCCAGCCATACAGAGGTGTATGATGATAGGCCGGACGATATTTTTCACGATTACTTGTATCAAAGGTATCGGATAACGCCATATTTTTCCAGCAGGCATCGTCTTTGGCCTCCCGGATATTGGAGCGGTCCTGAGTTGTAACTACATTCAACAGCACATTATGCCCTTTGTAGGGTGCAAGATCGAATGGGATATAGTAATCCACCTTGCTTTTGGCCAGTCTTACATTAACAGTCCTGTCAATGTTGCCGTCGACAAGCACAACAATTCTGGCGTCATCGTTTGACTCCTGCACCGGAAGCAGAAGATACCTGCTGTCGCCTGTAATTCTGACGAGAGTATTGTTAACTCCCAGATGGTTTACTTCCACACCCTCCGCGGCCGATGCGTACGGTGCCATTAAAACTGCACCGGCAATCATTATGGATGAGATACCTTTTTTTAGTTTATTCATCGGTTGGTATATTTAGATTTTAATACGATACCGTCCGGCTATACCGTTTCGGTATCGCAAAACTACTACAAACTCCAGAGAGCGGGTATAAAAAATCGTGCATAGTATATCAAATTTGTTGTATCGCACGATTTTCTATATCTTATGCACTGTTTTTCATAGGATTATGATTACCTTTGCAAAACCTTAAACAACCATAGCTATAATGAACCGTCTTTTATCATACAGTATCATATTCGGAATTTTCCTCTTTCTGTTCAGCTGTACCGATAGCAAAATTTATAAAATCGGTGTCTCGCAATGCAGCCAGGACGACTGGCGCATGAAAATGAACGACGAAATAGAGCGCGAGATTATGTTTCATGAAGATGCGACTGTTGAAATTCGTTCGGCCGACGACAGCAACTCAAAGCAGATAGAGGACATACGTTATTTCGTTGACAACGGGTTCGATATTATCATAGTATCTCCCAATGAAGCCGCTGCTCTTACCCCCATTATTAAAAAAGTATACGACCAAGGCATTCCAGTAGTCATATTTGACCGAAATATCAATGGGAATACGTACACAGCAAGAATCGGAGTAGATGATGCAGCCCTTGGTCGCTCGGCTGCACACTACGCACTGCACATGTTGGGAAATGGAGCGAAGGCCATCGAGATTTTTGGTTTGAAGGGCTCGACACCGGCCGAAGGACGCCATGACGGATTCGTCAAAGAGTTTGAAAGAAATGGAGGAGAACTGTTGACAAGCATCCCCGGCAACTGGAACAAGGAAGATGCCATGATGGTTGTTGATTCACTATTAAGAATATATCCGGATGTCGACCTGATTTATGCCCATAACGACCGTATGGCAATCGGGGCTTCGGAGGTCGCGCATAAGCATGGCCGTGATAACATCCGTATTATAGGTATTGATGCAGCCCCGAATATCGGTATTCGGGCAGTCGCCGACAGTGTTATCGATGCCACATTTCTCTATCCTACCGAAGGCCACAGGCTTATACAGATTGCTTTAGCCATACTTAAGAACGAGCCGTACAAAAAGGAAACGATATTGCCAATATCTTCTGCCGTCGACCTCTCGAATGCTGATATCCTTCTTTTACAGAATGAAACGCTGCAAGCGGAAACCGGCAAAATGAAATTGCTGAAAGCACAGATAGACGATTATTGGGCCCAGCATTCTTCCCAGACATCGTTGTTCTATGCCAGTATCGCCATAATCATTCTGCTGTTCGGAGTCGGTTTCCTTCTGCTCCGCGCATACTGGCAGCGCAGCAAACATCAGAAAGAACTTTTGACGCAGAACAAACTGCTTGAAGAAGAGAAAGATAAACAGACACAACTTAACCAGCAGCTAGAAGCCGCGACTCAGTCCAAACTTATATTTTTTACAAATGTATCTCACGACCTGCGCACTCCCCTAACCCTTATAGCCGAACCAGTAGCCCAGCTTGCCGGAGCCGATAATCTTACACCGCAACAACGGATTCTGACAAAAATAGCCGACAAAAATGTAAAAATCCTACAGCGTCTTATAAATCAGATACTTGATTTCAGAAAATATGAGAATGGTAAACTGGACCTCCGGCTTACAGAAATTGATTTCAATCAGGCTATCCGCGACTGGATGGAATCATTCTATTCCGTTGCCCGAAAAAGAGATATAAAACTGACAATCGAGACGGCGTATACCAACACGCCATTGCCTATTGCTATTGATGCGGAAAAAATTGAACGTGTGTTTTTCAATCTTCTCTCCAACGCCATAAAATACACCCCCGACAATGGTTCCATAACGGTATCCTACGAATGCGACGATAAATACCTTGTACTCAAGGTTGCAGATACCGGAGAAGGGATTAGCGAAAGGGACCTCGGAAATATTTTTGACAGATTCTATCAGGTAGACCGCATCCATCCTAAGGGTTCGGGAATAGGTCTGTCTCTTGCCAAAGCTTTTGTAGAACTGCATGATGGCAGTATATCTGTGGAAAGCACCTTGAATAAAGGGTCTGTCTTTACTATAACCCTACCCGTACGGCATATTTCTGAAAGCATGACTGTGTCCGAGAAAACAATCGGACATGGCGACGTGGAAGCGGAACTCGATAATGTCGAAAACAATCTTTCATTCGATGACTGCAAACCAATAGTTCTTGTCATTGATGACAACAAAGATATTCAAAAGCTTGTGGGTGAACTATTAAGCGCCGACTATAATATTATTACGGCTTCCAATGGAAAAGAAGGAGTGAAGATGGCGGCCAAATACGTACCTGATCTGATAATCTGCGATGTAATGATGCCTGTCATGGACGGTCTGGAATGTTGCAGATATATAAAAGGAGAGGTGTCTACCTCACATATTCCCGTTCTGATGCTTACGGCCTGCTCAATGGACGAGCAACGTGTACAAGGCTATGACAGCGGTGCCGACGGATACCTGTCGAAACCATTCAACAGCAATGTGCTTAAATCAAGATGCGCAAGCCTGATAGTGACTAGAAAACGCATTAAAGACCTATGGCTGTCGCGTCCTGCGGCTGTTAAGAAGAAAGAAGTTGAATCTACATCCTCCGCCGACAATCTCCCCTCTGGTGATATTGACAGCACATTCTATAATCGCTTTCTTGAAATATTAAACGAGGGGATGGGGAATCAGGACCTGAATGTAGATATGATTGCATCACAAATGGGTCTGGAGCGTTCACAATTCTACCGCAAGATTAAATCACTTACGAACTATGCTCCCGTTGAGCTTATACGCCGCTTACGCTTGCAGCGAGGCCATGAACTTCTGATATCTACCGAAAAAACTATTAGTGAGATTGCATATGAAATAGGATTCTCCACACCGGCATATTTCACAAAATGCTATCGCGATGCCTATGGCGAAACTCCTTCTCAGGCAAGAACCAAATTGGCAACGTAAACCTGTAAATATTTATGAATCGTCTTGCGCATCTCATCAGGAGCTCTGGTGTAGATGCGCTTTGTTTATGTCTGACGATTAAAAATAGTGCATATCCTATCAAAAAACGTGTATTGCATAAAATTTGATAGTGAACACAACATCCGTTATAGTCTGTACTATAGATTACTGGCTAATTTTGCATCAGAAATCTTAACCCAAAAATCAATAATATGAAAAGAACAATTCTCGGTGCAGCATTGCTATTTCTGATGGCAATCATAGCGCAGGCGCAGAATATTTCTGTGCATGGGACAGTGCTTTCTAAAACCGACGACGAACCGCTGATAGGAGCTTCTGTATTCTGTGAAGCGACTAAGGCCGGAACGGCAACGGATATAGACGGCAATTTTAAAATCTCAGTTCCGGAAGGTACTTTATTGAAAGTTTCCTATGTCGGCTACATCACAAGTGAGGTTAAGGCCGCACCGGATATGAAAATCTATCTCGAAGAAAATTCCGAACTTCTCGATGAAGTTGTTGTAGTTGGTTATTCTGCAGAAAAGAAAGCAGATCTTACAGGTTCTGTATCGGTCGTTAAAATGAAAGATGTTTCCGATACTCCGACCGGCAATGTTGTCCAGGCTCTGCAAGGCCGTGTTGCCGGTATGAATATCACTACAGACGGTACCCCCGGAGGTCTCAGCACAGGAACATCCATCCGTGGTGCTTCATCATTCCGAAGCGATGCCAACGGACCGCTCTATGTGATAGACGGTGTCATGACGCGCGAAAATCCGGGCACTATTCTGAACAGCAATGATGTCGAATCCATCCAGGTTCTCAAAGATGCCGCTTCCGCATCCATATATGGCGCTCAGGCAGCCAACGGTGTAATCATTATCACTACCAAACGTGCAAAAAAAGGCGAATGCCGTGTTACTTTCGATGCCACTCTCACTATGCAGACATATCAGAGCGGCCTGGAGATGATGAACGCAGACCAATGGGGTGAAACATATTGGGCAGCCTATAAATATGCTTATGGCACAACTCCCACATCGGAACTCTATGGCAATGGAACTACTCCCAGACTTCAGCAATACACCAATCTCAATGGTATTCCGGTTAATCCGCAGAACACCGACTGGGAAGACGAGATTCATCGCACAGCCCTTATGCAGACCTACAGCATAGGGCTGTCCAAAGGCGATGAAAACGGTTCCTCATCGTTTTCGCTCAGCTATCTCGACCACGACGGTATTATAAAAGGAAGTGATTTTCAAAAAGCGAATACCCGTTTTAGTTCCGACTATGGTTTTATCAATAACCGTCTCAAAGTCGGCGGCAATATCACACTCAACTGGTGGCGACAGCACAATGCTCCCGGCGGCATTGAGGAAAACGCCATCAAGATGCACCCGGCCCGCACCGTTTATGACTCCGAGGGCAATTACAACGACCAGGTAGCTTTCGGTCTCAACGACACCCCCAATCTCGTAAGACTAATCAACGAGGAAGCATCCAACAAGCATGAATACTGGCGTGTGTTCGGCAACGCATATCTATCTGTAGAGCCTATACAGAATCTTATTCTCAAGACAAACTTCGGTCTCAACTACCACAACGGCTCTGACAAAAATTTCACTCCTGCAAATCTGCGCGACAAGACAAACAACCTCTTTCAGTATTCCAGCAAGACTGTAGACTGGGTATGGACCAACACTGCACAGTATAACATTGATTTTGGCAAGAACTCTATGATGGCTCTTGTCGGTATAGAGGCAAAACGCAACCACTTCGAAGATATGTTCGGAGAAGGCAAAGGACTTGAAATAGAAGATCCTAACTATCTCTATCTCGGTAATGTAACGTCTAATAAAAATACCGGGTCCGGTTCTTCAAACTACTCGATGTTCTCATTTTTCGGCAAGCTAAACTATTCATGGGATAATAAGTACCTTGCATCTATCACCATCCGTCGCGATGCTTCGTCCCGCCTTTCCGACAGCCATAACTACGATTGGTTTCCTTCCGTATCTTTGGGCTGGCGCATATCTCAGGAAAAGTTCATGGAAAATACACGCGGCTGGCTGAATGATTTGAAAATCCGCGGAGCCTATGGCGTGAACGGCAACGACCTTATCGCCAACGACGCTTTCTATGCAAAATACTCTATGGATCTTGACCGTGCTGCGTATGCTCTCGGAGGCGGAAACACACTCTCGCCCGGCGCACTTCGCTACCGCACCACCAATCCCGACCTCACATGGGAAAAAACATACCAGACCAATGTGGGTTTCGATGCTTCTTTCCTCAATAACCGGCTGTTCTTTACCTTCGATTACTTCTACAAAAAGACCAACGACATGCTTGTAGAAAAACCATATATCGCCACTATCGGCGAAGGTGGATATTGCTGGTATAACGGTGGTTCGATGGTCAACAAGGGTGTGGAAATCACTGCCGAGTGGCGTCAGACATTATCCAACGGTCTCAGCTACAACATCGGTCTGAACGTAACAGCGATGAAGAACAAGGTAACCGGTCTTATGGAAGACATATATTACACTTGGGGCGGCGGCAACGGCATAGACAAGACAATTGTCGGCAACTCGCTTGGCTCATGGCTCGTGTACAAAACCGACGGTGTATTCCATACTCAGGAAGAAGTGGATGCCTACAACGCGCAGTACAAAGTGGAATTCGGTCGACCTGGCATAGGCCGTGTTCGCTATGTCGATGCCAACGGCGACGGTGTGATAAACAACCGCGACCGCGAATGGGTCGGCTCCGACCTCCCGAAAGCCCAGTTCGGCCTCAACCTCGGCGCCAGCTGGAAGGGCTTTGATTTAAGTCTGTTCTTCAACAGTATCATACGCGATGCATGGAACAATTCAAAATTCTACACAGATTTCTTCCCTCTATGGACCGGTAACCACGGCACCCAGCTTCTCGATGCCGCCAAAGCCTACGAAGATTATCTCAAAACAGGTTACTATGCGTCGAGTGTCCCGGCGCCAACAGTCGACAACTCCAACAGCGAGAACGAAGGGTCGCAGTACTACATCGAAGATGGCTCGTTCCTACGCCTTAAAACAATGACATTAGGTTATACTCTCCCCAAAAAGATTCAGGAGCGACTTTTCCTCAAAAACGCCCGTATATATTTCCAGGCTCAGAATGTCTTTACCATTACCAAGTACAGCGGCGCAGACCCGGAAGGTCTCGGATATCCCTATGCTCTGCCCCGCCAGTACACATTCGGTATTCAGTTCGGTTTCTAACACTTTAAATTGACAATTCATATGAAACTAAATATTATATCCGCAATGGCTATCGCTGCACTCTGCATATCTTCCTGCAGCGACGATTTCCTCCGTAACGAACCGCAGGGTACACTGTCGGAGGCCAATATGAACGATCCGAAAGCTGCCGACCTTCTTGTATCGAGCGCATACGCCACTTTCGGATGCCGCTATGCCGATTCCAACGACCCTCATTTCTATTCTATAACCAACTGGAGCCACGGCGAAGTCCGTTCCGACAACGCCTACAAAGGTGGCGGAGGCGAAACTGACATATGGGAATTCCACGACATGGAAACAGCAAAACTCCAGCCAAACAACGGACTTCTCGATGGAAAATGGTTCAATGTCTATTGCGGCATCTCCCGCTGCAACTCAGCAATCCGCGCTCTACGCAAGATAGATGAAAGCGTCAACAAGGATATCAGATCCCGCATTGCTGAAGTGAGCGTAATCCGCTCGTTCTGGTACTTCGATCTGGTGCGCCAGTTCAACCGGATTCCATATATGGATATAGACCTTCCCGAAACAGAATATGTAAACGTCCGCAACGACGAATTCACCCGAGAACAACATCTCGACAGAATTGCCAAGGAACTTATGGATGCTGCCGCAGACCTTCCAGACCATCAGGCAGAAGTCGGACGCATAAACCGGCGTGCCGCGCTCGCACTTGCCGCTAAGGTAAAGCTCTATCAGGCATACGAAGAAAGTCCGGAAACAAATGCCGTGGTAAACATAAACAAGGCGCTGTTGCAGGAAGTGGTAGATATTATCGACCAGATCGACGGATATGACCTCCTCGACGATTTCCAGCAGCTCGATTTGCTGGAATATGAGAATGGTCCCGAATCGGTATTGGCTGTACAGTTCTCAAAAGATGACGGCTCGGGCAGCGTCGGACGAATTAACTGGGGCAATCTTCTTAATTCAATGACCGGACCCGGATGCCCCTGGCAAGGCGACGGCTTCTTTCTCCCATCCCAGGACCTTATAAATGCTTATCAGACAGACGAGAACGGACTTCCAATGTTCGACTACCAAAACCAGCCCGATTATGGCACGGTTGAGTTCGATGCCGACGGCAGCTATCACCTTGCCAATGTTGACGGAAACGTTGATCCACGCCTCGATTTCGTTACCGGACGTCCCACCATAACGTACAAAACATACAAAGGCAGCCCATGCGGCCTTTGGGTGAGGAATTCCGATACATACGGCTACAATAACACCAAGCGCTTCTGGCTGTCGCCCGAATCGTCCGACGCTCAACAAGGCTGGCCGTGGGGAGCTTCCGCTCTCAATTGGCAACTAATCCGATATGCCGATCTGCTTCTTTATAAGGCCGAAGCCCTCATAGAAATCGGAGGCGTCGGATTGGAAGAAGCCCGCACTCTTATCAACCGAGTGCGCTCCCGTGCGATGAACAGTGAATATGTAAAGGATTTCAACGATTCTTCCAAAGACGCCGCAAACTATAAGATTGGCCTATATCCCGCAGAAGGATGGACTCAAGATTATGCCCGAAAGGCTCTGCGCACCGAAATGCGTCTTGAGAAAGCTATGGAAGGAGAACGTTTCTACGACCTCGTGCGCTGGGGCATAGCAAAAGAGACCATGAACAACTACTTTGCCGCCGAGCGCGATAACCGCATGTACTACCAGAATGCTTCATTTGAAACCGGAGAGGAGTACTTTGCCATCCCTACTGCACAGTATAATTTTTCTGGTGGGAAATATACCCAGAATCCGGGCTATCCCTCCTTCTGATAATTACAAATAGGATTAGTTACGCTATAATCCATAGCCGGGACTCCCCAATTCCTGGCTGTGGATTATTTTTATGACAGAAAAACAGGATAATACAAACATCTGGCTATGTTCACCATATAGGCAATGATAACCGTTCACAAACCCATCGTACCAGAAGAATCACACTCTTTATCTGTCGACTCAAATCTTATCTTATCGCATCCTGATTGTCGCGCTTTTTCTACAAGCCACATTATGATTGTGCGACCGATGCCGCGCCCTCTGTATTCCCGACGCACGTAGATATTCATCAGATATGCGCAACGGCCCGAAGGATTACCGGGAGATGGTAATTCGTCAAAAAAACATATTGCACCGCAACCAGCATCCGTTCCATCTGCATTGACAACAATTGCGATGTGCGTACCGTCCGCGATATGCGTCCGGTAGTATCGTCGTATTCCGACAAGAAGCCTTTTCGACGGTACTTCTCCGAAAACATTTTCAATCACTTCCTTTCGCCAGTGCATCAAGGTCGGGAGTGCCGTTATCTCGCGTATCTTAATATTCATAGCCCACAACCCTTCTTAATTACGAAAACTGAGAAGCCGAAAACTCTCCTTATTGCTCCAACTGCATTTATTAATAAGACTGGCGGCGATATTCATTCGGAGTACAGCCTACAGCCTTTTTGAACGCACGGCTGAAATATTGCGGGTACTGGTAACCGAGATAATACGCAATTTCTCCAATAGACTTGTCGGGATGTATCAATAAATCTTTCGCCAGATCCATTGTCTTTTGCTGTATGTAATCCAAGGCTGTTCTGCCGGTTTCTTTTTTAATCAGGTCTCCGAAATAATTTGGCGACAGACAAAGCTGAGAAGCGCACCACGCAACAGTTGGTGTACCATTTTCCTGGGCGTTACCAGATGTAAAATATCCGTCGACAAGTTCCTCAAAGCGCATCAATAAATCCTTGTTTACTTTCTTTCGGGTAATAAACTGCCTGTCATAGAAACGCAGGCAATAATTCAGAAACAGTTCTATTGCCGAGGCTATAATTGTATTGCTGTGTTTGTCGCCTCCGTAATTTATCTCGTCGTCAATTTTTCTGAAACAATCGATTATCGTGTTGCGCTCTCGCTCGGACAAATGCAGAGCTTCATTAACAGCGTACGAAAAAAATGTATAGTCCTTTATATGGCGCCCGAGTGATGTTCCACGCAATAATTCAGGGCTGAAGTATAATGCCCAGCCTTTTGCCTGATATGTCGAGCCGTCTGCTGGATGTCCGAACACCTGTCCGGGAGCTGTAAACACAAGTGTGTTCTCTTGATAATCATATTCCTGCCGCCCGTAGGTAAGGTAATCGGCACACAAAACATCCTTAAGAAAAATAACATACATGCCCATGTTCTTGCGGCAATTCGGAATCGGTCTGGTTACCTGTGATCCTTCAAGAATATTCACGTAGGGATGTCGCGACGGCACGCCCCAATGCTCGTCATAGTCTTTTACCGTAGGAATATTGATTATCTTGTCCATTTCGTTATAAGATTGATAATTGCAAATTTATGAATAAATAATCAATCATCAATGGCAATCGGTAAAAGTTATACTCCAATCTGTAAAGATTATATGTTTTTCAATGCAATGTCGATGTAATTTTGCATACAAAAAAATATATAGCAACATGATGACCATAAATACATTCAACAAACTAACAGGGCAGGAGACTCTGCATCCCCTTGTATGTATTGCCGACCTTACCAAAGACAGACTCTGCACGGATTTAGATACCCCTTGTAATTTCTACGCTCTGCTCTGCAATGAGGAAAGGCTGAGGCTTGTGATTCCTGGTGAAACACTCAGAATTCCATCAGAAAGGAACAAACAAAATTCCGGATACACCGGAGTTCTGTTCCACCCGGATCTTCTTTGCGACACACCTTTGGAAAATGAAATCACAAGCTATGTATGCAAATGTAACGGCCATAATAAATTATGTGAGACAGACCGTAAGACGTTGCGCGACTGCCTTGATCTGATAGCAAATGAACTTGAACATCCCATAGACCGCTACAGTAGCGCCATAATTGTATCACAGATAGAATTGCTGTTGAATTACTGCACCCGTGTATGTTGTAATTAAGTAATCAGCAATTATTTTCAGGACATGAGCCCTTACGCAAAAATGAATATACCGGTAATCGGTAAATATTGTAACTCAATCCGTAATACTGATAAAAACTATGATATAAATCCTTAGTAATTTTGCATCGGAGAAAAAGATTAATACATTAACCGGACAGAAAATCATATAGCAATGAAGAATTTACTTTTGACTGTTATCGCAGCATTAGGAATTGCCGTTCCTTCAACGCAGGCGAAAGATCTTGTTGCCTACTTCTCGGCACAGGGAAACACTAAAGCAGTGGCCGAACGCATAGCAGAACTGACAGGTGCTGATATTTACCGCATCGAGGCTGCCGAACCATATGCAACGACGACAGCGACCGCATTCAGAACGAAGCATATAATGATTTGCGTCCGGCTGTCGCCAATCCTCCTTCACAGGAATGGATTAATCAATACGACCGGATATACGTCGGCTCTCCGTGCTGGTGGCATCAACCTGCAATGGTTGTATGCACTTTTCTCGAAACATACGATCTCAGCAACCACGTAATCATACCGTTCTTCACCTATGGTGCGACAACATATCTGAATGAGTCCATGCAGAAAATTTACAAGTGTACCCCGAATTCTATGCATGTACCCGAAACTTTGCCCGAAGATCTGGATGCCGACGACATAACCAGGCCTGGCCGGCCGGATGATGCCGGAATCGATATGCCCGGCAATGCAAGAGGTGTGGAAGGTTGGCTTAACCGCCTTGGGTTAACCGGAGATTCCGGAATCGAAGACACCGGCTATAATTTGCCAGACCAGATGCGTATCTATAACAGCGCCGGAGATATATGTGTGGAACTCGCCGAAAACACCGGAACAAACACATTGGCAATTTACAGTGTAAACGGTACACTGCTTCACAGAATGTCCGATAAAACAAGTTATTCTTTTCCATTGCCGGGAAAATCTGTATATCTGTTTTCTGTTATATATGGTCCTGACAAGTGTATAATGTATAATAATTGATAAATGAAGACAGACAATGGAATGACCCGCAGAAGCGCGTTAAAGCGAATGGGTATGGCATTAGCAGGAGCATTTATATCTTCTACTGGATTGCTGTCATTGACTTCATGTGAAAATAAGGATTTGAAAAGAGTTATTCTTTATTTTACCGGTACTGGTAACTGTTTGTATGTGGCTCGTCAGCTCGGAGGCAAAACTTCCGAGTTGCTGAGCATCCCCCAGCTGATGAAACAAAAAGACATCGTAATCGAGGCAGATGAAATAGGTATTGTTTATCCGATATACGGACACATGCCCCCGAATATGGTACGTCAGTTCATCCATAAGGCGAAACTTAAAGCCGATTATAAATTTGCAATTCTCACATACGGGAACCGCAAATGCAACGCTGTGGAAATATGGGATAATATTTCGCGTCAGGCAGGTGTTCCGTTCGATTATATAAATACCCTAATTATGGTCGATAACTGGCTTCCCAATTTCGATATGAACGAGCAGATGCTGATAGACAAGCATATTCCAGAGAACCTGGAGACGATATCCGCCGACTTATCAGCCAGGACCCATTGGCACGAACCTGTTTCGGAGGAAGAAAGGATGCAGCATCAAGGCTTTTTAGAAAGAACCGGTATTAATCCAGAAACCGGATTCTTGCTGCAAAGCGAAAACTATTTTACTGTTACAGATGCCTGTATTGGCTGCGGCGCCTGTGTTGCCGTATGCCCCAGAGGGAACTATCGTTTGACATCGCAGGGAGTCAAGACAGCTGGCAACTGCGAGTTCTGTTTTGCCTGCATACAGAATTGCCCACAAAAAGCAATACAGTTTGTGAAAAACGAAAACGATCCTTTTCTGCGGAACGGAGAGAAAAATCCAAACGCCCGTTACCGCAACGAACATATTTCTTTAATGGACATCAAAAGGGCAAACAGTCAATTTTAATTCTGATTATGGCACTCGGCAAAACTATTTATGCAAAATCAAGAAGGATTCTGGCATTGTTTTTCATTGTCGGAATCACATTGTTGTTTCTTGATTTCACAGGCAGCATTCACGCGTATATTGTCTGGCATCGTTATTCGTTATCGGCAATATCGTTTTGCCTCAATTCTGCCATTTGTTTCCTCACGGAGGTGCAATATGGTTGCCAATATATTTCTTCACGCTTATAGGAGCATACAAATATGGATGGCGCGTTGGCCTGATAACAGCCATCGCATCTCCATTGGTGAATTCCGCGTTGTTCGGTATGCCGATGTTCGCCGTCCTCCCTTCTATAATTCTCAAATCCGTGCTTCTTGCCCTATGCGCCGGTTTTATCGCGAGCAAATATAAGAAAACTACTGTATGGATGTTGAGTACACCTGACTTCGTCACTTTGGGGCTGTTCTAAAAAGGCACCATTGAATATCAGCTAG
>CALEUL010000053.1 GCA_937921035.1 uncultured Porphyromonadaceae bacterium
TAGCCAGTTTAGACTATAAAAAGAGACTGTCCAAACTTGTTAGACAGTCTCTTTTATCTGTCTCCGCATTTTTATTTGCATTATGCGGGGATATTTTGTAATTTTGAAATCACGAAAAATCACTAAAACACATATATCATGGCTAACTTTACCGCCGCCGATCTCGAACAGCTCTGTTCGAAAGGCATCAGCAAAGAAACCGTTGAGGCTCAGCTTCATCGTTTCGAAACAGGATTCCCGTATCTCACAATCGATTCGCCCGCTTCTGTCGGCAACGGCATTCTGCCTGTCGACGATGCAATGAAGCAGCAGTGCCTGGAGCGCTGGCAGCGTTTCCTTAATGACGGCGGCGACGTGCTCAAGTTCGTTCCTGCTTCCGGTGCGGCATCGCGCATGTTCAAGGCCCTCTTTGCCTTTGTAAACGGTACCGACGACAAGCCCGCCGAGGGCAGTCCCGTGGCACAGCTGGTGGAGCATATTGGTGATTTCGCTTTCTACGGGCAGCTCAAGGAAGTTACCGCGAAGCTCTATGGCAGGACTCCTGAGGAACTCTCTGCCGAAGGTCGTTTCAAAGACCTCGTGGGCGCTATAATTCTGCCCGAGGGCATGAACTACGGTCAGCTGCCAAAAGCTCTCCTCACTTTCCACCGCTACACCGACGGCGTGCGCACAGCTCTCGAGGAACAGCTTGCCGAAGGCGCGCAGACTGCTGCCTCCAAGGGTGGCAAAGTGAAACTGCACTTCACCGTTTCCTCCAATCACCGCACGCTGTTCGAGGAGAAAATCGCCGAAGCAGTTCCCGCTATGGAGAAACGTTACGGTGTGAAGTACGACATTTCACTGTCGGAACAGAAACCGTCCACCGACACCATCGCCGTTACCCCGGACAACGAACTGTTCCGCGACGACGCCGGTAAACTCGTCTTCCGTCCCGGTGGACACGGTGCGCTTATCGAAAACCTCAACGACGTCAACGCCGACGTTGTATTTATCAAGAATATCGACAATATCGTGGGCGACGCACATCGCAAGGATACCATCGAGTACAAGAAGTTCGTTGGCGGTCTCCTGCTCCTTGTGCGCGACCGCATGGCCGAACTGGAGGCTGCGCTGGCTTCCGGCCCCGACACCGCCACTATCGACGCCGCCACGGCCTTCTGCGAGCAGATTCTCTTTACCCGCTGCGAGGCAATCCAGCCTTCATGCGATCCCGCCGTCCGCCGCGACAACCTTCTCGCTATCTTCCGTCGTCCCCTGCGCGTCTGCGGCATGGTGCGCAACGAAGGCGAACCCGGCGGTGGCCCGTACAACGCATGGTCGTCCGACGGCTCTACCGTTGCTCCGCAGATTCTCGAATCAACGCAGATAGACCTCTCGAAGCCCGAGAACGCCGAGATGATGAAAAAGGCTGGTTACTTCAACCCCGTAGATCTCGTTTGCTACCTCAAGGACTTCTCCGGCAATGCATATGACCTTCCAAAATATGTAGACCCGCAGACAGGTTTCATATCCTCGAAATCGGCCGGCGGACGCGACCTGAGGGCCCTGGAGCTGCCGGGCCTCTGGAACGGAGCCATGAGCAACTGGAACACCGTGTTTGTGGAAGTGCCCGCATCAACGTTCAACCCCGTCAAGACGGTGAACGACCTTCTGCGCCCCGCGCACCAGTGATTATTCATAACCAAAATTTATCTGATGGATAAAGGAAAAATAATAGTGATTGCCGCACCGTCAGGGTGCGGCAAATCAACTATCATAAACGGCATAATGGAGCCGGGCGACCTTAACCTCGGTTTTGCCGTTTCGGCTACCACCCGTCCCCCGCGTCCCGGCGAGGCCGACGGTGTGAACTATTATTTCATGACCGAAGATGCGTTCCGCGACGCTATCGCCGAAAATCTGTTTGTGGAGTACGAGGAAGTATATCCCGGACGTTTCTACGGCACTCTGCGCTCCGAGGTCGAACGCATCACTTCCGAAGGACATAACATTATTCTCGATATCGATGTTAACGGTGCCTTGGGCGTAAAACAGCTTTATGGCGATGATGCGATAACAATATTCATCGAACCGCCGTCCCTCGAGGTGCTCCGCAGCCGTCTGGAAAGCCGCGGAACCGAAAGTCCCGAGGTGATAGACGTTCGCATCGACCGCGCCGCTTACGAACTCTCGCGTGCGCCCGAATTCGACCGCCGTATAGTAAACGACAACCTCGCCGAAGCCGTCAGGCAGACGCACGACCTTGTGCAGGCATTTACCGAGTTAGGCAAACTTTGCTGAACTGTATGGAAACAATAGGTATCTTGGGCGGTTCTTTCAATCCCGTGCACATCGGACACATGATGCTGGCTTCGTACCTCACCCAGTGGGGGTATGTGGACAAGGTGTGGCTCACTCTTTCGCCGAGGAATCCTCTGAAAGACGCCGCTAATCTTCTGCCGGACACAAAACGACAGGCTATGCTCTCGATTGCGGCTAAAGGTGCGACCGACATCGATATCTGCGACATTGAACTCAGCATGCCACGTCCGTCATATACCATCAACACACTCGACGCTCTCCGGGACCTTTATCCCGACACGCGCTTCAAGCTCGTTATCGGAAGCGACAACTGGCTGCTGTTCGACCGCTGGAAGGAACCGCACAGAATTCTCGATGAATACGGCGTAATGGTTTACCTGCGTCCCGGATATCCCGTGGAAAAGCGTTCGGTGGAGGGTCTGGAGGTCGTGGATGCCCCGCAGGCATACGTTTCCAGCACTTTCGTGCGCATGGCAATTGCCAAAGGTAAGAACATGAGTTATTTCCTGCCCGTTGGTGTGTACAAATACATTATTGACAACAAACTGTATCGCCAGTAGAAAACGCCGGCGACAAATATTATATGGAAGACAGCAACATCTCTCCGCAGGCCATCAGCCTTGCCGGACTCTCGGTAGAATTCTGCAAGGTGCTTGCGCAGCCTCATGAGCACGAGCCTCAGGCGTTCGTGCGCGAGTGTCTGCGGTATATCCCGAGAATATATATCGGTATAGCCGACGTTAAACCGTACATAGGCGACGACGGCGAGTCGTACGATGAATACGGCGCCGAAGCGATAATGGACAGCGTCAACGAGGAGCAGTACGATATGGTGCGCGAGGGTATAGCCGCCGTTCTCGGCGAATATGATGTATACCTCGATACCCCCGTTCAGGACATGCGCTTCAGCGATACGCCCGTCGGTGTTTCGCTGGCCGAGCAGCTGGCCGATATCTTTCAGGCTCTCGGCAATTTCGCCGCTACCGTTGGTGCCGCCGATTCCGAGGCGCTGCCCGATATCCTCGCCGATCTGAAATCTCGTTTCCGCAACTATCTTTCCGAAACCTTATGTTCGGCACTCCGTGCCGCAAACATGCTTTATCAATCGCAAGCTCTTTTGAACGAATGAATCACATCACCGACCTTTTGAACTTTATGGACCGATCGCCCGTGAATTTCTGGGCGGTCGATACATGCCGCAATCTGCTCGAAAGCGCAGGTTTCCGCGAACTCGATATGCGCGACAACTGGACGCTCGCTGCCGGCGACCGCCGATATGTCGTGCAGAACGGTTCTGCTGTTTTTGCTTTTATTGTCGGCTCGGATGGCCCTGGTGCCGCTTTCGATATCATCGCCGCGCACAGCGATTCTCCCGGATTCCGTCTCAAACCCAACTGCGCTATTCGTTGCGAGGGCGGAACCGTGAAGCTGAACACCGAAGTGTACGGCGGACCGATATTGTACACCTGGTTCGATCGTCCCCTCTCCGTTGCCGGACGTGTGGCCCTGCGTGGCAAAGACCCTTTGCGCCCGGACCTAAGGCTCATGCGGGTGGATCGGCCTCTGTTGGTGATTCCCCATCTCGCAATCCATTTCAACCGCTCTGTTAACGACGGTAACAAACTTTCCAGGCAGAAGGACATGCTTCCGGTGGTGGCTTTGGACTGCAACGATGCTGCTGGCATTATTCCTGCTGTCATTTCGCAGACACTTGATGTAGACCCCGCTGAGATTCTGGATTACGACCTGTCGCTCTACAGCTGTCAGCCTGCCGCTACTGTTGGCCTTGAGAACGAAATGGTGATGAGCGGGCGTCTCGACGACCTGAGCATGGTACATGCCGCGCTCACTGCTATGATTGCCGCAGCCGACAAGCCTTCCGGGCATACACGCGTCCTTGCCGTATTCGATAACGAGGAAACCGGTTCCGGTACTAAGCAGGGTGCCGGTTCGCCAATCCTGGAGCATATTTTCCGCCGTATCAATGCTTGTCTCGGCGGAATGGAGCAGGATTTCATTCGTTCGGTGGCTGCCTCGTTCATGGTTTCGGCCGACAATGCTCACGGGCTACATCCGAACTATCCCGAGAAGTTCGATCCCACAAACCATCCTCTGCTGGGTGGTGGCCCATGTATAAAGGTGAACGCCAACTGCAAGTATATGACCGACGCCGACAGCGCTGCTGCTTTCAGGCGCGTATGCGAACTTGCCGGTGTTCCTTGCCAGAGTTTTGTGAACCACAGCGATTCTGCTGGTGGTTCTACTCTCGGAAATATCCTTACTTCGCAGCTCCCTCTGCGGGGTGTGGATATGGGCGCCCCTCTCTGGGCTATGCATTCGTGTTGCGAGACCGCTTCGGCCGACGACCACATCAGCACAATAAAAGCTTTTACAACATTCTACAGTCTGTATTAATCGCATTATGAAGAAAACTGGATTTATCGCAGCCCTCCTTGCCTGCCTCCTTGTTTCGTTTGCCGCTGTGGCAAAGGAGAGGGTTTCAAAAAAAGAGCAGGAAAAAATTGTTACCCGAGAGATTGCCGTCGGAGACTTCGACGCCATCCTTACCCACGGTATAAGTGTTTCGCTCGCCTATGGCGACAACAACGGTAAGGCGCTCCTTTCGGCGCCCGCAAGTAAAATCGAAAAGGTGAATATATCCGTCAAGGACGGTAAACTCGAAATTTCGGTGAACAACTCTATCAAACTAAAGAACAACGACGATTTCATGCTCACTCTTTCGGGCAAGGTGCGCTCCATCGAGGCTACTTCATCCGCAAAAGTCAAGGTGAATCTCATGGACGCCGACGAGGTTAGCCTATATGCTCGCACTTCCGCAAAGGTTACGGTGGATACCATACGCGCCCGAGAGCTGGACGCCGAAACATATACCTCTGGCAACATCACTGTCTGGAAAGCTTATTGCTCCAAGGAATTCGAGGCTCAGACGCAGAGCAGTGGCTGTATCGACATGCAGTACATCGAGACTCCGGAAGCAAGGCTGAAGGCATATAGCTCCGGCGATCTCAATATATATTCCGGTACTGCCGACATTCTGATTGCCGACGCATATACAGCGGGTAAGATCGATATCCGTGCCAAGGTGAAGGAGGGTAGTGCCAATGCACGCACGGCAGCCAAAATCCGTTGCCCTCGCAACTTCTCCATCAAGAGCAGCACTGCCGGATCTGTGGAAACAAACCTCAACGACTAAAAGATTAAGGAACTAAAGCGACATAAGAACAGAAGTCCTCGGAGGCTTCTGTTCTTATGTCTTTATTATACTCTCCTCATTCTTTTGGGCACAAAAAAAGCCGCCAATAGGCGGCTGTACGTTAAAAGAGGCTATTATTTGCCACCGATGTGATCGGAAACAGTCAGCGACAGACGGCCTTTGGCACGACGGCGGGCAAGTACTTTGCGGCCATTCGGGGTTGCCATTCTTTCACGGAAGCCGTGCTTGTTAACTCTCTTACGGTTAGAAGGTTGGAATGTTCTTTTCATTGCCTTATGTGATTTTCAATTTATTTTCGTACGTTTCGGAGTGCAAATTTAGGCATTTTTTGTCAAGTCTGCAAATTTCACTATCCAAAATCGGAAATTTGATAAGATTTTCATCGAAATTTTCATCGAAAAGGCAGCGAAAAATTATGTTGGCGGCATCCTGCTTGGGAAGCTGCGCTTTTTTGTCATTTCTTTTTGCGGCGCAGGAAGGGGAGGACGAGACGGATAATCTTGAAGGCGAACAAGCCGTATTCGGCAACAGAAAAAACACTGCTCACGCGCGAAAATATGGAGTTGCTACCTCCGAAGATGGGTGCGCTTGTCTTCATGGCCTCTATCTGGGCCGACATCTTGAATTTCTGTATTTCCATGCGCGCCTGCACAAGTGTGCGCCGCATGCGCATCTCGTCGAGTGTCATTCCGCCCCATTGGGGGCCGGTTGCCTGCGGATAGGGGGGGAGTTTAAGCATTTCCTTCGGTGGTTGAATGGTTAGCGGAAGGTGTTTCGTCGGTAGGGGCGTCAAGCATCATCGAGCTGATAAATCGAGCTATCGGATTGATAAGTATGCTCTTGCGCGCAAGGTATAGCACTACGCCTAAAATAACGTAGAAGCCTGATACGATCGTGAATCCTGCGAGGGGGCCAAAGACATTGGCGAGTAATAGGCTCAGAACAATGGACATAAACACCATTGCTATGGTTATCACAATTGTGAGCAGGAGAAACAGCGCTGCCGCTGATACCAGGCGCGTTATCTTCTCCGCTACGTTCAGTCGGGTATCTTCTATCAGCAGACTGATATAGCGGCTGACGGTGTTTAGAAGCGATTTCACGCCCGTTGAAGGTTCTGTTTGAGGCATAGTGTGAACGTAGATAAACCCTCCGGGAGCAACCCGCTGTACGCGCAATCACTCGTCCGGAAGGGCATGAGTCAGGGATTTTTGCTTGCTGTTATTTTGTTTTGATATCCGCAGACTGGTCTTCTACCTGAGTGGCTATCATTTCAACGAGCTCGTCGATATCATCGGCTGCTATGATGCCTTTTTTCTGTAGAATGATACGGATGCGGGCACGCAGTTCCTCTCCGGTTACGGGGGTAAGGAGGGCTGTGGCGGCGGCGCCTATGGCGGCGCCGGCTAAAAAAGTGAGTAAGCCTTTCATCGGAATGGGTATGCTTTGTTATTTCACTTCCTTGATTTCTTCGGCAATCTGGTCGGCAAGGCTGTTCAGTTCGTGATCCTTGATTCCGGGTACGTGCGAGCGGATGAAGCCTTTGATTGCATCGCGGGTTTCGCTGCCTTTCTGGGGGGCGAGAAGAAGAGCGGTCGCTGCACCTACAAGTGCGCCGCCAAGAGCGGCGATTACGATTGGAAGTCCTTTCATGTCTTGTTGTATTTTAAGTTTATATTATTGTTTACTCCTATAACATCACAAAGGTAATAAAAGTTTTTGTCTGGGCCACCCGCACGGCAAATAAATAATTGTCCCATTCGGTATATTATATGGCCTGATGGCTTCGCATGCAAAAAACGGCGCACCTCTGTGGCGCGCCGGTTGTGTATGGATAATGGGGGACGGAATATCAGTCGTCGAGGGCTACTGCCGCGTAGGCTGTCTTGCCTGTGGGATAGATGCCGGAGATGAACAGTACCTTGTCCTCGCCTGCTCCCGACTGCTTGACGGCGCGGTATATTTCCTTTACCTGCTCCGGGGTGCTTACGCGCTGGCCGTTGATGCTCAGGATAATGAAGCCTTTGCGGATGCCGGCGGCTGCGAAACGTCCGTTGCTGTCTACTTCCGCTACGCTTACGCCGGAGCTGATTTCCAGGCGGCGTGCGGTTTCCTTGTCAACGGTTTCAAGGGTGGCGCCGAGCATGCCCGAATCGCCGCTCTTGGTGAGGGCTACATCTCCGCGGTTGTTGCGAAGACGAGCTTTCGTTGTGGCGCGCTTGCCGTCGCGGAAATATTCGATGATAATCTCGTCGCCGGGGCTCTGGCGTGCTATCGCTTCCTGGAGTTCGGCGGTCGAGCGGGTGGGCTTGCCGTTGATGCTTACAATCACATCGCCTGGTTCAATCTTGGCCTCGAGGGCGGCGGAACGGTCCTCTACGCTGTCAACGTAGATACCGGCCACGGTACCCTTGATTTTTTTCTCGGCAATGAATTCGGGGCTGAGCTCTACAAAGCGTATACCGAGGAATGCACGCTGTACGGTGCCGTATTCCTTGAGGTCGGCCACTACTTTCTGTACTATAGAGGTCGGGATGGCGAAGGAGCACCCGGCGTAGGCGCCGGTCTGCGAGTAGATGGCGGTGTTGATGCCTACCAGTTCGCCGGCCAGGTTTACAAGTGCGCCGCCGGAATTGCCCTGGTTTACGGCGGCGTCGGTCTGGATGTACGATTCGATTCCCCCGCGCGAGCGTGAGCCTGTCATCGACGAGATGTTACGCGCCTTCGCGCTGATGATGCCGGAGGTTACGGTGGAGGTGAAGCCGAAGGGGTTGCCCACGGCAAGAACCCACTCGCCAACATGCAGGTTTTCGGAATCGCCCATCGGGATAACATGAAGGTCGGGAGCTTCGATTTTGATTAGGGCGAGGTCGGTGGTGGGATCCGCACCGATTACAGTGGCGGCGAAGTTGCGGTTGTCGTTCAGCGTAACCTCAAGACGTTCGGCGTTTTCGATTACGTGGTTGTTGGTAACGATGTAGCCGTCCTCACTGATGATTACGCCGGAGCCGAGGCCAAGCTGCTGCTGGCGCGGTTCTTCCTGCTGGCGGGGCTGCTGACGCTCGTAAGGGTTGCCGAAGAAGAAGTCGAACAGTGGGTCGGAGAACGGCGAGGGGCCACCGCTCATGCGCTGGTTGCGGGGGGTGGCGTAGCTCTTGACACTCACAACGCCGTTGACAGTGTTCTCGGCTGCCTTGATAAAGTCGTCCTGGGATATGAACCGTCCGTTACCGCCGACAACACTCGTGGTGTGGTTGCCGGTTGTACTTTGGGCGTCAGTTGCCTGGCCTGCGCTGCATGCAGTTGCAAGAAGTCCGAAGGATAGTGCTAATACAATGATCTTTTTCATTTCTATTTCAATAATGTGGTAATAGAGGTTAAGATTGCAGTTTAACCGTGATGATTACATTGCAAATATAGGTCCATTGTGCCAATTCTCAAATTTTAATTAAGTTAATTTCACTAAACGGCTGGGAGTTTAATAACTTTTCAACGAATGGCTGTAATATTTTCATTTTTTCAACGTCATATAATATGACATGAAACGACAGACAGACAAAGAGACACGTTTTCTGGCAGTCACCGACGAGTATAAGGAGGTGATTGCAAAAGTTTGTCTGCTATATTCGTCGCCGAATGCCACGTTCGAGGACTTATACCAGGAAGTGCTTGCAAATCTGTGGATTGGCCTTGACAGTTTTCGTGGAGAGGCCAAGATTTCCACATGGATATACCGTGCCGCGCTCAATACGTGCATCACGTTTCATCGCACTTCCGGGCGACACAATCCTGCCAGAACTCAGAGCATAGACAGTCTTATCGTCGAGCCTGCCGACGGGTACGAAGCTGCGGCTATGAAAGAAGAGCTGGCGCTCCTCAACCGCCTGGTATCGCGCCTGGGAATGGTGGACAAGGCGCTGATAACGCTTTGGCTCGATGAAAAGTCCTACGACGAGATTTCGCGTATCATGGGCATCTCGGAATCAAACGTGGCTGTGAGAATTCACCGTATCAAGGAAAAATTAAGCAAATTTGCCGCCGAGGAAGCGGAGGGGAGGTAAATATGAAAGATTTGGAAGAACTTCGCTCATCATGGCAGCGTACGAAGATAGATTCTTCGCGTCTCGATGCCGAAAACCGCCGTATTGCCGACAGTATGGCCGCGCATAAAGCGTCGGTCAACCGTGCGCAGTTCAATCAGTTTAGGCTTGCCGATTTCTATTGGCGTGGCTTCATCGCCTCGATATTCATTGTTCTGTACTCGCCTGTACTGCTGTTTATGCGCATGCCTGCGTGGATGTGCGTAGTCTGCGGTATATTCGGCATCGTTACTGGTGCCTTGAATCTGTCAACATATAAATTTATATACAATATCCATCTTGCCGATATGCCCGTGGTTACGGCTCTTGTGAAGTCGGTGGAGATTCTGCGTAGGCAGAAGAATATGTTCATCGCTATCACAACTCTCGCGGTAATGATGGTCGCGCTTCTCTTCTGGCAGGTATACGTTACGTATTTCACAGACTATATGGCCTCGCCGCTTATGTTCTGTTCCGTGCTTGCAACACTGCTGATTCTGTTCTTTGTGATTCTTGCCGCCAAGCTGAGGCGCATGCGTTCGTATGCCCGTGGCATAAAGAAAGAGCTCGCCGGTATATTGCATCATAAGGCTTAGAAGACGGAATACAACATTTTATCCGCCCGCGATGCCCGTGGGGTAGAAAAAATCGCTAACTTTGCCGCATAAACCTATACACGATGAAACACATTATTGCATTAGCCCTCTTTGGCGCCGGCGTACTCACTCTGCAGGCTCAGCCGAAAACCAGGGAAACAATGGCCTATGGCGACACTGTCCGCACATACACCATGTATATTCCTCAGAATATCCGCAAAGACGCCCCATTAGTGGTCTACACCCACGGTTACGGCTCAAAAAAACGTTGGATTAAGGACCTTAACGAGGCTGCCGACGCTCATGGCTTCGCGGTGTGCTACCCCGACGGTGCACCCGACGACCGCGGTAAGGACGGTTGGTTCGTTGGATATCCACTTCAGTGGCACATGGACAGGAACGAGGAGGATTTTTTCGAGGCTCTCCTAAACGAGGTATGCCCCAAGTATAATCTTAGCCGCGAGAACGTGTTTATGGCCGGAATGAGCAACGGCGGCGACCTCTGCTACCAGCTTGCATATACGCGTCCGAATCTGTTCAAGGCATATGCCTCTGTGGCAGGTCTGACCTTCGAATGGATGTACAACGAACGAAAGCTCACCGAACCCGTACATTTCATGGAGATACACGGTAATAACGACATGACATCCATGTGGCAGGGCGACCACGAGAACAAGGGCGGTTGGGGAGCATATATTCCCGTCCCTATGGCTGTTGCCGCTGTTGCCGCCAACAATCGATGCACAACTATGGTAACCGACACCTTCCCCACTTTGGCCGACAGCACGCGTATGGTGATACGCACTGTTTATGGCAACGCTCCTTCGGGCAAGGACGTCGTTGTCTACGAGGTGCAGGGAGCCAAGCATTCCTGGCACGCAAAAGACCTCCCTACTTCCGAGATTATCTGGAAATTCTTCGAGGCGACTATGAAGGACGATTAGTCCTGTGCCGGATGCTTCCGGCAATAGTTGTAAATAATGTATATAAGAGCCGCTGTCAGCACCACGCTGGCGGCGGTTGTCATTGCCGGCCACAGCTCTGGCATGTTGTCGGTGGCGTCCGGAACGTCGCTGTATTTAAGACGGTAGAACTCGGCGACGGTATACATTGTGTTGTTGAGCGCGTGGGCCGCTATGGGCACCCATATGCTGCCGCTCCACAGAAGCAGATAACCGAAATAGGCCCCCAGAAGCATGCGTGGCACAAAGCCGAAAAACTGGAAGTGCATCGCGCTGAATACAAAAGCCACGGTCCATATAGCCACATGGCGGTTCACGCCTGCGGTAGTGAGCAGCCGCTGGAAGCAGCCGCGGAACAGCAGTTCTTCCGATACCCCGGCGCCTATTCCCAGAACAAGGATATTCAGGATAAGTCCGGCAATGCTTGTGTCGCCGGTAATAGCCTCGATGGAATGTGCCGCCGACTCTTCCAGCTGGCGGAACAGTGATTCTACGGATGCCATGCTTTCCGGCAGATGGATATTGTAGTTCCAGTACACAACGGCCTCCTGCGCGGGCACGGATATGAAGGCCAGGGCCACAACGGCAAGAAGCACGGCGACTGTCGGTTTTTGCGTCAGGCACAGCAGCTCCGCCGGACGCCGCGTTACAAGCATGGCGGTCCCTACGGCCGGAACGATGAAGGCAAGCACATCCTGTACAAGGGCGCTTATCCGCAGCGCGCCGGCGATATTGTCGGTCATCAGTCTGCCGATAAGGTACGAAAGCACCATCGTTAGGATATAGCAGATCAGAAATATGCTCAGCAGCAACACCAGACGTTGCGTAAGGGAGAGTACGAAATCGCTTTTTTTCATCGTTGCGGTAGTTTTTGATAGTATGGTTCCACTAAGGCGCGATATGCCTCTGAGTAGTTGCCGTCGGCATCGCGCAGATGAAGATTCTCTTGAATGATGGCGCCGTCGTCGGTGCTGAAATCCCACAGCAGACGCGACGCTTCCTTGCCCGGAGCCGTCGAAACACGGCATAGCCGTCGCAGTTTCCTGTGCCTGAATTCGGCAGGGCATATAACTTTGTCGTAGGCCTCGGCAGGTGTTACGATGCCGAGGTGCCCGCCCGGAGCGAGCGGTATTGTCATAAGCGTGTCAAAGGTAAGGGTATCCTGATGTCTTGCGCCGCTGCGGGCTACGTCGGCCGAACGTTCGCCGTTCGTGAAGTACGGCGGGTTGCAGATAATCAGGTCATGCTCCGCCTCTGGATCGTATGTATTTATGTCGCAAAGCTGTGCTGCAAGCCGTGAGGCGAATGGCGATGCGGCGAAGTTGTCGCGCGCCGCAGCATACGCGCCTTCATCTATTTCCACCCCCGTAACAATGGCATGCGGGCAAATATGCCCGGCCAGAAGGGCAAGAACGCCCGATCCGGTGCCTATGTCGAGAACACGCGAGGCGTCGCGGTAGCATGGCAGGAACCATGCGGCCAGCAGTACGCTGTCCGAGCAAATCTTCATCCCGCAGCCGCGGTCGTCTACATCGAATTCTTTGAAATGGAACACTCCCATAGCGGTTGCCGTCAGAGGCCTTTTATTTCCGGTACGTTGACGTTGTGGGCATCGAATATCTTGCGGGCGCGTCGGCAGAACTCCTGCGCCCGCTCTTTCCATGCAGGTGCTTTCACGCTGTCGGCCTCCAGCAGTCTGAAGTTGTCAGATGGGCTGCTGCCCGGAATCGTGAACACAAGGCGGTACGATGCCTCTTTCACCTGTGCTTTCAGGTCCTCGCCGCGGAACAGTTTCACATGAGCCATCGCCCCGCCGCGCGTATCGGCCGTTTTCATGTTGGAGAAGAAATTCCCCAGCGAATATACAAGCAGCACGTTCTTTTCCGGATAGTACTTGTTTGGCCGGAATTCCATAGGCTGTATAACGTGCGGGTGCCCGCCTATAATCATGTCCACCCCGAGAGCCTCTAAAAAGTCTGCCAGATGTTTCTGCGATGCGTTGGGAAGCAGTTTGTATTCTTCGCCCCAGTGTATGCATACGGCAACCAGTTCGGCGCCTGCATCGCGCAGGGCGCCGATATCTTCCTTCATTTTGGCGCGGTCTATATAGTCTACCACAACGCCGTCGCGCGGCGATATGCCGTTTGTGCCGTAGGTATAGTTCAGAAATCCGATGCGGAAGCCTTTGACGTCCACAACCTTTGGTAGTGCGGCAGCGCGTGCCGAATCGTTGCTGTATGTGCCCAGGTGGGCAAGGCCGCGGGCGTCAAGTTCGGATATGGTCGAGCGTAGCCCGCGCGGCCCACGGTCAAGGGTATGGTTGTTGGCGGTGAGGAACATGTCGAAGCCTGCGTCGGCAAGGGCGTCGGCGAATGTCGGAGGCGCGTTAAAGCACGGGTAACCCGTATGTGGCGCCGCGCCTATGGGCGTCTCAAGATTGACAACGGCATAGTCGGCGCAGCCGACTATGCCGGATATTTCTGAAAAGCAGGTCGTGTAGTCGTAGTTGCCTTTGCCGGCACTTGCGGCCTCAAGCTGAGCCTTATGCTGCATTGCGTCGCCCGCAAAAACCAGCTCGGCTTCGTTGTAACCGAAGACAAGCGAGATCAGTGATACGTACAGCGGCAGTATAAGGCTCGAAATCATAGGGCGTTACGCCTTTTGAAAGCCTCGAGGGTGTTCAGCATCAGCGATACGATGGTCATGGGACCGACGCCGCCGGGTACCGGGGTGATTGCCGAGCATTTCGGCGCTACGTTGGCATAGTCAACGTCGCCGCTCAGCCGGAAGCCCGACTTGCGGGTGGCGTCGGGTACGCGGGTGGTGCCTACGTCGATAACTACGGCACCGTCGGAAACCATGTCGGCGGTGATGAAGCCGGGTTGACCCATTGCAGCTACAAGGATGTCGGCCTGGCGTGTCAGTTCCGGAAGATTTGGCGTATGGCTGTGGCATACCGTAACAGTGGCATCGCCCTGAGCCCCTTTCTGCATCAGCATGGCGGCAAGGGGTTTGCCTACGATGTTGCTGCGTCCTACGATTACAACCCGTTTGCCGCGGGTCTCTATGCCGTAGCGCCGCAGAAGCTCAACTATGCCCGCTGGGGTGGCGCTGTGGAAGCAGGGTAGGCCTACCGACTGCTTGCCTACGTTGACGGGATGAAAACCGTCTACGTCTTTCTCGGGTACGATGGCTTCTATCACTGCCTGCTCGTCGATATGGCGGGGCAGCGGCAGCTGTACGATAAAGCCGTCAACATCCGGGTCGTTGTTCAGTTTTTCAACTTCAGCGAGCAGTGCCTCGGCCTTCAGCGGGTTCTCGGGCGTGCTTTCCATACGGATAAGCGACGATTTGAAGCCGCATTCGGCACACGCCTTTATTTTGTTGGCTACATAGGTCTCGCTGCCGCCGTCATGGCCTACTAATATGGCGGCGAGGTGAGGTGCGCGGAAACCTTTTGCTTTCAGGGATGCGGTTTCTGCTGCTATTTCGGCCTTTATGCTGGCGGCCGTTGCCTTACCGTCGATTATTGTCATATTGTTTTATTTGCGTCGCATCTGTTTCATCTGGCGCATCATCTGGGCCGGATTGTTGCCCATTGTGCTTACCTGATGCATCATTTTACGTATTTGGTCGAATTGTTTGAGCAGTCGGTTTACGTCCTGTATCTTGTTGCCGGAACCGTTGGCGATGCGCTGTACGCGTGTCCCGCGGATTACCTCGGGGTGCTGCCGCTCGTAGGGTGTCATGGACATGATCATGGCCTCGATGCCCTTGAAGGCGTCGTTGTCGATATCTACATCCTTTATGGCTTTGCCTACGCCGGGAATCATCGCGGCAAGGTCCTTTAGGTTACCCATCTTCTTCACCTGGTTGATTTGCTTCAGGAAATCGTCGAAGGTGAACTGGTTCTTGCGGAGCTTGCGGGCAAGTTCCTCGGCTTCCTTCTCGTCGAACTGCTGCTGGGCGCGTTCAACGAGTGATACGATATCGCCCATGCCCAGAATACGGTCCGCCATACGGGCCGGATAGAACACGTCGATGCCCTCGAGAGACTCGCCCGTACCTACGAATTTGATGGGTTTGTCAACAACGCTGCGGATAGAGAGGGCTGCACCGCCGCGGGTGTCGCCGTCAAGTTTTGTCAGAACGACGCCGCCGAAGTCGAGGCGGTCGTTGAAGGCCTTGGCGGTGTTTACGGCATCCTGGCCGGTCATGGCGTCTACAACAAACAGAATCTCGCCCGGGTTTATCGCTTTTTTGATGGCCTCGATTTCGTTCATCATCTGCTCGTCTACGGCAAGGCGGCCTGCCGTATCGACGATTATCAGGTCATGATGGTTGGTCTTCGCATATTCGATGGCACGCTTGGCTATGCCTACTGGGTCCTTGACGTCTGCCTCGCTGTAGACGGGTACGCCTATCGAGTCCCCGAGAACTTTCAGCTGGTCGATGGCGGCTGGACGGTATACGTCGCAGGCTACAAGCAACGGACGCATGGCCTTCTCGCTTTTGAGCTTCTTGGCCAGTTTGCCGGAGAAGGTGGTCTTACCGGAGCCCTGAAGGCCCGACATGAGTATTATTGCGGGTTTGCCGTCAACTTTCAGTGGAACAGGCTGTCCGCCCATTAGTGTGGTTAACTCGTCATGGACGATTTTAACCATCAGCTCGCCGGGCTTGATTGCGTTGATAACGTTCTGGCCGAGTGCTTTTTTCTTTACTTCGTCGGTGAACGTCTTGGCAACTTTATAGTTTACGTCGGCGTCGATTAGGGCGCGGCGCACGTCTTTCAGCGTTTCGGCAACGTTGATTTCGGTAATGCGGCCTTGTCCTTTCAGAAGTTTGAAGCTGCGCTCCAGTCTTTCACTTAATTTTTCAAACATGCGTGGGAGGGGGGATTACGGGGTATTATTATTTAACGAGCTTGTTGGTGGCTGTGTCCGGGAATATGACGGTGGGCTTGAATTCGCGTGCCTCGTCGGGTGTCATGGTTGCGTAACACATGATTATTACTATGTCGCCGGGCTGTACCAGTCGGGCTGCGGCTCCGTTAAGACATATCACACCCGAGCCGCGAGGGCCGGGGATTGTGTATGTGTCCAGACGGGCGCCGTTGTTGTTGTTTACAATATAGACGCGTTCGCCGGGTAGAATGCCTGCGGCGTCCAGTAGGTCTTCGTCAATGGTTATGGAGCCGATGTAGTCCAGACGCGCTTCTGTTACGGTTACGCGGTGGATTTTGGACTTCAGTACTTCGATAAACATTTATGTTTCGGTTTATTGGTAGCGTATGTTGTCGATAAGGCGCACGCCGCCGCAGTAGACGGTGGCGCAGCCTACGGCGCCCGAGGTGCCGGCTTCTTCCCAGCGGGAGATTGGCTGCATCGTAAGGGCGTCTACTATCTGGTAGTATTCGGCTTCGAGGCCCTCCACATTGTTGATGGCGTCGGCGGTCATGCGGGACACTTCCTCAGGGTTGTAGCCCTGTTTCTTGAGGTCGAGGCTGTTGAGCAGTATCTCACGGATGCGGGGCGCGATGGCTCGGGCTGCCGGTGTCAGTCGGACGTTGCGCGAGCTAAGCGCAAGCCCGTCAGGCTCGCGGACGATAGGGCAGTCTACTATCTCGAGGTCGAAGCCCTCAAGTTCAACCATCCGGCGGATAACTGCTATCTGCTGGAAATCCTTTTCTCCGAAATAGGCGCGTGTGGGTTTTACTATGGCAAACAGCTTGCTAACTATCTGGGCTACGCCGTTGAAATGTCCGGGGCGCATAGCGCCTTCCATGACGGCTGCAACGGGGCCGAGATCAAACACGCGCGTATCTGGTTCGGGATATACTTCCTCGGCGGTGGGCATGAATACATAGTCCACGCCGCAGCTCTCGAGCAGACGGGCGTCGGCTTCCTCCGTGCGGGGATAGGTGCGCAGGTCCTCGGGATTATTGAATTGGGTGGGATTGACGAATACACTGACCACAACTACGTCGTTTTCGGCGCGTGCGCGGTCTACCAGCGATTTATGGCCGGCATGCAGCGCTCCCATTGTCGGTACAAGACCGACGCTGAGGCCTTTGCTGCGGACTTCGGCGAGTGCGTCGCCAAGTCCTTGTACGGTTCGGATTATTTCCATTTCGGTTGATTTCGGAAAGCTATTGTCTCCTTAACAGGCTGCAAAATTACATATTTTTTCCGAAACAAACAATTCCATGCTTTTTGCGTATGTTCCTCAGCTCCTTTTTTGGTACGTTAACCACGCCAACGAGCAGAAAAACAGGGCAAAACACGCCAGCGACAGGTACTGACTCCACAGGTCCGATATGCCGGCGCCTTTGAGATAAACGGCACGCATTATTTCTATGAAATACCGTGGCGGTACGCCGTAGGTAATCCATTGTGCCCACTCTGGCATCGAGCTTATCGGGGTGAAAAGGCCTCCCATTAGCTGGAATATCATGATGAAGGCGAACATGACGAAGATGCTCTGCAACATCGTCGCCGATTTGTTGGCTATGGTTACGCCTAAACCCGACATTACTAAGCTGAACAGGACGGCGGCATGGTAGATGCTGCCTATATTACCTGCTGGCACAAGACCGTATACAAGCCAGCCTATCAGCATTCCCACTGTTACAACTATGAGCCCTGCAAACCAGTATGGTATCAGTTTGGACAGTACGAAGGTGAATTTGCCTACGGGTGTTACATTCATCGCCTCGATGGTCCCTGTTTCTTTTTCGCTAACGATATTCAGGGTTGGCAGAAAACCGCAGATTATTATGATGAGCACCACCATCAGCGCCGGGATCATGTAATTCCGGAAATTAAGTGTCGGATTGTACAGGTGTAGAGTATTTAGGTGCTGTGTGGAGGGTGAAGAGAGGAAGGGCGAAGTGGTTTGTCTATTTTGGTTTATTCCTCTCCGCTCTCCGCTCTCCGCTCTCCACTTTTGAAGTGTCTGCGTGGCAGACTCCGCCGCATAGCGGGCCCCGAGCATGCCTTTGGTCGCATTCACCCCGTTGGCGTCGATTAGTAACTGTGGATTAAGGCCGTTGGTCATATCTGTGGAATACTTGCGCGGTATCACAAGGATGGCGTCGGCGCGGCCTTCTTCGATGCTCCTCAGGGCTGCGTCGTACTGGAATACGCACGTTTCGACAGAAAGATATTCCGAGGCTTCCATATCGGCCACAATACGGCGCGATAGTTCCGTACAATCATTGTCAACCACGGCGACGCTCACACTCTTTACATCCAGATTGGCAACGAGAGGAAGCACCAGCATGGCCATAAGAGGCAGCATAACGATTATTCGTGGTATAAGAGGATTGCGCCTGAGTAGAAGAACCTCCTTTTTCAGCAGTATCCTTAAAGTTTTGCTATTCATGTCGGAATCAGCTTTTGGAATTGAACTTTCTTACGGCAAGCGCCAGAACTGCGGCGGTAATGCCGGCGAGTATGGCAACTTCTGTCGCGACATACGACGCCGGAAGCTGCTGTATCATCAGCGTGCGCATTGCCGATATATACCATCGGGCCGGAATAATGCAGGATATCCATTGCAGCACCGCAGGCATGTTGTCTACCGGGAATATCATGCCCGACAGCATTATCACTGGTAGCATGAACAGTACGCCCGAAACAAGAAGTGCCGTTACCTGCGTTTCGGCTATGGTGGAGACAAGCAGCCCGATTCCAAGCGCCAGAACAATGTAGATGAGCGATACCCATATAACATTGAATATCGCGGACGACAGCGGCAACCCCAGAACTGTATATGCAATCGTAAGGGTTAGGGCGAGGATGATGCACGACAGTATGAGGTAGGGTACCAGCTTCCCAAGTATTATGACGGCCGGTTTTGCCGGTGATACCAGAAGGAGATTCATGGAGCCGCTCTCTTTCTCGCTGACAATAGAAACCGAGGTCATCATGGCACAGATAAGTATAAAAATCATTCCCATAATGCCGGGTACGAAGTTGTAGGCGCTTTTCAGCTGCGGGTTGTACAGCGTGCGGGTCAGTACCGGCGTTGGGACAGACCCCGGTATCACGTTTTCAACATATCCCGCGGCTGTCTGTGCCATGTTTGTGTTGGATGCGTCAGTTATTATCTGATACGTGGTTTGGCCGGCATCGGTTTTCTGTATCAACGCAACATCGGCCTCTCCGCGCCCTAGCATTGGCTCTACTTCATTGAAGGGTGCTATGCCTTTGAATGTAAAATATGGGTTGGCCCGTAATTTTTCTATCAGCGTGCGCGTGGCTTTGTCGTGTTGCTGTACCGATACTACAATGTTTACATTATTTACCTCCGTGGATATGGCGAAGCCGAACAGAAGTAACAGGATCAGCGGCATAATTAGCACAACTGTCATGGTGCGGAAGTCGCGTGCAAGATGCAGTGTTTCCTTTTTTATAACAGATATGAATACTCCCATTGCTCATTCTCCTCTCTTTGCGTCTTTTGCTACAATGCGGAACACTTCGTCCATCGTCGAGGCTCCGTATGCCTTTTTCAGATTCTCTGGACTGTCCAGAGCTTTTATCCTGCCGTCAACCATAATGGATATGCGGTTGCAGTACTCGGCCTCGTCGAGGTAGTGGGTGGTTACGAAGATTGTCATGCCTTCCGACGACGCCTCATATATCAGTTCCCAGAACCTGCGGCGCGTTACCGGATCAACTCCTCCGGTGGGCTCGTCGAGAAACACTACATCTGGCCTGTGCATCGTCGCTGCCGAAAATGCTAATTTCTGCTTCCAGCCCGTCGGAATGTCTTTTACCAACGTGTTTTTCATGTTTTCCATTTGCAATGCCCTGAATACTGCTTCCGATCGGATTCGTATTTCTTTGTCTGTCATTCCGTAGATGGTGGAAAACAACGTTAGGTTTTCGGCTACGGTCAGATTCTCGTACAGCGAAAATTTCTGGCTCATATATCCTATGTGCCGTTTGATTTCCTCTGCCTCACTCATTATGTCGTAGCCGGCGACGGTGCCGGAGCCCGACGTCGGATAGCTCAGCCCGCAAAGCATGCGCATGGCCGTGGTCTTGCCGGCGCCGTTAGCGCCCAGAAATCCGAAAATCTCACCTTTGGAAACATCGAAACTGATATTGTCCACGGCTGTGAAGTTTCCGAACCTTTTTACAAGATTCCTTACAGAAATTGCATAATTGTCAGTCATGGTCGGCAAGTTTTATAAACAGATCCTCGATATCTCCTTTTGTCGGATAAATTTTTACGTCGCTCAGTCCTGCTTCGCTTAACCGGCGAGCCGTTGCGGCGGCGTCGAATCCTGGCTCTGCCACTATATGCAGGGTGGCACCGAAGGTATAGCAGTCCTTTATATTGGGCATCCCTCGTAGGGCGAGTAGCAGTGGGTACATTTCCTTTGCCGAGGCGCTGTAAAGGTTCCCGCCAAGGCCTGCGACAAGGTTGGTGGGGCTGGCGATATCTAAAATGTGGCCCTCGTTTATTAGGGCAATATTATCGCAGCGCTCCGCCTCGTCCATGTACGATGTCGATACTACTATTGTTATGCCTTTCTCTTTAAGCGTGGCAAGCATATCCCAGAACTCGCTTCGCGATACGGCATCGACGCCTGTTGTTGGCTCGTCGAGCAGTAGTATGCCGGGCCTGTGGATAAGCGAGCATCCAAGGGCGAGTTTCTGTTTCATTCCGCCGGACAAGGCGCCGGCCATGCGGTCGGGAAACTTTGCGAGTTGGTCGAAAAACGGGGCGATTAGGTCATAGTTTTCCTTTACGCTAACGCCGAAAAGCGATGCGAAAAAATGCAGGTTCTCGCTCACGCTGAGGTCGGAATACAGTGAGAAGCGTTCCGGCATATAGCCTATAAGGGTACGGATTTTACGATAATCTTTCCTCACGTCCAGTCCGGCTACGGTTACACTACCGCTGTCCGGTGTCAGAAGGGTCGTTAGAATCCTGTACAGCGTTGTTTTGCCGGCGCCGTCAGGTCCTATAAGACCGAACAGCGTGCCCTCGGAAACGGATAAGGACACATGTGGAAAAGGCGCGTGCGTTTGACCCCTTCGGGCACGCGGGATTTGACCCCTCGG
>CALEUL010000054.1 GCA_937921035.1 uncultured Porphyromonadaceae bacterium
ACACGAAAGCAGGAGATAAACACCTGCGATTAGTGTTTACCTCCTACTCGATTTGCTTCGTTGCGGATTATTTGTAGAGGAACCGCCGGATAGAGCGTTTAGGCGTCTTCTCGAATTCCTCCGGCATAATCTCGATAGAACGTACCTGTTCGTATGGTGCGACAATGCCGTTGAGGCTTCGCAAATTGGCTTCCATCGCCTCCTGCAGCTGTTCCTGCGTAAGTCCGTCGCGGCTTACCTGTTCTTCGTCTGGATGACACAGAGCCACAAGCTGACCATTGCGTTCAATTACGAGACATTCGTTCACATAGGGCATGTTGCTCAGTTTCGACTCAATTTCCTCAGGATAGATGTTCTGTCCGTTGGCACTCAGAATCATTGTCTTGTAGCGTCCGCGGATGTGGATTGTGCGGTTGTTGGGGCCGCTTATCCAACCCATGTCGCCAGTGTGCAGCCAACCGTCTTCGTCGAGGGCCGATTCAGTTGCTTCGGGGTTCTTGTAATAGCCTTTCATAACATTGAGACCCCGTACAAGAATCTCGCCCTGGGCATATCCGTTGTCGGTGCGGGGAAGCGTTTCATCAACTAAGATTTTCGATTCCATAATGCCCTTCAGGGTGCGTCCTGCCGAGCCCGGCTCGAAACGCCGCCAGGGCGAATAGCTTATCAGCGGGCCGCATTCAGTCATGCCGAAGCCAACAGTGAACGGAAACTTTATGCGGCACAGGAATTCCTCTACTTCGGAGTTGAGCGCCGCGCCTCCTACAATCACTTCCTCGAACGCGCCACCAAAAGCATCTACCAGTTTGTTGCGTATGATGCTGTAAACGGCTTTTTCCAACATAGGAACAGCAAGTACCCAGCGGATAGGTTTTTTGGTAATCATCGGTACCACAACCTTGCGGTATATTTTTTCGAGGATAAGCGGCACGCAGATTATCAGCGACGGTCTAACCTGGCGCATGGCGCGGAGCAATACCATCGGTGTGGGTGTTTTGCCGAGAAGAGTTATGTGGCTGCCTACAGCAAGTGGTGTGAGCATGTCGAAAGCGCAGCCGTAGGCATGTGCGAGCGGCAGGAACGACAGCGCGCGCGAACTTTGGTAATGCAGTTTGGAACGTATGCCGAAAACAACGTTTCCGCGCAGATTGTCCATCGTAAGCATCACACCTTTCGAGAAGCCGGTCGACCCGGAGGTGTAGTTCAGCACTGCGGTGGCATTGCCGTCTATGTGCCGGTACTGTATGTCGGTCGGCGCAAAGCCATTGGGATAGCGTTTGCGAAAATTGCGGGTGAGGGTGGATACTATCGATTTGTGGGTAACAGGGCCGCGTTTGCCTACGGCATGGGCCGGAGTCCGCTCGGCTATTACTGTACGCGTGCTCAGCGATATCACCGCACGCAGCTGCGGCATGGCGTCGAAATCGAGGCTGGGGAAGATGCTGTCGGCTACAAAGAGCATTACGGCATCAGAGTGGTCGATGATATGCTGCGCATCGGCGGGATTGAAATCGGACAACACCGGAACTACAATAGCTCCGTACGTAAGTGTAGCCATGAAAGCGATAACCCAGTTGGATGTATTTTTACCAAGCAGGGCTATCTTGTCGCCGGGCATAACGCCGGCAAGCTCGAAGAACAGGTGCAGACGCGCTATACGCCTTGCCATGTCGCCGTAGCTTATCGTTTTCCCGTCTGTATAGTCCGTGAGGGCCGGCAGGGGAAAATTGTCGGCGAAGCTGGTCCGGTAAATTTGCAGAAGATCGTTATATGGAGCTTTGCGATACTGTTCTTCGAATTCGTATGTCATTATTATTTGTCTTTGTGAGGCTCGAGCGACAGGGTGATATTGTTGAATATATCTTCTACAGAGCCGTTTCCGTCAATAGGTTTGTAATGTCCGGTGGTTTTGTAGTAGTCGCGAAGAGGTGCCGTCTGTTTATGGTACACCGAAAGCCGTTTGGTAATTGTGTCGATGTTGTCGTCGGAGCGTCCGCTTGCCTTGCCGCGTTCAAGCATACGGCGAACAAGCTCGTCTTCGTCCACTTCAAGTCCTACAACGGCATCTATTTCGGTATTGTACTCTTCAAGCATTTTGGCCAGAGCTTCGGCCTGGGCGACTGTGCGCGGGAAACCATCGAAAATAACACCTTTTTTCAGTGCCTCGGGGTTTTGTGTAAATAGGTCGGATAGGACCTCTATCATAAGCTCGTCCGGAATGAGCAGACCCTGGGAAATATAGTCGTCGGCTACTTTGCCGAGTTTTGTACCACGTGCAATGTGGTCGCGCAACACTTCGCCGGTAGAAATGTGGTGCAGCCCGTAGCGTTCGATAAGACGCTCGCTCTGAGTGCCCTTGCCGCTTCCCGGAGCTCCAAAGATAATGATGTTCATGTAGTTATATGTTTTTATTGGATATGAGGGGGAGGTCGTATTTTTAGTTCTCTTTAAGAACGTAAATATCGTTGAGGTTGCGTGCGAGACCGTTCAGATCCAGTCCGAAGCCTATTATGAATTTGGACGGAATATTGAACCCGACATAATCGGGGTTTACCGTACACTGCAGGGCGTCAGGCTTGAACAGAAGGGTGGCAATCTTAATCTGCGCGGGGTTCTTTTTCTTTAAATCCTCAATAAGGCGCTTCATGGTCCGCCCGGTGTCGATTATATCTTCAACGATGATTAACGTGCGTCCTTCAATGTCTTCTTTCAGACCTAAGACTTCTTTAACCACGCCAGAGCTTTCTGTACCCTGATAGCTTTGGAGACGAATGAATGTTATTTCGGCGTCGATTCCCTCCACAGCGCGGAAAAGATCGCTGGCAAAAGGGAAGGCACCGTTGAGGACGCACACGAACAGAGGCCTTTTGCCAGCGCAGTCGCGCACTATTTCCCTGCCCAGCTCTTCTACGCGGGCATCAATTTGGTTCCTAAGGATATAAGGCTCGAATGTGAGGCCTTCGTATGTAACTTGTTTCATCGCTGAAGTGAAATAAATTGTGCAAAATTAAGCATTTTTTCGCAACATTCAAAAACAAGTTTACGGCGAAGGCCCCGGCGAGTGCTTCCGGATATTCCGGAGTACTTATCTGCGTCCTTTATGGTGCCCGCAGCAATGTCCGGTAATTACAGATGCCGCCAGCAGTACGCTGAGGGCGCCGATTATGATGTGGTGGCATCTTTCGCGGCGCTGGCGACGCTTGATTAGTGTTTCTACTTTCTGGAGATCCTGAAGCTCGCGGGCTTCGTCTGTTTTAATAAGTGCCATAGTTGTATGTGTTTATAGGTTTGTAACTACCATTCAAACAACCGGAGGTACGGTGTTGTTTGGACCGGGAATGTTAAAACGGCGCGAGCACGGCATAAAAATGAGGCTGTCTAACAACCAAAGTTAGGCAGTCTCTATTTTATACACAAAATCAG
>CALEUL010000055.1 GCA_937921035.1 uncultured Porphyromonadaceae bacterium
ATCGGGCGTGCCAAGGACTTGCACCTGTTAGACTGAATACATGCTGGGCGAACATCCACAAAAAGCGCCCCGGAGTGAGGGCGCTTTTTTTTTGCCGGCACCATTACCGGCTGTGAACTCCGGTATTGCAGTTCGTATTACTCATTGCAGCCGGAGCGAATAAGAAACGGGCCCTCGCGGGTATGCTTCAGATTCATTATTATGTAATGATGTATTAGGCACGCTTTCTACTTTTACTACGGTAATAGCCGACAATCGGAACCTCGGTCCCGATGCCTGTTCTTACAGCTTTTATGACCACGTTGTAACAAGTAGAATAGGGGTGCCTGAATACGCAACGTAATTTAAAATTTTTCGCATCCAGCCTTGACAAATCCCCTCAAAGAAGTGATTTGCCAGGATTACTTGTGTAAAGATCTTTCATAAAAAGATAAAAGCAGGGTGTTATTTTAAAGAGACGGAGCAAAGGTAGGGGATTTAAAGGTAGGAAAAATAAATTTTGTGTTAATTATTGTAAAAACATTGAATACTTTTTCTCATATCGTACAAATCGGCATAAAATTGTCAGCTAAAGATAGCTAAGAATAGCTATTTTTAGCTGACATAACGTTTACCAGTGATGCTGGCAGGCCCCTGCTATTCCTTTGCGGTTCCGCTCAACAGGGCGTTGTAACGGGGTTTATCGGCTATTACATCAAGCGCGGCATTATAATCTTTAAGCAACGGCGATATATGCCTGGTGTACGAGGCGTTTTCGTAAAGATCGCGAGCGGTGAGGCCTTTCATCATGGCCACAACAAGCGGTTTAGAACGTTCCCACTGTTCCTGGTTGAACTCAACCCCTTTCTGCCGTCCCATGCTGAAAAGACTGTCGGTAACGGCCTGCGGCAGTTCGAAACCTTTAACAAAATCGTCCTCAGTGGGATATTTTTTGAGGAGGGCACTGCGGTTAGCGTCGACATAATTGATTGTTACGCGGTTAATGACGCCTTTGGCGACAAGGTCGCGGTAATAGACGCTGTAGTACGACGTGTCGGAGGGCACGAATACGTCGGGGATTATACCGCCGCCGCCATAAACGGGACGATGGTATTTAAGGGTCTCGTAGCGCAGCGAGTCGGGGCGCGGAATGCTGTCGGAGTGCCACAGCTCGCCGGCTGTGTAACGGTTGAGCACCTCAAGCTGGTACTCCTCTCCCTTGCCTTTCTCGTATGGTTTCTGGATGCAGCGGCCCGAAGGGGTGTAGTAGCGCGATACGGTGAGGCGTATCATCGAACCGTCGGGGAACGGCATAGGTCGCTGCACGAGGCCTTTGCCAAACGTGCGACGGCCAACGACCAGACCGCGGTCGTTGTCCTGTATGGCACCTGCGAAAATTTCGGCTGCCGAAGCAGAGAACTGGTTCACAACTACCACCAGCTCGCCGTCGAGGAACGATCCGGTGCGTTCGGTGGTGAACTTGCTTGGTGGTGCCGCGCGTCCGGCGGTGCTTACCACCGTTGTGCCGGCAGGCAGAAATTCCTCGGCCATCTCTACGGCAGCGCCCAGATAACCACCGCCATTGTCGGAGAGATCAATTATAAGATCTTTCATGCCCTGGCGCCGGAGTTTATCGAGCGCCTCGCGTACTTCCTTAGCGGTGTCCTCGGCAAAGCGCGAGATATGGATATATCCTGTGGTAGGGGTTGCCATAAAGGTTTCGTCGACACTGTACAGGGGTATATCGTCGCGGGTAACCTCAAAGTCGATAAGTTCGTTGCCGCGCTTAATCTTCAGCATCACGTGCGAACCCTTGGGGCCGCGCAGATGCTTCATAACCTGAGTGTTCACCATCTTCTTTCCGGCCAGGACGGTATCGTTGGCGCTGACTATACGGTCGCCGGCCATTATGCCTACCTTTTCGGACGGACCGCCGGAGATGGTCTGAATCACATATACAGTATCCTCGAGCATATTGAACTGAATGCCAATACCGCTGAATTTTCCGTTGAGTGGTTCGGTGAATTCCTTGGTCTCTTTTGGCGAAGTATATGCCGAGTGGGGATCAAGTGTTTTCAGCATGGCCTTTATTGCCTCGGTAACGAGGGTATCGGCATCCACATCCTCAACATAATAGCGCTCTACAATAGCCAGGGACGCATTGAGTTTCTGTTCGGGAGTAATCTCGAACTGTTGTGCCCGCAACAGCGGAGTGGCTGCCAAGAGAGCCATAAGGAACAATATACTCTTTTTCATTTTATCTGTCAGTTGAATCATCTGGTTTGGGGAGGAAAATATCGACGTCGTGTCCGAAAGCACGCAATTCCCGAACCACCGACGACGAAACGGCCGCGTATTCGGGCTTGCTGAATAATAAAACACTTTCTATGCCGGAAAGTTGACGGTTTATCTGAGCCATATCGCGCTCGTATTCGAAATCCTTTGCCGAGCGCACACCTCGCAGCAGGAAACGGGCTCCTCGCTCAGCCGCGAAATCGACCGTAAGGCCGGAATATGATGCCACTTCCACGCGGCTGTTGCCGGCGTAGAGCCTCCGTATAGGTTCTAAAAGCGTCTCGCCGCCGTCGGTGTGCTTGGCGGTGTTTATTCCCACGGCTATAATTATTCTGTCGAACAGTTCGAGGCCGCGGCACACAATGTCGGCATGGCCCACAGTGAACGGGTTGAACGAGCCCGGGAAAACGGCAACGCGTTTATTCTCCGCTGCTGTCGATGTTGGTGTCATCTTCTACAATAAGGTTATCTATGATGAAATTCTGCCTTTCCATAGTGTTCTTACCCATATAGAACTCCAGCACCTCGGCAAAGCCGTCCTCCTTGCGCAGGGTAACACGGTCGATACGCATGTTCTCGCCTATGAAATCACGGAATTCATCGGGCGAAATCTCGCCGAGACCTTTAAATCGCGTTATCTCCGCGTTGTCGCCGAAACGGCGTATGGCAGCGACACGCTCATCATCGGAATAGCAGTATACGGTATCGTCCTGCTGCTTGTCGGCGGCGCGAACACGACCCGAGCGTTTGGTAGTCTTTTTGTTTCGCACGCGGAACAGAGGCGTCTGCAACACGTATACATGCCCTTTCTTTACCAAATCAGGGAAGAACTGGAGGAAATATGTGAGCATAAGCAGGCGGATGTGCATGCCGTCCACATCGGCATCGGTTGCGATGATAACCTTGTTGTAGCGAAGGTTGTCGATACCGTCCTCAATGTTCAGGGCAGCCTGCAGCAGGCAGAATTCCTCGTTGGCGTACAGCTCTTTCTGTGTAGCGCCGTAGCTGTTTAGCGGTTTGCCTCGAAGCTTGAACACCGCCTGCGTCTCCACGCTGCGCACTTTCTCGATTGTACCGCCAGCCGAGTCGCCCTCCACGATAAAGATTGACGAGGCAAGCTTGCGTTCCTCGTTGCCGCGCGAGTCGTTAAGGTGTACGCGGCAGTCGTTCAGCTTACGGTTGTACAGGCTCACTTTCTTGGCCGTCTCGCGTGCTTTTTTTGCCACACCGGCCATAGCCTTGCGATCGCGCTCGCTCTCCTGCACTTTTTTGAGGATAACCTCGGCCACCTCAAGGTCGCGGTGCAGGTAATTGTCGAGTTCCTTCTTTATGAAGTCGCCCACATATTTGGCGATTGTAACGCCTTCGGGCGACATCTCGCGCGAACCGAGTTTTGTCTTTGTCTGCGACTCGAACACGGGGTCCTGCACACGAATGGCGATAGCGGCCACCATGCCGTTGCGGATATCTGAGTACTCGAAATTCTTGTTGAAATATTCCTTTAGCGTGCGGCTTACGGATTCCTTGAACGCAGCCAGATGCGTACCGCCCTGCGTTGTATGCTGGCCGTTGACGAACGAGTAATATTCCTCGCCGTACTGTCGGGCGTGTGTTATCACAACCTCGATATCGTCGCCTTTGAGGTGAATGGGCGGATAGAGCGGTTCCTGCGTCATGTTTTCCTGAAGCAGGTCCATCAGGCCGTGGCGCGATATAAAAGTCTTTCCGTTATAGTGTATCTTAAGTCCGGTGTTGAGGAAGGTGTAGTTCTTCATCATCGGCACAATGAATTCGTCGCGGAAGATATATCCCTTGAATATTTCTGCCGAAGGAGTGAAGCTTACCAGAGTTCCGTTTGGGGCGTCGGTGGGCATAACAGGCGTTTCCTCAATCAGCTCGCCCATGCAGAAGCGGGCGCGCTTGCACTGGCCGTCGCGGAAGGCTGTGATTTCAAAATCGGACGAGAGTGCGTTTACGGCCTTTATACCCACGCCGTTTAGGCCGACGGACTTTTTGAAAGCCTCGGAGTCGTACTTGGCGCCGGTGTTCATCTTCGACGCAGCCACAATGAGCGAACCCAAAGGAATGCCTCGGCCATAGTCGCGGATGGTTGCCGAGGTTTCGGTAACATTCACGTCTATCACCTTGCCGAAGCCCATCATGTACTCGTCTATGGAGTTGTCCACCACTTCTTTTATAAGGACATAGATACCGTCGTCGGAGTTTGTACCGTCGCCTAACTTGCCGATATACATGCCGGGGCGACGCTGTATATGCTCGTTCCACGACAAAGTTATGATGTCGTTGTCGATATACGCCGCGGTGCCGGTGTCGGTGTTGATTATTTCTTCATCTAAGTCGCTCATAGCAGTGGATTAAGGTTGTTCAGGAGAGTTATATAATAAATCGGCGTGCCGTTTCGATATCGGCGGCATGGTCCACGTCGATAATTTTTGGAAAGTCGAAGGCCTTTATGCGGAGGCCGGCCTCAATAAGAGCCCTCTGGTAGTTTCGCATTCGGCTTACGCCACGGTTCATGCAGTCGTCGAGCACGCGCAGCGCAGGAGTCGTCAGGCCGTAAATGCCACCGCTGATGTATTTATCGTGGCCGTCGGAACTGTCTCGGAATGCCGTTATAAGTCCGGTAGCCTCGTCAACGTCGACATACAGAGGCTTTTCGTCGTCGATGAAGGTAGTGAGTCCCATGCAGCCGTCGGCATCGCTGTCGGCGTCAAAAGCCTGGGCATATCGTACGAAATCTTCCTGTCGGAATATAGTGTCGACAGTGGTGAGGATGAATTTTCCTGCGGTGAAGCCACGCGAAACCTCGTAGAAACTGTGCATTGAGCTTGGCGTGGAGCGCACCGTCAGATGAAAATCGAACGGTAGTTCGCCTGCTATACTTTCCAGATAGCGGCGGACGTCGGTCATGTGCTCGTTTACTATAACATTTAGGCTTTCGGGCCTGTAGGAGGCGAAAATGTCTATAAGGCGTCGAATCATAGGACGACCGTCGAGGTCTACAAGGGGTTTGGGCACAGCCACCCCCTCCTGTACCAGGCGCGAGCCTTCTCCTGCGGCTATTATGGCATAATGCATGGTGTCAGTCTTCTTCTTTTGAAAGGTCTATAGTTGGATCGGCGCCCTTGTCCTTGTTCTGGTACTGTTTTGTGAGCGGACGGCGGTACACCTGGTCGTTTATCTGCCGGTTGCGGAACACATCGAGCGCTGTGTAGATAGCGCAGCGCATGGAGTCGGCCACGGCGACGCCTTTGCCGGCGATGTCGTAGCCGGTGCCGTGGTCGGGCGAAGTGCGCACAAAGGGGAGGCCGGCGGTAAAGTTCACACCGTTATCCATCGCTATTGTCTTGAAGGGAGTCAGGCCCTGGTCGTGATACATAGCCAGCACACCGTCGAACGCCTTGTAAGCACCGCTTCCGAAGAATCCGTCGGCGGCGTATGGTCCGAAAGCGAGAATCTTGTCCTGTCGTGATTCGGCAATTGCGGGCTTGATAATATCTTCCTCCTCGGCGCCGAGAAGACCTTCCTCTCCGGCGTGAGGATTCAGCGACAGCACACCGATACGGGGCGACGGTATGCCGAAATCGCGTCGCAGCGATGCGGCGAAAGCTGCGATTTTTTCGATTATCAATTCCTTGGAAAGGGCCGCGGAAACCTCGGCGACAGGAGTGTGTGCGGTAACGAGAGCCACACGCATGTCATCGGCGCACATCACCATCAGCGCCTGGTTGTGTTCCTCGGAGTTTTCGTTTGCAGCTGCTTCGAGGAATTCGGTGTGGCCCGGGAAGTGGAACTCGTCGCTCTGGATGTTATGCTTGTTAATGGGTGCGGTTACCAAAACGTCGATGTCGCCGTTCTGCAGGTCGGCAACAGCGGCTTTTAGCGCTGCGAGAGCGGCCTGCCCTGCTGCCGGTGTAGCCAATCCGGGATCTATCTTCAGGTCCTCGCCCACAACGTTTATAATGTTGAATACGCCGTCGCGGGCGTCGGCGGCACTGTCGATACGGGTAAGCTGCACAGCAGGCAGTTCCATAGCCTTGCGGTAGAAGGCCGCGGCTTTTGCCGAGCCGTATACAACGATAGTACACAGGTCGGCCATACGTGGATCTTCAAGAACTTTCAGAATCACCTCGTAGCCGATACCGTTGGTGTCGCCGTGGGTAATGCCCACGCGTATTTTACGATTGCTCATTGTTCTGGTTGTTATCTGTCTGTTTTTTAGCTCCGGCAAGCATGCCGCAAGCCGCCATTATGTCCTCGCCTCGCGATGCGCGGATGGTGGCTGTTACGCCACGCTCGTTGAGCCGGTCGCGGAAACGTTCCATAGTCTGCTGCGACGACGGCTCGCCGTCGAAACCGGGGATACGATGAAAGCGGATAAGGTTCACGCGAGCCGAAGTTCCGCGAAGCAACGCAGCAAGGGCGTCGGCGTGGCGCACGCTGTCGTTCACACCTCGGAACATGGTGTATTCCACCGACAGACGCCTCTGGTGGGCGAAATCGTAGCGTCGCAGCGTATCCACAATCTCTTTCTCGGGAAAGGCGTTCTCTACGGGCATCAGCGATGCTCTTTCAGCGCCGAAAGGCGAATGCAGACTCACGGCGATGTGTGTTCCGGCTTCGTCGAGCAGACGGCTGAAACCGGGCTGCTTTCCAATTGTGGACACCGTTATGCGCTTTGGGCTCCATGCGAAGCCCCAGGGCGCAGTAAGAATCTCCACAGCCCTCAGGACGGCGTCGATATTGTCGGTGGGTTCGCCCATGCCCATGAAAACGATGTTTGTAAGCGTTTCGCTCGCGGGTATGGAGAGAATCTGGTTTATTATGTCGCCGGCATCGAGATTGCCCTGCCATCCGCCGCGTCCGGTCATGCAGAAGCGGCAGTTCATCTTGCATCCGGCCTGACTGGACACGCACAGGGTTGCGCGTTCGTGGTCGGGGATATATACTGCTTCGATATCGCGGCCACCGACACCTTCGAAAAGGTATTTCGCGGTGCCGTCGTTGCTCAAGGCCTGTGCTATCGGCGCTTTGCGTCCCACGACATAGCCGTTGTCGGCAAGCCACTGGCGCGCCTTTTTTGGCAGATCGGTCATCTGCCCGATATCTGTCGCGGCACGTGCATACAGCCACGCCGCCATCTGGCGGGCAGCGAAAGGTCTCAGCCCGGCAGCTTTCGCCACCGCGCCGAGTTCCTCAAGATTCAGGCCTAAGAGCTTGGTCATTATTCCCCGGCCTTAGTTTTTGCGGCCTCCACCCATGCGGCAACATCCTCCGGCTTGGGGTTGGCGAGACCGAGTTTGTTCTTTTTGTTAACGCCGCACAGGTCCTGGAACAGCTTGTTGGGATTCATGGGCGCCATAGCGGCCACGGTAAGGACACCTGTTTTCTGCAGAGGCTCCACCCATTCGGCGGGAACGCCGGCAGCGATGAAAACTTCAGCCTTGTCGCGCTTCTCCACTTTCTCGGGACGCATCTGCGGGAAGAGAAGCACTTCCTGGATTGCGGTCTGGCCGGTCATTAGCATTACAAGGCGGTCCATACCTATGCCCATGCCCGATGTGGGAGGCATTCCGTACTCGAGGGCGCGGATAAAGTCGCCGTCGATAATCATTGCCTCGTCGTCGCCTTTCTCGCCCAGACGCATCTGCTCCACAAAGCGTTCGTACTGGTCGATTGGGTCGTTCAGCTCGGAATAGGCGTTAGCCAGCTCCTTGCCGTTGACCATAAGCTCGAAGCGCTCGGTAAGTTCGGGGTTGTCGCGGTGGCGTTTGGTAAGGGGCGACATTTCGATGGGATAATCGGTAATGAATGTGGGCTGGATGTATGTTCCCTCGCACTTTTCTCCGAAGATTTCGTCGATAAGTTTGCCCTTGCCCATAGTGTCGTCCACCTCTACGCCAAGCTGGCGCGCGGTTTCGCGTAGCTGTCCCTCGTCCATTCCGGTGATATCCACCCCGGTGTGGTCCTTGATTGCCTGTGCCATTGTAACGCGCGGGAAGGGAGCCTTGAAGCTGATTACATTGTCGCCGACCTTCACCTCGGTTGTGCCGTTCACGTCGAGGCAAATCTTCTCAAGCATCTTCTCGGTGAAAGACATCATCCAGTTATAGTCCTTGTAGGAAACGTATATTTCCATGCAGGTGAACTCGGGATTGTGGGTGCGGTCCATACCCTCGTTGCGGAAGTTCTTGGAGAACTCGTACACGCCCTCGAAGCCGCCTACGATAAGGCGTTTGAGGTAGAGCTCGTCGGCGATACGGAGGTAGAGGGGTATGTCGAGGGCATTATGATGCGTGATAAAGGGGCGAGCCGAAGCACCACCGGGTATAGACTGTAGAATCGGTGTCTCCACCTCCACATATCCGGCGTTGTTGAAATATTCGCGCATGGAGGTATATACCTTGGTTCGCTTGAGGAATATCTCTTTTACGCCGTCGTTCACGATAAGGTCGACATAGCGGCGTCGGTAGCGGAGTTCGGGATCGTCGAAGGCGTCGTATACGACACCGTCCTTCATCTTTACGATTGGCAGAGGGCGGAGTGATTTGCTAAGCACGGTGAGGCTGCGGGCGTGAACGGATATCTCGCCTGTCTGTGTACGGAACACATAGCCGCATACGCCGATAAAGTCGCCGATATCCAACAGTTTTTTGAAAACGACGTTATAAAGGTCCTTGTTTTCGTCGGGACAGATTTCGTCGCGGGAGATATAAATCTGTATTCTGCCGCGCGAGTCCTGCAGCTCCACAAAAGAAGCCTTACCCATGATGCGGCGGCTCATGATACGTCCTGCGATACATACGTCGCGGGCGGGTTCATCGTCCTTGAAACCGGCTTTAATCTCGTCGCTGTAGCCGGTAACCTTATATTCGGCAGCTGGGTACGGTTCGATACCCATGCGGCGCAGCTCGGCCATACTCTGGCGGCGCAGCTGCTCCTGTTCGCTCAAATCGATATTGCTCATATATTTGCTTAACTTTATTTCCGAACTGCAAATATAGCAATTTCCGCCGATTTGCACAAGAGCGCTGAACAGCTGACACTTCCGTCGTCGTGGCGCAGACATAAGAAGCCCCGCAAGGTTTCCGTTTCCTTGCGGGGCTGTATTTTCAGGCGAAAAACGCGCGTCAGATAAGACAGAGTATCAGCGCCTGTGCGGCCACCACGCGGAGGAACATGGTGAGCGGATATACCGTGGAGTAGGCCACGGCGGGTTGATCATTGGATGTAGAGTTGTTGGCGTAGGCCAGAGCTGGAGGATCGGTGCAGCTGCCGGACATAAGTCCCATTATAGTGAGCAGGTTTATGCGGTCGTGGCCACGGGCGATGCAACCAACGATAATCAGAGGCACAACTGTTATTACAAAGCCCCAGATAACCCACCACATACCGGTGGTGTTGAACACCGAGGCTGCGAAGTCCTTGCCGGCGGAGATACCCACCGATGCGAGGAACAGACATATGCCCAGCTCGCGCAGCAGCAGCGAGGCCGACGAAGATGTGTATGTGATAAGCTTGGCCTTGTAGCCGAAGCGGCTGATAAGAATTGCCACAACAAGAGGACCTCCAGCCAGACCGAGTTTCATGCCGAAACCGATGTTGATGGAGCCGAGGATTATACCGAGTATAATACCCACGAATATGGTGATGAGGTTGGGCTGGTTGAGGCGCTTCATGGAGTTGCCGAGACGCGATGCGAGGCGGTCGATGTCCTCTAAATTGCCCACAACGGTGATGCGGTCGCCAATCTGAAGGCGAAGGTTGGGAGCTGCCAGAAGGTCGACACCGGCACGGTTCACGCGGGTGCAGTTAAGCTGGTAGCCGTTGTGCAGACGCAGCGAGCCGAGGGCTACGCCGTTGAACTCGCTCTTGGTAACAAGAATGCGGCGCGAGTATACTGGAGTGGGTATCGATTCCCAGTCCATTTCCACCTCCGGTCCGATGACAGCCTTGAAACGGTCGGCATCCTGCGCCGAGCATACAATCTTCAGGAAGTCGCCGGTGTGGATTTCGGTGCTCGATTTCGGGATAATGACCTTACCGTCGGAGCCCATAAGCCTGGAAACCACGAAGTTTGTCTGTATAACATCGTGAAGCTGTGCCATTGTGCGTCCGCTGACAAGCACGTTGGTAACCTTCACCGACAGCATGAACGGTTTCAGATGACTGTTTTCCTGCTCCTGCTCTATTTCCTTGATTTCATTCTCGGTTTTGATGCGGAAAATCCACTTGATTACGAACATCGAAAGTATGATGCCCACAACGCCGAGGGGATAAGCAGCGGCATAGCCGCTCGCCATTAGGTTTGCCTGCTCGGAGGTCTGTGTGGCCTGCGAAATGGCCTGCTGCGCCGCGGCAAGACCCGGGGTATTGGTTACCGCGCCGCTCATAACACCCACAAGCGCCGAAATGTCGTGGATATTACCGAAGTAATATATACCCAACACAATGGCAACGTTCAGTGCCACAACCATAACGGCAAGCACATTCAGGCGCATGCCGCCCTTCTTGAACGACGAGAAGAAACCGGGACCAACCTGCAGACCTATGGAAAAGATAAACAGGATAAGACCGAACTCCCGCACGAACTTTAGGATGTCGCTGTCGACGATGTAGCCGAAGTGGCCCATCAGAATGCCAACAAACAACACAAAGGTTACACCGAGCGAAACACCGAAAATCTTGAGCTTGCCTATGTATATACCCGCCGCTATAACGAACGAGTACAGCACAAGCGTCGAGGCGATGCCGGTGTTGCCTGGTAAAAATAAATCGTAAATGAAGTCCATATTGTTATATATCAAGAAACTGACTATCGCGAACCCTTCCCTGCCCCGGGAAATTTTTTGCAAAGTTAAGCAATTTTCACGATATCTCAGCTATGGCGCATAATTTTTATGCACAACAATCTCCACTACCGTCACTACCGTCAAACCAGGGCAAAAGATATATAAAAAGCAGCGACATATGCCGCTGCTTTTTTAGATCGTGTGTGAGAAAATCAATCTTTCTTGGGGCCACGCTCGCCACGGTCGCGACGCGGACCGCGGTCTCCTTCGCGGCGGGGACGGTCGCCATCGCGACGCGGGCCACGCTCGCCTCGGGGTGCGCGCTGGGGCTCTACATAACCCTCGGGCTTGGGCAGGAGGGCACGCATGGACAGGCGGTACTTGCCGGTTTTCTTGTCGATTTCGATAAGCTTGACCTGTACTTTGTCGCCTTCCTTAAGGCCGGAAGCCTCCATGTTTTCCAGACGCTCCCATGCAATCTCGCTGATGTGGAGAAGGCCGTCGCGGTGCGGCATGAATTCCACGAACGCGCCGAAGTCCATGATGGAGCGAACGGTGCCGTCGTAAACTTTGCCTTCTTCGGGAAGCTCTACAATAGCGTTGATCATGGCCAGAGCCTTGTCGATGGCAGCCTTGTTGGCGGCAGCCACTTCGATGTAGCCGCCCTCGTCGATTTCGTCGATGGAAACGGTTGCGCCGCTTTCTTCCTGGATACCCTGGATAATCTTTCCGCCCGGGCCGATAACGGCACCGATAAGCTCCTTGGGAATAATCATGGTAACGATACGCGGAACGTGGGGCTTGTAGTCCTCGCGGGGTGCGGGGATGGTCTGCTCGATTATGTCGAGGATGTGCATACGGCCGTCGCGGGCCTGGTTGAGGGCCTTTTCGAGGATTTCATAGCTGAGGCCATCGCACTTGATGTCCATCTGTGTGGCAGTGATACCGTCGCGTGTGCCGGTAACCTTGAAGTCCATGTCGCCAAGGTGGTCCTCATCGCCAAGGATATCGGAAAGAACGGCGTATTTGGGGCTTTCGGTATCGGTGATAAGACCCATAGCTATGCCACTGACGGGTTTCTTCATCTTCACGCCGGCATCAAGCAGTGCGAGAGTACCTGCGCATACGGTGGCCATCGACGAGGAGCCGTTGCTCTCGAGGATATCGCTGACAACGCGTACAACGTAGGGGAAGTTGTCGGGCAGCATGCGCTTTAGGGCGCGGTGTGCCAGATTGCCGTGGCCGATTTCGCGACGGCCTACACCGCGCTGAGCCTTAGCCTCGCCTGTGGAGAAGGGCGGGAAGTTATAGTGCAGGAGGAAGCGTTCGGAACCCTGGTTGAGAACGTCGTCCACCATCTTTTCGTCGAGCTTTGTGCCGAGGGTAACGGTGGAGAGGCTCTGTGTCTCGCCACGTGTGAAAACGGCGCTTCCGTGAGGGCCTGGCAGGTAATCTACCTCGCACCAGATGGGGCGGATGTCGGTAGTCTTGCGGCCGTCCAGACGGACACCTTCGTCGAGGATGCAGCGGCGCACGGCCTCGCGCTCTACGTCGTGATAGTAGCGCTTCACCATAGCCTCTTTTTCCTCGCGTTCTTCCTCGGGGATGGATTCGATGTATTCCTTGCAGATAGCGTCGAAGCTATCCTGACGCCAGTGCTTGTCGGCGCTGCCGGCCTTGGCAATGGCGTAAGCCTTGTCGTAGCATTTTGCGTGAACGTCGGCACGGAGAGCTTCGTCGTTCACCTCATGGCAGTATTCGCGCTTAACAGTGGAACCAACAGCTTCGGCCAGTTCCATCTGAACCTTGCACTGTGCCTTGATAGCGTCGTGGGCGGCACGGAGGGCGGCGAGCAGATCGGCTTCGCTCACCTCGTTCATCTCGCCTTCCACCATCATGATGTTGTCGTAGGTGGCGCCAACCATCAGTTCCATGTCGGCTTTCTGAAGCTGGTCGAAAGTGGGATCGATAACGAATTTGCCGTCGATGCGTGCAACGCGCACTTCGGAGATAGGACCGTTGAAAGGGATATCGCTGACAGCAAGAGCTGCCGAAGCGGCAAGACCTGCCAGACAGTCGGGAGCGTCAACGCCATCGGCGGAGAAAAGGATAATATTTACAAAAGTGTCGGCGTGATAATTGTCGGGGAACAGGGGACGCAGCACGCGGTCTACCAGACGGGCTGTAAGGATCTCATAGTCGCTGGCGCGGCCTTCGCGCTTTAGGAAACCGCCGGGAAAACGGCCGGCGGCCGAAAATTTTTCTTTGTACTCTACCTGCAGGGGCATGAAATCGACGCCTTCGCCGGCTTCCTTGGCGGAAACAACAGTGGCGAGAAGCATTGTGTTGCCCATGCGTACTTCTACCGCTCCATCGGCTTGCTTGGCCAGTTTGCCGGTCTCGATAGTAATCGTCCGGCCGTCGGGAAGCTCGATGGTTTTTTTAATGGGATTCATAAAGTGTGATTGTTCAATTTGTTTTTTCTTCGATAAATCGTGCAAAGATACTAAAAAAATAACTTAAAAACAAATCTGCCGCGCACCCCGACATGGAAACCGCCGGAAGTAGCTGGAATATAAGCACATATTAAAATCCGGAGGTTTCGGCGTTTTTATATTAATATATTTGTTTTTTTCATAATTTAACATGTAAATTTGCTGCCGTAAAATCAATTATTGCTGTCCGATAAAAGATTTTGAAGCGAGATAAAATTAGGACTGATTCC